>CAYWFX010000047.1:0-22697 GCA_964457945.1 uncultured Syntrophomonas sp.
GCTATAAAAAATAATATTATCGGAACTAAGAATATAGCTGAAATGGCTGATAAATTTGAAGTTGCGGTGTTTATTGCAATTTCTACGGACAAAGCTGTAAATCCCACTAGTGTTATGGGAGCCAGTAAACGTATTGCCGAGATGATAATACTAGATATCAATAACCATAGTAAGACAAAATTTGCAGCCGTAAGATTTGGGAATGTCCTGGGAAGCAGAGGCAGTGTCGTCCCCACCTTTACCAAACAAATTCAAAAAGGCGGCCCGCTTACGGTTACTCACCCGGACATGACGCGCTACTTCATGACCATACCGGAAGCTGTGCAATTGGTAATGCAGGCAGGCGCGATGGCTGACGGAGGAGAAGTATTTGTTCTGGATATGGGTGAGCCGGTTAAAATCGTAGATCTGGCTACTGACCTCATAAAACTATATGGATATGAACCGGAGGAAGATATCCATATCAATTTCACAGGGATAAGACCTGGAGAAAAACTCTACGAAGAACTATTTACCGCTCGGGAGCAGATAGCTGCTACCCGGCATGAGAGAATATATGTATCTTCCCGTCATCAGAATAATAATTGCGAAAATATACAGGGTATTATTGATAAGCTTTTTGTCCAGAATGCCTTTCTACATCGTAATGACTCTGTAGAGCTTATAAATCAAATCCTAACAGAATATAACAAGGACGCAGGAAGTCAGCGCCTACCGACGCGAGAAGTGCGAAAATAAAAAAGTTTGTGAGGGCATAATCATGAATCTTAAAAACAAAAAAATTCTTATAACAGGTGCAGATGGATTTATCGGTTCTCATCTGACGGAGACCCTTATAAGCCAAGGGATAAATGTACGTTCTTTTGTAATGTACAACTCCTTCAATTCCTGGGGATGGCTAGATACATTACCCAAAGACATACAGGATAATTTGGATGTCTTCACTGGGGATATTAGAGACCCCCATGGAGTGGAGCAGGCTATGGCTGGATGTGATGTGGTTCTACACCTAGCCGCTTTAATTGCAATTCCTTATTCCTATCATTCACCGGATACATATGTAGATACTAATATAAAGGGAACTCTAAATATCCTTCAGGCTGCCAGGAAACTGAGAATAGAGAAAGTAGTCCATACATCGACCAGTGAGGTATATGGCACGGCTAGATATGTCCCCATTGATGAGGAGCATCCGTTGCAACCACAGTCACCCTATTCGGCAACCAAAATCGGAGCGGACCAGCTGGCTCTTTCATTTTATAATTCCTTCAATATGCCGGTAGCGATTGTCCGTCCTTTTAATACTTATGGGCCACGTCAATCTGCCCGGGCTGTAATTCCTGCTGTTATTACCCAGATTGCCAGTGGCCGGAGGAAGCTGAAACTAGGTGCCATCCATCCTACCCGGGATTTCAATTATGTGAAGGATACCGTTAACGGTTTCATATCGGTAGCAGAGGCAGATAGTTCGGTAGGAGAGATTATTAATATAGGAAGTAATTATGAGATTTCCATTGGCGATCTGGTGGATATGATTGCTAATATTATGGGGGTTAAGGTGGAAATAGAAACTGATAATCAACGTTTGCGCCCAGAAAAGAGTGAGGTCGATCGCCTGTGGGCAGATAACACTAAGGCTAGAGAGTTAATAGGGTGGGAACCATTGTATGCAGCGCTGGATGGTCTTCACCAAGGTTTGACTGAAACGATAGAATGGTTTACCAGAACTGATAATTTGAGTAAGTATCGGACTGGAGTATATAACATATGAAAAATAATTTTAGTTCTGAAGCGGTAATAAACGCTATAAAAACGGTTCTGCCTATAAACAAAACCGTTATTGCACTACATGAACCAAATTTTAAAGGTAATGAGTGGAACTATGTAAAAGACTGTCTGGATACAGGTTGGGTTTCTTCAGTGGGGGAATATGTAAACCGTATCGAACGAGACCTAGTAGATTTTACGGGTGCTGCTTATGCAGTTGCCGTTGTCAATGGTACAGCTGCCCTACATATAGCGCTGCAACTTGCCGGGGTGAAGGCAGGGGATGAAGTTCTATTGACAAGCCTCACCTTTATTGCTACTGCCAATGCGGTAAGTTACTGTGGAGCGATTCCTCATTTTGTGGACAGCGAGGAAAAGACGCTGGGACTGGATCCCGCTAAACTGTATGACTACCTAAAAGAGATAAGTGAACTACACCCGGAAGGTTGCTTTAATCGGCAGACCGGGCGAAGGATCAGAGCGGTAGTACCCATGCATACCTTTGGAAACCCGGTGGACATGGATCCGCTCATGGAAATATGTCGGGAATTTAATCTGCAGATGATTGAAGATGCGGCTGAATCATTGGGATCTTTCTATAAAGGTCATCATACTGGAACCATGGGACTGGTATCAACTCTCAGCTTCAATGGTAACAAAACCATTACCACCGGAGGAGGAGGAGCCATCCTCACCAATGACGAGTCTATAGCAAAACTGGCTAAGCATATAACTACCCAGGCTAAGATTCCGCATAAATGGGAATTCAATCACGATATGGTAGGATACAACTATCGTATGCCAAATATAAATGCGGCTATAGGATGTGCCCAATTAGAACAGCTTTCGAGCTTTATTGAAAAGAAGAGAAATCTAGCCAAGCGTTACCAAGAAGCATTTCGTAATATTCCCGGAATAAGTTTTTTTACTGAACCTGATTTTGCTCGTAGCAACTACTGGTTAAATGTACTGATCCTTGATCAGGAAAATATAGGTGAGAGGGACAATCTCCTAGAGTTGACTAATAAAGCAGGCATTATGACCCGACCGCTTTGGACCTTAATGCACAAATTGACCATGTATAAAGATTGTCCGATGATGGACTTGAGCGTAGCAGAAAGTCTAGAACGACGGATTATCAATATTCCCAGCAGTGCCTTTTTAGGAGAGTAACATGAGTAAGAGAAAGATATGTGTAGTAACCGGTACCCGGGCTGACTATGGATTACTCTACTGGTTAATGAAAGAAATACAGGCTGATGAAGAATTAGAATTGCAGATTATTGCCACTGGAGCTCATCTATCGCCTGAATTTGGCTTGACCTATAAGGTGATAGAGGAAGATGGCTTCACAATAAATGAAAAAGTAGAAATGTTGCTTTCCAGTGATACAGCAGTTGGAATAAGCAAATCATTAGGCCTAGCTACCATCGGTTTGGCCGATGCATTTGATCAGTTAAAACCCGATATGGCAGTTCTCCTTGGTGATAGGTATGAGATACTGGCAGCGGCTCAGGTGGCACTGATTACTAGAATTCCTATATCTCATCTTATAGGCGGTGATACTACCGAGGGAGCCTTTGACGAAGCAATTCGACACAGTATTAGCAAAATGGCACAGCTCCACTTTGTGAGCAATGAATTATCTGCCCGGAGGGTTCAGCAGTTGGGAGAGAATCCCGTGCATATTTATAATGTGGGCAGTCCGGGGATTGACTATATTAAAAGAGTTCAGTTACTCAGTCGTAATGAATTAGAACAGGATATTGCTTTCCAGTTTAGAGAAAAGAATTTGTTAGTTACCTTCCATCCTGTAACGTTAGATAATGTTTCCTCAGTGGAACAGTTGGCAGAATTGTTGAAGGCGCTGGATAGTCTCGGAAATAATATCGGCATTATTTTTACCAAATCAAATGCTGATACCGAAGGGCGGATTATCAACCGAATGATTGATGATTATGTGGAAATACACCCTGCTGCCAAGGCGTATACTTCGCTAGGACAAGTTCGCTACCTTAGCACCATTTCTCAGGTGGATGTTGTAGTAGGCAACTCTTCAAGTGGGCTATATGAAGTGCCATCATTTAATAAACCTACGGTTAATATAGGAGACAGACAAAAAGGAAGATTACAGGCCTTATCAGTAGTTAATTGTAAACCCCAAGCATTGGCGATAAAAGAAGCAATTAATGATGCTTTTAATAGGGATTGTTCAACAGTGCAGAATCCATATGGTGACGGAGATAGTTCTATTAGGATATTGTCAATTTTGAAAAGCATTCCCGATTATTCCGTTTTGTTAAAGAAACAATTTTTTATGATGGAGTTATATCATGAATGATAAGAATAAGGTCTTTATAATTGCCGAAGCAGGTGTTAATCATAATGGTTCTTTGGATATGGCCATTGAACTGATTAATGTTGCAGCAGATGCCGGGGTTGATGCAGTTAAGTTTCAAACCTTTAAAGCTGAACAAGTAGTTAGTCGTTTTGCACCTAAAGCCGAATACCAGAATCGGAATACTGGTGGCGAAGAATCACAATTGGAAATGGTTAAGAAACTAGAACTAACTGCAGAGCAGCATATAGTATTGGTAGAACATTGCCAGAAGCGGGGGATTGAATTCATGTCAACACCCTTTGATTTGGACAGCGTTGATTTCCTAGTCAATGTAGTAAATGTTGCTCGGCTTAAAATACCGTCGGGAGAGATTACCAATGCGCTCATGTTATTGAAAGTTGCCCAAACAAGTAAACCGCTGATTTTATCAACGGGAATGAGTACCATTGATGAAGTGGAAACGGCGTTAGGGGTTCTGGCTTTTGGTTTTACCCGTAGGAATGAAAATCCTTCAATAGCAGCCTTTAGAGAAGCATATTCTTCAATCGAAGGGCAGAGAGTTCTTAGGGAAAAAGTTATTCTCTTACATTGTACAACTGAGTATCCAGCACCTTTTGACGAGGTAAATCTTAGAGCAATGGATACCTTAAAAGGCAAATTGTCGCTGCCGGTAGGGTACTCAGACCATACTGAGGGGATAGTTGTCCCAATAGCCGCAGTTGCAAGAGGAGCAGTTATAATAGAAAAGCACTTTACACTGGATCGCAATTTGCCAGGACCTGATCACAAGGCATCTCTGGAGCTAGGTGAGTTAAGGCAAATGGTAAATTCTATTCGTCAGGTTGAGCTTGCTCTGGGATCGGGTATTAAGAGCCCAACAGTTTCAGAAATGAAAAATATGGCTGTAGCTAGAAAAAGCTTGGTAGCGACTAAAGAGATAAAGTGGGGAGAAAAATTTACAGAGGATAATTTGGGAGTTAAGCGTCCTGGAACAGGTAGTCCACCGATTACTTATTGGGACTGTTTAGGCAAAGAATCCAAAAAAAATTACCAACCTGATGAGGTGGTTGAACAATGAGCCGTCCCCTGATAATTATTGCCGCAGGAGGTCATTCAAAAGTTTTGATAGATACCCTGAAAAGTTATTCAGCTAATATTATAGGCATTACTGATTCTATAAGCAATAAGTGCAATATAACAGTGCTTAATATTCCCATAATAGGAGAAGATGATATTATTTCAAAATTTTCTGCTGAAGATATCTATCTGATTAATGGTATTGGAAAGATCAATGGTCATAGTCGACGCCAGGAGATATTTGATTGCTTCAAAAGGTATGGATACCAATTTGCTCAAGTAATACATAAATCAGCTATAGTATCCTCAAATGTAGAACTTTCAGAAGGGATCCAAATTATGGCTGGAGCAGTTGTTCAACCGGGTAGCATTATAGGTGCTAATTCGATCATCAATACTGGGGCGATACTAGATCATGATACTTTTATAGGTTCTCATGTTCATATAGCGCCAGGAGTAACTATTTCAGGTGGAGTTAAGATTGGTGATGGAGCCTTGATTGGAGCAGGTGCGACCATAATACAGGGAGTAAAAATAGGTGCAAATAGTATCGTTGCTGCCGGATCAGTGGTTATTAGAGAAGTAGCTGCCGGGGCAACGGTAATGGGCGTACCGGCAAAGGTGGTGAACCAATGAAAGATTGGAAAAAAACTTTAATTGGGCCTTCGGACACTATGTTAACAGCCATTGAGATCATTGACCGAGAAGCATTACAGATAGCAATTGTTGTGGATGGAGAGAATCGAATTTTGGGAATTGTTACTGATGGTGATATTCGAAGGGCGATTCTTAAAGGGATAACGATTAATGAACCAGTTCACAGACTAATGGCGAAAAATCCAACTGTAGCTATGATATGGGAAGAACGCATCGATATTTTGAAAAAAATGACAGCTAATGAGATTCACCAGATACCAGTGGTCGATGATAAGGGTATTGTGGTTGGCTTGGAAACATTGGATAAGATGCTTAAACCTGATAGCCAGGACAACATAGTGGTCTTAATGGCAGGTGGCCAGGGAAGCAGGTTATTACCTCTGACTGAAAAATGTCCTAAACCACTTTTGAAAATTGGTCCCAAGCCACTCCTGGAAATTATTGTGGACAACTTTAGAGAATATGGATTTAGAAAGTTCTATTTTTCGGTTAACTATAGGGCTGAAATGATAAACGAATATTTTGGCGATGGTACCCGTTGGGGAATAGATGTTCAATATATCCATGAAACTAAGAGATTAGGGACAGCTGGAGCACTGGGGCTTATTCCCGAGCGGATTGATAAACCCATTATTGTCATGAATGGTGATTTATTGACAAAAGTGAATTTCGAGCAGTTGTTGGTATTCCATAATAAAAATCAGGCCGTAGCTACAATGTGTGTAAGAGATTACGAATTCATAATACCCTACGGAGTAACAAGAATAGAAGACAACAATCTTATGGGTATCAATGAAAAACCTACTCATCATTGTCTTATCAACGCGGGTGTCTATGTGTTAAGTCAGGAAGCTCTGGATCTGATTCCAGAAGATACTTTTTATAATATGACGCAGCTGTTTGAGAAACTTTTAGAACAGGGTAAAAAAACGGCAGTTTTTCCTATTAGAGAGTATTGGATGGATATTGGTCAAATTGCAGATTTTGAACGAGCCAATACCGATTATGATGAATTCTTCGTGAAGTAGTCCGTAGTTTTTGGTGAAAATATATAAAAAAGGAAGCGAAGATCAATAATGATTGAGGGAAAAAGTGTTTTGGCAGTAATACCGGCAAGGGGAGGATCTAAAGGTCTCCCAGGGAAAAATCTGAGAGAAATTAATGGGAAGCCTTTAATTGGGTGGCCTATAGGAGCAGCCAAAGGGTCACAATATGTTGACAGGATTATTATCTCAACCGAAAGCCAAGAGATTGCAAATCAGGCGTTGGAAATGGGGGCAGATGTACCATTCTTAAGACCAGACGACCTTGCAAGTGATGAAGCAACAACTATTTCGGTTATTGAGCATGTTATTAATTTATTAAGCCGGATGGGGGAGAATTATGATTACCTTCTGCTACTTGAACCAACCTCTCCCCTAACGGAATCAGCAGATATTGATAATGCACTAACAACTTTAGAAAATAATCGCTTAATTGCTGATTCTATTGTAGGAGTTAGTAAGGTGGAGGCTGCTCATCCATTTTTTGATGTCAAAATTGGCGAAAATGGTCTGTTGGAACCATACATACGTCAATCTTTCTCAGCTCCAGTCAGACGGCAGGATTTACCTGATGTTTATTTTTTTGAAGGTTCCTTGTATATATCAGATATGAATATATTATTGGAGAAAAGAACTTTTTATCATGAACGAACACTGCCTTTTGTTGTACCAAGGTGGAAAGCATTCGAAATTGATGAATTACTGGACTTAATTTGTGTTGAAGCTATTATGAAAAATATAAGTCAACTTGAGAAGAAAGAGGTGTAAGAAAATGAGTCTTAACAAAAAGTATCAAGAATATGCACATCACTATATTCCGGCCGGAGCCCATACTTATAGCAGGGCTGATGATGGCTATCCACTTAATGCTCCGCCCATATTAGAAAGAGGGAAAGGGGCTTATGTGTGGGATTTAGAAGGTAATAAGTTCTTGGACTTTGGTATGGCCCTTAGAGCGATAACTGTTGGGCATGATTTTGATCGTATTTCGGATGCAGCTATAAAACAAATACATAATGGTAACAACTTAACCAGAGCTTCCAAAATTGAAATTGAAGCAGCACGCGATCTTTGTGAAACGATTCCCTGGGTAGATATGGTGAAGTTTGCTAAGAATGGTTCCACAGTGACTTCTGCTGCTCTGAAACTTGCTCGCGCATATACAGGGAAAAAATACGTTGCCCGCTGTGCCCAGCATCCATTTTTCTCTTATGACGATTGGTTTATAGGTGACACTGTAATGGATGCTGGTATACCTGATGAGTATAAAGCGCTGACACTAAATTTCAATTTCAATGATATGGAATCAGCTAAACAACTTTTCGAAAAATATCCTGATCAAATAGCTGCAATCATACTTGAACCTGCTACCACCGAGGAACCAAAAGATAATTTTTTGAATAAACTGAAGGATTTATGCCACGGGCATGGGGCGGTGTTCATTCTGGATGAGATGATAACAGGTTTCAGATGGCATTTGCAGGGAGCAGCGGCATATTACAAGGTTGAACCTGATTTGGTTACATTTGGTAAAGGAATGGCTAATGGGTTTTCAGTTGCAGCCTTAGGTGGTAAACGGGAGATAATGGAACTGGGAGGTCTGTTTAGCGATAAGGAAAGAGTTTTTTTGATATCTACTACTCATGGGGCAGAAATGTGTGGATTAGGTGCATTTGTTGAGACTCTCAAGGTATATAAGGAATTAGACGTAATTAGCCGAATATGGAAATCAGGCAGGATGCTAATAGATGGTGCAAACAAGATTGCGAGAGATTTAGAAATAGCTGATTACTTCGAGTTCATGGGAGTGCCTTGTTCCCCTAATTTTATTACGAAAGATAAAACAGGGCAGGCTTCTCTGGAACTTAGAACCTTGTTTGTGCAGGAAATGATCAAACAAGGTGTTCTCATGCCCTGGGTAGCCATCAGTTATTCGCATGGTGATGGGGAGATTAGTACCACACTGGAAGCTATCCAGCGTAGTCTGTTGGTATACAGCAAAGCTCTAGATGATGGTGTTGACAAATATCTGGAAGGTAGGCCGATAAAACCTGTATTTAGGAAGTGGAATTAGTTGTGAAGATAGGATTATGCCAGTTAGATATTGCATGGGAAAATAAAGAAGAAAACCGACTGAAGGTAGAAAAATTTGTGAAACAGGCTTATCTTGAAAGAATAGAATTGTTACTTTTTCCTGAAATGACATTGACAGGTTTTTCTATGAATATAACGAGAACTGCTGAGGTTGGCGGTGAGACATTTGAATTTTTCAAAGAACTTGCCAGCCAATATAAAATGAATCTTGGTTTTGGATGGGTGAAGGCGGTTCAATCCAAAGCCCAAAACCATTATAGCATTGTCTCTGCGAAAGGAGAGTTGTTATCTGACTATATTAAGATACATCCTTTTTCTTATGGGGGAGAGGATAAGTTCTTTGTACCCGGTAATGATGTGAGCTGCTTTTCAATTGATGGAATAAAAATGTCAACATTTTTATGTTATGATTTGAGATTTCCTGAAATATTTCAGGCTATTTCCAACGAGGTAGAAATAATAGTTATAGCAGCTAACTGGCCAGAAGCTAGACGAGAACACTGGCGATCCTTATTACGAGCACGGGCTATTGAAAATCAGGTTTATATTATCGGTGTAAACTGTGTAGGGTCAAAAGGAGGACTTTCTTATTCAGGTGACTCAATGGTTATTGACCCAGAGGGATGTGTGTTACACGAAATTGAAAATCAGGAAAGTTTAGTTCCTATAGATTTTTTAAGAGATAGAGTGAAGGATTATCGAAAAGCGTTTCCTATTAAAGCTGATCGCAGGGTAAATTTATATAAATCTTTGTTGTAAAAGCGTTTCAGATGAATCAACTGAGTATATATTTATTATAGAGTTCAAAATGAGGTGAGTAAAGTGAGCCAATATTTAGAAAGATTATCGTTGGTAAATAAAAATGTCATAGTCACCGGAGCTTGCGGCTTAATTGGAAGAGAAATATGTATAGCATTGGCGGAGTTAAAAGCTAACGTAATTATTGCAGATATAAATATAAATGCCGGACAAGAGTTGGAGGAGGTATTGCATCAAAAATATCAAGCATCAGTTCTTGCCTATCCTCTGGATATTTCTTCAGAACAATCAATTAATGACTTACTATTTAAACTAGAAGAATTATCTATGCCTATTTATGGATTAGTTAATAATGCTTATCCGCGAAATGCTGAATATGGAACTATATTTGAAAATATTATGTTAGATAGTTGGAGAGAAAATATAGATATGCATCTTAATGGTTATTTTAATGTAAGCCAAAAAGTTGCTCGGGTAATGATGAAGCAGAAATCCGGCAATATAGTAAATATGGCTTCTATATATGGCATATTAGGGCCTGATTTCGGACTTTATGAAGGAACTCCAATGACTATGCCAGCGGAATACTCAGCAATTAAGGGCGGTATTATTAATCTTACTAGGTATCTAGCTACCTATTTAGCTAACTATAATATACGAGTCAATAGTGTCAGTGCTGGAGGAATTTTTGATGGACAAGCAACTTCATTTGTTGAAAAATATTGCCAAAAAACTCCAATGAGAAGGATGGGAACGCCTCAGGATATAGCTGGAGGCGTTGTATTCCTATTAAGCGCTTTGGCAGGATATATTACTGGACAAAACCTGGTGATTGATGGCGGATGGAGTGTATGGTAAAATAACTTTTTTTCTTATGTATATAAAATAAGTCTTATGAAACTAGTGCTTATGATGTTGGGAATATATTGATGTACTGCTGATGGATTTTTAGTAGCAAAACTGTTCCATAGTTCAATTTGAGAATGATTGTGAAGTGTTGATAATCAATAATAAGAAAAACCATCTTTTAATAATTAATACATTCATAATTTTTATTGGATCTTTGCTGAGCAAAATATTGGGTATTATTAGAGAAATATATACAGCGGCTTTATTTGGTGCATCTGCTACTATAGATGCTTATCTAGTTGCATTGATTATACCGTATACAATGTTTTCTATGATTAGCGGAGCATTAACTACCACAACTATCCCTTTAATTACTGAATATAAGGATAAACTGGGACAAAAATCCGTACTAGTATTATTAAACACAGTTACTACTATTATGGCTATAGTGCTTGCATTATTAATCTTAATTGGAGAATTATTTGCAGTATATATTATTCAAATAGTAGCACCAGGTTTTCATGATGAGACATTGAGTTTAGCAATAAAATTGAGTCGTATTCTTTTACCCATGATGTTATTCTTAGGACTTGCGGGGTTAGCTACAGGGATTTTACACAGTCAGAGAAGGTTCTTTTTTCCTGCATTTATAGGAATTCCGTATAATATATGTATAATTATATTTTTGTTGTTGGTTGGAAAGATATGGGGAATAACTGGTCTTGCAGTAGGAACTTTGATTGGAATTGCTGCACAATGGCTATTTCTAGTACCGGATTTAAGAAATGCTGGGTTTAAGTTTAGATTTATACTTGATTTTTCGCATGTCGGTCTTAAAAAATTAGGAAAGCTTATTACCCCGGTGATCATTGGTAGTGGGGCAATTCAGATAAACCTTGTAATTGATCGAATGCTTGCTTCAACGTTAGTTGAAGGTAGTATAGCAGCTTTAAATTATGCGAGTACGGTAAACTTACTAGCATTTTATATAATTGCAACTCCAATAGCTAACGTTATGTATCCCGAGTTTTCGCAAGCAATAGTTTTAGAAGATAATGAAAAATTAATATATTCTTTAAGAAGATCAATTAATTTTATAGTGTTTATAATTCTACCTTTTACTGTAGGAATGATTATTTTACGCGAACCATTAGTGAGGGTATTTTTTGAAAGAGGAGCTTTTAATCATTCAGCTACTAATTTAACCGTTTTTGCCTTATTCTTTTATGCATTAGGACTTCCTGCTGTATCCTTAAGACAAATCTTAGAGAAGGTGTTTTATTCTATGAATGACACCATAACTCCTATGTTAATTGGAATAGGTATTGTAGTATTAAACATCATTTTAAACTTAGTTTTAATTAAATATCTGGCTCATGGCGGATTAGCTTTGGCGAATTCAATTGCTATTACATGTGGATTAATACCTTTATTTTGGGTTTTACGAAAAAAAATTGGTAACCTTGCTGGAAGGTTAATATTAATCAATATAGCAAAGATTTGTCTAGCTACATTAATTGTGGGTTTATTTTTATATTACACATTTAATAATATTTTAAGCAAATTTAATATGGCCGATTTATTAATGCTAACCATTTGTGGTATTTTTGGCATGCTATTTTATTTTGTTCTTATTCGCTTATTAAAAATTGAAGAATTTGATTTACTAATAAATATACTAAGAAATCGTAATATAAGATAATATTAATTGGATTTAATTGCAAAAAATATTTTGCTTAAAAGGAGTAGAAAATTGAATAAAAAGAAGATGTTTCTTAATATTTATTTAAAATATTTTTGTTATGCTTGGATATTTTGCTATATATTATTATTGATTATTCCTGCACATGCTAGTTATCCGAACAATTATAATGTATTAATAAATATATTATTTATTAATATTGTGATTATAACGGCTTATTTTGTGAAAAAAATAATATCCGGAACTAGAATGACAAATTTAACGAAAAAAGGCAAATTAATTATTAAAATGAGCAAAAAAAAACTTAATTTTATTATATTATCATCATCAATCATTTCAATTATAGGACTTATCATGATTACATATGATAGAATAATAATTCGAGGAATTAATTATTCATATGGTTTGCGAAATGCACGATATCAGTGGTTTATCTCAGAGCAACAAGGATTAGGTGGTTCTTTTCTTAGCATTGTAGGTAACTTATTGATTCCATTAGCCTATGTTACTATAGTAATGACTTTGCTTCACTGGGAGAGTCTATCTACAAAAAACAAAAATGTAGGATTTATATCTAGTTTAATAGTTATTTTCGGTCACGCAATGCTAAATGGTGGTCGTTCAAACGTTTTTTTATTAGTAATCATTATATTATGTGTACTTATTATTAGGAAGAATTTGAAAAAAAGCATATTTTCTAAAATTAAATTTATTAATTTAAAAATAACAGTAATATTTTTAATAGCATTAATTTTTTCAATGCAAATTTTTGCTTCTAGTGCGAAACTTGGAGGAGTAAGCTCATCTGATGATGCATATTTAAATATAGCTAATCTACGTGGTGAATTGAATGAAAATTTTTATTATAACTTCAGTAGTTATGATAGTATAAACCAACTTGTTTTGGTTGGCAGTTACTTAATTCATGGTCAATGGGTTGCAGAAGAAGCTTTTTCACTAAATAATCATCCTGGTGAATTTACTTTTGTTTCTATTAAAGCTTTTATGAAACAATTAGGAATTATTGAAACATCATCAGAACCTAATGCTTATGATACTGGTGTTCTTATATCTCTTCCAGGTTCTCTATATTACGATTACAGTTTTATTGGAGTAATTATTGGAGCATTTATAATAGGAATTTTATTTGGAATAACTTTATTTTTTATGATGACATACTACCGTAGAAATGGTATGCATTTAGGTTTTATTTTAGCAGTTTTAATGATAGTATTTTTATCGCCGTTTTTCCCTGTTTATAATTTTTCATATTATATTTTTATACCAATCGCTTTTATAGAGATGGAAATATTAACTAGGATAATTTACGGAATTAGTAATTGGTTCGAAATCGAATAAAAGGTTTAACAATGAATTTAAACCATGGGATTAGCAAATAAATCGAATATGGAAGAATTGTAAGTTGATAAGAGCATGTTTTATTTTAGTAATGAAACTTAATTAGAATACTTCTAGAGAGGATGGATGATTTTATGCGAATCGGTTATACGTCAATTTATCCATATAGAGGAAACATTCATAACATGATATATTTATCTGAACTTCTAGGTAGGTCTGGACATGAATCATATTTTTTAAACTGTGATGCCACAGTACCATTTTGTTACAATAGGTTACTAAAAGGAAATAGCAAATTAGTTGAATGTTCAAAATGTTTGATTGGAAGTTGTAGATCTTTTAGTGTTAAAAATATTACAGGAATAAAAAAATATATTAAGGCTAACCTTCCACACGATAAATTAGTAAACATAGTGGATTCAGCTTCTTTTAGCTTACATAGAATAGAAACTGATGCTGACAGTATTAGTGATGAAGTAATTAATACTCAAAAGAACCTATATGATTCAGCTAATATTGTGTATGAAAACTCAGTTAGATGGATTGAAGATAATGACCTTCAATCTGTAATTCTTTTTAATGGTAGGCTAGATTTACCGAGGGCAGTGCTAACTGCGTGTGAGGATAAAAAAATACCTTATATTACTTTTGAATCTGCATACCCGGGAATCGCGTTAAAAGTAAACGAGGACTGTAGAGGGCTAAAATCAATGAACAAAATGGTTCAAGATTACATAGATTTACCGATGACATTAGCACAATCTTATTATGCAGCTAAGATTGGTGCACAAATGCTAATGAAGAAGAATTATGTTTGGAAGCTTTTTAATGTGAATCATAAGCAATGTAGTTGGCCAATTAATTCAAATAATAAGGTATTAATAGTACCTAGTAGTAATCATGAATTTTTTAATTTTAATGACTACATGGTTAAATGGAAGAGTAATGGCGACGCCTTGGATAATATACTTGAGAAATTGGGTGTATCTAATAATGATTGTGTAATTAGATGTCATCCTTATTGGTCGGTTAATGTTGGTGCCACTGAAAATGGTTATAAATCAGAAAGATATTATACGGAATGGGCAAAGATGAGAAACATATATATTATACCTAGTAATGATAATGCAAATACAATGGATTTAATTAATGAAGCAGATATAATAATTGTACAACATGGAACTGCAGCTATTGAAGCTGGATTACTAGGTAAAAGGATTATTGGGTTAACGCCATCTTCGTATTGTAATGCTAATTTTAGTATCCAAATACATGGTGAAGATGATTTGTGGAAATTAGATCAATTAAATAATCATAATAAAGAAGAAGTAATGAGAAATACATTAAGATATTTATATATACTTCATAAGAGATTTGCGCAGTATACAAATTATGTAAAACCCCAGAATAATATTTATAATAATATATATTTTGAAGGTGGGAGTTCAGATCCGATTATTAAAGCATTAAAAACAGGATATATTCAATCTGATGACACTTCATTTGCACAAGATCCAAGTGAAGAAAACATTGTTCTTAATAAAGTTAAAAATAAAGAATGGGAAGATCTAATGAACTGGAAAGAAAAAGATCTTGATAAAAACAGTTTTTATATCAAAAGAAGGTTAGGATTAAAAGGACTAGACAGTATACGATTAAAAATGTTGGCAGGGGATAGCTAGTTGCCCACTGTTGCAATAAAACATAAGTTAATTATAACAGGCCTATTTATTATCATTTGTTATATTTAACCAATATTATACTTATAGGGATAGATTAGTCTAAAGCCAGAATTAATTTGAATAATTCTTTTTTCTTTGAATTATCAAATGAAGATGTAAAGGAAGTGTAATATATAATGAGCCCAATTGCATTGATTACTGGCATAACCGGTCAGGACGGAGCATATCTAGCCGAGTTCCTATTGAAAAAGGGTTATGAAGTTCATGGGATTAAAAGAAGGGCCTCCATGTTTAACACGGCACGAATTGATCATCTGTACCGGGATTTACATGAAGACGATGTCAGGTTCATTCTTCACTATGGGGATTTAACCGATGCTACCAATCTAATACGGATCATTCAAGAAGTCCAACCGGATGAAATTTATAATCTGGCAGCACAGAGCCACGTCCAGGTTTCGTTTGAAACTCCTGAATATACAGCAAATAGTGATGGTTTAGGTACCTTGCGTATTTTAGAGGCGATACGAATTCTTAACATGGGTGACAAGACTAGGTTTTACCAAGCTTCAACCAGTGAACTATATGGTAAGGTGCAGGAGAATCCGCAGACGGAAAAGACTCCGTTCTATCCACGTAGTCCCTATGCAGTTGCCAAAATTTATGCATATTGGATCACAGTTAACTACCGGGAAGCATATAACATGTATGCCTGCAACGGTATTTTATTCAACCATGAATCACCGATTCGAGGAGAGACCTTTGTTACCCGCAAAATTACTCGTGCAGTTGCGCGCATCTCTATGGGATTGCAGGACAGTTTATATTTGGGGAACATGGAGGCGAAGCGTGACTGGGGATATGCGGGTGACTATGTGGAAGCAATGTGGATGATGCTGCAGCAGGATAAGCCTGATGATTTTGTCATTGCTACGGGAGAGACTCATACTGTGAGGGAATTTGTTGAACTAGCCTTTTCTCAGGTTGGTATCACAATAGTGTGGCAGGGCAAAGGGGTAGATGAAAAAGGAGTTGATTCTACTACCGGCAAGGTTTTGGTGGAGGTTGATCCACGTTATTTCAGACCCACCGAGGTGGAGCTGCTTTTGGGTGATCCCTCCAAGGCCAAGGCTCAACTGGGTTGGGCTCCCAGGGTAAGGTTTAGTGAATTGTGTGCGATGATGGTTGAAGCTGATCTGGAGGAAGCACGCAAGGATGAGTACTGCAAGAAAAATGGCTTTAAGGTCAATGACTATAATGAATAAACTATTTATGAGTGTTAGATTATGAGGTGTTAGAAAATGAAGAAGGATTCTCGGATTTTCGTTGCTGGGCATCAAGGTTTGGTGGGCTCAGCGATCAAGCGCCGTTTGGAGGATGGAGTTTATTCCACTATCATTGGGAAACCCTTTGAGGAATTGGATCTGCGGAGGCAGGCAGAAGTCGAAGCGTTTTTTGAGAAGGAGAGGCCAGAGTATGTTTTTTTGGCAGCAGCTAAGGTTGGAGGTATTCAAGCGAATAATACCTATCCGGCAGAATTCATATACGATAATTTGGTCATAGAGACGAATATTATTCAGGCTGCTTACAAAAGAGGGGTTAGAAAAATTTTGTTTCTAGGTAGTTCATGTATTTATCCTAAGCTTGCCGACCAGCCTTTGAAAGAAGAGTATTTGTTAACTGGTTCTCTTGAACCTACCAATGAAGCCTATGCGGTTGCAAAAATTGCTGGCTTAAAAATGTGTGAGTACTATAACCGACAGTATGGGACGGATTACATATCAGTAATGCCTACAAATCTATATGGGCCCAATGATAACTTTGATCTGGAGACGTCTCACGTTCTGCCTGCGCTAATCCGCAAATTCCATGAGGCCAAGGTGGGGAATTCTCCTTCGGTTGAGATATGGGGGACAGGAGAACCTAGGCGAGAATTTTTATACGTTGATGATATGGCGGATGCCTGCATCTTTCTGATGGAAAACCACTCGTTTCAGGAGATTGGAACGTTTGTGAATATTGGTTGTGGGCAGGATGTTAGCATTTCGGAGTTAGCTTATTTGGTGAAGGAGATTGTGGATTTTCCTGGGGAACTGAGATTTAATACTGAAAAGCCTGATGGGACTCCACAGAAGTTGTTGGATGTAAGTAAAATGAGTAGTTTGGGATGGAAGGCTAGGACGAGTCTGGGGGATGGTATCCGCCAGAGTTATGACTGGTACAAAACTAACTATGGGGACTCCTAATTATGGCTCGAATTACGGTTATAACTCCATATTATTATCCTGATATTGCAGCCAATGTGCCAATTATTGGATCATTATGTGAGGATTTAGTAAAATCGGGTCATCAGGTTCGGGTATTAACGAATTATCCTGGTAGAATCTCTTTGGAGCAGAAAAGGAAGTTTATAAAAATTAGAAAAAAAATGGAGATACAGTTTGGAGCACGAGTTTTCAGATGCCCAAACCCTTTTGTGGGAAGACAGGGCGTTTTTACGCGGATAAGTGAATATATATTGTTTTGGATCTGGGTTTTTTTTGTAGCTTTTTATTTTTCCTTTAAGTCTGATGTCTTTTTTGTGCAGTCTACTCCTCCGTTTACAAACCTGTTGATCATCGGTAAAAAAATACCTGTAATTTATAATCTTCAGGATGTGTTTCCAGCGTCTGCTGTAAATTCAGGTGTAATAAAAATAAATTGGTTTTTAAATATTTTTAGTTTTTTTGAAAGAAAAACGTATGAACAAGCTTCCGTTGTTACAGTCATAAGTGATTCATTTTTGCAACATGTGCATGATGTATCTTCTGTTGCACTACCAATACTATTGCCCAATTGGATCGATATAAATAAAATAGCGTACTGTAACCAAGAGAATAATCAGTTTGTTTTAGAAAATGATTTAGGCGATAAGTTTGTTGTTTTGTATGCAGGAAACATTGGATATAATCAGGACATTGAAACAGTAATTAACGCAGCCGAGCATTTTCAGAATAACAATGAAATTTTATTTGTCATTGTTGGTGATGGTCAGCGTAAACAGGAAATGACTGAAATAGTAAGGAATCGAAAAATCAAAAACGTTCGTTTTTTTCCGTTTCAATCAGAAGAGAAGGTCGCTCAGGTCTATAGTTCGTGCAATATAGCATTAATTACCATGAAACCAGGAACGTTGCAAAGTTCTGTACCTAGCAAGACGTGGACGATTATGGCTACAGAGAGACCAATTGTAGGGTGTATTGATCAAGAATCAGAATTGGCAGAGGTAATATTATCTACCAACGCTGGACTGGTAGGGGAACCGGGAAATGTTTGTGAATTAATTCGAAATATTGAGTGCTTATATAATCATCCCAATGAACGTATGGAATATGGTTCAAATGGACGGAAGTATGTGGAAGAAAATTTGTCTCGAGATACAATTACTAAAGAATATAACAGATTAATCAACAGGTTAACGCAAATACCCATTGATCATTCGAGGAGTCAACAATGAGTTATTTGATTCGGAAAGCCACAAAACATGACTTGTCTAATATCGTTAAAGTCCATCAAGCAGCCTTTCCTTATTTCTTTATGACTCAACTGGGAGAATCTTTTTTAATTGAATATTATAGAATAATCTTGCGTTATGAAAAAGGCATATTACTAGTATATGAAAATGATAATCAAATAATTGGTTTCGTATCAGGTTTTGTTGAGCCGGATATGTTTTATAATTTCTTAAGAAATAGAAGATGGGTTTTAGGTATTAAGGTAGTTTGGTCTGTATTGAAGCGACCAGGATTATTTAAAAGAGTGCTTGCTTCTTATGGTCGAACAGGAGATGGTCGCGAGAAAATAGCGAATGTCTGTGAATTATCATCAGTGGCAGTGCTACCCGGTCAATCAGGATATGGCATAGGGCAGGAGCTTGTGCGGTCATTTTTAAACCAAGCAGAAGCATTTAAGGCTTCTATGGTTTATTTGTATACGGATGCGAACAATAACAATCGAGTAAACCAATTTTATTCAAATTTAGGATTTATTAGGGAGCGTAATTTCATTGCTCCAATAGACAGGGTCATGATTGAATACCGATACTTCTTAGGAACCCATTAAGATAATATTTTTGTGGTGTTAAGAGGAGGTAATTTAAACAGCTTACGCCTTCTAAACAATGTTTTCATAATTGACGTGAGTCAATTGAGCATTATTAGATAATTTATTTTTGAAAAATGAAGGAAGCGGGTGTTACTATGGAAGAATTTCTACCCTTTGCTTTACCTGATATAGGTGAGGAAGAAATCAATGAAGTGGTTGATTCCTTGCGTTCGGGTTGGTTAACAACAGGACCGAAGACGAAGCGGTTTGAAGAGGAATTTGGACAGTTTATAGGTGAGGGCATCCAGACTATAGCGGTTAATTCTGCTACGGCTGGACTGCATCTGGCTTTGGAAGCTATAGGGATTGGCCCGGGGGATGAGGTGATTACTAGCCCTTATACCTTTACTGCTACAGCGGAAGTAATACGTTACTTGGGGGCAGACCCGGTTTTTGTTGATGTTAATCCGAAAACGCTGAACATTGATGTTAAACAGATTCGGAATGCGATAACAGAACGGACAAGGGCAATCATACCAGTGCATTTTGCGGGATTGGCTTGTGATATGCAGGAGATTATAAACATCGCATCGGAGTATAATTTGCGTGTGATAGAGGATGCGGCACATTCTCTACCTACTTCCTATAATGGGAAGATTATCGGTTCGTTCGACACTGATGCTACGGTTTTCAGCTTTTATGCAACTAAGACATTGGCCATAGGGGAAGGTGGGATGGTTGTTACTCGTAACGAAGAGATTGCTAAGCGTTGCCGGGTAATGCGTTTACACGGTATCAATAGGGATGCATTTGATCGGTATACTTCCGATAAACCGTCCTGGTATTATGAAGTGATTGCCCCTGGGTTTAAATATAACTTGACTGATATTGCTTCTGCTCTGGGTATTCACCAGTTGTGTAAATTAAACGATATGCGGGCAAAGCGTGAAGCCATGGCGCGTAAGTATGATGAAGCTTTGCAGGACTTACCTCTTATCCTTCCTGCTCGTCCATTACCAGGTGATCAGCATGCTTGGCACCTGTATGCTATACGTTTAAGGGATGATGCTAAAATCGGCAGGGATGATTTTATTGCTGAGATGTTCCGTAGGGGGATTGGTTGCAGTGTGCATTTCATTCCGCTGCATCTGCATCCATATTGGCGGGATACGTATCAATTGAAACCTGACGACTTTCCCTGTGCCTATAATGCTTATAAGCGTGAGGTTAGTTTGCCTCTGTACACCCGTATGTCCGAACAAGATCAGGAAAGAGTGGTTCAGGCAGTTATTGAATTGTTAAGGTGATAAGTATGAAACGTCTTTTTGATCTTTTTTTTACGGTTCCAGGACTCATCGTCCTATTGCCATTTTTTATTATCTTAGCGGTGTGGGTCAAGCTAGATAGTCAGGGTCCGGTCTTCTATCGGCAAGAACGTGTGGGAATAAACTGTAAGATTTTTAAGATATATAAGTTTCGTACAATGGTCGTTAATGCGGATAAAATAGGTCGAGCGATTACCGTAGGAGATGATCCGCGTATTACCCGGTCAGGACATGTTTTGCGTAAATATAAATTGGATGAACTGCCACAGCTAATCAATGTGATAAAAGGTGAAATGAGTTTAGTTGGGCCACGTCCTGAAGTGAAGCGATATGTAGAAATCTACACGACAGAACAAAAAGCTGTGCTAAATATCATGCCGGGGATTACTGATCCTGCATCTATCAAGTATAGAAACGAAAACGAGCTATTAGCAGCTACAAGCGAAGTAAATGGGTTGGAAGTTGACCCCGAGTATATTTATATAAATGAAATTATGCCAGATAAGATTAGGATCAACCTGGAGTATGCTGATAGAGCGAATGTGGTGAGTGACTTTAAAATGATTCTCAGGACAATATTTGTTTAAATAAAATAGAATATTAGTGTCTAACAGAACTAATACCAAACTATTTACAATTACCAATTTTTCCATCATTCTATCTAATCATATGGTTTGATGATCTCTGACGATGGAGGGGGAAGTATAATGATCGCTGTTGTTTTAGCCGGGGGAAAAGGTGTACGCCTATGGCCCGAAAGCACCGAAAAAAGACCCAAACAGCTCTGCGATTTCATGGGGCGAGGTAGCTTACTTACTATGACGCTACAACGTTTGCAATTATTGGGGTGTTTAATTGTTGTGTGTGGTGACGAGCAACAGAGCCCCATTGAAGCTGAAAAGAATGGCATAGAATTTACAGTGATTACTGAACCGATGGGTCGGAATACTGCACCGGCAGTAGGTCTGCTACTGGCATCAACTAACTATGACCCTGAAGAGGTGGTGGGTATTTTTCCAGCTGATCATTATATCGAGAATGATCAAGAGTTCCGGCGTATTATACAACAGTCAGAAGAAATGGCCAAAGAAGGATATCTGGTAACAATAGGTATTACTCCAACTTATCCTGAAACCGGTTATGGCTATATTGAGCGGGTAGCGGAAAAAGACAGTAATCTAGTCAAAGCTTTCCATGAAAAACCTGAGATAGATACTGCGGTATCTTATGTAAAAAAAGGCAATTTCTTTTGGAATGCCGGGATATTTATTGCTAGTGTAGGAACATGGACGAGTTTAATGCAAGAACACTTGCCCCTATTATACGACAAGATTCAAGCAGGTTCAGAGGCCTATCTCGAGGACTATCCTAACTACCCCAGTATCTCTATCGATTATGCCATTGCAGAAAAATGTAAACGAATGGCGGTATTAGAGGGGAACTTTGGCTGGAATGATATCGGCAGCTGGGACGCCCTGGCAGCCGTACTTGATCAGGATGAACAGGGAAATGCATTGGTTGGGAATACCTCGGTTATTGAGTGTTCTGGGTGTCTGGGGAGAAGCAGTCACAAGAAAATAGTCTTGTTCGGAGTTGAAGATTTGGTGGTGGTGGAAACCGAAGATACCATTTTGGTTTGTCCGAAAGACCGTTCTCAAGATATTCGGCAGGTGGTTGAATATATAAATGCTCATATGGAACGGACCGGAGAAATTGGCGCGAATGACTAAGGGTATTGAGAGGAAAAGAGGCTCTGGAGGATAGTGAAACATGAAGATGCCAATTGGCTTTTTTCCAAAAAAGCTAATTATAAGCCTATTAATTATTTTAGGAATTTTGGTGCTAGTTAGATTATTCTTGCCCAGCCTGGGTCGTGTTTTGGTGGTGCAGGACCAGCCACAACACAGCGATATAATTGTTGTCCTGATGGGCAGCGGGCCGGATCGGATGCTGGGGGCG
>CAYWFX010000048.1:0-22578 GCA_964457945.1 uncultured Syntrophomonas sp.
AGGGGAGCCCCCAGGGAAAAATCATATCCGGGATACTGAATGTGTTAAACGAGATCGCGGATGAAATTAGTGGTATCCAGACCAAATTTGATGAGATGCAAGAATATATTGAAAGCGTCGATGATGATTTGCTAGACTTGGAAGAAAGCGTACTAGATGATGATTATATGGAATTGGAATGCCGTAATTGCGGAGAACAACTCTATATTGAATCGGATATTATGGATGACGAAGATGTTATCGAAGTAACCTGCCCTAGTTGCAACGAGGTTATTTTTATCAATGATGGATCCTTTGATCACCAGCATATTTCGGTAGATGAAGAGTTTGAAGTCGGGGAATCCCATCCCAGTTGATAATAGTAAAAGAATATAAAAAAGAGAGAAGTTCTTAGAAAGGCTTCTCTCTTTTTTGTGGTAGGCCGATAAATTATACTAGGTATCCTATATTTCTAATCCAGCGAGAAATCCTTCCTCAATAGCTTCCAGAGCTTTTCTAGCCTTAACAGCGTCACCGATAGTGATTACCTTTTCCACCTGCTTTTCAAGTCTTGAGCGGAGTTCATTCGCAGATTCAAGTCCTACAGCGAATATAATTGTGTCGGCTGGACCGATTTTTTCGTCTTTTCCATTAACCGAAGCGATGATTCCGTCCTCCATAATTTCCTTTACAAGGGTGTTGACATAGATCCTCACATTACGTTCCCCAAGGTCTTGTATTAAGAGGTTTCTGATATCACGTTCTTCATCTAGGGCGATTTCAGGAAGAGCTTCCACGATAATTACCTCTTTGCCATGGTTGGCAAGATGACTGGCGGTCTCGGAACCCACCATTCCACCGCCAATTACAATGGCGCGTTTACCGACATAGGCCTTTCCGGCCAGCACGTCATGAGCGCTTACCACATGAGGCCGGTCATTGCCAGGCAGATCGGGAATTAAGGGTCTACTGCCAGTAGCAACTATTACCACATTCGGCCTATCCTTTTCTACCATTGCGCTGGTAAGTTCGCAGTTCAAATGAACGTTTACTGAGTTTTTCCTGAGCTGATTGGCCTGCCAGACGATGAACTCGGCAATTTCTCCTTTGCCCGGAGGAACGGCCGCCAGGGTAAACTGTCCGCCCAACCTGTCTGTTTTTTCATAGAGATGGACCTGGTGGCCTCTTTGCGCCGCAATTATAGCAGCTTCCATGCCAGCCGGCCCTCCGCCTGCTACGAAGACTTTTTGGCTGTTGGCAGCAGGTTTTATTTGATATTGATACTCTTTTCCCGTATGGGGGTTTACCAGGCATCCGCCCGGTTTGGCTTTGGCTATGTTTCCTGAACAGGCCTGCATGCAACCTATGCAGTGGTTAATATCTTCAAACCTGCCCGCAAGTGCTTTGTTGGGCAGGGCCGGATCTGCCAGTGAAGCCCGGCCCATGGCCACAAAATCAGCCTTGCCGGAGGCTAATATGGAGTCAGCCAGAAAGGGGTCGTTTATTCGTCCCACCGTGATCACTGGAATCGAAACCACCTTTTTAACTTCGGCGGCGAAGTCCGTCATCCAGCCATGCGGTACAAAAGCAGGGGCGCCTATCCTTTTGCTGCCATAAACGCCGCTGGAGACGTTGATAGCATCGATCCCGGAATCTTCCAGAAAACGGGCTATAACTTTGGTATCTTCGATGGTTCTGCCCCCGGTAACAAATTCATCGGCGGAAATTCTAAAGATGATAGGAAAATCCTTCCCCACCCGGTTTCTAATGTTAGCTATAATTTCCAGGGGGAAACGCATACGATTTAATATATTGCCACCATATTCATCCACCCGCTTGTTGGAATAGGGCGACATGAACTGGGCAATTAGGTAACCGTGGGCTCCGTGTAATTCTATCCCGTCAAAGCCTGCTTTTTGAGCCCTTAAGGCACATTCTCCAAATTTATCAACCAGTTCATAAATTTCATCTATGGTCAGTTCGTGGGGTATTTCCTGGTTAACTGGACAGGGAATCGGAGACGGTGCCAGCGGCTGACTGCCAATAACAAAATGGTTGGTTTGCCGACCAGCATGGTAAATCTGGGCCACTATCTTACCGCCATGTTGGTGTACCTTGGCGGTTAATTGGGCGTGGCCTTCTATCTGGCTATCATCCCATAGTCCGGCAATGTTGGTAAACCCTTTGCCCTTGGGGTCTACCGCGTAATCTTCGGTAATGATAAGACCCCAGCCGCCTTTAGCCTTTTCTTCATGGTAGGCAATATATCGTTCTGTGGCGCTGCCATCTTCATTACAGAAGTTCATAACCATGGCAGGAACCACCAGACGGTTAGGAATCTCCATTTTTCCAATCATTCCGGGTGAAAATACATGTTTCAACATTATCGCATCCTCCTTTATTTAATGATACAGGAAGCAAGCAATGTCAGACTGTGTGAAAAATTAAGTATAATTGGTATCGCAATCTGGCTGCTCCGGTTGCCCTTATTCTTGCGGATGTGTTTTTACTGCCATGACAATGTTTGGCTGAGCGTCTGCCTTATGCATTACCATCTGATAAATTTGCTGAAGCGGAAGTCCCGTTTGCTGTGCTATTTTTCTACAGTCTTCATATTCAGGTGCAATTTTCTTTATTCTGCCTTGTGATGCTACTTTTACCCTTACCATTCCCAATTCCGTTTCTACATTTACTATATCCCTGTCCATGCAATACCGCTTGACTACAGTTCTGCGTATACCCAGGGTCGAGCTTTCCTCCAAAATAATACGAGCAAGATTCTCTTCATTATCTAAATGGCCCAGAACAGTGATCAATACCGCCGGGCGGTTCTTTTTCATATATATGGGGGAATAGAAGACATCCAGGGCTTGGTTTTCCAGCAAGCGTTCCATCAAATATCCAATAATTTCCGGACTCATATCGTCTATATTGCTCTCCAGGGTTATGATTTCCTCCATAGGTCCATTTTCTTCATAAAGCGTTCCCAGGGTAATCCTTAGGGCATTAAGCCGACCCGTTTCTCTTTTGCCCATGCCATACCCGACTCTTTCAATAATCATCGGCGGTCTGTTTCCGAAGCTAGCAGCAATACATTTGATGATTCCCACTCCAGTTGGCGTAAGCAGTTCGGTACTTATGTTTTCGCTTATGACTGGGATGGGAATAGTACTGTTGGCAAGCATTTCCATGACAGCAGGTACAGGAACGGGCAACATACCGTGCTGGCATTCTATAAATCCATATCCGTCATGCAAAGGAGATGAAAAGACAGTTTGCACGCCCAGCAAATCAAGGCATATCGCGGTGCCCACAATATCTATAATAGAATCGATGGCACCTACTTCATGGAAATGCACCTCATCCATATTGGTATTATGTACCCGGGCTTCCGCCCTGGCAATTTCCCGAAAAACTTCCACACTAGAAGACTTTATTTTCTCACTCAGTTGGCTGGAGTTGATCAACAACTCGATATCCTTTAAATTACGCGAATGATGGGGATGCGAATGAATATTGCGAGCTTTATTCTGATTGGGTTTATCCAAAATAACCTCGATATCCGTTCCGGTTATACCGAATTGGGTTTTCTTTTGAACGGAAATTTCATAACCGGTAAGATCCAATTTATTTAATTCCTTTTGGAAAAGTTCAACATCAATCCCCATATCAATCAGTGCCCCGAGGGTCATATCTCCGCTAATTCCAGAAAAACAATCAAAATATAATACTGTCATCTGTCAGCTCCTTTCCACCAGGCTATAAGCTATTCTCCCAGCGTTTGCAACACTTCTGTTAGTTTCTCGCTGATGGGTATATTCTGCGGGCATAATTCCTCGCAGATCCCGCATTCTATGCAGTTGGCTGCATCGCTTTTCCCTTCTTGCAAAAAACCATAATATACTTTTGCGCCCTTAATGTCATCATACATATAGGCACTATTCAATAGACTGAAATTGCCGGGGATATTCACCCCGTTGGGGCAGGGCATGCAATATCGGCAGCTGGTGCAATTGACTTTGGTTCTGGCCCGGTATATATTTTTTGCTGTTTCAATTAGCCCTTTTTCTTTATCCGTCAATGAATCAGGATAAGCTTGGCCGGCTATGCCAATATTTTCGATGACATGCTCCATCTCACTCATTCCACTCAGTACAACGTTGACTGCGGGATGGTTCCAAACAAAGCGCAGGGCCCACTCGGCAGGACTTCGCTTTACATCCGCCTTATCCCAAACGCCTTGAACTGCGTCCGGAATCCTGGTGCTTAAACTGCCTCCTCTAAGCGGCTCCATGATAACCATTCCCAGTCCTTGGGCGGCTGCATATTCCAGCCCCTCCCGACCTGCCTGATATTCCTCATCCATAAAGTTGTACTGAATCTGGCAAAATGACCAGTTATAGGCATCAACAATTTCTTTAAATAGCTCCAGTTCGTCATGAAAAGAAAATCCCGCATACTTTATCCGTCCATCGGCTAGAGCGGAATCCAAAAACTCCAAAATCCCCAGCTGTTTAAGATGCTGCCAGTAATGTACATTCAAGGAATGCACCAGGTAAAAGTCGATGTGATCCGTTTGCAGCCTCGCCAATTGTTGATTAAGATAATAGTCCATGTCGGCGCGGCTCTTTATTAGCCAACTGGGAAGTTTGGTGGCAAGATTAACTTGATCTCTGTACCCGTTCTGGAGTGCCTTGCCAAGAAATATCTCGCTCATTCCTTCTTGCATAGGAATTGCGCTGTGATACGGATAGGCTGTATCAACATAATTGATTCCGTGATCAATAGCATAATGCAGCATTTGAGTGGCCTTCTCTTCGTCGATTTGATGATGCTTCCCATCTATTATCGGCAGCCTCATACATCCGAAGCCGAGAATGGAAAGTTCCTGGCCGGTATTTCCAAAAGTTCTGTAAAGCATCTTATACGCCTCCGATATTTAAGATATTTCCACTCCCCAAGGAATATTTACCTTTAATTCGACCCTTTCTACCCGAGCACAGGATAGTCTGTATACCCTTTGGGACCGGGAGTATAAAACGTATCTTGATCCCACTCGGTCAGCTTCGCGTTTCGGGCAAATCGCTCGACCAGATCAGGGTTGGAAATAAAGAGCTTACCATAGGCAACCAAATCAGCTTGGCCATCTTCAATAACCCGATTTCCCTTCTCCTGATCGAAGTTGCTGTTAATAATAAGAGTCCCTTTATAAATGGGTCTATACCGCCGGGCGATATGGGGTTCAGCTCCCGGCACATTGGTCACATCTGTAAAAGGCTCGGAGAGATGCAGATACGCCAGTTTATAATCATTAAGCCGTTTTACAATGTAATCAAAGGTGGGAATGGTTTCTTCATCCAGGGTCATACCGAAAGTCCCGTGCAGGGAAGGATTGAGGCGAATCCCGATGCGGTTTTCCGGCGCATATTTCTTAACCTCATCGATGACCTGAAAGAGTATTCTGGCTCTGTTCTCAATGGACCCGCCATATTCATCCGTCCTAATATTGGATGTGCGATTAAAAAACTGGTGGAGCAAGTATCCATTGGATGAATGAATTTCAACGCCGTCCATTCCAGCAGCCATAGCGTTCCTGGCGCCTTGGCCATAATCAGCAATCGTCTCTTTTATCTCTTCTATGCTCATGGCCTTGGGCGTAACCGTATCTTTAAATCCCTGCGGGGTGAAGGCTTTGGAGTTGGGATTTAAGGCCGAAGCCGACAGGGGAAGTTCACCATGGTGGAAGTCTGGATGGGACATCCTACCTACATGCCATAGCTGGAGAAATATTTTTCCTCCCCGCTCATGAACCGCACGGGTTACTTTTTTCCATCCCTCCACCTGAGCCGGGGAATAGATTCCCGGGGTGTTGATATATCCCACTGCCCTTGGAGATATCTGCGAACCTTCGGTTATAATCAGTCCGGCCGAGGATCTCTGGGCATAGTACTCTGCTATAAGATCCGTCGGTGCATTGTCAGGATTATCTGCCCGGCTGCGGGTTAGGGGAGCCATAACTACTCGGTTCTGCAGGGGCATATCACCCATTGGGTACTCTTTTAGAAGTGACTGTTCCTTGGACATATGTTTTTCCTCCTTCTTGGTTTTATAGATCTTTCTTCACTTAGCGCCAGGTTACTAGCGGGGCATTGCGTTTCGGGATACGAATATATTTATAGAGGGGATAGCCGATCATGACTGCGCCAAAACATTGGTGTCCTTCAGGTATTCCCAGGGCTTGAGCCAGTGGAGGATAAGTATTGGCTGCCGAATTAAGGAAGCCAGCCCAGCAGGTGCCCAGCCCTTTGGAGTAGGCGTAGAGTTCCAGATAGGTAAGGGCGATCACGCAGTCAGTCTGGGTCGACGGCAGATCAGCCTGAGAATGGACCACAATCAAATGAGGAGCCCCATGCAGTATCGGGTCTACGCCATTATTCCAGGTGGAAGTTAAACGCTCCATGCGCTTGGCCATAGCTTCATCAGGCATTTGTCGAATCATCAAATTGGTCCAGTCAATCACCAGAGCGGAAAGATTTTTAATTTC
Source organism: uncultured Syntrophomonas sp. (assembly GCA_964457945.1). GTDB lineage: Bacteria > Bacillota > Syntrophomonadia > Syntrophomonadales > Syntrophomonadaceae > PHAA01. The sequence continues at coordinate 6,524 of CAYWFX010000048.1, forward strand.
GGCCGGGTCTTCGAACACGGTCCAGTGCACCTGTTGTTTATTGCTTCCGGTGGGCGCATAACGGGCAGTATCAATAAGGTCGCTGATAAGTTCATGAGGCACGGTTTGCTCCCTGAAGCGGCGTACTGAGCGCCGGGCTCTTAAGAACTGCTTTATTTGTTCCGAATCGGGAAGCAGTTCCTTTTGCAGGGGAGGACATTCATCAAGAGGCATATCTTTTAAACTTAAAGCACCGTGAGGACAGATCGCTACACAGTGACCGCATTTCAGGCAGTTTTCTTCGGCGTTTTCCACTGGAGATGGGAACGCCTCTGTATCAGTCAATTCAATAATTCGGACCGGGCAATCCTTTACACATAGTCCATCGCGTTTACATTTATCTCGATCAATACTAAATAAGCTCATAATAATCTTCCTTTCTTATTTAACCTGTATAATTCGAAAAACTTACGTGTCATGTCGATAGCTGCATCAATTTTCTGCTCTTCGCTACCTTCTTTTATTGCCCAGACACGCTCTGCATATTGCAGCAGTTTCTCGTGTTTTTCCTGCTGGCGTACTTTCAGCATAGTCGGCAAAACAACTGCCAGGGTATGGGAGTGGTTCAGGCCATAAAAGTTGAAATCTAACAAGAATTATCCTCCTCTGGACTTTTATAGTGAATTTGATGCTATACGAGCTGAGTGATTTTACGGTTTTAAGAAGCCATTAAACAAAAGGGCAATGCAGTTGCGAATCGGTTCCGTTGAATTCTCTAATTTCATGCGCAAAAGACCGCCTTCCCAGGCATTCCAACAGAATTCAGCCAGTTCCTCAGCATTAAGGTCTTTACGAACGGTACCCTGTAACTGCGCCAGTCTTAGATGATAGGCCAGGTGTTGGCACCAAGCAACTGATGCCGACCTTAAGGTGGCACGACATAAATCACTGTATTCAGTCAGTTCCCCGGCCAGGTTACCTACCAGACAGCCCGTCTTTACATCACAAACCTCATGGTACTCAATCATTAATACGAAGCACTGATAAAGACGATCAAAAGCGTCATCTGCAGGGCCCCGGGCCAGATAGTCCGTCCATCTCGCGGAGCTCATTTGGGCATAATGCAGAACGATCTCTGCGGCAAATTCCTCCTTGCTCTGAAAATAGTTGTAGAAAGATCCCTTAGGTATCCCTGATGCCTCAACAATCTCCTTGATCCCTGTTCCATGGTAGCCATGTTTCGAAAACAGGCGAATACCAGCTTCCAATAGTATTTCTTTGGTGTTGGTGTTTTTCTTAATATCTTTCATAACACAAAGTATATGACCGGTCGTCTCAATTGTCAAGAAGATAGCATATTAATACTTGCCATGTTTTTTAGCTGCACCAGCTTATAGCTTTTTTATTTTTTCTACCTAAGTTTTTCATAAAAAGAACCGGGCATAGACATTATAATCTGGCATATTTTACAGCTAAGTCCAATATTTATTAAGGGATCATGAAATAATGGAACGGATTATTTCGTGATCCCTAAGTTTAAGGGTGGTGTGAATGTGGATCTGAAGGAAGAAGACATCATAAAAAAAAATATCGTGCCTTACCTATCACCAGCCATAAAAGAAATTATCCTTAAGATGAAAGCCCAGTATTTTATGGGACTGGAAGAGATTCGTTTACGCTCTGGGCAAGCTTTGCTGATAAAGGTTGGCGATAAAGACTATACCCTGGATGAGCAGGGCAAGATCGAGGAAAATCTGAAGCGGGGTTATGTAGTCAGTGCAGAGGACATTTACCGAAGTATTGCTTCAATCAGCGACAATTCCTTGTATGCCTTTGAAGAAGAGATTAGCAGGGGATTTATTACCATACCTGGTGGACACAGGGTGGGTCTGGCCGGGCAGGTTGTAATGAAGGGGCATGAACTTAAAACAATAAAGGACTTCTCCGGGCTCGCCTTTAGAATAGCCCGGGAGGTGCAAGATTGCTCCAGTGATATTCTTTCCCACATTTACCCGCGTGATCTTGAACCAGTTAGCACTCTTTTTATTTCAGCACCTCGCTGTGGTAAGACAACGATTCTACGGGATGTGGCCCGGAATCTCTCGCTGGGAACTGCTCGGGGAAGGGGCTGCAATGTGGCTGTTATTGATGAGCGGTCCGAATTGGCTGGAGTTTACCGGGGCAGGGCGCAAATGGATCTGGGTCCGCGAACTGACGTTTTAGATGCCTGTCCCAAGGCTCAGGGGATGATTATGGCGATACGTTCTCTGTCTCCACATGTACTAATAACCGATGAGATAGGTCGGCAGGAGGATATAGATGCTATCCAGGAGTGCATCAATGCTGGGGTGGCAGTTATTACCAGCATACACGCAAGAAATATAGAAGAGGCACAGAAGCGTCCTCTTTTGAGGGAACTGCTGGCTACCGGAGCCTTTGAAATTATGGTTGTTCTATCTCGGCGCCGTGGTCCCGGTACAGTTGAGGAAATAGTCAGGTGGGATTCTCTATGTTGTGGTTGAAAACCTTGGGGGCGGCTTTTATTGTTTCTGGATTTGGCCTTTATGGTCTGATGGGTGCCAGAAGTATAAGCAACCGGGTGGAGCAAATAAAGAATATTAGATTGGCTATGGGATTTTTGGAAAAAGAGATTAGCTACCTGCATACACCTTTGCCGCTAGCATTGGAACGAGCCGCCCAATGTACCCCCGAGCCTGCTAAAACACTGTTTTTTGAATGTAGCCGCACATTACAGCACAGGCAGGGAATGACAACACCGGAAGCCTGGGACCAAAGTTTGGGGAAATTGCGCACTATATCTGACCTTAAGGATGAAGACCTGGAACTGTTAAAAATCTTGTCATCGCAAATGGGCATGTCCGGTGCGGATGAACAGAAGAAGTTGTTCGGGCTGGTGCAGGAACAATTGAAAATCCAGGAGGAAAAAGCCCGCCGCGAAGTGGAATCAGGTCATAAAATTCAGGCTTATGGGGGATTTATTTTAGGGGCCACGGTAGTGCTCCTGCTGATTTGAACTGGAATAAAAAGAACTAATAAATGTTAGGGGGATCAGAATGAACATTGACATACTTTTTAGGATAGCAGGTATAGGTATATTAATATCCGTCCTATGTATCGTTTTAAAACAGGCCCAGAAGCAGGAACAGGCTGAGATGTTGACCCTGGCTGGAGTTGTAATTGTTCTTATTATGGTTGTTCAGTTGATGAATCAGCTTTTTACCACGGTACGTTCGGTGTTTAATTTATAAAATATCTGGAACAAAGGAGGATAAATGTGGAGATTACTCAAATCGTGGGACTAGCTTTAATAACCACCATTTTTCTCCTAGTTCTTAGGCAGGAGAAACCAGTCATGGCGATCTTGTTGAGCTTGGTTTTCAGCATCGTCATATTTACATTAATGATGGATAAACTGGCTTCCATAATAGACGTAATGAAGGAACTGACCAGGCGTGCAGGTCTCAACTACTTTTTCCTGGCAACTATATTAAAGATTATGGGGGTAGCTTACCTGGGTGAGTTTGCGGCGGTTATATGCCAGGATGCAGGGGAACAGGCAGTTGCTAAAAAGGTTGAGTTTGCAGCCAAGATCATCATAGCTGTTATGGCCTTGCCCATTATGGTAGCAATACTAGAGTCACTGATGGATCTTATGCCAGGTTAATAAATATTGAGATAGTGAGTTGTTGTGGATGAAAAAAACATGCATTGCCATTATCCTTCTCATAGGTTTTTTGCTGTTTCCGGTATCTGCTGAGGCTGCTGCCCCGGAGGGGGAGAGTGAAGCGGTATTTTCTCTGCAGGATACCCTGAAAAACCTGGATATACAATCTCTCGAAGAATTTAGGGGGCGTATTGATGGAGAGATGAATCCCTTTCTGCAAAGCAAGCCGTTAAAAGAATGGCTGGGGGATTTTATCAAGGGTAAGTGGGAGTTTGATTTTAAAAAGGTGATGGAAAACACGGTGCGCTTTCTATTTAAAGAAGTGGTAGCTAATTCCAGTCTTTTATCCAAGCTTATTATTCTCTCAGTATTGGCAGCATTGTTGGTGAATTTACAGACCTCCTTTGCTTCTGATGTAGGCAAAATATCTTATATGGTCTGTTTTCTTGCTCTTTGCGCTCTAGCTCTGGGTTCTTTCAAGATTGTGCTGGATATTGGACATCAGACCATAGATAATATGGTCGCATTTATGGTTAGTATGCTCCCCCCGATGATGGTGCTTGTTGCAGGCCTAGGAAACGTGAATGCCTCGGTTATGCTGTTTCCCATACTTATGACTACGGCTACCGCCTTTGCCAATGCCATTAAGCTCATTGTTTTTCCGCTTATCATTATGTCGGCTTTGCTCAGCCTGGTTAATAATATTTCGGAAACCGTGAAGGTAGAGAGAATGGCCAAATTCTGCAGCCAGGTGGCGCAAATATCACTAGGCTTTTTCCTGACTGTTTTCGTGGGTATTCTTACTCTGAGAGCCTTATATGCATCGGTACTTGATAAAGTAGCCCTGCGCACTGCTCGGTTTGTAACTGATAATGCTATCCCCATAGTCGGTAAAATGGTGGGTGATACAGTTGAGGTAGCAGCCGGGTACGTGGTGATGTTAAAAGACGCGCTTGGTATTTTCGGAGTTCTACTCATCGCGGGCATAGTGTTTTTTCCTCTGCTGAAGATTGTGGCTTTGGCACTAATCTATAAGCTGGTGGGTGCGGTAGTGGAACCGATGGGCGATGCCAAAACAGCAGCCGTATTGGAGAGCATGAGTGCACATCTTATGATGATGCTGGCTGCGACTGCATCTGTGGGATTTATGTTTTTTATCATGATAGCCATCATGGCCGGGATGTCCAATAACCTTACCATGCTGCGCTGAGGGGAGGGATCGGCATGGACGTAATAGCGGAAATAGTCAAGAATCTGCTGGTTATTATCATAATGTCCAGCTTTCTGGAGCTCATGTTACCGGATGGAAACATCAAGCCCTTTGTGCGTTTTGCAATCGGTCTATTTATTTTAATTGCGGTTTTAAGTCCTGCCCTCGCTTACATTTATGATGATAAGAACTTTCAGATTTCCGTCTGGGATGACCGGATAGACGAGCATATCCCTCAGGAGATCCAGGCCGGCGGCCAGAAGATTCAGCAGCAAATTACCGGTAAGAGCAGCGAGCTTATGAAGGAAAAGCTGGAAGGCCAAATATCTGCAGTTGCTATCCTGGTACCGGGGGTTGATGATGTGCATACCGAGGTTTCAGTAAAGGAGGATGGTTCGCTGCAAAGGCTGCAGCTTATGGTGAGACCTGGAAAGAATAAAAGCGCAGAGGAAGTTGAAAAAGTAAACGCATTTTCTGAATATCCCCAAAGCGATACGGAACAGAAGGAAATTCAGCGAAAAATATTGCAGGTAATGGGTAACCTATATGGACTTAAGGGTGAGAACATAGAAATCAAATTTGAGGGGGGTTAATGGGGTGTTAGATGAGTGGATGAGAAAGATGACGGGCGAAGAAGAGAAAAAGGTATTTGCCAACTGGGGTAAAAAAGGCAAGTATCTGGTAGTGGTGGCGGTATGCTTAGGGCTCCTAGCTCTTATCTGGCCGCAGGGTAAAAGCGTGCCGCAGGACACTGCCAAATCAGCGAGCCAGAACAGCAGCGGGGTAGCACAGGCTAAAGCTAACTTGACTGGAGAATTGCAGAATATCCTCTCTCAGGTGGAAGGCGCCGGAAAAGTCCAAGTAAGTTTAACTTTGAGTTCAGACGGTTTGAAAAGCTATGCCCGCAATACCAAAAATGAGCGTCGGGAAACCCAGGAAATGGATAAGAGCGGCGGTGACAGGAATATCAAGGAGGACAATCAGGTCAGCGATATAGCGGTATCGGGAGGTGCTGCTCTATTAGTTGAGGATAGTGCTCCAGAAGTGGTAGGGGTATTGGTTGTGGCTGATGGGGCTGGAAATGGGCTGGTCAAGGAAAAACTAACCGATGCAACCGTCACCCTTTTGAATATTTCGCCCCATCAGGTTAGGGTGGTGACCCGGAAAGGAGATAATCTATGATTATCAGTATCAGAAAAATAAAGATACTCGCTGTCATAATTGCGGTAATTATTATTCCCTTTATAGGTATCAATCTAATTAATCTGAGTATGAATTCAAGATCCGAACCGGTAAACAACACGGTGGTTGAATCGGGCAGTTCTGATATAAAAGTTCAGAATAATCTGCAGCCACAGAATAGGGAGAGGATAAACTTTTTCGCCGAGTATCGCATGGAGAGAGAAAGGGTACGAGGTAAAGAGACAGGATTACTAAGGGAGATTGCCAATAACTCATCCAGCGACAAGAAAGCGCGTGATACAGCTTGCCTGAAATTGGTAGAGCTGGCTGAAAAAGCCGAAAAGGAAATGCAGGCAGAAGCCATGATTAAATCTCAGGGTTTTGAGGACTGTGCGGTAATAATAGCGCCTAAAAGCACCACGGTAATGATTGAAAGCAGCAACACGCCAATCGAACGCCAGGAGGAGATAAGAAAAGCGGTAAGTATAGCCACGGGATGTATTGAGAAAAATATTTCCATAGTCAAACGTCAATAAGTTGAGCCATAGAGGGTTTGTATACAATACTTAAAAACATTGAAATAAAAAAGTATTATTCTTATAATATTATTAGTCGGAGTAAAACGGCGTACTCAGGTCTCGGCCTGAGTATACTTGTATATAGGTGATTATAGGGTATAATTACTACTGACGTTGAACTGTTGGGGGTGTGAAATGACTAAGATTAAGATTACTGATACTAGTCTTCGAGACGGGCATCAGAGCCTTTGGGCAACCCGGATGACGACTGATGATATGAGCCCGGTATTAGATAAATTGGATAATATCGGATATCATTCTCTGGAGGTATGGGGAGGAGCCACCTTCGATGTTTCCATTCGTTATTTGAATGAAGATCCATGGGAGAGGTTGAGATTTATCCGTCAGCGGGTTCAAAAAACCAAGCTGCAAATGCTCCTCAGGGGGCAAAACCTGGTAGGTTATGCTCATTATGCAGATGATGTAGTTGAAAAGTTTGTTTATAAGGCCGCTGAAAATGGAATTGATATTTTCCGGGTTTTTGATGCCTTAAATGACATTCGTAACTTGGAAACGTGTATGCGCGCTGTTCAAAAGACCGGTCAACATGTGCAGGCCTGTTTAGTATATACTACCAGCCCAGTTCATTCACTGGAGCACTTTGTTCAATTAGCCCTGAATCTAAAGGACATGGGAGCAGACTCGATTTGTATAAAGGATATGGCCGGGCTATTGTCACCTTATGTTTCGTTTGAACTGGTCAAATTACTAAAAGAAAAAGTGGGACTGCCTATCCAACTGCATACGCATTACATAGGAGGCCTAGCCGTTGTGTCTTGTATTAAAGCTGCTGAGGCAGGCGTGGACATTATTGATACAGCCAGTGTTACCATGGCCTTTGGTTCTTCTCAGCCTCCGGTGGAAACCATCGTACGAGCCCTGCAGGGATCGCCATGGGAAACCGGTTTGAATCTGCACGATTTATTTCAAATTGCTGATTATTTCGAACAGATTCGCAAGCATAAGGGATTTGAACGGGGTGTAACCAAGATTTCCGACATGAAGGTTTTCGAGCATCAAGTTCCGGGCGGTATGATTTCTAATTTTGTTTCCCAGTTGGAAGAGCAGAAGGCTTCTAATCGTTTGGGTGAAGTGCTGGAAGAGATACCTAGAGTTCGCAAGGATCTAGGCTATCCTCCCCTGGTAACTCCGACCAGTCAAATCGTTGGGACCCAGGCTGTGCTGAACGTGTTAATGGGGGAACGCTATAAATTATGTCCTGGTGAAGTCAAAGACTATGTACGTGGCCTATACGGAAAACCTCCCGCAGATATAGACAAAAGCATAATAGAAAAAATAATTGGTAATGACGAGGTTATTACAGTGCGACCGGCGGATTTAATCCCACCGGCATGGGAAAAAGGCAAAAAAGAAATGGCGAATATATCCGATAATGAAGAAGATATTTTAACCTATCTCCTTTTTCCGCAGGTTGCCTTGAAATTCTTTGAATACAGAAGGCTGCGGGCTAATGAAGACATCCCACAAATACTGTCCGTGGATGAGGTAGGCCAGGATATAATAGAAACTAAGGCAGATATCATCAAGAAACCTATTCCAAAAGTTAGAAAGAGACCTAGCGTCAGGGGAGATGAAGAGATGAATTTAGATGAACTAAGAGAGTTGATACTTTTACTTGATCAGACATCGATTGCTGAGTTGGAGGTACAAAAAGACGATTATAAAATAGTCCTGCGTAAATCATTGGTCTATAATGATAACCCGGCTTCACAGGGCAGCACTCCGGTACGTGCTCCTAAGCTGATCCCATCAGAAGTGCTTGATGAAGCTCAAAATGATCGGATTGTGGCTGTACACGCACCTATGGTGGGGACCTTTTATAATGCGTCTTCGCCTGATGCGAAACCTTTCGTGCAGATAGGAGATCATGTAAGCAAAGGTCAAACCCTTTGTATACTGGAAGCGATGAAGCTTATGAATGAGATTAAAGCTGAATTTGATGGAACCATAGTGGATACGGCAGTGGAGAACGCTGAAGCCATTGAATATGATCAAGTATTGTTCCTAATAGAGAAAGACTAGAGGTGTTTACTTGTTTTCCAAAATATTGATTGCTAACCGGGGCGAAATTGCCCTCAGAATCATTAGAGCCTGCCAGGAGTTGAATATAGCCACCGTAGCAGTTTACTCCCAGGCAGACCGGGATAACCTGCATGTTAAAATGGCTGATGAAACGGTGTGCATTGGCGGAGCACCCGCTAGTCAGAGTTATCTTAATATTCCTAATATTATTGCTGCTGCTATAAATAAGGGTGCCCAGGCTATACATCCTGGTTATGGGTTTCTGGCTGAGAATGCTTATTTCGCTGAGCTGTGTGAAGTGAACCAAATAAAATTCATTGGCCCTAAATCCCAGGTGATAGATTTGATGGGAGATAAGGTCAAGGCTAAAGAACTGGTTAAGACAGTAGATGTACCTGTTGTTCCAGGCAGCGATGGGGCTGCGGGGTCTTATGAGGAAGCAATTGAACTGGCTGAGGCTATTGGCTACCCGGTTATAATTAAGGCATCAGCTGGCGGAGGAGGGCGTGGGATGCGTCTGGCTCACAGCAAGGCGGCCTTGAAGGATGCCCTGACTATGGCTAAGATGGAGGCAGGAGCAGCCTTTGGTAATGATGAAGTATATATAGAAAAATATATTGAAGAACCACGGCATATTGAAATACAAATACTGGGAGACGAACACGGGAATATCATTCACCTGGGGGAGAGAGATTGTTCTCTCCAGAGGCGCCATCAGAAGCTCTTGGAAGAATCGCCTTCTACCCTGGTAGATGAAGAACTGCGAGCCAAGATGGGAGCCGTTGCGGTGAAGGCTGCCCGAGCTGCTAATTACTCCAGCGCAGGAACAGTGGAGTTCTTGGTTGATAAAAATAAAAACTTTTATTTCATAGAAATGAACACTCGCGTGCAGGTCGAGCATCCGGTTACTGAGATGGTGACCGGGGTTGATATAATTAAGGAACAGCTGCGCATTGCAGCGGGTGAGCAATTAAGGTATAAACAGGAAGATATACACATGAACGGTTGGGCTATTGAATGTAGAATCAATGCGGAAGACCCGGATAACGATTTTCGTCCTTCACCGGGGATTGTGGAACAATATTTAGTTCCAGGAGGTCCTGGGGTGCGAGTCGATTCCTCCGTTTATACCGGATACTCTATACCTCCCTATTATGATTCTATGGTAGCCAAAGTGATTGTATGGGGGCGAGATCGGGAAGAAGCGATTGCCCGGATGAGGAGGGCTCTAAACGAATTCTCAATAAAGAATATTGCCACTACCATTCCTTTTCACTTAAAGGTTTTGGATAATGCCTTTTTTCAAAAAGGAGAGGTATATACCAATTTTATTCAGCGTCGTATGAACAATATTTAGGCTAAATGGATATGTTTTGAGCAGAAACATTGATAAAATCCGTCTTGGTCTGGTACAATAACAACATAAATATTATCGGAGGTGGAATTAATGGAGAACAAAAAACCTGAAATCCCCAATGATCTAGGTGTTATTCGTATTGCTGACGAAGTTGTTTCTACGGTTGCTGGTCTAGCTGCGATTGAAGTTGAAGGGGTAGCCAGTATGAGCGGCGGCTGGGGAATCGATCTGGTAGAGAAATTAGGCAAAAAGAACCTGGGTAAGGGTATAAAAGTAGATGCCAATGGGGAGCAGACCAGTATTGATATATTTATTGTTATTGAATTTGGGTATGCTATTCCTAAGGTCGCGGAGAATGTACAGAAAGAGGTTAAGTTAGCTGTTGAAACCATGACTGGATTGACCGTATCTGCGGTTAATGTTCATGTGGTGTCTGTAATGACCAAGAAAGCCGCCGAGGATAATGAAGGTGCGGTAGATTTTAAGGCGGATTAGTTATTGCAAAACTTTTGAGATAACCCCCTGTAGACTCAGGGGGTTATCTGTTTTGGGATTATCAATGAATAAATACGGCAGAATACTCCGAGGATTTTTCTTAGCTCAGACAAGGCGTCAAAGCGCAGTCATACTGGACGGTATTTCAACATTATTGGTGAGCGATAGCGAACACCGGTGGTACCCGGAGGGTGCAAGCTTTGAGAACGAAGGATAGCGTGAAAAAGACCGGAGTAAATGGTCGCTTCTTGCCATCCATGGCAACGCGACATTAGTCCATCCTTGGACGTCACGGGTTTATTGATAGTCCCGTAGAAAGGAGAGGTAACAATGCCAGTAATAGGGCGCATAGTTCTGCTGGTCTATAACCTGCTTATGCTGGTTATTTCCGGGGCGGTGGTTGCGGTCTCCCTGGGAAGTTTTGACCCCTTGGCCTATTATAATGTGGCAGTTTCTAGCCCTGAAAACAAAATTATAATGGGCACGGTTGCCATAATAATAGGCATTATAGCTCTGATCATGTTGATATGGGGGTTGAAACCTTCTAAACGTACCGATGCGGTGCTAGTAGAGAAGGGACTTGCGGGAGAGGTTTCGATTAGTATTGCTGCCATTAAGGTTATCATTATGAAGGCTGTGAAACAGGTAGAGGGAGTTAAAGACTTAAGGCCGATAGTGAGTTACGCTCAAGGTGGCCTGACGGTTAAGCTGCATATTATGATTAATCCCGAATACACTGTTCCCGAACTTGCGCAATGCCTCCAGTCAGCGGTCAGGGATGATTTGGAGAAAATAGGTGGTCTTCAGGTTGCTGAAATTAAGGTTCTGGTAGACGATTTTAATGTAGTCAGCAAATAAGGAGGCATTATGTTAGAGAAAATCATACTTTATGTGATAAGTGAACATCGTGGTAAAACTATTGGCATTTTGCTGGGTTTGGCAGCTAGTATCCTATTTATCAGTTATGGATTCTGGCGTACGATTTTTATTGTGTTTTGTATAGTTGTAGGGTATCTAATAGGTAAAAAACTCGATGAAAATGCCGATCTTGAGGTATGGATGAAAAACCTCTTTAAATCCAAGGACTAGCAAGGATTCAGGAAGGGAGATAGATTTGAGCAGAAGAAAAGCCCGGGAACTTGCCTTTAAAGTTCTGTTTCAGGTAGACCAGGTAGATGCTGACCCCCGTGAAGCTTTCGATTACCTTCTGAAGGAAGCCCCCTTACCGGAAAAGGATAGCGAATTTGCATGGACTTTAATAGTGGGCGCCGTTGATAAATTAGAGGCTATAGACGCGAACCTTGCCCAGTATTCCAAAGAATGGACTGTAAAGAGGATGCCATCTGTAGATCGAAATTTATTGAGAATTGCCAGTTATGAGATACTTTATTTCGAGGGAGCTCAAGCAGTAGTGGCGATTGACGAAGCGATTGAAATTTCCAAGCGCTACAGTGAACCTGCCTCAGTAGGTTTTATTAATGCCATACTGGACAAGATTAGGGAAGGTAAACAATAAGTAACAGGGGACGGTTGGTTGCGACGGTGTCGAGCCCAACCGTCCCCTATTCTTTAAGTTAAGATAATTGCGAGAGGGTGAGTTAATGGAAATAATTAGCGGTAAAGCCATAGCGGATGAGATAAAGGCTGGCTTGAAGGAATCCAATGCACTGGAAGGAATTTGCCCCTGCCTGGCGCTTATAGATGTGGGAGATAACAAAGAGAATTTACTATACATAGGGCTGAAGAAAAACGCCATAGATGCCATAGGCGGAAGCGCAAGAATAATCAAACTTCCAGGTGATTCTAAGCGTGAGGATCTGCTGGAACAAATCAAGAACCTGAATCAGGATAAAGAAGTAGATGGGATATTGCTGCAGCTGCCGCTCCCCGAAACCCTGGAACCATTCCGGGAAGAATTTCTAGAGGCTATTGCACCGCATAAGGATGTGGACGGTTTTGGTCCGCATAACCGCGGCAGCTTAATGGGTGGCGAGCCAGTTTTTATAAGCTGTGCAGCCTTGGCTTGCATGGATATATGCCATAGATTTATGAGCCCTTTGACCAAGAAAAAGGTCCTGTTGGTAGGAGATTCTTTCGATGTGATTCAGCCCCTGGCCTTAATGTTCATGAAGGAGCTATGCGAAGTTGCTATCATTCCCCAGTATTACTCGGATGCAATGGAAGATATTGATATAGCAATAATTGAAAAAGGTGTTCCCCTGGTGGTTAAGAATCAGGGCGTTAAAGCAGGAGCTCTGCTCATAGATGCGGGATTTTACTGGTTTCAGGACCGTACCTGTGGAAATGTAGACCGGGATGTGCTGGCAGGGGTAGAGGGTTATCTCCTGCCAGTTCCAGGCGGAATGGGTCCACTCCTGATTGCCCACTTGATGAAAAACCTATCCCAGGCGGCTCGTAAGGGATAGAAGAGGTTAGATTTGTGAAAGATTATATAACAGTAGGAATACTCAACGCCTATATCAGCCGTTTACTTGATCATGATGAGATATTGCAGAATTTTTGGCTGAAGGGTGAAATATCCGGATTCAGGTTGTATCAGCAATCCGGGCATATTTACTTTACCCTGAAAGATGAAGATGCAGCGGTAAGCTGTGTCATGTTCAAAGGCAAAGGACAAAATCTCAAATTTAAACCTGAGGATGGCATGGAAGTTCTATTGCGAGGTAATGTTTCGGTTTTTGCCAGGCAGGGTAAATACCAGGTATATGTGGAAGAGATGCAGCCTTACGGGAAGGGCGGACTGTTCCTGCAGTTGGAACAATTGAAGGCTCGGCTGGCTGCTGAAGGTTATTTTGCGCTGGAAAGCAAAAAAGAGATACCCCGGATGGTTAGGCGAGTGGGGGTAGTTAGCTCCCAGGACGGGGCCGCTCTTCAGGATATATTAAAGGTTCTCAAACAACGTCACGCCGGGGTAGAGGTAGTGATTGCTCATAGCTCCGTACAGGGCCCAGAAGCCCCTCGGGAGCTTGCTCAGGGGGTTCGGCTCCTTAATGAATATGGCGAGCTGGATCTTATCATTGTGGGGCGCGGAGGAGGTTCCCTGGAAGATCTGATGGCTTTCAACAGTGAGGAACTGGTTTATGCCATTGATGAATCCCAGATACCGATTATTTCAGGGGTTGGACATGAGGTGGATTTTACTCTCTGTGATTTGGCAGCGGACGTAAGAGCTGCCACACCTACCCAGGCCGCTCAGTATGCAGTACCAGATTATGGAATTATACAAAAGGATTTCGAAAACCTCACCGCCAGGTTAGCCCGATTCATGAACCGTACCCTTTCCAACCGGGAGGAAAGGCTAGATAGAATCATGATGAAGAAGGTATGGAAAGAACCCCGTCTCCTCCTGCAAAAGAAAGAGGAACTTCTGCAGGAAAAAGAGAAGAGATTAAAGAAAGCCTTAGAAGAAAATTTAAAGGAAAAAGGTCACCAACTAACCCTTGCTATGGCTAGTCTGGATAATCTCAGCCCGTTAAAGGTAATGACCAGGGGTTATGCAATCCTAAGCAAGGGTGAACGGGTGGTTACGGATATACATGATGTAGAAATCGGGGAAGAACTGCTGGCGACAGTTGCCAATGGGCAGTTACAAGTGGTGATAACGGGTAAGGGGAAGGTAAAGAGATGGAAAATGTAAATTTCGACAGCGCTTTGGAAAAACTGGAGGACATAGTGGAGCAGTTAGAATCCGGTCAATTAAGCTTAGAGGAAGCTTTGCAAGTGTTTGAAGAAGGGGTAAAACTATCCCTGTACTGCCAGAAGGAACTGAAAAAGACCGACGGAAAGGTCAGCCGCCTGCTTAAAAAGCTGAACGGAGAACTGGAACTACTTGAATTTGAAGCTTAAGAGGCAACTTACACCCAGGAAAGGAATTAAGAGATGAGTTTTAATATGGACTTTTTTACGCAAGAACTAAGGATGCGAAAAGAATGGATTGAGAACTGTTTGGAGAAATTTTTAGGAGATGAGTCTTTAAATCCACCTCTCATTCATCAGGCGATGCATTATGCAGTGCTAAACGGGGGAAAGAGGTTAAGGCCCATCATGGTGTTGGAAGGGGCCAGAATTGCAGGAGGAAAAGCCGAAAGCGTTATACCTACCGCCTGTGCCATAGAAATGATCCATTCCTATTCACTGGTTCATGACGACCTGCCAGCTATGGATGATGACGATTTTCGTCGGGGCCAGCCTACTTGCCATAAGGTGTTCGGGGAAGCCAATGCGATCCTTACCGGAGACGCTCTTCTAACCGGGGCTTTTGAGGTGATGGCGGATAATGCCCTGATTGATGGAATAGAGTTAAAAGATGTAGTGAGGGTAATACGTGAGGTGGCTCATGCTGCCGGCAGCCAGGGGATGATAGGCGGTCAGGTTCTGGACCTGGCAGGTGAAGACAAGACTATAGCTTTTGATCTGAGTGTACTACATAGTTTGAAGACCGGGGAGCTTTTCAAAGCATCTTTGCGGGCTGGAGCTATTTTGAATCGATTGAATGAGGCAGGCTTGGAAGCCCTTACCCAGTTTGGGCAGCATTTTGGACTGGCCTTTCAGATTACGGATGATATACTTGATGTCAATGGAGATCAAACGTTAATCGGCAAACCGGTCGGCAGTGACGAAAAAAATGTTCGCACCACTTATATAAGCCTATTCGGGGTTGAGGGGGCGCAAGCAAAGGCCGAACAAAGCGTTCAAGCCTGTTTAGAAAGCCTGGCCGTTTTCGGCTCCGAGGCAGATTTCCTGCGCGACCTGGCCAGCTTTACATTGTACCGCACCTCGTAAGGGAATTAATCGTGGCCTTTATAATCTGCCATCCATTCCTACGGTGGCTTTTTATACTACTCGTCCTTGGCAATTAGCACCAGGAGCGAAGGGACGGTTCGAAAAGGTGTTCAAAATTGATAATCAACAAGGAGTAATAGTTTATGGAGAGTGCACCTCAACAAGAGCCCAAATTTAAAATTCGTCAAGCACAGGTTGATGATATTCCGGTTTTAGTACAGCGCCATCATCTCGTGATTGAAGAAATTATGCAGATGGAAGTTGTGAAATTTGATAATCCTAACTGGAATGGGATGGATCAATCGTACAAAGATAAATTGGAACGACAGTTATCCAGCGGGAAATGTATTGCTTATATTTTAGAATTTGAGAATAATATTGTAGCTAGTGGGGCTGTGAGCATTGTGGAAATGGTGCCGCTACCTGATGACCCCAATTGTGAGACGGGTTATATTCATAGCGTTTATACCAATAAGGATTTCCGAAGGAAAGGATATGCGAAACTGATTATGGAAGAATTAATAAAAGCCTGTAAGGCTCATGGAATAAGGAGAGTTCAACTAAAGTCAAGCAAGGCCGGATTAGAACTTTATGAACAACTCGGTTTTATGGAGAGTAAGACAATGAGCCTAAATATTGATTATTGATTGGAAATGAAGCCAGGGGAAGGTTCGAAACCACTGAAAAAGACCCAACAATAAATAACAATAATACAATTAAATA
>CAYWFX010000049.1:0-21485 GCA_964457945.1 uncultured Syntrophomonas sp.
TTAGCCTTTATCGTTATCCTGTTTGGCCAGGTATTCTCTGATTATCATTCTGACCAGTGCGCTGCGTGATATTTGGTTTTTTTTGGCTAATTCCTTTATTTCATCAACTTGTATTTTCGTCAGATAGAACGTCGCATGTTCGAATTGATCTGTTGCCAATTAAATCCCTCCCCTGCCAGGATTTTTTACTATGCCAATTGGATGTATTTTATGCCTAGTATATGTTGGCCGGGGAGATTTTGTTACTGCCTTACAGTAATCCGCTTTTAAGTTCAGCGATATTCTCCCTCATTACCCGGCGCCCAGCTCTTATAATCAGGGGCGCATCTTTCATATCCGTCAGACCGATGTCTGCTACTCCCGGATATAAGAGCATGTCCGCAAAAAATTTTTCCTCGGCATCCGAAGTTTCAAAGGTCATAATGCTTAAGGTACGAGAAATAATTTGTGGTATACCATTCACTTTGGTCTGGTACGTTTCTTTCCCCAGGTTAATTGCCAGGGCATAATCCGCACCCATCCATTTATTGACCATAACCGGGACGATATCTTTCAATCCTCCGTCCACCATCTGCATCCCCAGGAAGTGTTTAGGTTGAAAGGTAACTGGAATTGAAACACTGGATCGCACCGCTTCGCTCAAGAGGGCATCCCGGATAATAATAATGTCTTCATCTTCGATGTCTATCTCCTGGTTCGTAAATATGATCTTGCGACCGCTATCTATGTCACAGGAAACGATGGCAATCGGCATCTCTATATCCATAAGGCTTTTCCCGCAGGTCAGACGGTAAACCAGTTTCTCAATCTTATCCCCCACAACGATCCCATCCAAGCTGTATTGATATCTGGGAATCATGAGGTTCAATAAATACTTCAAAACGCCCATGATGTTATAATCTAAGTAATCACTGGGCGTCAGCTTTATCACCTCCTCCTCTATTTGATAAGGCGATAGCCCGCTGGCATAAAAGGCAGCGATGATACTTCCCGCGCTGGTACCAGATATAAAAGCCGGTTTAATGCCGTTATCGCGAAGGACTTGCAGGACTCCAATATGGGCCAGTCCTTTTAACCCCCCACCCCCGAGGGCTAATCCCAGGCTTTTCATGGTTGTTCACCTCTTTATGATTTCCCCTTTTCAGGACCTCCCGGAGACCCGCTCCGGCATATTCTAAATTCAGCGGTTGCACTTTCTGACCATATAATTTGAAACGGTCTGGGTGTTCTGATTGTACTGGCTTTTCAATTCCTGCCAGAAAAGCCGATAGTCTTCTACCAGTTCATCCTTCTGGAAATTAGCGATTCGTTTCTCCAATTCTTTTTGTTGCACCAGGATTTCTTCCAGGTTTTTTCGCATACGATTTTTGTCTGAACGACTTATAGGCGATTGAATTATGGATAACACCTCCATTAGTCCCTTATAACAAATGCCCGGCCTAAATGGCCGAGCATTGTTAAGGAATCATTTTCTAGCAGTCTACTTCCGGATCCAATTCTCCATAAACAATGATGTCATGCATCTTGCCTAGTTTGTCGATGATATCTACATAGACAATCAACTCCAGACAGGTTCCATATACGGGCGGCCTCCGGCCATCCTCGTCATCTTCAAGGTAGTGATGACATGGGCTATGACGATCTTCGCAGTTGCCCTTAATGTCGTAGTCAAAGTCCCAGTTGCACAGGATAACCTCAGATGAATCGATTTCGCTCCTAAATTCTTCGGGAGTCAGGGGCGGGTCAAACTCGCTTAGCTCAATGGTTTCCTCATAAATGTTGTTGGGTATCGTATATACTTGATATTCAGTATCGGGTTCGGTTCCTACAATAAGAACCAGGATCAAATCGAAATCAATCGTGATTTTCACCTTGTTGAAGTTAAGGATTTCAGTGGCGCTGTTCACCTTAATCTTGAAGTCATCTACTACGCTAACATAGCCTCCAACATCAGCACAGGGTATACATTGGGTAATGTCTAGAACCTTGGCCCCTTTTTCAATGTACTTGGCCTTAATCACCTTCGCCCACAAATCCAGCCTACAACCCTCCGGGTATTCACATTTCAGCATGTTACTATCCCCTCCTTTTTTCTCTAATATCTTCTGTCCCGTCACCGCAAACAGTGTAGAAATTTGTTCTTTAAATTTCTAAGATATAGTATGAAAGAAGGTTACATTGTGTGATTACCCGAATAATAAATATAATATTTTTTCCCGGCTTACAGGGTCTGTTGAATGGCATGTATCCTGATTAGGTCGAGGTTGACTCAAAGGATTACAGGCTATTCATAAGCATCCGCTTAATCCTCTGACCCAGCTTGAATTCCTCGTCACCCATGGCGATGAGTGGCAATATTTTTTTGTGGGTTTCATTCTGAGGGTTTTCATAGCGGCAGATCTGCAAATCTTTACGGGTAATGGCATCCCGCAATTTCTCCACCAATTCTCGGGCTCCGCTTAGCTCCGAGCTTAGAGCAAGATTTCGGTTTTCAGCCTTCTTTATTCCCCGCTGAAGGCTCATCAGGTCTCTCTCATAGAGAAATAGCTTACGGTTCAGTCTTTCGTTATCATTACGTACCCGATCTATTTCCGTTTCCATACTCTGCCAATCGTTTTCCTGCTTCGCGTTGCTGAATTCCATCTCTTCATTCGCATTTAGGTTTACTACCTGTTCCCGGGCAGCAAAAATCACATAGTTTAGAGAATACCTGATTATTAGTTCATTTCCCTGCATTTCTCCATCCCACTTCAAATCTTGAATTTGGATAATAAAACCCACATCCCTTTCCTGTTCGACTAGTCGGTCAAACTCACCCAGGGCTACGCGATCTTTTATTATTTCCTGTCGGCTGATTAACTGGGTATGCCCCGCTTGATCTTCCATAAGCGCAATTATTTCCAGGTTCATCCGGGCTTCCAATATTTTACCCTGCCACTCTGCCCGGGGGTTCTTTATCTTTACCTTTATATCTTCCATTCGTTTAAATATTTGATCAGTTCCCAACCGGCTCTCCCTCTGACATATCCGAGGAACTGCCAAGCTAGCAAGGATTACTGGAGACCACAAACGAATATCCTGTTTCACCTTATCACCTCTTGATTTGATTAAGTATTAAATTTATATGGCTGGCAGTGGGCAAGTATGTTAAAAAGCTTGTCTAGGGACTATCAAAAAATAAACCCGTCATATACTTCGGTCTTATTTATTCCTTGATATCCCCTTAATGCGCTATAAACAAAAAAAAGACTGCATCTAAGATGCAGTCTTGATTACTTATCGTTTATGCGTTTGCCGAGGCTATTCTAATTTCCGAGTCCTGTTTGTCATATACAAATAATTCTACGGTCTCGGTAAGTACATCCGCGTAACTATAGGAAACTTTCCTTACTACTTTGCGTTCACTTAACCTTACGACGAATATGTTAGGGTATAAGGAATCTAATACCCCTTCCCGCTCTATAATTCGGTTTCTTCCCCGGTTGGCTTTCAGTCTGACTTTGCTCCCTACGAAAAATTCCAGATCTTTTTTTATTTCCGAGATTGCTCTAGGAGAATTCACACTACCACCCTCTTTATTCAATATGTTCATTATGATACACCATTCAGTGTACCATGTCAACATCAAAACAAATAGTATATAAAAAAATAAAGGTAGTGTCAATAAAATAATCAGGTAATTTCCTTTTTGTTTTTGTCAAGGCTTCTCACCGATATTGGCAACTTTTACTGGGATTAGGGGGCAAAGGCATTGACCAGACGAGCAACATCTTCTATGCTTAGATTTTCCGGCCGGAGATTTGCTGCCAGTCCTAGTTCTCGAAGTTTACTTTCGGCCACTCCCTTATCTAATTTAAAAAAACTACTGGTTATATTAAGGATGGTCTTTCTTCTTTTCTGAAAAGCCGCTCGAAGCAGGTCTCTAAATACCTCTTCATGGTTTACTAAAACTTTTTTTGATCTTTGTGGGATTATCTTTATAACTGAGGAATCTACCTCCGGCTGAGGATAAAAACAATTACGAGAAACATTCATGACATGCTGTACATCCGCATAGTAAGCAGTGGTCAGGGTAAGCCTCCCATATTCCTTGTTCCCCGGTACGGCCAGAAGCCGCTGCCCTACTTCTTTTTGCATTAGGAGGGTGGCAGCTTGCATATGAGGGCAATTCTCCAGCAGTTGAAAAAGAATGGGGGTAGTAATGTTGTAGGGAATATTAGCACAAACCTGGTAGGAAACCATCTCGTCCAGTTCAAAAGCGCTTTGAATTTCAGCTTCGATGTCTACCTTGAGGACGTCTCGAAATAGGAACTTGACGTTAGTATTTTCGCTGGCCAATTCCTTTAGTGCCGGTTCCAAGCTATTATCTATCTCTATTGATAAGACTCCACGGCTGCGAGCTGCCAGTTCCTGGGTTAAGCCCCCCAGACCCGGTCCAATCTCGACCAGGTATTGGTCCGGCGTAATGGCGCAGGAATCCGCAATCTTGGTCAGTACATTCCGATCCAGCAAGAAATTCTGCCCCAGCCTTTTTTTAGGGAACAGTCCATATTTCTTCATTAGGTTTTTAGTCACAGATGGGGAAGCTCTATCTAGCATCTACTTTACCTCACTTAAGTTAATCAATTTATTATACTACAAATCGCAGAAAAACCCGGGGTATTAACACCCGGGTTTTTGAACCATTTATAAATCTGTACTTATTGCGCCCGTATGCTCTTGTTCAGCTCCTCAACATCCTGTGCATAGCTCTGCACAGGTTTGCCCTGGATGACACCAGCGGCTACATCCTGCAGTCTCTTAATCATATCTGGATTAGTAGTAACTAAGACCTCGCTAACCATTTGATTATCCGCCATTATTTTAGATTTGACTTCCTCTTTGATGCTCATTTCCTTCGTTTTATCCTGCATCATTTTTGGATCGATATTTAAGCCTACCATAACCACTAGTTTATCAGCCATTGTATTGAGAACGGTTACATCTGTGCTGGTAGTAGGACTGGGATTAATTGTCTTTCCTGACACTTCCGAAACGGCGGAAACAACCACTGTGGCCTTTGTAACCCCATTTACCCCCATGGCCAGATTGGAAAAGCGATTGGCCATGACCCTGTTACCAGCATCATTGGTCTGCTGAGGCGTATTCATCTGGGTATCAGGCATGTTTTCAGGTACTACCGGTTTCTTAGCCGCCTTTCCACAACCGCTCACTAAAAGGCTCACACAAAATATAATACATAATAAAATTACCAATACTTTTTTCAAATTAACTCCACCTCCATATTATCTCTTGACTATAGTCTTTAATGAATAATGGTATTTCAACCGAAGTAATAAATGGAAGTAATAACAAAAGTAGGGATACACGTGTGAGACGGTATCCCTACTTTCAATCAGCAATTTAGCAATTAACTTATACAGTAGTTTACTAAGGCAAAATGTAGACCTTCACATTATTCCGACGGCCCCAATTCACACACTGGGAATACTCTTCCATGAAGAGGTCTATAACATTGCCTCTGACTGCACCGCCGGTATCGGCGGCCCAAGCGTAGCCATAACCTTCAATATATAACTTGCTGCCCAGGGGAATCACCTGCGGATCGACTGCTACCATTCCCACGGCTGGGTCTTGACCAGTCGCGGTGCGAAAACCAGTATAGGTATAGGCGGTAGCCTGCATGTAGCGGGCCTCCCGAAAATCTAGGCGCTCTCCGCCACGAGATACGGAGGTAATATTGCCCATAGCCACAACCTTCTTCTCCGGCTGAACCAGGGTTTCCATCTTGACCAGGGTACGTTTAGCCTCCTGGCCGTTGTAATAGGTTACCCGTAAGGTATTGCGGGCAATGCCATTCTTCCCTGCTTGTAAAGTTCTGCTCAACCCCATCTCTAAGGTTGCATCAGTGGTTCTTTCCACTTGATAGGGCATTTCTTGATCTTCATTGATTTCTTTTTCAGTTACCCGAATTACTTCAATTTCCTGTTGGGGAACCACCGTCGTAACCGGCAGGGTTTTCACTATGTCTTTATCTCCTAGATTAAACCCCGCTAAGGCAATCGCCTCTTTGATGGTAATAGGTGTAGTGTAAATTTCCTTGCTTGTTCCATCTGCTAATACCTTAACATTAAACGCTCTGGTAACCGTGATTACCATATTCTTTTTGACAGCACTGTCACGGGATGGCTCTACTATATCTTTCCCTTCTAGCTTTATTCCGTTCTTGTCCAGAATGCTACCCACAGTTCCCGCAAATAACACTCTGCTCTTTATCAACTTCCCATCAACCTCAATTGCAACTGGCTTTTGCATGGCATAAACCAAACTACCCAGAAGCAGGCCCAGAGTTAGTATGCTGGCGATCAGGATAAACCCTTTCTTAGACCAGACAATACTCATGTAATTCCTCCTTTAACTCAATATCACCCCAAAGGAAAATATTGAAGTACTTCTATTCTATGCTTAATAGTACAAAAATGTCAAAATCCTTGGTACTTAATGGGTGTTTTTCATTATTTTCCCTTAAGCTTTTGCAGGCACAGCTATTAATATTATTATCTTTTGTTTTTTATTTTATTCCTAAAAATACAAATTGTTTGTTGAAAGAAATATTTTTCCAAAAAAAAATTAGGGCTTATTCAGCCCCAATATCGCAAACATATTCATTTGAAGACAATTTTCTAGTCTTTTATACGGTATACTTCCCTGGCATTTCGACCAGTCAGGTAAGCAATTTCATCCGGGTGCTGCTGGCGAAGTTCGGCCATTTTCTCTACTACTAAGCGAACATGGGCCGGCTCATTTAGCTTGCCCCGTAATGGTTCCGGGGTCAAGTAGGGGCAGTCCGTTTCAACCAACAGCCGGTTCTGAGGTATTTTGACCACCACCTCTTGAGCCTTTTTAGCATTTTTGTAAGTCAAAGGACCGGCAAAGGATATATAAAAACCTTCCTTTATAGATTCCATTGCCAGTGGCAGGTTACCGGAGAAGCAATGCATTATCCCTCCGTTTTTACCAGCCCGGTGTTTTTTTACAATGTCTATTACATCCTGGTTAGCATCCCGGTCGTGAATTATAATAGGTTTCCCTATCTCATGGGCCAGCTTGATCTGCTCTATAAAGGCTTCTTGCTGCTTATCCCGCGGGGAAAGGTCACGATAATAATCCAGCCCGATTTCCCCGATAGCTACTACTCTAGGGTCTTTGGCCAAATCCCTGAGTTTTCCCAAGACCTCAAAGTTTAGCGTTTTGGCATCATGGGGGTGTATACCCACCGCTGCAAATATCTGCTTATATTTCCGAGCTAACAGCACTGCTTCCTGGGACGATGGCAAATCGTAACCCACACAGATTATCTTTTCCACTCCGGCCTCTTTAGCGCGACCGAGTACGTTATCCAGGTTTTCCCGCAGTTTCTTGTCCTGCAAGTGGGCATGGGTATCAATTATCATCAAGCTATCTCTCCCCTCCGTTGGCTATCGCGCAACAACTTTATCCAGACCTGCGCCTATTTTACGCGATTACCAGAGGCAATATCTTTGGTAACGGTTAAGGCATCTACATATTGGTCGTCTGATGCCGCTAAAATCATACCATGGGACATAACTCCCCTGAGTTTGGTGGGCTTTAAGTTGGCAACCAGAACTACTTTCTTCCCAATCAGATCTTCCGGTGCATAATGTTTGGCAATTCCAGATACCACGGTACGCTCTTCATCGCCCAGCTTAACCCTAAGAATCAGCAGTTTATCCGCTTTCTCCATCTTCTCACAAGCAATTACTTCCGCTACCCTGAGGTCAATCTTGGCAAAATCCTCAATGCTTATATACTCATCTTGTACCGCCAGCTTCTCTGAAGTGCTTTTCTCCTCCGGTGCCGGCGTTTTAAGCTCTTTTATCTCTTCCACTGGCTCGTCCTCCCTCAGGGCTTTTAGATCAATACGCGGGAAGAGCGATTCGCCCTTGGTCACCTGGGTTCCGTTTCCGGTCATCCCCCAAATCCCCGCGTCTTCCCATTTAACTTCTTCTGGTTTAACCCATAAGCCCAACTGCTTATTAGCCCGCTCCATAAGAGTAGGCATGGTGGGCGCAGTCAGAATAAGAGCAATGCGGATACACTCCAGCAGATTATACATAACCGCCGCAAGCCTTCCCTGCTGGTCATCGTTTTTCGCCAACTGCCATGGAGCAGTCTCATCAATATATTTATTAGCCCGCGATACCAGTCGAGCGGCAGCAATCAGATAAGCGGAAAAATCTAGTTTTTCTAGTTTTTCTGTCGCTTCGGCATAGGCCTGTCTAGCACTAGCCTGCATTTCCTCATCCAGGGCAGCAGCTTCGCGTGCCTCGGGTATGACCCCTCCAAAATATTTAATAATCATAGCCACCGTGCGGCTGATTAGATTGCCCAAATCATTTGCCAAATCCGCATTAATACGGGTAGCCAGCATTTCTTCTGAATACAGGCCGTCCTGACCGAAGCTCATCTCCTTGAGCAAGTAATAGCGAACCGCATCCACCCCGTATTTTTGCACCAGAATGTTGGGGTCAACTACATTGCCAACCGATTTCGACATTTTTCCACCTTCCAGCATAATCCAACCGTGGGCAAAAACCTTTTTGGGCAGCGGCAGGTCCAGGGCCATTAACATTATGGGCCAAATTATGGCATGAAAGCGGATAATATCCTTAGCCATTAGATGTACATCCGCCGGCCAGTATTTGTTGAATTGCTCTTCATCTTCCAGATAGCCGATGCCGGTTAGGTAGTTTATCAGCGCATCAAACCAAACATAAACAACATGTTTTTTATTAAATGGTACTGGCACTCCCCAACTGAAGGTGGTTCGGGAAACGCAAAGATCTTCCAGGCCGCCTTTGATAAAATTAACCACTTCATTGCGTCTTGATTCGGGTTGTATAAACTCCGGGTTATCCTCAATGTATTCCAGGAGACGCGGAGCATATTTTGCCATATTAAAGAAGTAACTCTCTTCCTTCAAGAGTTCAACTTCCCGACCGCAGTCAGGACATTTGCCATCTACTAACTGGCGCTCAGTAAAATAAGTTTCACAGGGATTACAGTACCAGCCCTGATAATCGGATATAAAAATATCTCCCTGATCATAGACTTTCTGAAAAATCTTCTGAACCAATTTTTTATGCCGATTCTCGGTAGTACGAATAAAGTCTGTGTTAGAGATGAGCATTAACTCCCACAGTTTGCGAATATTGGCAACTATTTCATTCACATGCTGAATCGGTTCCTTACCCTTCTCCTGAGCGGCCCGTTCTATTTTCTGGCCATGTTCGTCTGTACCCGTAAGATAAAACACATCATAGCCCTGCATCCTCTTGAATCGGGCCATACAATCGGCTGCCACCGTCGTATAGGCATGCCCAATATGTAAGTTGTCGCTGGGGTAATAAATAGGGGTGGTAATATAATAGTTTTTCTTCTCCTGCATGTTGGTCCCTCCATTAATAAACATTAGGTAAGGTATATTCTGTGTATTTTACCACAAAACGCAATTCTTATCCCCTAATCCCCTGCAAAGGAAGCAGGAAATATTAACATTCATGATTTTTAAATATAATTTCTTGGCTTGAAGGGACCTGTCGAACCGAGAAACTTCTTAGGACTTGACAAGGTGATTACATCCATAATATCCTTTTGAATCCGGTAATAATATATAATTTCCAATTCTATGTTCTAATAGCATATTTCTTGTATTTATTTGTCACAAAATAGCTTGACTATTTCTGCCAATTCTGGTATCGTTTGCAGTGGATAAACATCAAATGATGTAATGAAGGAGGGAAAATGCTATGATGAAATCAACTGGTGTGGTAAGAAGAGTGGACGAGCTGGGTCGTATCGTAATTCCTATTGAGCTAAGACGTACTATGGGAATCGAAGAAAAGGATGCACTTGAAATCTATGTTGACGCTGAAAAGATAATCCTTAAAAAATATGAACCTGCTTGCATCTTTTGTGGTAATGCCGAGGATGTAGCAAATTACAAAGGCAAAAACCTTTGCAAGAGCTGCCTGACTGAAATTGCAAAACATATCGGCTAATTAAGTTTAAGCCACAATTACTTATCAAGCAGCATTTTATAAATTGTCGATTTTTGGACCTTATATTCCTGGGCCTTCATTTTGAGGGCCTCTTTTTTATCCACCCCAGATTTTATCAGTTCAATAGTTTCCCGCATAATCTGATCCCAATCAGTTGCTTTAGCCTCTTCTTCTTTAGCAGGAATCAACAGGCAAATTTCACCCCGGGGAGGATTTCCCTTATAGTAAGATTTTATTTCCCGCACCGACCCCCGTCTAACTTCCTGGTGGATCTTGGTAAGCTCGCGGGCTACGGTTATTGAGCGTTCCTCTCCCAGAATCGTTTCCATATCCTCCAGGGTCTTCAGAAGACGGTGAGGAGCTTCATATAATATCAGGGTTCTATGTTCCTCTTTTAAACTGTCCAAGATATCTCTTCTTTTTCCTGCTCTCGGGGGCAAAAATCCCATAAATACAAAGCTGCTGCTGTCCAGCCCGGAAATGGCTAAAGCAGCAGTGCAGGCTGAAGGCCCGGGAATAACTTCCACCTCGATTCCGGCTTCGATGGCCCGACGTACCAGACTCTCCCCAGGATCAGAAATCGTAGGCATACCTGCATCAGATATTAGTGCAATGCTGCTTCCCATTTTTAGCTGTTCCAAAATGTAGTTCTCTTTTTCTGGATTGCTATGTTCATGATAGCTGATTAGTTTATTTTTAATTTTATAACGGTTTAGTAATTTGATACTGTGACGGGTATCTTCACAAGCAATCATATCGACCCGACGCAGGGTCTTTAATAGCCTGATACTTGCATCTTCCAGATTACCGATCGGCGTTCCGCATACATATAATTTCCCCAATTTTTATTTCTCCCTATAAATTTGTTTGATTTCATCGCTGTACTCCCCGGGCTGCTGGTAAATCACTAGCGGAGGGAGGATGCTAATAAGACTGCCGGGGCGGTTTTTCTGCCCCTCCAACAGGACCAAGCCAGCATTACGATCGACAAAGGAATGCACCATCCGCAATCGTTTGACCGATAGTTTGTGGCGCTGAAAAATCTCCATCGCCTCTGCCAAGCGTTCGGCGCGCTGAATAATTGCCATCTTGCCCCCCTGGCACAACAAATATGCTCCCTGCTTTACTAGTTCTTCCAGATTGAGCTCCAACTCATGTCGGGCAATCGCTTCCTCTGAATTGATACTGATATGACCTTCGCCTTTTCTCCAAAAAGGGGGATTGCTCAAGACCAGCTCAGCACATCCCCCCGGTAAAGATTTTTCAAGTTCCTTTATATCATCCTGGATTATCTCGATTCTATCAGCTAACCTATTAAGGTGGACACTGCGCCGGGCTCTATCCACCATAGACGGCTGAATTTCAACGCCGCTTATGCGCAGATCGGGGGCACGTACTGCCAAGAGGATCGGAATTACCCCGCTTCCCGTTCCCAGGTCAAATACCTGCCTCACTCCCTTAGTTTCCGGGAAATGCGCCAGCAATACTGCATCCAAGGAAAATCGATAACCATGTACACCCTGGATAAGCTTCATGTTCCCTAATAACAGGTCATCCAGAGTCTCTTCCGCGCTTAATATTTCTTGCCTGTCTGACACTAGGCCCTTACTCCTTCTCCATAAATGCTATGCAAAATAAGCACCCGTCGCTGCGGCGCTGCCCATAAGCAACCGGGCATACATGGTACCCTTCCTTATAAATTTGCCCTAGCTGCTCATATCCCTCACCCTGCAGCTTTATTAGCTCCACATCTGATCGAGACTCATACTGCGGCTCTGGTTTGACCTCTTTTTCCAAACTGGTAACCCGTTCTTTGAGGTCTCCTATCTCAAGAATCAGCTCCCGGATTAATAACTTCAGCTCTTGTACCGTTTTCTCCATTTTTAACCCCCTCTGACCTCTTGGAACTATACATTTCCGACTCATATTTGAGGCAGCACATTAAACGCCCGCAAATGCCGGATATCTTAGTAGGATTCAGGGAAAGCCGCTGCTCCTTGGCCATGCGGATAGAGACTGGCGCAAATTCCCCTAAAAAGTTGTTGCAACACAGAATTCTGCCACAGGTGCCGATACCACCTAACATTTTAGCCTCATCCCTCACTCCTATTTGTCTCAACTCGATACGGGTCTTAAAAATAGAAGCCAGGTCTTTTACCAGGTCGCGAAAGTCAACCCTGCTCTCCGCGGTAAAATAGAAAATTATTTTACCCATATCAAACGTATACTCTACGTCAATAAGCCGCATAGGAAGGTTATGTACTCTAACCTTCTCCCGACACAATTCCAGAGCCTCTGCTTCCTTCTCCTTATTCCGCTGGTAGGTCGTCAGGTCTTCTTCATTCGCTTTACGAATTACCTTTTTCAAAGGCAGAACCAACTGTTCCTCACTCACATCTTTCTTTTTCAAAGCTACTTCACCGTATTCTACTCCGCGAACAGTTTCAACAATAACCGCTTCTCCTACCTGCAATTCCATGTCGCCACTATCAAAATAATATATTTTGCCGGCGGACTTAAATCTAACGCCTACTACAAATGCCAAAAAATAGCCCCCTAATGCGCTGCGCGCAGTTTTGATTTTCTTTCTTATTGTAATGCATCCCAGAGCTGATAGGAAATGTTTATGCTTATTAATAGCGAACTTACCGGGCCACGATATTGTCTTCTAAGTTTATCTATGTTCACTAATGCCGTTTGAATCCGGGTGGGAACAAGTTTTTTAAAATCCTCACATAGCTTCAAACTGCTCTTCATCACCAGAAGCTGTTTTTGACCGGTCACCTGATAAATATAAATGTCCCTCAACAGAGTACTCATTAGACTAGCCAGCATGGCAGGCTTTTTTTCCATTTGCTCAGCACACTTGAATACCTCGATTTCCTGCCCGGCTGCAAGGTTATTAATAAGGGTCTGGGCAGTGTCCCAAAGTTCTTCCAGCCCTGCTTCTTCAGCCAGAAGAAGCGCTGCAGCCATACTTCCCTGCCCCAGCCGGGCCAGGTTGGCGGCTCGGTCTGGATCTACTCCCCTCCCCAGTAAAAATTCGCTAATATTCACCTCAGCTAATGGAAAAAACCTTATCATCTGACAGCGCGATACAATCGTTTCCAACAAGTTCTGTTCATCCGATACCAAAATAATTACAGCATGGCCGGGCGGCTCTTCCAAAGTCTTCAAAAGCGCATTGGCAGCCGGAATGCTTAAGAGATGGGTATCTTTGATGATGACCACCCGCCGGATGGAACGGTATGGTTTTAAAGCTAACCAGGGTTCCATCTCTCGGTTGATCTGCTCAATGCCGATCAAGGTTTTGCTCTCCATTTTTTCTATAACCATGAAATCTGGATGTACCTTTTCTTTCACATAGGCTTCGCCCTGTGGGTCCGATCCTATAATTATCGCTCTGGCAAAAGCTAGGGCGGTGGTTAATTTGCCTACCCCAGCCGGACCAACAAAAAGGTAGGCATGGTTTATTCTTCCCGTTTGCAAAGCCTTTTGAAGCGGCAATAGAGCTCGCTCCTGTCCAATTATATCGGTAAAGTAATCCATGTAATCATCCTTATATCATAAGATCAACCAGCATACCTCTTATCTTGTCCAAGGTTTCCAGTATTTCCATCGGCTCGCTTTTTTTTCCCCTGAAATCATTAATTAGCTTCTCGACTTCTGCGTCTATGGTGTTTACTGTCAGTAAAAGTGTCCGACCCCGCCGGTTTCGCCCCCGTTTTTTACTTAATTGGTAGGCTTCGGAGGTGGCTTCTTTTAAAAAGTCTCTAACCAGTTTCTTATATCTCATCAAGTCGTTGATATTAATATTTCTGCTCAAGCTCTCCGTGAGATGCTCTATCTGTCCCAGTATTTCTTGAATTCTGAACTGCATGGCTGCCTCTTGACGATAAGCTAATTCTTGCTCAAAAGCAGTCTCAGCTACTCTTTTTACCTCTGGCAGTTCGGTCTTGCCTAAGGAAGGATATTTACTTAATTCTTTTTTACTCCGCTCTATCTTCACAATATCACTGCCTTTCGGCTTTGCTTGTAATTTTATTACTATAATCGAAAACGATAGGCATGTCTCATTAAGACCAGAGTACTAAATTAGGAGAGTGCGGCTTCAATCATGCTCATCGCTTCTCGTACTAATTGCTCAGCTGTTTGACTCGCGTCCAGTACCTTGATTCTCTGGGGATCTTTTTCCCATAACTTTAAATATCCGACTCGTATACGAGCTTGAAATTCCAAGCCTTCCCTTTCCAGTCGGTCGGGAATATCCTGGTTTCTTCTGCTCTGTCCGGCCTCTGGGTCAATATCCAGCAATAGTGTCAGGTCGGGTTTTAAGCCTGCAGTACAAAGCCGATTCAGCTCATCCAGGAATTCTATATCCAGTCCCCGACCATAACCCTGATAGGCAATAGTGGAATCCATGTACCTGTCTGCTATTATTATCTGGCCCTGAATTAAAGCGGGGCGTATTATCTCCTCCACCAACTGGCTGCGGGCCGCAGCATAGAGCAAAGCTTCCGTTTTACCTATTATACCATCATTCCTTACATCCAGGAGCATGTCCCTTATTTTTTCCGAAATGACCGTACCTCCTGGCTCTCTAATCCCGATCACCTGGTAATTTTTAGCCATAAGAGCTAATAAACTCTCTTTTAAGGTAGTTTTTCCACTACCATCGATGCCCTCCAAGCTAATAAATGCTCCTCTTTTCTGCATGGCAATTCTCCCTTACTCTTTTATCACGTTAATATGCTCCAAGTTTGGTTCCTCTGGCCCTTGAACTCGTGTTCCGCTTATCTTCAAGTAATGCAGGTAATCCCATACTTCATCCGTAATAAGTTCTCCCGGAACCAGACAGGGTATCCCCGGTGGATATGCCGCCACCATCTCCCCAGCTACCCGACTCCTGCACTCTGTCAGCTTGACCTTTTGGGAGGCAGCAAAAAATGCTTGGCGGGGACTCAATATAATCCGAGGCAGCGGTTGCTGGTAAACCGGGCTTCTATCTACACCCAGAGAAGGGTAACGGAGAGCTAATTCTTGCAAGGCCAGATAAAATCGCTCCCAGTCCTCACGCTCATGCAGGCAGGAAAACATAGCCAGGATAAGGTTCTGCTCTTCCATTTCCACCTGAATATGGTGCTCTTCTCTCAACAGACGGGCCACCTGATAACCAGTCAGGCTCAGCCCCTGCACCCCTATCAAAACTTTTAATGGGTCAACCGCTTTTACCCCTCTAATTTGCAGTAATTCGTCTCCATAGCACCGAACTCCTTGGATTTTATCCATACGGGGCTTGAACTCCCGAGATAATTCTAATGCCCGCTCCAGGTAACCTGTCCCTTCCCGCTCCATAAAATCTCGGGCTAAATCGATAGAAGCCATCAGGGGATAGGATGGGCTGGTAGTTGTAATAAGGCTATACGCCTCCCGTAAACGGGCATGATGCCTGAAGCCCTCTCCCAGATGAAGGCAGGCACCCTGGGTCAAAACCGGCCAAGTTTTATGCAAACCGTTTACCACGGCATTCGCTCCATCTTTTAATGCACTGTTAGGATACAGTGGGTGAAAGGGGAAATGGGCTCCATGCGCCTCATCCACCAAGAGCATTTTTCCCCAGCGCCGAACTACGGCTGCAATCCCGGCTATATCA
Source organism: uncultured Syntrophomonas sp. (assembly GCA_964457945.1). Lineage (GTDB taxonomy): Bacteria > Bacillota > Syntrophomonadia > Syntrophomonadales > Syntrophomonadaceae > PHAA01. The sequence goes on from CAYWFX010000049.1 coordinate 15,736, forward strand.
CAACAGGTCCCGAAGTAGCTAGGACTGGCAACAAATACAGCTCCCACATTATTATTTAGGTGCAGTAAATCTTCTACTTCTGCAGCCTTTACCGCTAGGGCAATTCCCAGCTCTGGTTGTATTTCGCAGGGAATATATACCGGCATAGCGCCTGACAAGACCATTCCCCCATAAAATGACCGATGGGCATTTCTAGGTATCATTACCCGCTCCCCATCACCTATGCTCATAAACAGCGCATGTATTCCAGAAGTGGCGCCATTTAACAGCAACAAGCTCTCTCTGGCTCCGCAGGCTCTGGCCAGCAGTTGCCGGGCCTCTTCTATAATGCCTTGCGCCAGGTGTAAATCATCTAATCCTGGAATTTCGGTAATATCCATGCAGGCCAATGCTTCCAGTTCCGGTGCATGCATACCTTTGCCCCCAATATGTCCAGGAACGTGCAAGCGGAGATTTTTTTCTTCCATATACTTTTTTAGTGCTGTGTATATTGGAGTCTGGTATGGCAATTTGTTTTATCCCTTTCTGTGCGTCAAGTATGACAATGGGACAGTTCTCCTGTCACGCCGCTTAATGCTTCTAACAAAAGAACCTTGCCCTTTGTTACGCTCCCCATATTCTCATGTCTTCTGTTTAATTGTATATTAAAATTGCCTGTTACCAAAATAAAAAAGCGTCAACGCACTTCCGGCCGTTGACAAAAGCCCGTTCAATCAATGTACTCAATACGGGCACGTGACCTTATTGCAAAGCAGACGGTCCGCTCCCATACATCATACGCCTCAATCACGGGCTTTTCTCATGCCTTGATCTTTATTCTTGTCATCAGCCTGGCTTATTTTAAAATCGTCTTTATTTTCTCTAATAGAATCTGATAATTTTCAGATCCCACATCGACATTCGCTATCTCTTGTTCACAATGGGTACAGATAAAGGCTTTTTTCAACTTGATGCCACCCCGTATGCCTTCCTTGGGAACCTGATTGCAAATTCGGCAGCGAGGCAATATAATTGCCTTCCCTAGCTCCGGTATTATCGTTGGAACAGAAGCTCTACGCATATTCATAGGCCAACTTCCTTTTTTATTTTTATTATTCCCCCCAGCCTTGTGGAGATACTCCCCAAGACAAAGGTTTCATGTATCCTACCATATGAAAATTAGCCTCATGTGGTTACCTTTCCTCACACATCTTCCTTTTCCCTTCCCGACCATTTTATTATGGGATAGTATCTTTGCGTTAGGGAGTTTGAATTGTTTATTAAGAGTAACCTAAAATAATTATAAGCTGATCATATGTTGAAAATAATTGCTGAAGAATAGCTTTGAGATAATCTTTAATAAGCAATGGGAGACGATCTCTTGCTTTCTCCCCCATTGCTTATACACATTTAGGTATAATAATGAATCTCGCCCCATGATATTGTAAAGCATGCTTGACATGTTTATACTTATGCTATAAACTTAATGTAAAGGGTGCTTTACGTTAGGGGTGAATTATTTGAATAACCGCCTGCGCGAATTGCGCGAGCAGAATGGGATTACCCAGGAAGACCTGGCAGCTCAGGTAAAGGTGTCCCGTCAGACTATTATTTCTTTGGAAAAGGGTAAATATAACCCCTCTATCGGTCTCGCTTATAGCCTGGCCAGGGTATTTCATTTGACTATTGAAGAAGTATTTGTTTTTGAAGAGGGAGAGGAGTAATTATAATGAAAGTAAAAAACCATGATTTCCTACGTTATATAATGCTATTTTTACTATTTAGCATCGGTATGTGGCAGACCCTTAGCGGCAACAGCTCTTTTGGCAGTGGGTTGATCGGCGGAGCCATCTTCACTTTTATCGCCCTTACCTTTAAACGAAGACGGATTAGACAAATGGAGGCACAAGGCATGACTCCTTATGATGAACGAACCTGGTTCATAGCTGGCAGAGCTGCCTATTTCACTTTTTTGACTTATGCTCTGCTTAGCGCTTTCACTGTACTGATAGGATCAGTCTGGGGACCACAGATTCTGGTAAACCCCTATAATTTTTTAGGTATATGTTTGAGTGTACTGGTATTGCTCTATATCTGCTTCTATTACTATTTCAATTATAAGTTATAACCCCTTCGTCATCAGGGTACAAAAGGCAAGCGAAAACTTATAACTATAATTCTTAACCTAAAGTATTAATCTATTAAAAGTGAGGTTTTAGCGTGAATGTTAATAAGTACATCAAAAGACAGGTCCTAGGCTATTCCATTATGCTGATAGTCGGCTTATCCGCCCTATTTGCTGGTTATATATTAAAGTTTGAAACCCAGGCAATGAGTGGAGTCGCCATTGGCTGCATACCAACAGGTCTTGCCTGCTTATTAATATTGCTTTATGGCCGAAATAAACCGGCTCTGTATCGCAATCTTGAAAGCGAAGCTGACGAAAGAAGTCTATTCATTAGGAATAAAACTGGTGCAACCGCCTTCTGGCTCACCTTCTTGTATATAGGTATATTAACTGTTTTTTCTAATATAATAACTCTGTCCCTGAATCAGGTAGGTACTTACACCCTGATTTTTATGTCAATAATATATTTTCTTATGTTTTTCATTAATATCAGTAAGTATTAACTTCAGGTAACCAGGCTTGCCTCAGAATAACTTGGGGTATGGCTCTAAGTTATTCTAATATTTTTACTCCTCCTTCACCGATCTCCTACCATTAGATCGTTGGTTGTTTTCTTCAGCATTATTATTTTTCTCGGATGATTTCAATGTCTCTTTTTCAGGATTTCCTCTGTTTTTTTCTTCTGGTTTATCATTGTTTTTGATTGCATCAGGATTTTTTTCTTTGATTATTTCACGGGTTGCGTCTTCTTGGCGGATTTTCTGATCTTTATCTACATTGGTAGTTAAGACTTCATCAATGTCCTTATCAGGTGTATTCCTATGTTGTATTTGCGGCTGGGTCTTTATCCCTTTGAATTCACCGACAGGCTCATCTCCCTTGAATCGCTTATCTTTGTATGGTGATATTAGCATTTTAGATTCTACTTCGTCATGTGAACTCCCCGGCTCACTCCCTGAATTGTCTTTTGCTGTATCCCTGTCGTGCTTTAGTTTATCTCGCTCCAATATTTGTTTTACTTTAGTATCCATTTTTTCCATTATACGCTGTCTGTCCTGTTCGTCACCGGGCTTCCTGGTAACGACATTTAAAACTATTTCTTTATTATCTGAATTGCTATTATTAATTAAAGTGTTATCCACTATCAGTTCCACTGCCTGATCCAAAGTCTTACCCTGCAAATTAAGCTCCTGTAAGAGCTTTCTGCCATCATCATTCAGGGGCCGTGCAGAAACGACCCACTCCCATCGATTTAAGCCCAGCTCAATACCAGACGAAACCTGAGCGTAAGCTACCACGGGCAGAAAGGTAAACGCTGCTCCTAGAAATACTAGCAAAACAGCAGCGGCAACCGCATATTTCATCGTATAGCCAGTTGACTCCTGCCAGATTTCACCCACCTGTAAGAAACTCTTAGTCTTTATTTTCTTGTACTCTCCCTGTTCACTCAGGATAAGCGCCCAGTTATCTCCGACTTCAAGTACCAGGCCTTTTAATCTAGCCAATGTCATTCCCCCTTGCCAAAGGTAGAACATAGGGTTTGAGATATGAAAACTCATATTTTAGTATCAGTACACCTGCAATTATGTATTTCCGGTACCTATCCAAAAGCTTATGATTAATATCAAACTTCTCCTCCAAAACCCTAGCGGGAAGTGATTTTTTCATTAATAAATGCTCGCTCAGTTCACTGCTTTGAGCAATTAAACCGGCAACTTTCATGGCCTTTTCCCTGGCACCCGAATGTCTCGGCGATACTTTATATAAATCCTCAAAGCTTATTTGAAATTCACCCAACATATTTTTGAACTTCTCTATTTCCTGCTGTCGGTCCAAATCATCCAGTATTTTTTCAAAATAATCATCATCCACTGGTTCAATGTACGTATCCTTATTGTCACCCAGATCTGAAAACGAAATAGTTCGAGACTTCGTTTCCCGGCGTTTATAATCAATTATACGATTTCTAATTACTTGCCCTAAAAAATAATAGAATGAACCGCGGTCAGGTTGATATTTATCGAATGCTTCCAGTATAGCTATTTGAGCAATGCTAGATTCTTCATCCTGAATGGTGATATATCGATTACAAGTTTTTGAAGCCACCCGCAGGCAAAAAGGCAATAAGTCATCATAGATGTTCTCAATAGCTAGTTTATCACCAGCCTGATATCTTACCAATGCCTCAGCTATTTTACTATCCAGCAATTTTCCTCCGGGAGATGACATTCCCTATCCCCCTACCCTTACTTTAGGGCTGCCTGTCGGCATCCCTGTATTCCGCCTATTACAGTTTGGCCGTTAAATTTTCGCAAATAATTTACGTACCATTAACTCAACATTACTACAGCCTCAATCAGTTGTACTACTATCATAGGCTGAAAAGAACCAACCAGATAGCAACTTATCACTCTGTGTGTCTGCATATGCCAAACATATTCCAAAATCCCGACTGGAAGTAGATCCTTTTCACCTGTAACAATATATCTTCGTCATCAGCTGAACAACTTTGTTCCCTAAATAATCTGGCTATATACTGGCAGACTTCGTATCTTTTAGCTCCTTGATGGGGATTAAATATTTCTATATTGTTTTCCAGCAATACTCCCCGCTCTAAAGCCAGCGCAATATAGTTTTTCCCCCAATCAGGTATCTTTTCTAAAAGAACCTTTTGTTCTTCTGATAAGTGATAATTCTTAACCGCTTCTTTCAATCCCCGTGCGTTTAGCAGCATAACAATTGCCTCCAGGAGGGTAACGGGTTTATTATGGCTAAATGTTAAATCTTGTGTAACCATATCCAAATCCCTTAACGCTTATCTCCATTATAAAGCCATAACCATAATTAGAATTTGTCTTTTCCCCATCAATTTACCTCCTCATGCTATATTTACTAATAATGCGAAGAAACAGGAGGTAAATTTGGGGTGAATTTGATAATAATATGTAATTAGAATAACCGTCCATGCATTTATCCAGCAACTCTCAAATTTTCCCATTCCTTCTTGTTACATTCTACTCTGTATATTTTGGGTTGCATGCTTATTTAATTCTCATATATGATGAAAGCAGGGGGGATCCGGTAATGATCGTATTTTCAAATAATCTTATTGTGGATACTAAAAAAATAAAGGACTTTTACAATAGCTACGCCAGTTGGAAAGTACCTAAGCAACGATCTGATTGGGAAAGAATGTTAGCGAACAGTGATGTGGTCATATCTGCTTGGGATGATGAAGATATCGTAGGAATGATGCGAGCTTTGAGTGATACGGTTAGATGGGCAACCATACTTGATGTCCTGGTACATCCGAATTATCGAAAAAAGGGGTTAGGAACTGAATTACTAAAACGACTCCTGGCTGAAGAAATAATGCATGTTAGAACCATATTTATCGGAACCGAAAATGCTAAAGAATTTTACGCTAAAAATGGATTTGAAAATGCAACTGACAAAGGTGACTGGATGATACTGGTTCAAAATATTTATGAATTATAATTATAAATTGTTAATCTAATTAAACGATCTGTTACAAATAAGACTTGATTGCAACAAAAAAGCTCTCCATGAGGAAAGCTTGTAGTTAATAAAATAAAATTCCTGGCAACGACCTACTCTCCCACAGTAAACTGCAGTACCATCG
>CAYWFX010000050.1:0-20789 GCA_964457945.1 uncultured Syntrophomonas sp.
GTTAAGGTAAGTAAGATTATTAGCCTTACCGATGATTTGCAGCTGAACTTGGCTGCTAAAGGGATTCGTATTGAGGCACCTATTCCTGGCAAGTCGGCTATTGGGATAGAAGTTCCCAGTTCCAAGGTTAGCAGTGTGGGACTTCGCAGCCTTCTCACGTCCGCTTCTTTCAAGAAATTGAACAGCCCGCTGGCATTTGCATTGGGAGAAGATATAAGTGGAAATGCTGTCGTTGCCAAACTGAGTGATATGCCTCATCTATTAATTGCTGGTTCTACTGGGTCTGGGAAAAGTGTTTGTTTGAACAGTATTATTATGAGCCTTTTGTACAACGCTACCCCGGACGAGTTGAAACTGGTTTTTATTGATCCTAAAATGGTAGAGTTAACTATATATAATGGCATACCCCACCTGATGACGCCAGTTGTGACTGACGCCAAAAAGGCTTCGGTGGTCTTGCGATGGATGACTACCGAGATGGAAAAGCGCTACAAGATGTTTTCTGATAAGGGCGTACGGGATATATATAGGTATAATCAAGCTTCGGCTTCGGCTGCACTGCCCTTTATTGTTATAATTATTGATGAGTTGGCTGATCTGATGATGGTTGCACCAGTAGAAGTCGAGGATTCTATATGCAGGTTGGCTCAGATGGCCAGGGCGGCTGGAATACATTTGATTGTAGCCACCCAAAGACCTTCGGTTGATGTAGTAACGGGAATTATAAAGGCCAACATACCTTCACGAATTGCCTTTGCGGTGTCATCGCAGACTGATTCCAGAACTATTCTGGACATCGGGGGAGCCGAGAAGTTACTGGGCAAAGGCGATATGCTGTTTTCACCGGTGGGGGCAGTCAAACCTTACCGGGTGCAGGGAGCTTTCGTATCAGATCATGATATAGAAATAACGGTGAATTATGTAAAGGAACAAGTATCTACAGGTGAGAATGTCGATCAGCTCCAGGGATTGGAGTCATCTTTGGAAAAGATGGATTTGGACTATGAGGACGAGATGTTCTGGGATGCGGTAAAGGTATTGGTGCAAAACAAAAAGGCCTCCGTGTCATTTTTGCAGCGTAAGCTTCGCGTAGGGTATTCTAGGGCCGCGCGACTGATGGATTTGATGGAGGAGCGGGGAATTGTTTCTGAGTCTGATGCGAATAAAAAACGCGAAATATTAATAGATGAAGAACAGTTGGAAAAACTATACGCCAATAACAAACTGTGCTAGTATGAAATATATCAGTCCCTAAGGAGGGCAGGCATGAAGCTCACCTCGCGAGAGAGTGAAATAGCGGATTTTCTAAGAAAGGAACCGCTAATTTCTCAGGATGAACTGGCTTTGCATTTTGGTATAAGCCGGTCTTCTGTAGCTGTGCATATTTCGAATCTGATGAAAAAAGGCATAATCCTGGGCAAGGGGTATGTCTTTAATAAAAAGGTTTCGGTTGTAATCGTGGGTCAGGTTTTTCTTGAAATAAGGGTTCAAGGAGAGCTGGATAATACGTTAATTGATATGAAGTATACCGGATTTGCTGCGGAAGTAAGCAGATCGCTGGCAGGCTACGGAGTTAAGGCTAAACTAATCACCGTGATAGGAAACGACGAATTGGGAAGCAATATAGTAAATGATTTGAAAGCCAAGGACGTTGATGTAGCCAATATTTACCGCCATCCAGAAAAAAGAACCTGTAAGAAGATTGTTTCTAATAAGGGTTTGTGTTTAGTGGAAGGATATAGTACGAAGGACTTTCAGCAGGCTATCGAAGCTCGTGAGTGGGTGGCATATAATTGTGATTGGCTAGTCGTTGAGACTGAATTTCAAGAGGCTATAGTTAGAAAATTACCGGGTCGGGAGGATCAATCTCCGTGTCTGTGCGGGTGCTGGTTTATGGATGCTGAGATTCCTGCATTTTTAGGCAGATGCGACCTGTTAGCTTTAGGAGTTACTGATTTTCAAAAATATGATTTATATTTACAAAAAGGAAGAAAACTGATTGAAGCTGGTACGCAAAACTGTATAATTACTGATGGGAGTAATAGCGCAGTATTGATAAACAATCAGGGGGTGAGCGATTTTCCTTTACCCCCTAATCAGAGTTTTAACAGCCAAACTGGGATGCATTATTTTCTAGCCGGGCTAGTATATGCATTATCGGTGGGTTATCCGATTAGACAAGCTATAAGGATTGCCAGTGCCACTGCCAATTCGGGTGGGGAAAAGTCCTAATTAGATTCTAACGCCAATGTAGGGGTGATTGACATAAGCGGCTTTGGAGCAAGAATAAAAGCAGAAAGGGAAAGACAGGGTTTTGATTTGGAAGCGGTAGCGGAAGAAACCAAGATTAGAACCCTGTATCTCAAGGCCCTGGAGGAAGAGGATTTTGCAAAACTTCCTCCTCGGGTTTATGCAACAGGCTTTGTCAGGCGCTATGCCTGGTTTTTAAAAATGGATCCTGAGGCTATGGTTCGTGAATTTCAGAGCCTGGCTTACGGTAACCATCCCCCGGAAGACGTCATTTTGATTGCAGAGAAGCCATCCAGGGAAATTAGCTTTCCGGTTTTAAACCTTCCTATTAGGAATATTATCGCTGGGGCTTTATTTCTGATTATTGTTATTTGGATAGGGGATTATTTGGTCACCTACATTTCTGATTGGAGCGTAACCAGGCCGCCAGCTGTTAATGATCCAGTACTTGACCAAGCGAAGAATATTGAAAAACCAATAACTGATAAGCTGACTCTAGATGTTGAGGCCAGAGAGAGGTGCTGGCTGCAGGTTCAGGTTGACGGGCAGCAGCAGTATTCTGCCATAATGGCTGTTGGAGAAAAACAGTCTTTTGAGGGTAGACAAACGATAGTTATAAAAGCGGGTAATGCCGGGGGAATAGATGTTAGTTTGAACAAAAAGAAACTTGCTCCTATGGGAAAGACGGGGGAAGTAGTGGAGAAAAAATATGACCTTAGTAGTATAGGTGTGGAATAGAGGTAGCAGGTGAAAGTTGGGTTTATTAGTTTAGGTTGCCCTAAAAACCAGGTTGATACGGAAATTATGATTGCGATTGTGAAAAAGGCTGGTTACAAAATTGTCGATGGACTGGAAAAGGCTGATATAATAATCATTAATACTTGCGGTTTTATAAACGATGCCAAGGAAGAAGCTATTAATACCATTATTGAAACTGGAAAAATGAAAGCAAGAGGCTGTTTGCAATATTTACTGGCAACGGGGTGCTTAGCTCAAAGAAATGGTCAGGAACTACTTGATGAGATGCCGGAATTAGACGGGGTAGTAGGAATCTCATTTTTTACTGACATAGACAAGGTTATTCTTCGGGTTCGAGAAGGTGAACGTGTAAGCCTTATTGGTGAACCACCTGAGGTATTTATGGAAAAAGGGCCGAGGATAATTACTACTCCGGCAGGTTCAGCCTATCTAAAAATCACCGAAGGCTGCAATAATCGATGCAGTTATTGTGCCATTCCTTTGATAAGAGGAAACTTGCGTTCACGCCCCCGGGATGAGATTGTTAAGGAAGCCCAGGAATTAGTTGCCCAGGGGGTAAGGGAACTAGTAGTTATTGGACAGGATACGGCTATGTATGGGGCGGATCTGGTCGGTACAGGTGATTTAACCCCTCTTCTCAAGGAACTAGTTAACATCGATGGATTGGAATGGATTCGTTTGATGTATCTCCATCCTGCCCATATTGACCAGAAGCTCATTGATACCATTGCTGGTGAGGATAAGGTTTTGCCTTACCTGGACATACCTGTGCAGCATGCCGCGAACAGGGTCTTGAAAAATATGAATAGAAAGCATGATACGGATCAGCTTAATTCCTTAATGCGAAGCTTACATGAACAGGTGGATAGGTTGGTTTTAAGGACCACTGTAATGCTAGGTTTCCCTGGTGAGAGTGAAGAAGATTTTAAGTGCCTGTATGATTTTGTGAAGGAAACCGAGTTTGATTGGTTGGGGGCTTTTGTTTTTGCTCCCGAAGAAGGAACGGCTGCCTTTGCTATGCCAGGACATGTGGGTGAGGAACTTAAACTGGAGCGGCGGGATGCCATCATGAGACTGCAAAAAACAATTACTCGTAAAAAAAACATGACGCGCTTAAATAAAAATGAGAAGATATTAATATCTTCTCAAGTGTCCAAAAATCTATTTATAGGGCGCGGTTATTTTCAGGCTCCTGGGGTTGATGGGATAACTATGGTTAAAAGTGGATCGAGATTAGTGAAAGGAAACTTTGTTAACGTCCGTCTCAAAGGAATACGCAACTACGATATGATTGGGGAACCTGCTGATGAATATTCCGAATAAATTAACCATGTTAAGAATTATCCTGGTTCCGATATTTGTGGTTTTGATGCTAACCAGAATTCCATATGGCGGTTCGTTAGCGGCGGTTATCTTTATGATTGCGGCCTTAACTGACAGTCTGGATGGCTACCTGGCCCGAAAATGGAAGCAGGTTACCAGGCTGGGGGCAATTCTTGATCCCTTAGCAGACAAGTTATTAATTACCGCTGCGCTAATTAGCTTGGTGGAACTGGGCAGAATTCCAGGTTGGATAGCTATTGTCATTATTGGCAGAGAATTTGCCGTTACGGGACTCCGGCTTGTTAAGGCGGAAGAGGGTGTACTTATTTCTGCCAGTAAGATGGGCAAATTCAAGACGATAAGCCAGGTAACAGCCGTATTGCTAATCATATTACAGAATTTATACCATCCTCTGGCGGCGTTGGCCTTGGGGCAATGGGCAATGTATATCGCTGTATTAATTACTATTGTTTCAGGGATAGAGTACTTTTATAAGAATAAAATTAACTATTAATTCTAATTCAAGTTTAGCAGTAAAAAAAGCATTGCTGATTTCAAAAGCAATGCTTTTTTGTTGCGTATTCGATGTCAACTGTGTCAGTTGAGTTCTTAATTAATAGTGTTTACCCTCTACGTCCGCCAGTTTTTTAACTTCTATCCAGAGATGGGAAAAATTATCCGGGGTCAGGGATTGTTTCCCATCGGATAGAGCCCGTTCGGGAAAGGGGTGAACCTCAACCATTAAGCCATCTGCTCCTGCAACAATTGCTGCTTTCGCGGCAGGCTTTACCATTTCCCAGCGACCGGTGGCATGGCTGGGATCAACGATTATGGGTAAGTGAGAAAGCTTTTTTACTGCTGAAACCGCACCAATATCCAGGGTGTTGCGGGTATAGCTTTCAAAAGTGCGAATGCCGCGCTCACAAAGAATAAGTTTTTGGTTGCCGGAAGAAAGTATATATTCGGCTGCCAGGAGCCATTCTTCGATGGTAGCGGAAAGTCCTCTTTTCAGGATAACTGGTTTGTCGCTCCGGCCTACCTCTTCGAGGAGACGAAAATTTTGCATGTTGCGGCTGCCCACTTGTAGTATATCGGCATACTTAGATATTAAGTCAATTTCCCTGGTATCCATGACTTCGGTAACCACTGGAAGGCCGGTCAATTCTCTAGCCTCAGCCAGTATTTTTAAACCTTCCTCTCCCAGTCCCATAAAAGAATAGGGCGAGGTTCGGGGTTTAAAAGCTCCCCCGCGCAGGATATGCACCCCCATCTTTTGTAATGCCTGGGCAATCAGGAGGTATTCGTCCCGGTTTTCAACTGCACAGGGACCGGCGATAACCGTACAGTAGCCTTCGCCTATCTTTACCGGCCCTTGTGGACTATCTATTTCTACAACTGTATACGGGCTTTGTTTGTCCCGACCAGCTAGCTTTAAGGCTTCCATTGCCATTCCTCCCACTTTCATAATTATCCAAGCTACTGGAAAAAACTATATAGCTGCTTTCTTCAAATCGGACATGGTCTTGCTCAATTCCTTTAGTAATTGCTTTTTTTCCTGAGCATATTGTTCAATGGTTCTGACCAGGACACTTCCTACCACCAATGCGTCCACATAATCTTTCAAGCTGATAATTTGTTCCGGTGATGATATGCCAAAGCCTACTGCCAAAGGATGGGTGGTATTAGCCCTGACCCTCTGCAGATAATCCTGTAAATCAGGCAGTTGATTGCGTACCCCGGTAACTCCTGCTACTGATACACAGTAAATGAAACTTCGAGCTAGCTCATCAATCTGCTTGATACGATGAGCATCTGAAGAAGGAGCCAGCATGGGGATTACATCTAAATCATCGGTCTCATACCTAGCTCGTTCCTCCAGGGGCATATCAGGTATTATGGCTGCCGAAGCTCCGGCTGCTTTTAGTTCATTAATAAAAGTAGGGATGCCGCGCCGGAAAATAGGATTGAAATAGGAAAACATTATCAGGGGCAGCTGGCACTTTTCCCTTACCGCAGCCATGAATTCCAGGGAACGGCTCATATTCATACCCTGTTCCACGCCTTGAAAATGAACCCTTTCAATAACCTCTCCATCCGCAATAGGATCAGAATAGGGAACACCTATTTCCAGAATATCACATCCAGCATCTTCCAGGGTTCGGGCACAATCCACCCCGGTTTGAAAGTCAGGCTGGCCGGCCATGATGAACCCGATTAACCCTTTTTCTTGTTTTTGTTTTAGTTCATCAAATTTATGATTCAAGCGGTTCATTTGCTCACCCCTTTCAATATAGCAGCAACAGTTTCAACATCTTTATCGCCCCGACCTGAAAGATTGACTACGATACAATCATCCGGAGAAAGCTGGGGTGCTAGCTTAATAGCATGGGCTACCGCATGAGCGCTTTCCAGGGCAGGGATAATTCCCTCCATTTGACTTAATGTTATAAAAGCAGCCAGGGTCTCTTTATCAGTGGCGCTGGTATACTCTACCCGGCCAATATTTTTTAGGTAAGAGTGTTCTGGACCAACCCCCGGATAATCCAATCCGGCCGATACTGAATGGGTTTCCAATATTTGACCTTCTTCGTCCTGAAGGACAGTACTGAGAGCCCCATGCAGAACCCCGGGACTACCACAGTTCAGGGTAGCCGAATGGTGCTCACCATCCAGACCTTTGCCTCCGGCCTCCACCCCGATTAAGCGAACCGGGTCATTTATAAACTCATAAAATGCTCCCATAGCATTGCTGCCACCACCTACACAGGCAATAATGCAGCTGGGCAATCTTCCTTCTGCGACCAGGATTTGTTGTTTTAATTCCTGGCCGATTATGGCTTGAAAATCCCTGACCATCATAGGGTAGGGATGGGGACCGACGACAGAGCCAATCAGATAGTGGGTATCGTCAGATCTGGCAATATAGTCACGAAAAGCTTCGTCAATAGCTTCTTTAAGGGTCTGCGACCCTTTGTAAACCGGAATTACCTCTGCATTCAAAGCCTGCATGCGAAAAACATTGAGCTTCTGTCGCTCTATATCGACGGCTCCCATATAAACCGCACAGGATAAACCCAATACTGCAGCGGCAGTGGCGGTAGCAACCCCGTGCTGACCGGCCCCGGTTTCGGCAATTATCCGGGTTTTACCCATCCTTTTTGCTAACAGGGCCTGGGCGATAGTGTTATTAATTTTGTGAGAACCAGTGTGATTAAGGTCTTCGCGTTTGAGATAGATTTTCGCTCCACCCAGGGACTGGGTGAGCCTCTGCGCATAATACAGCCCGGAGGAGCGACCCACATAATTTTTCATGTAATAGCTTAATTCCTCGATAAAGTCAGGGTCATCTTTAATTTTTAAATAATAGCTAGTCAGTTCATTCAGAACCGGCATAAGGGTTTCTGGAACGTATTTGCCGCCGAAATCTCCGTAATAGCCATTTTCATTAGGATTCATTGTAATACCTCCTTGTTATTCTTGTTGCGCTTGGCTGATAAATTCATTTATAAGTACTTGATCTTTGCGGCCTGATGATTCAATTCCGCTGGATACATCAACTGCAAAAGGTTTTACTTTACGGATTGCCCCGGCCACATTGCCGGGATTAAGACCTCCGGCTAGTATGACCTGTTGGCTTGGCTGAAAATCATCAAGGTATCGCCAATCAAAAGTTTTCCCGGTTCCTCCAGCGATGCCTTGCTGGTAGGTATCAAATAGATAAGCAAAGACCTGGTATTTTTCTGCCTCTGCCAGGGAGTTTTCGTCCCGGACATGGAAGGACTTGATAACTGGTAAATTCCATTCCTGACAGTATTCCGGGCTCTCGTGACCATGAAACTGCAAGATGTTAATACCGGTCTCGGCAATGACTTTTTCAACTATTTCCATTTTCATGTCTACAAAAACCCCTACTTTATGGATTGAAGGGGGCAGTTTACAGATTATACGGGCAGCTTCCTCGACTGTTAACCGGCGCGGAGAAGAGGCAAACACGAACCCGACTGCCCAGGCTCCGGCTGCTGCTGCCCACTGTGCTTCCTGTAAGGAGCGCATTCCACATATCTTTACCTTAGTCATGGATAACACCTTGGTATCCCACTAGTTCTTTGACTTTTGCACCAATGTCGGCAGCAGTTACCAGAGCTTCTCCTACCAGGGCTCCCCGGAAACCGTGTTTTTCCAAAGCCAGCATATCAGTTGGGCTGGAAATACCGCTTTCTGCAATAGCGTAAATGCCTTTTGGCACCAGGGATATTAGATCCAAGCAGACCTGGATGTTCACGTTGAAATCCTGCAGGTTGCGATTGTTTATACCAATTACCCGTGCCGGGGTATCCAGGGCTTGCTTTAATTCTTCGCGGTTATGAATTTCTACCAGAGGTTCCAGTCCTAAGACCTGAGCCAGTTCAACCAAAGCCAATAAACGGCCGGGCAAAAGGCGAGCAATTAATAATACCGCATCAGCTCCTATTAAACGTGTTTCATACAGCTGTCGCTCATCTATGATGAAGTCCTTACGTAAAACAGGGAGCTGAATTTTACCTCTTATCTGAGGAATAGAATCGGGATTTCCCTGGAAATAATTTTTTTCAGTTATAACTGAAATTGCCCTAGCTCCATTTTGCTGGTACACAGCTGCTAAGCCTACCGGATCAAAATCTGTCAAAAAAGTTCCTTTGCTAGGTGAGGCTTTTTTGACCTCGGCAATTAGTTTGACTCGCTGATCGGGGGTGAACATATTTGTGAAATCTCTGATGACAGGAAGATTATTGCTCTGAGCAAATTCATCCATAATAGCGTTGCCATAGAGTTTCATGTCTTCAAGCTTCGCAGTAACGATTCGGCTTAACATTTTACCATCCTGCAATCCCGGGCAAAAAGGGTCATTTCACTTAATTTTTCGGTAGCTCGCCCAGAATCAATTGCTTCAGCTGCCATGGCAACTCCGGCAGGTAAATCCTTAACCTTATCCGCTATCATAAGAGCAGCTGCTGCATTAATAAGAATTACCTCCCGAGCTGAGCCTAATTTTCCGGCCATTATTTCTCTTATCAGTTCTGCATTGTCAACAGCGGCTCCACCATCAATGCCTTGGAGGTCAGTGGTAGAAAAACCTAAATGGCTGGGATCTAATTTCTCCTCATGTACACCGGTTTTATCCACGCGGGCCATCATGGTAATTCCAACATGGCTGATTTCATCCATGCCATTTAATGAATGGACCACCAGAGCCTGTTTTCTACCCAGTTTTGAAAGGGCAGCAGCCATGGGTTCCATCATATACGGGTCGGATATACCCAATAACTGATAGCTTGGGTAAAAGGGATTGATAAGTGGTCCTAAAAAATTAAAGGCGGTAGATATTCCCAGGCTTCTGCGCATGGGACCAAATATTTTCATTGCCGGGTGATAATTGGGGGCAAAAAGGAAAGCAATGCCAACTTCTTCTAAAGCGCGGCGTGCTTCGTCTACATTTAGATCTACTCTTACACCCAGAGCTTCCAGTACATCAGCGCTGCCCGTCTGGCTGGTAACAGCGCGATTACCGTGTTTGGCTACTCGCACTCCGCAGGCTGCACAGACAATAGCTGTTGCGGTAGAAATGTTGAAGGTGCTCCGACCTCCTCCGCCGGTTCCAACTACGTCTAATAGGCCTTCCATACCTTCATATTTAATAGCTTTTTCTAGCAAGGCCGAGGCAAAACCATATAATTCTTCTCCAGTTTCCCGGCGCATACGCAGGGTTGCAAAGAAAGCAGCTACCTGATTTTCTGAAATTTCTTCCGTAAGTAGTAAGTTAATAACTTCATAGGCCTCAGAACTGCTTAACTGTCCTCCATCGATTACCCTTTTTAAATAGTTTACAAACATAATCTCTTCTCCTCTCTGCTCATCTCAACTCAACATAAATTACAGTTTGACAATAAAGTTCCAGTACCCACCAGAAAATTCAACATGATTTCCTTGCCATTTTCCGTCAAAATTGATTCGGGATGAAATTGAACCCCTTCTACAGGGTACTCACGATGCCTGACGCCCATTATTTCTCCCTCTTCGCTCCACGCGGATACCTCCAGGCAAGATGGTAAACTTGAAGCTTCAACCACCAGGGAATGATAACGGGTCGCATCAAACGGATTTTTCATCTCTCGTAAGATTCCTTGCCCATCATGGTGAATGGCTGATACCTTACCATGCATCATGCGCCAATTGACAGTAATATCAGCACCGAAGGACTGAGCTATCGCCTGGTGTCCCAGGCATACTCCCAGGATCGGCCATCGTCCGGAAAACCTGTGGATTGCCTCCAGGCATATCCCGGCTTCATCTGGATGGCCCGGCCCGGGCGAGATTACAATTCCCTCCGGCTCCATCCTTTCAATATCATCACAGCTAAGCTGGTCATTTTTTACTACCGTAACTTGGGCTCCTAGTTCTTCCAGGTACTGCACCAGGTTATAAGTGAAAGAGTCGTAGTTATCGATTAACAGGATCATGGTTATCCCTCCACATTCTGAATGGCTAGCATCAAAGCTTTAGCCTTATTTACTGTTTCCTGGTATTCGCTGGGGGGGGAGGAATCTGCTACAATGCCAGCCCCTGCCTGTATATAGCAGCATTCATTATAAAAGAGTACTGAGCGAATCGTTATGCAGGTGTCCAGACAGCCATTCAAGCCTAAGTATCCTACTGCTCCGCCATAAGGGCCTCGATAGTCTTTTTCCAAATTGTCAATGATTTCCATGGCTCGTCTTTTAGGAGCACCGGAAAGTGTTCCGGCGGGATAGCAGGCCTGCAGAGCCGATAGCCCATCTTCTCCTTTTTTCAGTAATCCTTCAACAGCAGAAACCAGGTGAATCACGTGGGAAAAGGCCTCAACTTTCATAAATTCCTTAACCTGCACGGTTCCCGGTTGGCTAACCTTGCCAACATCGTTGCGGCCCAGGTCAACCAGCATAATGTGTTCAGATCTCTCCTTTTCATCTTCTGCCAGTTCCTGGCGCAAAAGGGCATCTTGTTGCTCATTATGAGTTATGGGTCTAGTGCCAGCGATAGGTCGTGTTTGTACCCGTTCATTTTCAACTTTTACCAGCATTTCAGGAGAAGATCCTACCAGGGTATAACCTGGGAAATGCAGGTAAAACATGTAAGGGGAGGGGTTCAAACACCGTAATTCTGCATAAACCTCCAGGGGTTTAGCCGATGTAGGTTTCTTCCACCTTTGAGAAAGTACGGCTTGAAATATATCACCCCGACGGATGTGTTTTTGGGCTTCGATAACCATGTTTTCATACTCGGCCTGGGTAGTATTGCTGATGAACTCATCGTTATAATTAAGCCGGTTTTTGCTTCTATCGGGAGAAGAAATACTGGGATTGGCAGAGGCTATGATGGCCTGTACTGTATCGTTTATCCGCTTGCGAACAGGTGCTTCTTCCTCTACCTCCTGGCTATAAAACCCAAATACCTGGATAATGGAAGTAAGACGATCTTGAACCACCACGATTCCAGGCAGAAAGAATGCTGCATCGGGAAGGGATGGAGCAGGGCGCAGATTCTTATTAATACCTTCAATTTCTAAAGCGAGATCATAGCCCCAATAACCAACCATTCCTCCATAGAAATAACTGGTGGACAAAGCAGTCTCTGCTGGTTGAGCCTGCAGGAAATTTCGCAGAGCCTCTAATATATTTATTTTTAGATAGTGGGTGCATGCATTGTTAGATACGCTGACCTGCCCATTGCGAGTATCCATTTGCAACAGGGAATGGAATCCCAGAATAGAATATCTGGCATTCTCATCGACAGTCAGGCTTTCCAGAAAGAACATGTATTGCTGTTCATTCTGGTCCAGGTTGGCAAAATAGGTGAAAAGTTCAAAGTCAGGCAAATAGAATTCTGCCATGACATGTTTATAGTCCGGAAAATAAAAACCGGCACTCAAATGAGTGCCGGCGCAATTAGCCCGTTCTCCGCTCATCTCAGTCTCTCCTCTTCTCGTCTCATCTAATCTCATCTAATATGCAATTGTTTTTAAAAACTCATCTCATCTCAACTAACTGGAATACTTATGGAAATTATAATTCCCCTTCACGGGTTCGTCAAGAGGAAAATGAGGTAATTGAGAGAAGGTTTTTTTCTCGTTAGAACTGTTCCGTTTTTCTTAATACTCCTCGGCGTTCGATCATTGTTTAGATTTATGCAAGATTAATAATTATAAAAGATGGCGCAATATTGAATGGGAAAATGTGTATAATAATATAAGGTCTGCTTATGTTAGAAGGGGTGATGATTTGAAGAAGGCTTATGTAATATCAACCGGCACCGAGTTGTTACTGGGAACCACCCTGGATAGCAATTCGGTATTTTTGTCGCAGAAAATGATGGAATTAGGTATAAAGGTAATTGGCAAAAGTACCGTTGGCGATAACCCTGAACAAATAAGCAGAGCATTTGCCATGGGGTTGGAATCTGCTGATATCATTATTTCCAGCGGGGGACTGGGGCCTACATTTGATGATCTAACTAAGACTGCAGTCTGCGAACTTATGGACTGTAAGCTGGAACTTAGAGAAGCAGAGGATAAGCGCCTGCGGGAATTTTTTGCGATCCGTAAACGACCTATGCCTGAAATCAACCTCAGACAAGCCATGTTCCCTGTGGAAGCCATCGCTCTCAAAAATGGTCGGGGAACTGCTCCGGGTATGTATCTGAAGAAGAATGATAAGCTGTTTATTTTACTGCCGGGACCACCTCGAGAACTTACCGATATGTATATAAATGAAGTTGAGCCGCTCCTCAAAAAGGATTTGGGGAGGCATATGCATAAAGTAATAAGAAAGAACATTAAAGTGCTGGGTCCGGGTGAATCTCAGGTTGAAGAGATGCTGGGTGAACTGATGGACATTCCGGAGGGCTGCGGGATGGCATTTCTGGTTACGGATGGTGAAGTCCATATCCGGCTCACGGTGGAAGGGCCAGATGAAGAGGAAAATAGTAGCATTCTAACCAAACTTTCCGCTAAAATAGTTGAGAAAATGGGTAGAAATGTTTTTGCTTATGATGATGAAACTCTAGCAGAAAAAGTAGCCAGCCTGCTGTTAGCTCAGGGAAAAAGATTGGCTGTAGCCGAGTCCTGCACTGGGGGCATGCTAGGCAAGCTAATTACTGATGTTCCAGGTAGTTCCAACTATTTCTGGGGAGGAGTAAATTCCTATAGCAATGAAGCTAAACAGCTTTTGCTGGGGGTAGCGGAGGAGACTCTGACTAGTTATGGGGCTGTTAGTAAAGAGACTGCTCGAGAAATGGCCCAGGGGATACGAAAGCTATCCGGAACTGATTTCGCACTTTCAATCACGGGTAATGCCGGGCCTGGTGGAGGGAGTCCCGATAAACCAGTTGGTATGGTTTATATTGGAGTGGCTCATGCCAGTGGCTGTGAAGTCAAGGAACTGAGATTTGTCGGCGGAAGAGATGCCATCAGAATAATATCTGCCAAATCCGCCTTGGATTTGCTAAGGAGACATATTGAATATTAAGGAAAAAACCAGGGGGATTTTATTATGAGGTTGTTTGTAGCTGTGCCTGTTAGCGACAACGTTAAGCAATACGCAAGGATGATTAGAAATGAACTGGGATATGCTAGAGCTGATGTGAAATGGGTTGAATATGAAAACTATCATTTGACCCTCAAGTTCCTGGGTGAGATGCAGGAATCGCTCTTACCCAAGATAATTAAAAACCTTGCGCTGGCTGCTGATACATCCCCGGCATTTTATCTTTCAGCGGGCGGTCTGGGATTTTTCCCTAACCGGATGAGACCTCGGGTGATTTGGATGGGGATCAAAGGGGAAATAGAAAAGGCAGAATTCTTAGGGGAAAGGGTAGATGCCTACCTGTCAGACTTGGGCTTAGAGGAGGAAAAAGATCATCGCTTTCATCTAACGATGGGAAGAATCCGCTCAGATTCCAGGTTGCCGGAACTACTAAAGCTGGTGGCAGATATGAGTGGGAAAGATAAACTACGTTCCTTTAAAGTAGATGCTTTTCATTTAATGAAAAGTCATCTAACCCCAGGTGGTCCAGTTTATTCAATTTTACATACTTTTAGTCTGGGTGGGTAAGGGTAGTCCCTCGATTTGTATTGACATTGCAGAGGGGCCTGAATTATAATTTTAATACGAACATATGTTTGAGGAGGGGATAGGCTTGGACGCAAAAGAGATGAAAAAAGATAAAATGGAGGCCTTGAGTAATACCATTAAGACTATAGAGAAGCAATTTGGTAAGGGTTCCATCATGAAATTGGGCGAAAACACTACGATGAATGTGGAGGTCATTTCTACCGGATGTATATCCCTGGATATGGCTTTAGGCGTGGGTGGAATACCTAGGGGAAGGGTTATTGAAATATTTGGCCCCGAATCCTCCGGCAAAACTACCGTCGCATTGCATTGCATAGCGCAGGCTCAGAAAGAAGGAGGCATGGCGGCCTTCATCGATGCTGAGCATGCTCTGGATCCACTTTATGCCAAAAATTTGGGGGTAGATATTGCTAATCTGCTGGTTTCTCAGCCGGATAACGGCGAACAGGCCCTGGAAATTGCTGAAGCCCTGGTCAGAAGCGGGGCTATCGATGTAGTAGTGATCGATTCGGTGGCGGCCCTGGTTCCCAAGGCTGAGCTTGACGGGGAAATGGGTGATTCGCATATGGGAT
This sequence comes from uncultured Syntrophomonas sp., assembly GCA_964457945.1. Classification (GTDB taxonomy): domain Bacteria; phylum Bacillota; class Syntrophomonadia; order Syntrophomonadales; family Syntrophomonadaceae; genus PHAA01. The sequence continues at coordinate 15,050 of CAYWFX010000050.1, forward strand.
TGCAGGCGCGTCTAATGTCACAGGCTTTGAGAAAACTTACTGCTCATATAGGCAAATCAAATGCTATTGTGATATTTATTAACCAGGTTCGAGAAAAAATAGGAATAGTTTATGGGAATCCTGAAACTACTACTGGTGGAAGGGCCTTGAAATTCTATTCATCATTGCGAGTGGAAGTGAGAAGAGGAGAGGCTATCAAGCAGGGGACAGAACAGATAGGCATCCGTACCAAGGTCAAAGTAGTTAAGAATAAAGTGGCCCCGCCTTTTAAAACCGTTGAGTTTGACATAATGTATGGCACCGGTATATCCAAAGAAGGAGATGTGCTGGACATGGCTGCTGAGTTGGATGTAATTCAGAAGAGTGGTTCCTGGTATTCGTTTGAAGGGGAACGCATGGGGCAGGGTCGAGAGAATGCTAAGGAATTACTGAAAACCAAGCCTGAGATATATAAACTATGCGCTGAAAGAATAAGGGAAAAGATAAATGCGAAAAAAGCTAATGCAGAACAGATGAAGCTTGACACGATTCGGGAAACTGACTAAAATCTAACTAAGGCTCTGAAAAGATGTCTCGCTTGAATACTTAGCTATTAAGATACTTTTAATATATATATATTTTTTCCATTACTTGTATTATTGTGGTAGAGAACTGGATAGGCAGTTCCGGTTATATGCTGGTTTTTGAATAAATATAGATTGTATTCTCATGGTTTCTTATGGTTAAGAAAGTTATCATAGTACTCATAGGCGATTAGTACTCGACTTTCCGTTCAAGGCGGGAGGTATTGCTAGTCTAGGGGAAGATAACAGCAGAAGGTGAGATAGTTTTTAAGCCGAGTGTAAACTCGGCTTTAGCTTGTCTATAAAGGCAAGCTACGAGGCTGATGACAGGAGTGAAGATCAAGGCATGAGAAAAGCCCGTGATTGAGGCGTATAAGGTATGGGGACGGACCGTCTGCTGCGCAGTAAGGTCACGTCCCCGTATAGAGTACGTTGATTGAACGGGATTTTTGAAATAACGCTGAGATTCGCTTTTGGCAACGGCCTGAAGCCGAGTGTAAACTCGGCTTTTCTGATAATAAAGTGCCTTTAGATTATGGATAATAATTAGCTTGGAGGAGGTGAAAAAGATTATTATATTACAGGTTATTGTTTTTACAATTCTGGCCTTGCTAATTGGTTTAGCAGGAGGTTATTATGGCCGAAGATATATTGCGGAGAGCAAACTGGGTCTGGCCGAGCAAGAAGCGGCGAGAACCGTAGAGGAAGCCACCAAAGAAGCCGAAGCCAGAAAAAAGGAATTGCTGCTGGAAGCTAAAGATGAGATTCATCAAAACCGGCAGGAAGTAGAAAAGGATTTAAGAGAGAGACGCAGAGACCTTGATCGCCTGGAAAGGCGGGTACTGCAAAAAGAAGAGCTGATTGAAAAAAAGACCGAAAACATGGAAAAGAAAGAGCAGGGCCTCCAGGATAAAGAAAAAGACATAGAAAAGACCCAGCAGGATTTACAAATGATACTTACTCAGCAGTTAAAAGAACTGGAACGCCTTTCGGCTTTAACTACTGAGGAGGCTAAAGAGTTACTCCTATATAATGTGGAACAACAGATACGGCAGGAAACTGCTGTAATGATTAGAAGTTTGGAAAATGAGGCTAAGGAAGAGTCGGACAAGAGGGCGAAGAATATTATCTCGCTGGCTATACAGAGATGTGCCGCCGATGTGGTATCAGAAACCACAGTATCGGTAGTGGCACTCCCCAATGATGAAATGAAGGGCCGTATTATTGGCAGAGAAGGTCGTAATATCCGTACCTTTGAAACTCTTTCGGGAGTAGATTTGATCATTGATGATACACCAGAAGCAGTAATCCTATCTTCATTTGATCCGGTACGTCGGGAAATTGCCCGGGTGGCCCTGGAAAATCTAGTTTCCGACGGTAGAATTCATCCGGCCCGGATTGAGGAAATGATTGACAAAGCAAAGCTTCAGATAGACCAACAGCTTAGAGAACTTGGAGAACAGGCAGCTTTTGACGTGGGGGTACATGGATTACATCCCGAACTCATTAGACTCCTGGGAAGGCTAAAATACAGAACCAGTTACGGACAAAATGTCCTTAAGCATTCAATTGAGGTATCACATCTTGCGGGAGTGATGGCAGCGGAATTGGATGTTGATATTGTACTTGCTAAGAGGGCTGGTCTGCTGCATGATATTGGCAAAGCGGTAGATCATGAGGTGGTAGGGCCTCATGTAGAAATCGGTGTAGATTTAGCTAAAAAATATCGGGAGAGCAAGGAAGTTATTCACGGCATCGAAGCACATCATGGAGATGTTACACCGAATACCATAGAGGCAATCTTGGTTCAAGCAGCGGATGCAATTTCGGCTTCACGTCCAGGAGCTAGACGAGAAACGTTGGAAACTTATATTAAACGCTTGGAAAAACTTGAAAACGTAGCCAATTCTTTTGCGGGTGTAGATAAATCCTATGCCATTCAAGCTGGCCGCGAGATTAGAATTATAGTCAAACCAGAAGAAATCGATGATCTAGGAACGATAAACCTAGTTAGAGAGATCGCTCGTAAAATAGAACAGGAGCTCGATTATCCGGGGCAAATTAAGGTTATGGTGATAAGAGAGACTCGTTCGGTAGAATTAGCAAAATAGTTATTTTCATGGAACACAGGGTCTTACAGGATCCTGTGTTCTCTTTATTATTGGTTTATTTTACAAATCGTTCAAAGCAGGATTTCACTACCCCGGTAAGGAAAAGATTATTAGTACTAATAAAGGGGAAGATGAATTAATGAAAATGGATTCAGGTGTGGAAGCAATAATATCCTCATTCATTCGTTATACTGAACTAAGTGCTGTTAAATATGATGCGGAAAAGGATATTATTAAGATCGAGGTAGCCCTGAACGCTTGTATCGTTGAACCTTGCCGCAGCAGGTTTATTACTAGATATCGGCAATCAATGTTTTTATTACATAATATGCTTAAGATCGAAGCAGCTTATATGGATTTGGAGTTTATAGAAAAATCTGGTATAACTATTTTAAGGTTATATAGAGAAAGCCTATCTTTAATGGAAGAAGAAATAGAGCTGTTTGTCTTGTTGCTTCGTCAAGAATTTGCTTCTTTGCTGGTAAGAGACGACAATGATATGCTCGCGGAAGCTGCCCTTTCAGGAGATATTAAAAACACTGTGCTGCAAAAGATAAGAGAATCCAGACAACCCTATCAAAATATCTTTGCTTATCGAGATGAAGGACGAGTGTTTGTTTTTAACAAATAAATTTGGGGGATAATTTTTTGAATATAATGGTTATAGGTGATATTGTAGGCAAACCGGGCAGAAGTATCGTGAAAAAATTGCTTCCCAAGCTGCAAAAAGAATACGATATTTCCTTTACCATTGCTAATGCTGAAAATGCAGCAGGAGGGCGGGGTCTGACCAAGGATGTCAAAGATGAATTGCTGGCTGCCGGAATAGACGTTCTTACCATGGGAAACCATGTATGGGACAATAAAAACATTTTCAACTTTATTGATGATGAACCTAGGCTGATCAGGCCTGCCAACTATCCAGGCGATTGTCCTGGCCAGGGCTATCATGTTTATACGGCTGGTTTTAATAAGAAGATAGCTGTTATCAATGCTTCCGGGCGAATTTATTTATCCCCTTTGGACTGCCCATTTAAAACTGTAAATGATATACTGCAGGACTTGCAAGACAAGGTAGACTACACGATTGTTGATTTTCATGCTGAAGCTACCTCTGAGAAGCTGGCTTTTGGTTATTATTTTGATGGCAAGGTCAGCGCAGTTTTGGGCACTCATACCCACATCCAGACTGCAGATGAAAGAATCATGCCGGAGGGGACAGCCTATATTTCTGATCTGGGCATGACCGGACCAGTTGACTCCATATTGGGTATGGAAAAAGAAGCGATCATCCAGAAGTTTTTGAATGGTCGTCCTGCGCGTTTTGAGGTAGCCACAGGCCCGGAGCAATTACAGGGAGTTATCTTGAGTTTCGATGAAAATAGTAATAAGGTCTTAGGGATACAGAGATACTCACATGTTTTAGATGACTAAGGGGACAATAAACTAGTCATTTATTCCTTGATAGCCCCAAAATGTAAAAAAAAATATGAATATGAAAAAATATCCAAAAAACCAGTGTAAAAAGAAGGAATTACTGAAATCATTTAGAATATACTTCTATAGAGCAACCTATATAATAATTATTAACTATTTTTTGTAGTGAGGGAGGCTATTTGATGGAAGTATTAAAGGTTTCAGCGAAGTCTAGTCCAAATTCGGTTGCGGGAGCACTTGCAGGAGTTCTAAGGGAAAAAGGTTCCGCGGAAATTCAGGCAATTGGTGCCGGGGCAATTAACCAGTCAATTAAAGCCATAGCAATTGCAAGAGGATTTGTAGCTCCCAGTGGTATGGATCTGATTTGTATACCGGCTTTTACAGATATCATGATTGATAATGAGGAAAGAACTGCCATAAAATTGATAATTGAACCCAGATAATCATATCTGGATATTTTATGCTAGTAAAATTGATTCATAACCTGCTTTTTACAGCAGGTTTTTTTATGTAACAAGCACTAAGGAGGAAGAGAATGAAAATTGTAGATTTACACTGTGATACTATTTCCTGCTTGAGTTCAAGTGGTGCTTCCCTCTTAAGAAACGAAGCCCAATTTGATCTGGAAAGAGCCAAAACTGCAAATTGTTGCTTACAGTTTTTTGCTCTTTTTACCATGCCAAGTGATAGAAATAGTTCTTTAAGGGAGGTTTTAAAGCAAGTAGAGAAATTCTTAGCGGAAATAGAAAGCAATTCTTTATATGCTTATCATCTGAAAAAAAGTAGTGATCTATTAAAAGAAGATAATTTCAATAGACTGGCTTGTGTTTTGCATTTGGAGGGAGCAGAATGCTTGGGGGCTGATGTGGAGATTTTAAGATTACTGTATAGATTGGGTTTGCGAAGCATGGGATTAACATGGAACCATCGCAATCTACTAGCGGATGGAGCAGGTGAAGGACAAAGTGCAGGGGGACTAAGCCGGAAGGGGAAAGAAATAGTAGAGGAAATGAGTCATTTGGGAATTATGCTTGACCTGGCTCATATTTCCCAGAAGTCTTATTATGAAGCCTTGGCCTACTATTCTAAACCAGTCCTGGTTACCCATGCCAATGCTCAGACATTATGTCCGCACTGGAGGAACTTGGATGATGCGCAATTACGGGCTTTGGCGGATCATGGGGGAGTGGTTGGGGTTACCCAGGTAGCTGACTTTGTTAAGGAAGAGCATGCGAATGTAGAAGATTTGCTTGATCAGATAGAGTATATTGCTAATTTGATTGGGGTTGAACACGTTGCCCTGGGTTCGGATTTTGATGGAGCAGATAATATGGTTATCCCTCAAGTAGGAGGATATGCTGATCTTCCTCTAATCCTGGCCCGAAGAGGATTTGCGCAGCGCGAGATAGAAATGATACTGAGTGAAAATGCGCTGGGGGTAATTAGGCAGGTTATTTAGATATTACGCAGTTTATGGATGATGCGCAGCAGCAAATATGCTGATTCCATTCCCTAATAAACAATAGAAGGAGACCGGGGTTAGCTGTTGACTATAATCTGGGGCTAACAGATTCAGTAATTCTGCTTGCTCCCATCAGCTAAGGTATGGGGACACACCTCCAAGGAGGA
>CAYWFX010000051.1:0-20591 GCA_964457945.1 uncultured Syntrophomonas sp.
TTTATCTTTTTTGCCAGAATAATCGATGTTTCTCTAGGCACGATTCGCATGATTCTTATTATCAGGGGAGACAAATGGCCAGCGGCCATTATCGGTTTTTTTGAAATAATGGTTTATACTGTAGCTTTGGGAATGGTGGTGGGTGCACTAAATGATCCGGTCAAACTAGCAGTATTTTGCCTGGGATTTTCCCTGGGAGTGGTCGTGGGCAGCGTTATAGAAGATCGTCTGGCGCTGGGTTTCCGAGGGGTACAGGCTACTATTGATCGGGATCATGGCTATATAGTGGACGAACTGCGTGCCCAGGGCTATCCGGTTACCAGTTGGGAAGCTCAGGGCAAAGCGGGTTTTAAGCTGGTTTTAAACATGGTAGTAAAACGCGATGTGGCTCGGGTGATAACCAAAAAGATCTATGAAATGGAACCTGGTGCCTTCGTGGTATTTATGGAACCCAAACATTTCCAGGGTGGATATATAAGAAAGAAATAGGGGGATAGGAATGTTAAGGTTTTCTACGGCGGGAGAATCACATGGCAAGGCTCTGGTTAGTATTATTGAAGGGCTGCCTGCTGGCCTGAAAATTAGTGCAAACTATATAAATGAGCAACTACAGAAGAGGCAGAAGGGTTATGGCCGGGGCGGTCGCATGAAGATTGAATCGGATGAAGTGGAAATATTGTCCGGGGTTCGAGCGGGTCTAACTACTGGCAGCCCTATTGCCTTTAGCATAGAGAACCGAGATTGGGAAAACTGGCAAGAAATTATGGCTGTGGAAGATGTACTGCAGACCGGGGAAAAAGCGGTCAAACGACCCCGCCCCGGACATGCTGATTATTCTGGTGCCATTAAATATAATCATGCCGATATGCGGAATGTCTTGGAAAGAGCCAGCGCCAGGGAAACTGCATCGCGGGTAGCGGCGGGTGCGTTTTTTAAGAAATTCCTTGAATACTTCGACATACACATATACAGTCAGGTAATATCTATTGGCACTGTACAGGTAGTCCCGGAGCTCGTTAGCCGCCAGGGACTGGAGGATTTTCAAGCACGGGTGGAGAAATCTGCTCTGCGTTGTTCCGATAAGAGCAAAGAAGCTGAAATGATAGAGTTTATCGATCAAGCTCGCTTGCAAGGAGAGTCAGTCGGAGGAAGTTTTGAAGTTGGAGCATTAGGCATACCGCCGGGGCTTGGTACATATACCAACTGGGAGGGCAGATTGGATGCCCGTTTAAGTGCACTTCTAATGAGTATTCCAGCGATCAAGGCGCTGGAAATAGGTGATGGTATATACAACGCCAAGACCCTCGGATCACAGGTGCATGATGAGATGCATTACCAGGAGGACAGGGGGGTTTACCGCCTGACTAATCATGCTGGGGGAATAGAAGGCGGCATGAGTAATGGAGAGAACATATGGGCCCGAGCCTATATGAAACCCATACCTACGCTGTATAAACCACTGGTAAGTGTTAATACCAGCCAGTGGGTGGAGCAGAAGGCAGATGTGGAACGATCCGATATATGTGCGGTTCCTGCTGCTGGTGTAGTGGGTGAAGCCATGCTGGCTTACGGAATTGCTGTTGCTTTTCTGGATAAATTCGGCGGTGATTTCATGGAGCAGATCCAGGAAAACTATGATCGTTATTGTGACTATGCAGAAAAGGTGTGGAAATGGGTAAAAATATAGTTTTAATTGGCTTTATGGGTACGGGTAAAAGTTCAATAGGTATCAGATTGGCACAGAAATTAAAAATGGAGTTTGTGGATATGGACCGGGAGATTGAATCGGTCATTGGCATATCCATTGCGGAAATATTTAAGCGTTACGGAGAACTTAGATTTCGTTCGGAGGAACTTTTGATAGCCCGTAAGGTAGGAATGCGAGAAGATACTGTTATCGCTACTGGCGGTGGAACTGTCCTGGTAGATGAGAATATTAATGCCCTAAGAGAAAACGGCATATTAATTTGCCTGGATGCTAGCCCCATAGATATCTTTAATAGGGTTAACCGTAAAAAGGGAACCCGGCCGCTTTTAAAGAAAAATGTCAGCGTAGAAGATATTGAAGGACTATTACAGGAAAGAGAAGAATTCTATGCTTGCGCGGATGTAAGGGTAAACACCAGTGCTAAGAATATGGATACGGTTATAAATGAAATTTTGCTAGCATTGAATCATAAGCAATAGGTGGGAGGGCGAAAAAGTGAAAATAACAATGGCTCAACTCAACCCGGTGGTAGGGGACATCACAGGTAATCTGAAAAGAATTACTGAGCTTTGGTCAATCTGCCATACTCAGGAATCGGATTTATTAATACTGTCGGAGTTATACCTGGTTGGATATCCTCCTCGTGATTTATTAGAGAGGCCTGCATTTATAGACCAGGTGAGTGCAGCCATTCAGGAACTGATTAAGCTATCCTTGGAGTATAAAGGGACAGGCATTTTATTTGGCAGCCCAGTGCCTACTGGCAATTCAATCGGTCATAGTTTATATAATTCGGCTATATTGATTTACCAGGGAGAGGTATTATTGAGCCAGCCTAAGTCCTTACTTCCAACGTATGATGTATTTGACGAGGCTAGATATTTCGAACCTGCTGCCAGGATTGATACTGTCAAATTCAAAGGCCTTAGGCTGGGGGTTTCAATTTGCGAGGATGCCTGGAACGAAATAGATTTGTGGCGAGGTGCGGCTAGCTATGATTTTGATCCAATTAAGGAGCTCGCTCAAAAAGGGATTGATTTATTAGTGAATATATCTGCATCACCGTATTTTATTAATAAGGAAGATGTAAGATTTCAACTGATGAGTAAGCATGCCAGAACTTATGGTGTACCTTTGATTTATGTAAATCAGGTAGGCGCTAATGACGAGCTTATTTTTGACGGTCGCAGTATGTTTATAGATAAAGATGGAGAAATGGTAGTATTGTTTTCCGCTTTCGAGGAAGATGTGCAGACAATAATCACTGATCAAAAGGGAGACATCGGTAATTATTATCCCCAAAACGAGATGCAATCACTTTATCAGTCTCTGGTGTTGGGAATCCGTGATTATTTTCGTAAATGTGGCTTTTCTCGGGCGATTATTGGTCTTTCTGGAGGGATAGATTCAGCGGTAACAGCTTGTTTGGCGGTAGCTGCACTGGGTAAAGAAAATGTACTAGGAATATCAATGCCTTCAGTTTATTCATCAGTAGGTAGTGTTAATGATTCTATTAGCCTGGCTAATAACCTGAATATTGACTTCAAGATTATCTCTATAGCTGACATTTTTTCTGCTTACATAGGAAACCTAAAAGAGCATTTTTCTGGAAAAGAGTCGGATATTACAGAAGAAAATATTCAGGCCCGAATTCGAGGTAATATCCTCATGGCTTTTGCTAATAAGTATGACTCTATGGTTTTATCTACCGGTAATAAAAGTGAAATAGCTGTTGGTTACTGCACTTTGTACGGGGACATGTGTGGGGGGCTGAGCGTTCTCGCTGATGTTCCCAAGACGATGGTTTATGAACTTACTGGCTATATTAACCGGGAGCTGGAAGTGATACCCAGAGCGACAGTTGAGAAGGCGCCTTCGGCAGAATTGAAGCCGGGGCAGATTGATCAGGATACCTTACCACCTTATGATGTCTTGGATGCCATCCTAAATTATTATGTGGAAGAAAACCTTTCGGCTGCAGACATTATAGCTCAGGGTTTTGATACGGAAACAGTACGGTGGGTAATTAAGACGGTTAATAAAAATGAGTATAAAAGAAAACAAGCGGCACCAGGACTTAAAGTCAGCTCGCGGGCCTTTGGAGCAGGCCGTAGAATGCCTATTGCAGCCCGCTATGATATTTAGGGATTACGAGATACAAAGTTTCCATTTTAAAAGCAACTTTCCAATATAGCTGCGTTGTCCTTCGTTAAGGGACTAAGCGTAGGCTCCTTCCTGTCTTGCACTATCAAAAAGTTCCTCGTTACAAAATCCAGTCTTATTATTTCATGATCCCTTTTGATAGGGAATTGAGGTGATAAAAAATAAAATAATAAATATTTTAGGAAAATAAAGGAATAATATGGTTTTATATAGAAATATATACAAACCTTGTAAGCTAGCGTGGAAAATTAATTGGCTATATGTTCATAAAACAGATATTGTAATTGCCTTGCACAGGTATTAAATAATTAGTTTTGATAAAAGCGGTTCTTCGGAGCTTATTGCTTAAACCAGTGCAGGAGGTAGATATGGAAAACAGGTCAGAGAGAGTTAAAGGTGTAGAGCGCAGGATGATAGGGGAAATCCTGACTAGCTTTGGTATAATAACCGAAGCACAACTTGAGTCTGCGCTCCAGAAACAGATTGAAACCGGTGAGAAATTAGGTAAGATTCTGGTTAAAAGAGGAATCTTAAGCGAACAGCAGCTAATTGAAACTATTGAGTTTATGCTGGGAATACCGTTCGTGCATTTGAGTAAAATTAACATTGATCCCGAAGCGGTTAAGCTCCTAGCTCCCCAGATCATCCGCCTTCATAAGATCCTGCCTATTTCGCGAAAGAAAAATACTATTACTTTAGCGATGGCCGATCCATTGAATCATCAGGCTATTGATGATGTTCGTATGGCTACTGATTTAGAAGTAGTACCGGTTTTGGCTAGTGAAAAAGAGATGGATACGGCTATACGCCAGTATTTGGCTTTTAGACTGGACCCCAACATGGAAAAAATATTGAATGAACTTAAGCAGACTGGAAGTAAAACTATTCCAGGGGTTAAAGAAACACAGGCACTGCGTGTTGTCGATAATGCTCCTATAATACGCATGGTGAATTCGATACTGATCCAGGCAGTGCAGGGGCACTGTAGTGATATACATATCGAAGCGCAGGAATTAGATATTAGGGTCAGGTTCCGCGTGGACGGAGAACTTTATGAGGTATTAACTTTGCCTAAGATATCACTGGCAGCAGTTGTTTCTCGCGTTAAAATTATGGCAGGTATGGATATCGCGGAAAAAAGAATTCCACAGGATGGCCGTTTCCGTATGATAATTGAGACCCGAGAAGTTGACTTCCGCGTTTCCATCTTGCCAACCTCTAATGGAGAAAAGGTGGTAATGCGAGTATTGGATCGAAAGAATGCCATTAATCGGATAGATAATTTAGGATTAAATAGCATCAACCTTGAACGACTACTCTCGTTATCCCGCAGACCGCACGGAATGCTTCTGGTAACCGGTCCTACCGGCTCAGGGAAAACATCTACTCTTTACTCCATTCTTGCTGAAATCAACTCTGTAGACAAAAACATCATAACCTTAGAGGATCCCATCGAATACACACTGGAAGGCATTAATCAGGTACAGACAAATCCCAAAGCGGGTCTGAGCTTTGCCAGCGGCCTTCGCTCTGTATTGAGGCAAGACCCTGACATCATAATGGTGGGAGAAATTCGTGATTACGAAACCGCTCAATTGGTGGTACAGGCTTCCCTGACCGGGCATCTGGTATTATCTACTGTGCATACTAACAGTGCTGCAGGTACCGTTGCTCGCTTAATTGATATGGGTATAGAGGAGTATCTGCTAGTTACCTCTCTGGCAGGGGTAGTTTCTCAGCGTCTAGTACGTCAACTCTGCGGGAACTGTTGCAAAGAATATGTGTTGGAAAATGATACTGCTGTTAAGCTTGGTATACCAGAGGAAAGCGGGCAAGTATTTTATCGACCCATTGGCTGCAACATGTGCAGGCAGCTTGGATACCAAGGTCGGATAGCTTTACACGAAATCATGATAATGGGCCCGCGGGTACGTTCTGCAATAAACCGAGGTGATAGTTCAGATGACCTGCAAGCAGCGGCACTGGAAGAAGGTATGATTAGCATTAGAAATGATGGTATTACCAAAGCCAGGCAGGGTATAACTTCCCTGGAAGAGGTAATGAAAGTAGTTTTCTTGGGGGTATAGTTGTTGAGTAGGTGGAAAACATTGGGTGGGAATTTAATTAGGGTAAGGCTAGTGGGGGAGAGTCTTGAAATTTGAATATCGGGTGAGGGATCAACAGGGTCGGCTTAAAGTTGGTGTGTTGGAGGCCGAACAAAAGAACATTGTAATTGAAACCCTAATGGGCCAGGGCTACTATATAGTCCTATTAAGAGAGGTACAGACAGCAGGCAGAGATCTGCTATTTGATTTTAATCTATACGGCCTAAAGAAGGTAGGTACTCGCGACCTGATAACCTTAACCCGGCAATTGTCCACCATGCTGGCGGCAGGACTGTCTATACTGCGCTGTTTTAAAATATTGGGAGAGCAGACTGCCAATAAAAGGCTGAAAAATGCGCTGCTTATAATCAGAGAGGACATTGAATCCGGACTGGCTTTATGGGAGGCGTTTGCCAAGCATCCCAGGATTTTTTCGGAGATATACATAAGTATGATAAGAGCAGGGGAACTGGGAGGAGTTATGGAACTAGTCCTGGAGCGACTTAGTTATCATCTGGAGAGGGAACAGGAGATTAATTCTAAAATTAAGTCAGCTTCAATATACCCTATGATTGTTGCTGCCTTTGCCATCCTGGTGATATTTTTTATAATTACCTTCGTAATGCCCATATTTGTAGACATGTTTCAGTCTTCGGGGGTGCGATTACCCATGCCTACTCAAACTTTATTGAAAGTGGGTTCATTTTTAGGGAAATGGTGGATCTATATCGTGATAGTAATAATAGTCTTGGTATTATTGTTGAAATGGTGGGGTAAAACTCGCAATGGTCAATATATCTATGATAGTTTATGCTTACACATGCCGATTATTGGGAACACAGTAAACCGGATTGCTGTAGCCCGTTTTGCTCGTACTATGGGTACGCTGGTTAAATCAGGAATTCCTGTACTGCAAGCCCTCGAAGTGACGGAGGATGTGGTAGACAATTTAGTGTTAGCAAGTGCTATAGAGAGAGTCCGCGCTAGAATCAAGGAAGGCGAGACGATTTCTAATCCTCTGGTGGAAACTGGTGTGTTTGAGCCCATGTTAACACAGATGATAGCAGTTGGAGAGGAAACCGGTTCCCTGGATGAAATGCTAATGCACCTGTCTGATTATTACGAACGCGAGCTAATATATACAGTTGATGCCATGATGGCTGTAGTAGAACCCATGCTTATCTTAGTGGTTGCTTTAATGGTAGGGGGCGTAATAGTAGCTACGCTATTACCTGTGTTCGATATGATGAATATAGTTGGATAATATGGCTTTAAGGAAGAACAAAGCGGTTGCTTTTGGGGAGGTTATTGAATGATAAAAGAAATTGAATCCATAACGAATAGAAAAGAGAATCAGAAGGGGTTTACTCTGGTGGAATTGATTATTGTTATGGCGATACTAGTGGTTTTGGCCGGTATTGCGATTCCGAAGTTTACAGGAGTACTAAGCAGTTCCAAGACCAAAGCCCATACTGCTAATCTAAAAATGTTGCAAGACGCAGTAGATATTTATATTTCTGATGCTGGTGTGGTAGCTACGACAGTTGATAGTTTAAATGACCTTGTTACCGGAGGATATTTAAAAGCTATACCTGCAAGCCCTACCGGGGGAGGGTCTTATACCGTGACGGATGGAGTCGTGGGCGGTGGGACATAAGGTAATCAGAGATGCCAGAGCTCACTTTCTTTTGTGTGAATATTAGCTCCTATTATCGTTTCCGTGGGGTGTTGTAATGAGCCACTGAGAAGGCTCCATTAGGATTTTGTAAGAGGTTTTATATGGACAATGTTTTTATAATCGTTTTTGCATTATTAGTGGGTTCCTTTTTTAATGTAGTTATTTACCGCTTACCCCGGAAGGAGTCATTGCTGTGGCCAGGGAGTCATTGTCCGGCATGTGGGCAGGGATTAAAGGTCAGGGATTTAATCCCTATTATTAGCTATATATTGCTGGGCGGCAGGTGTCGTTATTGTAAGAGGAGGATTAGCCCCCACTATCTCCTGGTTGAGATATTAACCGCCATCACCTTTATACTGGTCTATCTTAGGTGGGGGATTTCCGTAGAGACAGGAACTGGCTGGATATTTGCAGCGATATTGACTATTACTGCATTTACTGATCTTGATGAGGGAATTATTCCCGACCTTATTACTTATCCAGGTATCATTATAGGGCTTTTGTTATCTCCATCTATGATAGGGATAAAGTCATCTGTCTTAGGGGTTATCATCTTTTCAGGTATTTTTCTGGGTATTGCTATGCTATCTAGCGGAGGGATGGGTGGAGGCGATATTAAGTTGGCGGGGGTAATTGGAACATTTAACGGTTTCGGTGGATCTATGATGACTCTAATTATTGCTTCTCTGGCGGGAGGAATATGGGCGGTGATCTTGCTCTGGCAAGGGAAAGCGGATCACAAAACAGCTATAAAATTTGGCCCCTTCCTGTCGGCTGCGGCTTGGCTGGTATGGCTGTACGAAATTGAGATACTTGATTTATATTTACGGGTATTCACTTGAAACGTATTAAATCAGTAGAAATTAGAAAGAAATTGAGGGTAATGCCCTTGGCCACAAAATGGACTAATAATGATGAAACGGGTCTGACCTTGATTGAAGTGCTGGCATCGCTGGTTTTGTTGTCGCTGATGACGGTTAGTATTCTGTCTGCATTTACCCCGGCAGCGAGCTGGATTGGTAAAGCCCGGCGGGAAACCACCGCCAGCAACTATGCTGCGGCCATACTGGAAGACCTGCGAGCTGATCGGAGTAAAATTGATAACAGCAATGTAGGAAAAACGGCTCAGGAACTGTTTCCCGCTTATGGATACCCATGGGCTGGAATGATGGATGAGATTACGCGTTTGGAATGTCAGAATCCTCCCTATAACAATTTATATAATATAACGGTAACAGTAAGTTGGTTAGAGGGAACTAAAACGCGAAGCTTAGAAATAAGCACTATGATAAGGAAGGACTAGAGGTGCGGGGAATGGTAGGGAGAGGGGCAGATAGAGGAAGCACCCTGGTGGAGATGTTGGTGGCTATGGCCTTGGCATCGTTGGTTTTGAGCGGTCTGATGAGCATCTACTGGACAGGCAGCAGTGCTTTCCAAAGGCTTTCTTCAACTACTGAGGCTCAGTATGCAGTTCGTAGCGCTGCCCAAAATATAGGAGAGGATATCCGGGGTGCATCGGTGGTGTCAATAACGGAAGGTGGGGCTAAACTAATCCTGCTTACTGCCGGTGGCGAAGCAGTCAATTATTATATGGCGAATAATAAACTCTATCGTGATGGAAAAGCCAAAGTGCCCATTGCTGAAAATATAAGCGGCCTGAATTTTAGTGGGAGTTCCAGCTTGGTAAAAATAACCGCGGATGCGACGGTTAATGGTAGAACTTATCAACTGATCAGCAGCATTAGTCCTCGGCTTGCCAGTGTAGCGGGAGGGGATAAATAGGAGGTTTTCGCCATTCCTACTCCAAAAGATAAGCTGATTTCCGAGCAGGGTAACCTAATGTTAATGATATTAATGATCCTGATGGTTATAAGTCTGCTAGGGGCTGCTGCTATCGAGTTGGGGAGCATGGAGTTAAAGATTAGCCAGTATGAGTTTAGGCTTCAACAAGCCCAGCAGGCGGCTGATGCAGGAGTGGACTGGGCGGCAGAGCGGGTCTATTTGCAACTGGTAAATAGGCAAGGTGAGACGGATCTCCCTGTTTTCTTAGATTTGCAGCCAGATATGAACCCGCAAAGATTAGGGACAAATTTAAATGATCCCGGGGCGCCAAATTTTATGATAAGTAACTGGCAGGCGAGGAGAGTCTCTAGTGGCACATCGAATCCCGCTGTTTACAGATTAATTTCTATTGGAAATTTTGGGAATGCATATAAGAGGATTGCGGTGGAACTAAGCTATAGGTTTGAAGGGGGGACCATCGATCCGATAATTGGTCATTTTCAAGAACGGGATTATTGTGGCAACAGGGGCGGTATTAGTTCTTACATGGTTCCATGAATACAGGGCACCGGGGCAGTGATAGCTGGTAATATGAACATGCTCAAAATCAGGGGCGGAATGATACGGGAGGGATATATTTTGTTTAACCGCTTGCCGGGAATTGGCTTGGATATAGGTGACCAGACAATCAAAATAGCCCGGGTGAAGAGAAGGAAAGATGGGTTGCAGCTTATTAAACACGGCAGTATGCTTACACCGGCAGGAGCAATGGATGCAGGTATAATCTATGATCCGGAGAAGTTGGGGAAAGAAATGAAAGGTTTAGTTAAGGATTTAAATCTTAATGGCAAACAAGTAGTATCAGCGGTTACGGGGCAACAGGTATATACTCGCAATTTGATTTTGCCTAGCATGAATCTTAACGAATTAAAAGAGGCGGTTCATTATCAGGCTATGAAATTTTTGCCTATCCCGGTGGAAGAGGCAGCTATAGATATTTTCCCGTTGCGGGAATTCGAGGACGAGGAAGGGAAGAAGACTGAAGTTTTTTTTGTTGCGGTACGTCAGCAGCAGGTTGAAAATTTAGATATAGCCTGCCGCGTAGCCGGGCTTAAACTAGCCGTGGTAGAAATTGAACCACTGGCTTTATATAGAGTCTTGGGAGGAAACATTGAGTCGGTAACAGCATTTTTAGAATTGGGCTCATCTAGCTCGTATTTAGCGGTGTTTGAAGGGGCAATCTTGGTTTTTTATCGTTCCCTGCCTTTGGCTAGTTCGGCTTTAAAGCAGATTTTAAGTATTAATAGTGTGTATGGACCAGGCGAATTTGAAGAAGTTGAATTAAGCCCGGATAAGCAATATGACTACCTGGTAAGAGATATAATATCTGAAATGAAACGTTCAGTGGAATATTATGAAATACAGGATGAAACAGGAAATGAGGAGATAGACAAATTCTTGCTCTGCGGTGGAGGGTCAGCTATAAGAGGATTGGATGCCAGATTGTCTGAAGGAATAGGTTGCAAGGTGGAAGTAGCCGATATTTTGCCATGGATTTTACTTCCTCCAGATATGAGTGAAGCCGAAAAGTGTGAATTGAAGTATGAATTCACTGTAGCTCTGGGCCTGGCGGCTCGAGAGGTAGTTTAATGCAGAATTTTATACAGATTAACATTAACCTTTTGGAACGAGAATCCGTGAATAAGTTGCGATTGATTTATTGGGGATTTGGGTTTATGATTATGGCAATTATTGTAGGTCTAGCAGGATTAAGTTATATGTCACTACATAAAGAGTTAGACTCCCAACAAGTTCTTAACGTTGATTTGAAATCGGAAGTTAGAAGATATAATGCTGAAATAGTTAAACAAAAGCCCATTCAGGACATGGAAAAGGAGATGACTCGTAAAAGCCAAGAAGTGGTTGAGGTCGAGAAAGAACAGGTATCATTTAGCGACGTGATAAATGAAATCGATAGGGTCGTACCTCCTAATGTGCTTATAGTAGGAATGGATATTAAAGCTCAAAAAGTTGTTGTGACCGGGCTCAGCCCTGATCATAGCCAGGTTGCCAGGTTGTTGGAAGGCCTTCTAGGCAGTTCTCGATTTAATAATGTGACTGTCTTAGCTTCTAAAATGGATGAGAAAATTGAAGAAGCCAAGTTTTCTATTCAATTAGATTTAAAGGCAGAAAAGAAGTGAAGTTATCAAAGCGCGAATTAGCGCTGTTTGGACTCCTAATAGTTGTAGGCGGAAGTTATCTTTTATACTATTTTGTTTTTTATCCCCTTAATTTGCAGATAACACAAATGAAGGCGGAAAACATTAGCCTGAGAAATGAATTACAGGAGATGAAATCCAAAGGAGCTAGGCCAGGAGATTTTTTGCTGAAAAAACAGCAAATATGGTATAATTATGAAAGAATACTCCTTAAAATGCCACAATCTCCAATGATTCCAAACATAATAGATTTTATGGAGAAAAGTGCTCTGGAGGCCGGTGTAAAGTTGCTGTCGATAAGCTATAAAGAGAGCCCGGTTGACAAAAAAAATTTGGATACCACGAAAATTGAACCTAGTATCACAGAAGGAACTTCGGATTCAAATACAATTTTGAAAAATATCGAAAAGGGTGGCTCGATGGCACAAGCTGCTAATTTTCAGCTCGCTGCCAGAGGAACGCATTTAAACCTGCTATCCTTTCTTTTGAAAATAGAAAATGCACCACGTATATACAGAATTAATAGTATTAAAATGATCATGCTTAAAAATAATCAACCGAAAATGGGTTCAGAGGTGAAAGATCCTACGCAGGAAGTAAACAGTGGTAAAAAGGAAGATTTTCCAGAAATTGCGGCAAAAGAATCCCAAACTTATGATGCCAGTTACGCTGAGGTTAATCTGGATTTTGATGCCTACTATGATAGTCTTGCAATAGCAGGTATCAATGGTGGATCAAGCATAGACAAGGATTTTCAGACCTTTAGTAATAATTAAAGTGGTTTTTGATCCTAAGAATGGAAGGTTAGGTATTAAAGATGAAGACTAAAATCGCTTTGGAAGAACTTTCTGCGGGACATATTCTGGAACAGGATATATTTAACCTGGACGGACAATTGCTGTTGCGTAAGGGTACTTTTTTTACTGATGATATTATTGGATCAATGAAAAAGCGCAGCATTAATGATGTATATATTTTAAAGGAAATCCCAGCTCCTGATCCTCCTAAACATATAGAGATGGAGTTGCCACCCCAAGGTGATCAGACTGTCAAAGCTAAGGTTGCCGAAGTATATAATAATGCCCTTGGTTTTGTGGAAGGTTTTATGGCGGACATTAAGCGTGACAAGGAGATTAATGTAGGTGCAGTTGCGGAAACGGTCAATACCTTCTCTAGCAGTATATTTACAGATACAAATGTGTTAGATCAAATGAGGAAGATAGGAGATAAGGATGATTACTTGCTAACCCACTCGGTAGATGTATCACTCATGGCGATAATGATCGGCAAATGGCTGGGGTACGACCAAGAAACAGTTAATAATCTAGGCATAGCCGGCATTTTGCATGATTTAGGCAAAGTGCACATCCCAGAGGATATTCTAAATAAACCTGCACGTCTGACAGATAAGGAACGGGAGATAATGAATAATCATCCCGTTATCGGATACAAATTATGCCAGGCATCTAACAATTTAGACCAATCTATTCAATATGGAATACTGATGCATCACGAGCGTTTGGATGGATCAGGCTATCCGACCTCGGTGAGTTATGGGAAAATTCCTATTTTCGCCTCGATTCTAGCAATTGCTGATACCTATGATGCGATTACTACCAAAAGGGTATATTCTCCGAAACGTACTCCTTATATGGCCGCTGAAATCATTTTGCAGGAAGCAATGGCTGGTAAAATTGACATTCGTATTGCAAAAATATTCTATGATAAAGTGCTGTCGCTTTCCGTAGGTAATAAGGTATTGCTTTCCAACCAGGAAAAAGGGGTGGTGGTATTCATGAATCCTTTGAAACCGAACTACCCCATAGTAAAGGTTGATAATGGGGTATATAACTTGGAGAAAGAGAAGGAAAAAGAGAACGGTCTATCAATTATAAACGTCCTGTAAAATTTAGCTTTGAATTACTAGTCTTAGGCAAAAAAATGAAAAACCGAGGAATGCCAGCTATGGTTAGATGCTTGCCCAACCAAGTCCTTTTCATATCAATTTCAATGGACTCTCCCGCTCACTTTTCCCTCTTAACCGTTAAAAAATTATAATAATATTACTGTAAAGCTTGAAGTTTGAACGTTGATTGCACAGGAGGAACCAAGCATGCCAGTGACGATCAGTCTAATAAATATGAAAGGTGGAGTTGGTAAGACGAGCCTTACGATGGCGCTGGCCGAGTTTATGGCTATTGAACATGGCTTGCGGGTACTGGTCATTGATCTAGATCCACAGGCGAATGCTACTGCCTGCTTAATGGATCTGGAGGAATGGAAGCGCAAGAATATGAGGGGGCAAACTATCATGCGCCTCTTTATGGACTCTTTTCAGGAATGGCAAGTTTTTTCTCCCCAGGAGGCGGTAGTAAAAAATGCCTCTAACATTGGTGGCGGAGTTAAGGGTTTAGATCTCATGCCTTCGGGGCAGGAACTAATGGA
The DNA here is from genome assembly GCA_964457945.1 of uncultured Syntrophomonas sp. Classification (GTDB taxonomy): domain Bacteria; phylum Bacillota; class Syntrophomonadia; order Syntrophomonadales; family Syntrophomonadaceae; genus PHAA01. The sequence goes on from CAYWFX010000051.1 coordinate 14,101, forward strand.
CTTACAGGATTCTCTAATGACTGTTTACCCGGATGAAACAGGCCGAACGGGTTTAATATTTCTTTTGCGGGATGCTATCGAAGATATGATGCAGAATTATGATATAGTACTAATTGATTGTCCCCCCAGTCTGGGTTTGATTACTCAGAATGGCCTAGCCATCAGTGATTATTACCTTATACCGGTTATACCTGAAGCCTTGTCTATTCATGGAATTCCGCAAATAATATCCCGAGTTAACCGTTTTACACGCCAGACCGGAGTCAGCCTGGAAACGCTGGGCCTGGTAGCGACCAGATATCGTGAACAGAGTAGCGAGCACCTGCCTAATATGGCTGATCTTCGGGCAGGCAGTAAGAAAAAAGGCTATCAGAGAGTATTTGAGGTGTTCATTCGCGAATCAAGCCAGGCCGCTAACGCAGTAGATTTTAGAAAAACACCTCGCAGCCTGCGCGAAAAGTATGGGTCAGGCAGAACATATAATGAATATCGGCAATTAACAAGTGAGGTGCTATATTATGTCAGAAAACCAGTTTGCGCCACTGATGGGGGATTTCCTACGTCAGATGGCTCAGGAACTCGAGAATAATAAAGCCCTGGCGCGACGTCTAGCGGAACCTTTTCAGGCAGTATTGCTAGCTGCTTTGGAATCCTCAGGCAATGAGCCTACAGCTAGAAAAGCCAAAAGCGTTTCCAAACAAAAAAAATACCCGGTGCCAGAAGGATTTGACCCATATAAGATTTTCTACGACGAAGGTGGCCCTGGTCTATATGGAAGATTGCAAAGTTTGGAAGTGGATGAATTAAAAGGATTGCTATCCCAATTCACTGCTATCCCACGCAAGGACTATGTGCGCAAACAGAATCAGGAGATTCTGGTGGAAATGATAGTGCAAGCGGTCAAAAATGTGGCTACCCGGGGGCAGGCTTTTGGGGATTACAAGCTGGATTAAGTAATAGAAACTTAATTAGCTTGGTGGCTGGAATCGAAAATTCTAAGGATGAGCGGTTTTACTATTCATACCTCAATACGATTATTCTTTAATTGTGGAATAAGATAAAGCTAGGTGTAGGTTATAGGCATAATTCAACGGATTAAAACCAATAATATATCTAGAGTGTAGGTTCTATCCGTGATAAAAAAATTAGTAGACATGATTAGTTTTGCAGGATTATGGCTGTATTATGTCGAATATTCAAAATTTGGCAAGTTTAGGCGGCTTAAAGCCGCCTTTATAGTTGGATGCCGGGAATCAGAGGTCCATGGCAGTAATAGACGGGAACATTCCCCATTAGGGGTGTGTCCCCATACCTTATTAACTCTCAGACTAAGAGCGGTAAAATGTAAATTTATTATCGGAGGTTATATCGTGTTAGATAAAGATCTTTTGTCAATCGTTCTAGACAAAGCCTTGGAGAAAGGCGGCGATTTTGCTGAGGTTTATGTGGAAGAAAAGCGAACCAGCAACGTTTTTTGCGAGGACGATAAGATAGAAAAGATAAATAGCGGCAGGGAAAAAGGAGCGGGCATTAGGGTGGTCAAAGATGGCAAAACTGCCTACGTATATACCAATGACCTGACCGCTGAGGGTTTATTGAAAGCTGCCACGGTAGCTAATCACGCTACTGGTTCTAAGGTTAGGACAGGAGGGATGCCTATAAACCTGTCTCTTAAGGAGCCAGAGTTTGAGATGAAGTTCCGGCGGCTTCCTGAACAGGTGGATTTTGCTGAAAAGATTGAAGAGGTTTTGAATGCTAATCAGGTAGCTCGTAATATGGATGCGGAAATTCGTCAGGTTACGGTAGCAGTAGGTGATATGCATAAACGGATACAAATTGCCAATTCGGAGGGGGAACTGGTAGAGGATGAACTGGCCCGGGTAAGGTTGGTGGTTAATGCTATAGCTGCAAGGGATGGACAGATTCAAACCGGGTATGAAGTAGCCGGAGGGGTCACGGGCTGGGAATTGCTGGACGAAGTATCGATGGAAGAGATGGCTCGTCAGGCTGCCGGAAGAGCGATTGCTATGCTTTCAGCCCGTCCGGCTCCGACCGGGAGAATGCCCGTGGTCATGCATTCTGATGCAGGCGGAACCATGATTCACGAAGCTTGTGGACATGGCTTGGAAGCTGATCTGGTGCAAAAGGGGCTTTCGGTATATGCAAATAAGCTGGGTGAGCAGGTAGCTATGGAGGAGGTTACCGTAATTGATGATGCTACCCTGCTTGGTAAATATGGCAGTTTCCGCTGGGATGACGAAGGTTCTCCTGCTCGTCGTACGATTTTGATTGAGAAAGGTATGCTGCGGGGTTACCTGTATGACCGATTGACTGCCCGTAAGGATGACACAGAGTCAAGCGGCAACGGGCGCCGGGAGTCCTATCAGGATAAACCCATTCCTCGCATGAGCAACACCTTCATAGCCCCTGGACCAGATGAGCCGGATGAGATAATTAAGAGTACTTCACGGGGTTTGCTGGTCAAGAAGATGGGTGGGGGACAGGTAAACACTACCAATGGGGACTTTGTCTTTGATGTTCAGGAAGGATATATTATTGAGGACGGGGAGATAATGTACCCTGTGCGGGGAGCTACTCTTACGGGTAACGGCCCTCGGGCTTTAATAGATATTGACCGGGTGGGTAAAGACCTGGGTTTTGCGATCGGCGTTTGTGGCAAGGATGGACAGGGAGTAGCGGTTGCAGATGCTCAGCCCAGCATTCGCATTAAAGAGCTCACGGTAGGAGGAACTTTTATCGGTGAGGGACCGGGGATCAAGCGCATCAGAAGAAAGTAGGCGTTATGTATGGAAGAAACTTTAAAAATTGCTGGTCAGCAGGCTTTAAATGCAGTTCGTAAAAAAGGCATGGAAGGCGAGGCATTCCTGCTTTATGAGCGGGAATTAAGTATAGAACTGAGCGGGGGCCAGGTAGAGACTTTGAAAGAAGCAGAGCAAATGGGACTGGGTTTGCGGGTTTTTAATCAAGGGAGGATGGGATTTGCATACAGCAGCGACCTTTCTGTTGGTGCAATAGAGGAAGTGGTTAGGGATGCAGTAAGCATATCCGCCTATACCGTTGCTGATGTATTTAACTGCTTTCCGGAAGGTGGACAGGTTTATCCTGTTATACAGACTTTTGATGCTGGGATTGATAACGCAACGCTAGAAGATAAAATTGAGATGGCAAGGGAAGTTGAAAGGGCGGCTCGGACTTTTGACAAAAGGATTGAGCTGGTAGAAAGGGCAGGTTACGAAGATACTCTTTTTTCATCATTAGTTATGAATAGCCGAGGGCTATACGCTTATGGTCAGGGAAGCTACTGCGCATTGCATATATCCCTGGTGGCCCAGGATGATGGCGATGCCCAAAATGGCTTTTCGGTTATGGTTAAGAAGAAGATAGAAAGTCTGGTTCCTCGGATGGTAGGAGAAGAGGCAGCTATGAGGGCGGTTCGCAGCCTCCGGGGAAAAAGCATTTCTTCTGCCCATATGCCCTGTATTATGGAGCCTTATGTGGTGACTCGGTTTATGAGCCTCTTATCTTCATCCGTACAAGCTGATGCAGTGCAAAAGGGTAAATCAATGTTGGAAGGTAAGGTGGGGCAGCTTGTGGCCTCCCCGGCCTTTACCTTGGTGGATGATGCGAGCTATGAAGCGGGGATTGCCAGTTTTCCGTTTGATGGTGAAGGGGTTCCTGCTCAGAAAAATATGATTATAGAAAACGGTGAGCTCAAAGGATTTCTCTACGATACTTATTCTGGCCTGAAAGAAGGCCGGAAATCCAGCGGCAATGGTATTAGGGGTTCATTTAGAAGCCTGCCCGGAGTTGGTACCACTAATTTTATGCTCAGGCCAGGTGAGCAAAGTGCCGATAGATTGATTGCGGGCATAGAAAACGGTTTCTATGTTACCGAGGTAATGGGAATGCATACTGCTAACCCCATCTCTGGTGACTTTTCTGTTGGAGCTGCCGGAATCATGATTGAACAGGGACACCTGACCTACCCAGTTCGCGGGGTTACCATTGCTGGTAATCTGCTAAAGCTGCTGCTGGATATTGAGGCTGTTGGCAACGATCTGCGGTTTTATGGGGGCAAGGCAGCCCCTACCGTAAGGCTAAAAAGTATTAGCGTGGGCGGACATTAGAAAAGGGAGGTCTTACATATGCCGAAGGTTCTTTTTATAAACGGACCTAATTTGAATATGCTAGGTATAAGAGAGAAGGAGTTTTATGGAGATCAGACTCTGGAGGAAATTAATGCCGGGATATGCTCCATAGCTGAGAGTGAGGGAATCGATGTGGAATTCTTTCAGTCCAATCATGAGGGTGAACTGGTGGATAGAATCCAACAGGCTTACCAAAACACGGATTGCATTGTAATCAATCCGGGAGCATTCACCCATTACAGCATCGCCATCTATGATGCTCTGAAGACGGTCCAGATTCCAGTCATTGAACTACATCTTTCCAATATCTATGCGCGGGAGGACTTTCGCAGCAAATCGCTCATTTCTCCCCTGGCTGCTGGAGGCATATTCGGTTTTGGCCCATTGGGCTATAAATTGGCTTTTCTAGCGGCTTGTCAGTTGCTTGCAAAGGGGTAATAAGGAAGGTGAATGGGAATAAAAGAAAGAATTAAGAAAATTCGTAATTGTATGGAAGAAAACCAGCTGGATGTATTCCTGGTGACAAAACCTGAGAATATTCTTTATCTATCAGCTTTTAGTGAGGGCAGCGATGCTATGCTGGTGATAAGCTCAGATGGACAGTATATTCTTACCGATGGCAGGTATATAGAACAGGCCAAGCAGGAATGCCCGGATTGGGAACTAATGCCGGAGCATGTGGGCAGACTTGACAGCTTGGCTAGTATTTGCGATAAATATAAGAGGCTGGCGGTGGAGAGTCATTGCCTAAGTTATGATCGGTTCCAGCAGTATGTAACCAGGTTGAAACCGGAACTGGTACCATTAGCTAACTTTATAGAGAGGCACCGGGCAGTTAAGGATGAGCTGGAACTGGATCTGCTCAGGACTTCCGCCCGCATTGGTGATTCTGTATTCGGCCAGATCTGCCTGGAGATACAGGAGGGGGTAAGTGAAAGACATATTGCCAATCGCATCACCTATCTTTTAAAAGAAGGGGGTTCTAGTCGGGAATCTTTTGATACTATTGCGGTTGCCGGTGAGAATGCGGCTCTACCCCATGGAAAACCAGGTAATAGGCTCCTGAGGCCGGGAGATATGCTGACCCTTGATTTTGGCGGCTTTTACCGGGGTTATGCTGGTGATATGACCAGAACGGTAGTGATAGGGGAGGTAAGTCCAAAGCTAAGGGATATTTACCAGCAGGTTTTAGAAGCTCAAGAATTGGGAATATCTTTAGTTGAAACAGGCGTTAGTTGCCGAGAGATTGATCGGTATGTTAGAGAAAGCCTTAAAAAATGTGGATTAGATATTTATTTTCAGCATGGAACGGGACACGGGGTGGGCCTAGAGATTCATGAGATCCCCAGGTTATCACCGTTGAGTGATGATGTTCTAGAAGAGGGTATGGTGGTCACAGTTGAACCGGGAGTCTATATTCCTGGCTGGGGCGGGATCCGGATAGAAGATACGGTAATTGTTAAGAAAGGGGGATGTGAAATCATCACCCGTTCTGATAAAGGATTAATAATTATATGATGGAGGGATAAAATGATCTCAGTAAATGACTTCAAGACCGGAGTAACCGTGGAGCTGGAAGGACAGGTTTATGCGGTAGTAGATTTTCAACATGTAAAACCAGGCAAGGGCGCTGCATTTGTTAGAGCCAAGCTCAAAAACGTCAAATCAGGGGGAGTAGTTGAAAAAACCTTCCGAGGCGGAGAGAAGCTACATAGAGCACACCTGGATAAAAGAGGAATGCAATTTCTGTATATGGATGGCGATGGCTATGTGTTCATGGATAATGATAATTATGAACAGATTACGATTAGCCGTAATGATATGGGTGATGGTGTAAAGTGGTTAATGGAAAATATGACTATACAAGTGCTGATGCATAATGAGATGATTATGGGGATAGAATTGCCCAATTTCGTGGAACTATTGGTAGTAGATACCGAGCCTGGGGTAAAAGGGGATACGGCTACTGGAGCTTCCAAGGCTGCTAAACTGGAAAGCGGCGCTAGTGTTCAGGTTCCGTTGTTTATCAATACCGGAGACCGATTAAGAATTGATACTCGTACTGGGGAATACATGGAAAGAGCATAGTGAAAATATTTTAATCAAAATTAATAATTGACTGAGTTTATTTCCTCCTTTTTGAGCCAATACTAAGGGTGTTCAAAACATTTTTGGTAATAGACATGAAAAGGAGGGTTTTACTCTGCGAGATATTTCGGAGAAGGTTAGTTATCTGCAAGGTTTGAGCGAGGGGTTGAATATTACCGAGGGGAGCCCCCAGGGAAAAATCATATCCGGGATACTGAATGTGTTAAACGAGAT
>CAYWFX010000052.1:0-20110 GCA_964457945.1 uncultured Syntrophomonas sp.
CATCGCATTCATGATAACTGCAATCGCCGGGCTTTCTTTGATGCCGGCATGTTTGTGGAAAACTTCGATGATGATGGAGCCAAACAGGGCTGGTGTTTGTACAAGGTGGGTTGTAAAGGACCAACCACCTATAATGCCTGTGCTATTACCCAATGGAACAACGGGGTTAGCTACCCCATTAAATCCGGCCATCCATGTATAGGTTGTTCTGAACCAGGATTCTATGACAATTTCCCCATGTATGAGCATCTGGCTCATATTCCGATAACTGCCATGCCCTTTGAACCAGATAAGATTGGTAAGTGGCTTACCGGAGTTACAGTAGCCGGGGTAGCAGCACATGGGGTGGCTACGGGTGTAATAAAAAGGCTGGACAAAGCACCGAGAAAAGATGAGGAGGCGGGTAAATAAGCCATGGCAGCACAAAGAATAGTAGTTGATCCGATTACCAGATTAGAAGGACACTTACGTATAGAAGCTGATTTTGATAATGGCAAAATTATCAATGCTTTCAGTTCCGGAACCACTTTCCGCGGACTGGAAAAAATTATGGAAGGACGAGATCCCCGTGATGCTTGGGCTTTCGTCCAGCGAATTTGTGGTGTATGTACCCATATCCATGCCATTGCCTCTGTTCAAGCGGTGGAGGATGCTTTGGGTATTACCATACCCAAAAATGCTGACCTGATTCGTAAGATCATGACCGCTACCCAGTTTGTGCAGGATCATGTCATTCATTTCTATCATCTGCATGCCCTGGATTGGGTGGATGTGGTGTCAGCCTTGAAGGCAGATCCGAAAGCGACTTCAACGTTAGCCCAATCAATTTCCAATTATCCGAAGTCATCGGTTGGCTATTTTACTGATATTCAGAATACTCTAAAAGGTTTTGTGGGCAGCGGACAGTTGGGTATTTTTGCTAACGGTTACTGGGGTCATCCAGCCTATAAATTACCGCCGGAGGCCAACCTTATGGCGGTAGCTCATTACCTGGAAGCATTGGAATGGCAAAAGGATATAGTCCGCATACATACCATTTTTGGCGGAAAAAATCCTCATCCCAATTACCTGGTAGGAGGAATGGCCTGTGCCATCAATATAGATAATGATAATACTATCAATATGGAAAGATTAGACCTGGTGGCTAGGGAGATAAATAAAGCCATAGATTTTGTTAACCAGGTTTATATCCCGGATCTATTTGCCATAGGCTCATTCTACAAAGATTGGGGTTTTGGCGGAGGTGTTAGCAATTATATGTCCTATGGCAGCCTGGCTGACGACAAAACCAGAAATACCAAAGATGCGGTATTCCCCGGCGGGATAATATTAAACCGCGACCTCAGCAAGGTTATGGATGTGGATCCCCGTGATCCCGAACAAATAAAAGAGGTAATTGATCATTCCTGGTATGATTACAGCGGCGACAAAGGAGGACGCCATCCCTGGAATGGCGAGACCACAGTCAAATACACCGGTCCCAAACCTCCTTATCAACAACTGGATACGGCCGGTAAATATAGCTGGATAAAAACCCCGCAATGGATGGGAAAGAGCATGGAGGTCGGCCCCCTGGCCAGAATGCTGGTGGGCTATGCCCGGGGCAACGATATGATTAAGACCAGCGTTGATGGAGCCCTGCAGAAGCTGGGGGTTGGAAAAGAGAGTCTGTTTTCGGCTCTGGGTAGAACCCTGGCCAGAGGATTGGAAACCAAGATTATGGTTGACTATCTCAAGACAACTTATGATGCCTTGGTAGCCAACATTAAGGCTGGAGACAGCAAAGTTTTTGAACAGAGTAAATGGGATCCTTCTACCTGGCCTAAGACATGTCAGGGAGTAGGATTCACTGAGGCACCCCGGGGAGCGTTGGCTCACTATGTGAAGATTGATAACGGCAAAGTAAGTCTGTATCAGGCGGTGGTACCGACAACCTGGAATGCTGCTCCTGAGGATCAGCAACATCAAAAGGGACCGTATGAAGCCGCTCTAATAGGAACCCCCATGGCTGATCCCCAGAAGCCACTGGAGATTATAAGGATCATTCATTCCTTTGATCCTTGTATAGCCTGTGCAGCCCATATAATTGATGTTAATACCGGGGAGCCATTGAACGACAACCACTTCTTCTATTAAAGGGGGTTATATAAATGCTCAAAAAGTCCGTTTATGTGTGGGAGTCACCGATAAGGATATATCACTGGGTAAATGTAGTCTTGATTACACTACTGGTGGCGACAGGTCTTTTTATCGGTGATCCTATCTTTACCCGGCCGGGTGAGGCCTATGCCGTCTTTATAATGGGCAAAGTCCGTCTCTGGCATAGTATGGCCGCATGGTTGTTTATCGCTAATTTTATTTACCGCTTATACTGGGCTTTTGCAGGGAACGAACATGCCAAGTTCAAACCCTGGAGAAAAGGCTTTGTGACGGACGGGATAGAATCGGTGAAGTATTACCTCTTTCTCACAAAAGAGCATACCCTCCATTTGGGTCACAATGTAGTTGCTCAATTAGCCTACTTTACCGTAATGTGGATAGGCTCATTATTTATGATACTGAGCGGACTGGCTTTACAGGGCGAGATATTTCCAGGCGGTTTGCAAGCAAGAATCGCCGGTTGGATGATTCCTCTGTTTGGCGGTGGGTCTTATGCCTTGCGAAGCTATCACCATTTAACTACCTGGATATTTATAGCATTTGTGGTTGTCCATCTTTACCTGGTCATTCGTCAAGATATATTGGATGATGATGCTACTGTATCTTCCATAATTAACGGTCATAAGTTTGCTATGGTTGATGGCGAGGATAATCATGATAAACACTAAATCACCTAAACCGATAGTTTTAGGGCTAGGAAATCCCTTGTTTCAAGATGAAGGTCTAGGTATCCATGTTATTCACCAGCTTATGGGGAGTATGTTGAGCGATCGGGCGGAATTGATAGATGGTGGAACCGATGGACTGGCACTGTTAGGAATAGTTGAAGAAGCAGAGCATTTAATTGTTATTGATGCCATTAATGGCAACTTTCCGGCTGGAACAATAAAACAGTTTCAGGGTCAAGAAATACCATTAAATATTAATGCGAAGTTTTCTCCCCATCAGTTAGGATTTCAAGAAGTCCTATTTCTAGCCAGGATGAGGGGTAAGTTTCCCGATCAAATGGTGCTCTTAGGTGTTCAGTCAGAGTCTTTAGACTGGGGAACCGAACTAACATCACAAGTAGCCAGTTCGGTCCCCCGGGTTATTGATCTGGTACACAAGCAAATTGACATTTGGTCGGCATAACCTTCAATTGTATGTTTTATGTCGTTTTGGTCTCCTCGATTAGAGTCAGCTGTTTAAACTGAAAGGTCCCCGGTTAAACGTGAACCGGGGACCAAACTGTATATATTATTTATATTGGTAATTGATTAACATTAGGCAACTTTTTTCAAAGCCGCCTTGGTGCCATAGTCTTTCATAAAATAATTGAGCCACTCTTCATTGACTTCTTCAATACTCAAGTGAGGATGCAGGTTTAATGGACCATATAATGATTCCAATACAAGCAGATAAGGTTCGCTCCATGCAAAGATATCACGGCTCTCATTTACCACTTGCACTTGGCTATCTACCGCCCAACAGTCTTTCCATTCCTCACACACCTCTTCAATCGTCAATTCAGGATGCAAATTGAAGGGTCCGTACAATACCTCCAAAACCTCCAGGTAGGTTTCGGTCCAATCGGCAATAGTCTGGTTTCTTTCTATTTTTGCCATTTTCATTTCCTCCCCTCTAGTGGGTCTCTATTTACCCACATGGAATCTTTTTCTCTCTATTGTGAGTATGTTCACAATGTTCGTTAAAAAAACCTGTTCGCCTCCTTATGTAAATTTCAGAACACGCTCACTTATATCTCGTTCATTCTAGTCCTGTGTTCTAAAATATTAAACCTTCATATTTAATGAATCTATTCTCTTTTTGACCTTAACAGGAGCTTATCCCACTTTATAGGCTTAACTCTTCCAATTACTGCTCACTACTCCACCAGTCTATCCTGTTCTTCGACATTATCCGCCATTGCTGTAATGGAGGATTTGTAATTGTAGCTATTTGGCAATTATTCATTTATTGAAAATTATAGTTATTTGTGAATATTTAACTTAAGATGCTAAAAAACAGCATCATTAGTTAAGAAGCAATGGGAGGCGTGTACATATGGGACTCATTGACCATACAATCGAAAAGGACATCCTTTTATAATATTATCTAAATAACTAATAGAATACGTCGAAGATCCATAGAGAATTTCGAAGAAGTATGTAGCAAATTAATGAATGGTGATTGAAAACAAAGATAAACATCTTTAGGGGTCTAAAGATGGGCTTAAAGGTTCTAAATCAAGGTTTAATATTCTATAACACAGTATTAAAATATACCGAGATAGAGATTGTATTAAATATCACATAAGGAGGCGAATTATTTTTGCTATAATTATGTGAATATAATAACAATCATAGGAATATGAAAGATTATAATTGCAAAGTGATTATAAATAGTTCTAAGGATAATCCCCGTACGAATAGTATGCACATTGTAATCCCCGGTTCGTTTTTAGCCGGGGATCTTTTTTGGGAAAAAACATTATCATAGAGCATAAGTGCGCTATAAGTTTGATAAGCATGATAATAGGTAATCATTTATCAAAGGCGTCTATAGACGTTGAATATGGGCTATAACTTGATTTGGGGATTTGGTGCTATTTAATTAAACGTGTTATAATGTCTCTTAGATTATTACATGCAAAAGGTTGCAGTATTCTAGTCAACCCTATCAATTTTGAGGACGGGCCTAAAAATCCGTCAAGGGCACAGCGATGAAGCTTCTGGTAGCGGCTTTCGACGCCCAGTTGGGGGTCGTTGCTGGGAGTTAAGGGTGATGGGGCAATCCGCAATGGCATGCGGGCATGACCCCACATCCATGGAGGCTCATGTTTATCCGTAAGGGTAAAATGAGAAAACCTGCATTCCGGTTAAAACTGGGTGTAGTGTAGCCTGCCTTGCGTGGCTACAGCGGATAAGCGTTCAGTGATGATAAATGCTTGGGCCAAAGCATTATCATCTGCTTTGAAATTGTATGCTGCAAAAGAGGCTAGAGATTGATGTGGGTTGTTGAGGAAAACTCCTAGACTGTGTGCGCTATGGCATGGTTTATCAAGGATTAAAGTGTGTACTTAGTGGTAATCCAGCCCCATGCTCGGTGACGACATGTAGCAGGCATAAAGGGAAACCGCCCATCTGGCAACAAATGGGAGACCTGCGGGGAAAACCTGCTGGACCTATGTCACAACGTTTACTCGATAAACTACCTTTTGCTTTATCTATTATTATTAATGGAGGATGGCAGTAAATTTGTTTGGCTACTTTAAAAAAAGCAATATGGTATCTGGATTAATCGTGGCTTTTTTTACTTTTTTTATCGCTCTCTTGGTGAGTATTGGCTCAGAAGTACTAATGAAAACGGTAAAAGACTTATGGGTAGCCGTTCTTTTGCTATTGATTATAATTGCTTTAGGCATATTCTTTGATATAATTGGAACCGCTGCAGCCGCGGCAGATTTGCCACCTTTTAATGCTAAGGCGGCAAAAAAAGTATTTGGAGCCTATCAGGCAGTCAAGATTACTAAAAACGCAAGTGCAGTAGCAAACTACTGCAATGATGTTATAGGGGATATAGCGGGTACCCTGAGTGGTGCCGTGGGAGCCGGAATCGTATTTAATCTAGTGCACAGCTTTTCCTTTTCCGATACGATTTTGACCGGGGCTGTAATGACCAGCTTTATCGCCGCCATTACGGTGGGTGGAAAATCCTTGGGCAAAGACGTGGCCATTGCCAGGTCGAATACAATTATTTTCCAGGTAGCCAAGGCCTTGGGATGGTGGGAGAATTTGACCGGCCTGGAATTATTTAAGGACAGAAGGTGACTTCTTGGACAGGGTATTGAATCGTATTGACTCGCCGGAAGATCTAAAGAAGCTTTCTATTGAAGAAATGTGTGATTTAGCTGCTGATATCAGGGCTGTCTTGATTGACAGCGTAGCTGCTTGCGGAGGGCATCTGGCAGCTAATTTAGGTGTTGTGGAGCTTACCATTGCCCTGCATTATGTTTTTAATACTCCCCAGGACAAGATAATATGGGATGTAGGTCATCAAAGCTATGTGCATAAAATCCTGACTGGACGTAAGGAAAGGATGTCAACTCTAAGGCAGTTCGGAGGTATAAGCGGGTTCCCTAAATATGAGGAGTCGCCCTATGATTCATTTAACACCGGACATAGCAGCACGTCCATATCAGCTGCATTAGGCATGGTTCTGGCTCGAGATATCCAAAAACAGAATTACTCAGTGGTGTCAGTTACCGGAGATGGAGCCATGACTGGTGGAATGACCTATGAGGCATTAAATCATGCTGGCAATGAAGGCAAAGATCTGATTGTTATTCTAAATGATAATGAGATGTCCATATCCAGGAACGTCGGGGCTATGTCCAGCTATTTAAACCGGCTTCGCACTGATCCTTCCTATACTCGCACCAAAGAGGAAATTGAAAACGTATTAACTAAAATACCGGGCATAGGCCCGAACCTTGCACGGGCTGCGGGCAGGCTCAAGGACACGGTGAAATATCTTATGGTTCCAGGAATTTGGTTTGAAGAACTAGGGTTTACTTATATCGGCCCGGTAAATGGCCACAATCTGGAGGAGCTTATTCCGATGCTGAAGAATGCTCGCAAGATGAAGGGTCCGATATTAATACATACGATCACTGAAAAAGGCCGCGGTTATGAACCAGCCCGTCAGAATCCGGATGTATTTCATGGGATAGGTCCTTTTGATATTAAGACCGGAAAACAATTTAAAAAGACATTGAAGACCTATACTGAGATTTTCGGAGAATATATGGTGGATATAGCAGAGAAGGATGATCGGGTAGTAGCTATAACTGCTGCTATGACTAGTGGTACAGGGCTGAATGATTTTTCCAAGCGCTATCCGGAACGTTTTTTTGACGTGGGAATATGTGAACAACATGCGGTTACATTGGCGGCGGGCATGGCTAGAAACGGGCTTAAGCCGGTAGTAAGTATTTATTCCACTTTCCTGCAACGGGCTTATGATCAGATTATTCACGATGTGGCTCTGCAGAATTTACCGGTGGTTTTTGCAATTGATCGGGCTGGCCTGGTTGGCGAGGACGGACCTACCCACCACGGCGTTTTTGATCTGTCCTACTTACGTCATATACCTAATTTAACCATCATGGCTCCAGCTAATGAAAATGAATTTGTGAATATGCTGCATACCGCCCTGGCATTAGATTCTCCAGTGGTGGTAAGGTATCCCCGAGGAGCTGGTGAAGGGATTAAGATATTAGCCGAAAGGGAAATCTTAACACCTGGCCAAGCGGAAGTTATATGCAGAGGCTCAGATCTGGCTATTTTAGCTGTTGGTCGGGCGGTTGGTATAGGCAGAGATGTAGTTCAATTAATGCAAGCAAGAGGTATCGGTGTAGAGTTAGTAAATACTCGTTTTGTAAAACCCTTGGATGAGGTTTTAGTATGTGATCTGGGGCGTAATTTTAGCCGGTTGCTTACATTGGAAGATAACTGTGTTACCAATGGTTTTGGTACTGCTGTGCTGGAAGTCTTGGCTGAACACGGCATTAAGACTGACCTAATTCGGGTAGGTATTCCTGATGAATTCATCGAACAGGGTCGTTTAGATATCCTATTTGACCTTTTAAATATGGATCCAGAATCCATAGTAGAAACCATTTTTAGCAGGTGGCCTGATATCGGCAATCACTCTACATTGGAGTTGCTGAAAATTGTCAAAAGTTAGAGTTGATATCCTGCTTTACAGCCAGGGTTTGGTTCCCAGCCGGGAAAAGGCCCAGGCCATGATCATTGCAGGGGAAGTCTGGGTTAATGGAACCCGGATGGACAAACCTGGCACCAAAGTGGATGAAAATGCGGAAATTAAAATTCAGTCGCGGAGGCTGCAATATGTAAGCCGGGGCGGCTTCAAACTAGAAGGCGCCATACAGGATTTTAATATTGACTTTAAGGCTAAGGTGGTTCTGGATGTAGGGGCTTCCACCGGAGGATATACCGATTGCGCTTTACAAAACGGGGCGATCAAGGTATTTGCCGTGGATGTAGGCTATGGCCAGCTGGATTGGTCACTTCGAAGTGATCCCCGGGTAGTGGTTTTGGAAAGAACTAATATCCGGTATTTTACCCCGGATAAGCTGGGGGAATTAGTTGATGTAATTACCATGGATGTGTCCTTCATATCTACCACCCTAATATTTCCAGTGCTGTATCATCTATTGAAAGAAGAGGGGGAAGTCATTTCTTTAATAAAACCCCAGTTTGAAGCCGGTAAGGAAAAGGTTGGCAAAAAAGGGGTGGTTAAAGACCCGGCGGTTCACAGGGAAGTGCTGTTGCGCTGCATAGCTGCTGCCGGGCAGTCAGGCCTCAATTGTGTGGGGATAGGTTATTCACCCATTAAAGGGCCTGAGGGAAATATCGAATATTTTATCCATTTAAAAAAACAACTTGAACCTTTAGAGCAAATTATTGAAAAAGTGGCAGAAGTAGTTCTTAAGGCGCAGGATGTCTTGGAGGGTAAAGCGAAGTGAAGATTTTACTGGTAAACAACAGTCGTATAAGCAGCACTGTGGCTATGGCAGCCAAGGTATCAGCTCAACTTGAAGCCTGGGGCATTGAGGTGCTTATTGATAGTGAACCTGTTGGAACTGGCAGTGAAACAATTGATTCCATAATTGTTCTGGGGGGCGATGGAACCCTGATAAGAGCGGCCCGGAAATATGCAGAACAAGATGTGCCAGTGCTGGGAGTTAATATGGGTACGGTGGGTTTCCTTAGTAATATCAAGGCAGATGAGCTGGAATCCTGTTTGGATAGTTTTGTCCGCCATGATTATAGCATCGATGAGAGAATGATGTTAGATGTGGGCATCTACCGGGATGAAACTCTGCTAGATCGGGTTTACAGTCTAAATGAATTGAGCATAAAATCTAAAACTTCACGTATGATCAGTATGGACATACATATTGCGGGCAGAGAACATGGCGTCTATCGGGGGGATGGCATCATTATCGCCACGCCGACTGGTTCAACTGCTTACTCACTTTCTTCCGGCGGGCCGATTACGGATCCTGATCTGGAAGTATTTATTGTGACTCCTATCAGCTCGTATGTTTTGAGCAAAAGACCTATGGTAATCGCGGCGGAGAAGGAGATTAGCCTGTATCCCCTGCGTTGTGAAGAAGCAGTTATTTCCATCGATGGACAGGTGAAAATTGATTGGGAAGAGAATTGCATTATAAAAGTGAAAAAAGCCGAACAAAAACTAAAATTGGTAAAGCTGAAACCGCGTTTCTTCTTCCAAACCATTGCTAAACGTATACAGCGTAACGATGGTAGTTTGTAATAATAAGTGGATAAGTAGGGTGCTTGCCACCATCCTGGGAGGTAGCGATGAAATCAAGAAGACATTTTGCTATACGGGAAATATTATCTACTGAGCGCATTAGCACTCAGGAAGAGTTATGCGAGATTTTGAAAGACAGGGGATATGATGTTACCCAGGCTACCGTGTCGCGTGATATTAAAGAGCTTTCCCTGATAAAAATTCCTGATGGAACTGGGTATTCTTATGCGTGGCCAGAGACCCAAAGCCCTAAAAGCTCCAATTTGCGAATTAAGCGTGTTTTTCAGGATTCAGTAGTGAGTTACGACTATAGTGAAAATATCATTGTAATAAAAACTCTCCCAGGGGCAGCGCAATCCATTGCATCATTAATAGATTCCCTGGCTAATCCTCACATACTGGGGACGGTGGCCGGAGACGACACCATATTCCTGGTTGTCAAAACCAAAAAGTCGTTGGCACAAGTTATGGAGTATTTTCGAAAACTTGTGGCCGAATAAATTATTGTAAATGACCTAACCCAAAGTTTTTCGCATTTCTGCCAAAACTTTGCGCTTATGCCTACGATAAAACCTAATGCTCTTTCTAGGACTTGCTGGTATCTGGAGATTTCACCAAAAAATCATTGTGGTAGTAGTTACCTGCCTTCAACCTCAAATTATAGCCTTTCTATATTGATAATGATAGTCAATATTCTGGTAATAGAGTGTACTAATTAGTGCTCTAGGTTTAATATCAAATCAATAAGTTATTAGATATTTTGCCAAATTAATTAACTTGCTTATCGATGATGTTTTAAAATACCAATTGAAAATGGGCTTTTTAGAGTTACCTATAATTGGCACGTAAATTGCGAGTTATGAAAAATGAATGACAAAAAATCGTTAACTATATTAAAAGGAGGCGTATTATTATGTTTGAGAGTGAATACAAAAAGAAAATGTGTACTCCAGAAGAGGCTGTTAAGGTGGTTAAGTCTGGAGATTGGGTTGATTACATGTATTTTAATGGTTATCCAAAGGCGCTGGATAAAGCACTGGCAAAAAGAAAGGATGAACTTTATGGAGTGCATGTTAGGAGTGGGATATCTCTGCCCCCATTTCCTGAAGTTCCTGTTAGTGACCCGACTATGGAACATTTTCAGTGGGATAGCTGGCATTTCGGTGCCTGGGATGCCAAGTTGGCCGACCAGGGTATCTGCAGTTTTTCACCACTGCTGTATCATGAGGTGCCAGGTTATTACCGCAACCATGAAGTAGAGGTTGATGTAGCCATGATGAGGGTATGTCCCATGGACAGATTCGGCTATTTTAATTTTGGGATCAATGCATCTCATTGTGAGGCGGTAATTGAAAATGCGAAGATAGCTATTGTCGAGGAAAATGAGAATATGCCATATGTTCATGGTGGTAACGGTAACCAGATTCATATTTCGGAGATTGACTATATTGTTCGAGGCGAAAACGAGCCCATGGCCAATGCTCCAATTTTGGAGGCTACCGAGGCAGAAAAAAAGATTGCTGATCATATTTTAAAGGATATCCATGACGGTTGTTGCATCCAGTTGGGGATAGGCGGCCTGCCTAATTATTTGGGTAAGCAGATTGCGGACTCTGGACTTAAGGATCTGGGGGTTCATACTGAGATGATGGCAGATGCTTATGTTGAGATGTGGGAGAAGGGTTGTATTACAGGAGCTAAAAAGGAGCTTGATCGCAAGAAAATGGTGTGCGCGTTTGCATTGGGATCTCTTAAACTGTATGAATTCATGGATCATAATCCAATGATTGCTTGTTATTCAGTGGACTACACCAATAACCCTTATATTATTGCCCAGCTTTCTAATATGATTTCTATTAATGCCTGTTTGGAAGTCGATTTCTATGGTCAGGTCGTTTCGGAGATGCAGGGATCCAGACAGATAACCGGGACTGGAGGGCAATGGGATTTTGTCTATGGTGCCTATCATTCTCCGGGAGGGAAAAGCTTTCTTTGTATGCCTTCTATTTTCAAGGCTAAAGATGGTTCAACCCAATCCAAGATAAGACCATCCTTAACTCCTGGTGCAGCCTGTACCGTATCTCGTCAACTATCTCACTATATTGTTACCGAATTCGGCATGGCTTTAATGAAATGCCAGTCCATATGGAAACGTACCGAAAATCTAATAGAGATTGCTCACCCGGACTTCCAAGACGAGCTAATTCAGGATGCTTATAAATTAGGATTTTGGAAAAGAAGCAATAAAATCGAGCCTTAGAACATTTTTGCATCAGGAGGTAAAGAGATGGCCATTAATTATATGAAAGAATATAGAGAAAAGCTCGTGTCGGCTGATGAAGCAGTCAAAGTCATAAAGTCTGGAGATTGGATCGATTACGGAGCTATATGCGGCAAGGTTATTGCTCTCGATGAAGCATTAGCCAAAAGGAAACATGAATTACAGGATGTTAAAATATGGAGTTTGTTAAATCTCTATCCTTCTAAGGTCATTGAGGCAGACCCGGACGGAGAATCATTCATCTGGCACAGCTGGCATTTATCCGCTCAGGATCGCAAAATTGCCGGTACCGGAAGGCCGGTATACTATTCTTCCATTAGGTATTCGGAATTGCCCCGTTATATTAGAGAACACGTTGAGCCCATAGATGTTGCCATGTTGCAGGTAGGACCAATGGATAAACACGGTAATTTCAATTTCGGTCCCCAGAATTCTCATACCAGAGCTGTCTGTGATCGAGCTAAGATCGTCATTGTGGAGGTAAATAGCAATCAGCCTCGCTGTTTGGGAGGGTATGAGGAGGCTGTACATCTTTCCGAAGTAAACTATATAGTGGAAGGAAATAACTCGCCCCTTCCACAGTTACCTGTCTCGGAATCCACCGAGGCCGATAAGAAGGCAGCTCAATTTATAATCGAGGAAATGAGGGACAACTGTTGTGTTCAGTTGGGTATTGGCGGAATGCCTAATGCAGTAGGTAAGATGATTGCCCAATCCGACTTAAAAGACCTGGGTTGTCACACTGAAATGTTGGTGGATGCCTATGTAGATATGTATGAGGCAGGCATTCTCACCGGGGCTAAGAAAAACATAGATCCTGGCAAAATGGTGTATGGCTTTGCACTGGGAACCCAGCGATTGTATGATTTTATCGATGATAATCCTCGCTGTGCAATATTCCCCGTGAATTACACCAACAAACCTTCAATTGCAGCTCTGAATGACAACTTAATAAGCATAAACAATGCCATAGAAGTTGATATCTATGGTCAGGTTTGTTCGGAATCAGCCGGAACCAAAATTATCAGTGGCACAGGGGGACAATTGGATTTCGTCCTGGCTGGTTACGAATCCAGAGGGGGAAAGTCGTTTATCTGTCTGCCTTCCACGAATATTGGCAAGGATGGTAAATTGCAATCAAGGATTGTTCCTACGCTAAGCCCAGGTGCTATTGTGACTGATCCACGATCGGTGGCTCATTTTATCGTCACCGAGTATGGTAAATTTGAAATGAAGGGAATGTCTGTTTGGCAAAGGGCCGAAGGACTAATAAACATATCCCATCCTGATTTCAGAGAGCAGCTGATTAAAGAAGCGGCAGTTCAGGGTATCTGGCGCAGAACCAATAAAACAATAAATTAGCATCGATGAGAATCTGATGTTAATAGCTGTCTGAAAATAAGAGGAAATTCTAATTACCCGAGTGGCAGGTAGATTTATTCTATCTGCTTTATTCTTTATTAGCATAATGATCCGATATTATGAACGATGGAGATAAACTTGTTGAAGGAATACCGGTGATGAAACTAGTGGAAGTGATCCATGGAGCTGAAAAAAGTTAATCTACGGTGGACATTGTTATGGAAACCTGTAAAATTATTAATAAGAATATTTTGGTATTATTACATAAAAAATGAAAGTGTTTAATAGTCAGATGCACTGCAAGGTATACTGAAAGAGGGTGGATGAGTATGGATTTTAAGACAATTAGCTTAACCCAGGAGGGCGCCATCGGTATATTAACCTTGAATTGTCCCGAGATAATGAATCCCATTAATAATGAATTTATCAGCGAGTTGAGTCAGGCAATTGATAGGATTGCTGAAGAGGAGAAAATCCGGGTTATGATCCTTACCGGGGGCAACAAGGTATTTGCTGCTGGGGGAGATATCAAGGCGATGATGCAATTTACTCCCTTGCAGGCCAAGAAATTTGTCATTCCAATTCATAAGGTATTAAACCAGATTACCGAATTGCCCAAACCGACAATTGCTGCTATCGGCGGATTTGCCCTGGGTGGAGGGGTAGAAATGACCCTGACCTGTGATTTTCGCATCGCTGCTGATAATGCCAAATTTGGCTTTCCCGAAATCAATCTGGGGATATTTCCGGCAGCGGGAGGAAGCCAGAGGTTGCCCCGTCTGATCGGCATGGCCAAAGCCAAGGAGTTAATGTTTACCGGTGATACAATAGATGCTGCTACAGCTCTGGCAATAGGTTTAGTGAATCAGGTCGTTCCGCGGGAAGAACTAATGGAACGAGCGATGAAGCTGGCAGAAAAATTGAGCAGCAAACCTCCGATTACTATTAAAGCTCTTAAAGAGTCGATGCATAACGTATTTAATACCGATATAAATATGGGATTAAAAATGGAAATGGAAAAATTCTGCAGCCTATTTTCCACTGAAGATCAAAAGGAAGGTATGGGCGCTTTCCTAGAAAAGAGGAAGCCCAATTTTAAGGGGAGATAGTATATTGTACTGTTTTCATACCTGGTTGGATCTTGATAATACCTATAATGAATTAATTTTTATTATTTAAGCAGGTTCGTCTTGAGCCTGCTTCTTGTTTATTTGCACTTGAAAAGTATAATATGATAGATGGAGGCATTTATCGAAGTTACAGACCAACAATTCATTTTGCTTCGATAAGGATATTATATGTTGCAGGAGATTTATATCAGCAATTTTGTTTTGATTGATGAACTTCGCATGGAATTCTCAACTGGACTGAATGTGCTGAGCGGCGAAACCGGGGCTGGCAAGTCCATTATTATTGATGCGCTGGGTTTAATTTTGGGAGAAAGAATTAAACATGATTATATAAGAGATCAGGACCGCAAAGCAGTAGCCGAGGCGGTTTTTGAGGTGCGCAACAATAATGATGCACGTATGTTCTTGTTGGAACAGGGACTGATGGACGAAGATGAGGAAATGGAAACCATCGTTCTAAGCAGAGAAATACATCCTGGTGGTAAAACCACAGCGCGAATTAATGGACGTAATGTTACCGTAGCTACCTTAAAAACATTAAGCACCTATCTGGTAGATATGCACTTGCAGAATGATCGCCAGAATATATTAAGACCAGTAAATTATCTGGGCTATGTAGACGGTTTTGCCGAGGATATAGAAGATTTACTGCAGAACATAGCTCGCCTATATTCTCTTTTAAGCACCAGGAGGAGGCAGTTGGAGGATTTGAGATTAAACCAACAGAACCGGGTGCAGCGACTGGACTTTTTAACTTACCAGATCAATGAGATAGAGGAGAACGAGCTGCGCGAAGGCGAGGAAGAGGAACTCAAGGAACTCCGGGACCGGATTAGAAATGCGGGAAAGTTGCTGGAAGGCAGCAGCAGGATCTTTGAATTGCTGTATAGCTCGGAAAAGGTAAGAAGCGCTTATGACCAGGTTTCTTCTGCATTAGATGTGATTATGGATCTCAAAAGTGACAGTTTTTTTACAGATTTGGAAGAGCCATTGGAGAACATTTATTATTCTCTGCAGGATTTATCCAGTCGCATCTCATCATTTAAGGATAAGCTGGAATTTGAACCGGGGCAATTGGAGGAAATTGAGGATCGGCTCTATAGAATAGGTAAGTTGAAAAATAAATATGGAGAAAATATACATGACATTCTGGCTTATCTGAAAACTGCCCGCGCGGATCGGGAAGCTCTTGATCAGAGCGATGAGCTGCAGGCCGAAATTGAACAGGAGATAATGAACTTGGATGCTCAGTATATGCAGTTAGCCGCTGAAATAAGCCGCAAGCGCCAACACGCTGCCGTGTACCTGGAAGAAAAAGTACATAATGAATTGCAGGGCTTAAATATGCCTGATATTAAGTTTCAGGTGGCTGTAAATGAGAAAAGTAACCCAGGTTCAAAAGGTTTGGATGAGATAGATTTTCTCTTCTCTCCTAATCCCGGTGAAGGAATGAGACCGGTTACCCGTATAGCTTCGGGAGGAGAAATATCCCGCTTTATACTCGCTTTAAAAAAGGCTCTGGCCGATGTTTATCATATTCCGACCCTGGTTTTTGATGAGATCGATGTAGGTCTGGGAGGTTCAGCCTTGAATGCAGTAGCTAGAAAACTTGCGGAACTATCCTGCGCCCACCAACTTATTCTGGTGACTCATTCTCCCCAGGTAGCCAGTTATGCAGAACAAAATTTTATCATAGACAAATATGTACAGGACAATAGAACCTTTACCCAAGTCAAAAGCTTGGATGCCCAGGAGAAGGTCAGAGAAATAGCCCGGATGCTCGATGGGGAGCAATACTCGGACCTGACCATGGAGCACGCCCGTGAGATGATAGCTATGGCAAATAAATCCTCCTTCAAAAGTTAAAGATTTAGGTGGTAAAGCTCCTCCTACCGGTTTATTATCTTTATATATCCTTTAAATAGCCGTGAAGTTCTTCTTTGCGAGGCAGTCTGCCGGTAATTTTTACCTGACCATCTACAACCAGAGCCGGGGTTGCCATGATCTTGTAACTCATAATTTTCTTAATATCCTCAACTTTGGATACATCTGCAGCGATATTCAGTTCTGCCAATGCCTTATAAACATCCTTTTCTAACTGCTTACATTTGGCACATCCTGTTCCTAGTACTTCAATCTTCATGGAAAATACCCCCAATAATTTTTTATCTTACGTGTGTTATGTGATGTACCCATAATATTTCATTAAAGATTATCTATAGAGCTGTTTTACAAAACTTTTTCATACAGGCTTCCCCATCAATAGTAGGCATACGGGAATACTCCTCCGCTAGTTCAGGAGTATCTTCGAGCGGTTTAATAATGTATTCCATGAATTCGCTCATCGTATTATCTAACAACACTGTATTTAAGCTGCAAATACTACGTTGCCCATCCTTACGTTCGTTAACCAGGCCCGCATATTTCAAAACCTTCAGGTGCTGAGATATACGAGGTTGGCTAATCTGCATTATTTCTTCGAGATCGCAGACGCATAGGTCCCTAGCTGCCAACAGCTTGATGATTTTCAAGCGAGTTGGTTCTCCTAATGCCTTAAACAGGGTTTCAAACATGTTTTTCAGCTCCTTATTAATCTTTCCAATTTATTATAATATGATTGTTTGCAAATTTACTAATTTTCATATTCCCTTACCCAGGGAGCAAAGCGTTAAACAGATAACCCACTATGATAATGGAGGTGGAAACGATACCAATAAACACCGCGATCAACCTGGGCTTCAATACGTTGCGAAGAATAATCATTTCGGGCAGAGAAAGGGCAGTCACAGCCATCATAAAAGCCAGTACGGTGCCCATGGCCATACCTTTTTCCTGTAGGGCTGCCACCAGGGGAATAACTCCGGCAGCATTGGAATATAGGGGAACTCCTATCAGTACGGCTATTGGAACAGCGAAGAAATTGTCTTTGCCAGCGTAAGTGGCCAGGAAATCTGTGGGAACGTAGCCATGAATAGCTGCTCCCAGTCCGATTCCAACCACGACATAGGGCCACACTTTTATAAGGATCTCTAAAACATAATCACGGGCGTATAGGAGCCGATCCTGCCAGGTTTGTTCCGCTACCAGCATTTCAATGCCTGCACCGCCCTGGGCTATTTCATATACATAGCCTTCCACATATTTTTCCAGGTGAAGCTTACCTATTACCAGTCCAGAGATAATTGCTACGGTCAAGCCGGTGGCAATATAGATCAGGGCAATACCTGGACCAAACATACCCCAGAGTAAAATCAAAGCAACTTCGTTAACCATGGGTGATGAAATCAAGAAGGAAAATGTAACCCCCAGGGGAATGCCCGCTTCTACAAAGCCAATAAATACCGGAACCGCTGAGCAGGAACAAAATGGTGTTACGATTCCCAGTAGAGCAGCTACAATATTTCCGGCGTACTGCCGTTTGTAGCTTAAGATCTTGCGGGTTTTCTCCGGAGGGAAGAAACTGCGAATAATCGCAACCACAAAAATAATCACCGATAACATGATGAAAATCTTCAAAGTGTCATACACGAAGAAGTTCACCGCATCAGCCAAATGGCTTCCTTTTATTAAATTAAACCATTTATAAGTAACTAAATCTGCAAACCATTGCAACATAACATCATCTTCTTTCTCGAAGTGGGTTCTTCAAAAACCTTAATTATAATTATATGCTTATATTATAATGAATACAACGATTATTTGTTAATATGTTTTGGTTTTGGTTGATAGTCTCTGCGGAAGATGATTATTAAAACCGTACCCTCGTTCAGTTCAGTTCCAATGTTTCTATTTTTTTATTAAATCAACGAAATTGCAGCCCTTATGTTCAAATTGAATGGTGGTGTGCGAGATGCCTTGCTGTAGAAGCTGATGCTCAATTTGTTCGAGAATGTATTTGGTTTCACTTACCAACATATCCTCAATATTTACGTGAGCCTCAAAATTTATATTGCCTTCATCCAAGCTCCAAATGTGAACATGATGCACATTTTCAACCCCAGCAATTTTTTGTAGATCTTGCGCAATAGCTACGACATCTATTTCTTCAGGAACACCCTGCATCAATATATGTATGGACTTTTTAATTATATCAAAGCTTTCCTTCATCACATAAATGCCGATAAGAACGGTTAATAGTGGATCGATCCAATAAATACTAAAGTAGTAAATTATAATTCCAGCGATTACAACTCCCAAAGACGACAGCGCATCGCTGAGCAGGTGTAAATAGGAGGACTTTATATTCATATCCCCTTGGCTGCCTTTCTGCAGAAGCAATACACCTATAAAATTAGCTATTAATCCCAAGAGAGCTACCCATATTACAACACTTCCATTGATGGGTTGGGGATTAATAAATTTAAAACAAGCTTCTTTAAACAAAAATATTGAAATAGCAATTAAAACCGAAGAATTTAGCAAAGCCGCCAGGATAGTTGTTCTTTTGTATCCGAAGGTTTTTTGTCCATCCTTATCTTTACTGGATATTTTAATGGCAATATAGCTGATAACAATGGCTATGCCGTCACTAAAGTTATGCAGAGCATCTGAGAGCAGGGATAAGCTGCCGGAATATATTCCGCCGATTACTTCGGCCACTGTGATAATGAAGTTTAGCAGCACGACAAGTACAAGATTAATGCCTTTAATGCTTGGATTATCATGACTATGGCTATGCTTATGGTCAGGTCTAATTTTATCATTCTCATTCATTGTTTCGTCTACCTTTCGGTTCAAATCATTGGAATTTATTAGCAATTTCCCGCAATAAGCTCATGCTTATATTATTGATTTTATCAATTGTCTGTCAACGGCTTTCTTTTATGGATCGTTTAAGAACAGGTGTAATGCTAAGCGCCATTTTGTGAGCGCTCTCCTTGTATAAAAAGTAATTGTATTTAATATATAATTATATTATTATTGACTGGTCAAGAGCATTTATCCTAAGAACATTAGCCAAAAGTATTAAAGATACTTATCAAGGTACTTGAGAAAATATTATCGCATACAAGAAAGGGGTATTTTATGAGGGATGGACGTATTATAGTGATCACTGGATTTTTGGTCATTATGGCCCTGTTAGGTTTTTCTTATTATGGCAAACATGCACCTGCGCCACTATCCCCAGAGAAACAAATACCAGTCAGCTCTTTTGCAGCAAGTGATAATAAAGCATCGGATATTTCTAATGTAACAGATGAGAGCAAAGCACCTGTTACTTCTAATGTACCAGGTAAAAATGAAACATCGGTTACTTCAAATGTATCAGGTGAGAATAAGGCACCAGTTGTCCCTGCTGCAACACCTGAGAACAAAACGCCAGCCAGTTCGGCTGCATCAACTGAAAGCCAAATACCGCTCAGCTCTGCTGCAACTATTGAACAGGCTAAAAAGAATGGGGAGAGTATGTGGCTTCTTTTCCGTTCCACTACCTGTGCCCCCTGTGTTGAGAT
Source organism: uncultured Syntrophomonas sp. (assembly GCA_964457945.1). Taxonomy (GTDB): domain Bacteria; phylum Bacillota; class Syntrophomonadia; order Syntrophomonadales; family Syntrophomonadaceae; genus PHAA01. The sequence goes on from CAYWFX010000052.1 coordinate 19,731, forward strand.
GCAAAAAATATTTGATCAACTGCAATCGGACTATAAAGGTAAGGTTCGTTTTATTTCCATTGATGTCGATGACAGAAATAATATTGGACTAGTAAGAACATGGAAAATCCAGTACATCCCCACTAGCTTTATTATTGACAGCTCAGGAAATGTAAACTATCAAAACGTGGGCATTATTCCTGTTGAGGATTTAAAAAAGGAACTCACCAAGGTGGTGAAATAAGGTGGAAGCCTGGATAAATCAAATTGCACCCCAGTTCCTAACGAGCTTTTCTCTGTTTGGATATGCTTTGGTATTCCTGGCGGGAGTGGTAACCAGCATCGGACCCTGTAATCTCAGTATGGCCCCGATTATTATTGCCTATGTCGGAGGTATGGAG
>CAYWFX010000053.1:0-19360 GCA_964457945.1 uncultured Syntrophomonas sp.
TTAATAAAATACTCAAATTCGTAGTTGACAGATGATGCGCAGCAAGAAGACGGGGGAACGAGATTTTGCTGTTGACTGTGATCTGAGACTAACAGATTTAGTAATTCTGCTTGCTCCCATCTCCGGATGCTCGTTCTACCATCTGCTTGCCGGAAGAGCTCCAGGGGCACCCTATCAATCTCCCATCCATGGTCGATGACAGGCTCGGAACATCGTGTTCCTCGTCCCCTTACGATCTCCCGTCTTCGCAGGGTAGAACGGCCTCCTCCGCCCAGGTCGCCAGCATAATTACTAAATCTGTTACGCTATATAATCTGCGAATATACTTGCTGGAAAGGGGCGGAGTTACTGGTGTCCCCACTTCCCGTTATATAATAGTGGCTTAGATGAAAACGATTTTCGTGAAGAAGTTCAGATGTACAGGACAAATTCAGTAATTATGAATGCGACGTTGCGCAGGAGGCCGTGCTGTCCTGCGAAGACAGATGAGTGGAAGGGGGCGAGGAAAAGGACGTTCCGAGCCGGTCACCGCCCACGGATGGGCGGTTGGCCGGGGACTCCCTGGAACTCATCTGGCAAGCAGTTGACAGCCCGAGCTTCCGGAGCCTGGAGCAGGCAGAATTGCTGAATTTGTCCACCCAGCTTACGATCAACATCTAAACCCGGTTCTCCTTGCTGCGCATTTTCCATTAACTGTGAACGTTGGTAAAACACCTTTATGTCTGTAATATATATGTGTCCAAAGATATCTTAACATCTCTACTGGCTTTTTATACTCTTTGTATTAGTATCAGCTTCCAACTGCGAATTGGCGATGCCTGAAAAAATGGCAAAAACTAGTTTGTTTTGGTACTCGTCTGAGATAAGGAGTTTTTCCTCATTAGGATTGGATAAAAAACCGACCTCCACAATCACTGCCGCCATATCCGTCTTGTCGGTGATAAAATAGCTGCCGGTTTTAGCCTTGCGATTAGTATTCCCCAGCACCCGAGTAAATTCATCCTGAATAGCAACAGCTATTTTCTTAGCCTTTTCGCTATTACCACTATAGAAAGTTTGCGCCCCAGACCATCTAGGGCTTACATCCGCATTAGCATGAATACTGATGAAAATATCCGCCTTATTTGCTTGGGCCCTGGCTACTCGGACAGCCAGATCCTTCCGCTTTCTTTCTCGGATACTGCCGGAGAAATCATCCCCGGCCAAATCGTCATCATTCTCGCGCAGAGCAATTACTAAAGCTCCTGCCTGACTAAGACTGCTGCATAGTTTACGGCTGATTGCCAGGGTAATATCTTTTTCCAAGTTCTTGGCTGGGCCTATAGCTCCGGGGTCAAATCCCCCGTGGCCCGCGTCCACCACAATTACTTGATTAGCTAATGCATAAGACATTACCGGAAGCTTATGCTGCTCACTAATGTTAGTACCCCATATACACAAAGCTGGTAGAAGCAGGATCGCCAGGATTATGCTGCCCGGCTTCCTTTTTAGAATCAGCACCCGCTTAAACAAAATGCAATACCTCCCCTGTAAGGATTATCATTTATTGATAGCCCCTAATGATATTTCTTATATATGCCGGGGAGGTAAATAATATATGAACAGTATATTTCCAATATTTGCTCTTCTCAAGACCCATAAAAAAAACCCCTCCGAATGGAGAGGTTTGATATTTTAGCGTTTTGAATATTGAGGGGCTTTGCGGGCTTTGTGCAATCCATATTTTTTTCTCTCGACCATGCGAGGATCACGGGTAAGGAAACCAGCTTTTTTAAGCCTGGGACGCAACTCTGCATCCGCCTTAATTAAAGCCCGGGCAATTCCTAATCTTACCGCTCCTGCCTGACCTGTAACTCCACCGCCGTTTACCCGACATATGATGTCAAATCTTCCGCTCATTTCAGTCAACTCCATAGGCTGTAAAACAATGAGACGGCTGGTTTTGTTAGGGAAGAAATTTTCGAAATTTCTTTCGTTTATCGTAATGTTACCATCACCAGGCACTAACCTTACCCTGGCAATTGCCTTTTTCCTTCTTCCGGTTCCCCAGTATTGTGGCTTAGACATATCGCTCCTCCTTAACCTCTCAATTCACGAACTTCGGGTTTCTGGGCTTGATGCGGGTGTTCGTTGTCCCTGTACACCTTCAGTTTTTTAAACATTACAGCACCTAAACGGTTGTGAGGAAGCATTCCTTTCACCGCAACTTCTATAGCTCTTTCCGGTTTCTTGTCTAAAACGTTTTTATAACTGATTTCTTTTAGGCCGCCCTGATACCCGGAGTACCACCGGAGCATTTTCTGGTTGAGCTTGTCTCCGGTAAGCTTAATTTTAGAAGCGTTAATAATAATAACAAAGTCCCCGGTATCTACATGAGGAGTATAAATAGCTTTATGCTTCCCTCTGAGTATCGAGGCTACTTCTGAAGACAACCTGCCCAGAACCTGGTCAGTTGCATCTATAACGTACCATTTGCGGTCAATTTCTGCTGGCTTCGCCATATATGATTTCACGATTTTCCCTCCTGTATGTCATTCCCTAGTATATACATTCACAGCTTCCATCCTCACTGTTTGTCAACGGGGCTGGAGCCAAACAGGAGTTTAGAGCCTACCTATCTATTTTAGCTATGTTTATCAGCTTTTGTCAAGAAAGCTAGCGTATTTTCGTGTGAAAATATTTATTTTCACTATCCCGTGTTAATCTCTGGTGGGTATGTGACCGAAAGCAGGTACAGCCCTTGCGGAGGAACCGTAGGTCCGGCCTTGGTCCGGTCTTTGGACTTAATAATATCCACTATCTCTTCAGCAGCTATACGTTTTCTACCAACCTCTAGAAGGGTTCCCATGATGATCCGTACCATATTATATAGAAATCCATTGGCTTCTATATCCAATCTTAGCAGAGCACCCACCTCTTTAAACGAACAATGCAAAACCGTCCGCTCAAAGGTTTTAGCACTTGAGCCGCTAGCACAGAAGGCCCGGAAATCATGTCTTCCTTCTATAAACTGACAGGCCTGATTCATGGCGGCAGTATCCAGGGGGTCAGCATTACACAATGCATATTTACGGTAAAAAGCAGCACCTGGCTTCCGTCCATAAAGAAAATAGGCGTAACGTTTACTGATGGAATGAAACTGGGGTTGGAAATCCGGTCTTACCTCGCTGCTGCTCAATACCCGGATATCATCCGGCAGAAAACTATTCAGGGCCAATGTCCACTGAGCTGAAGGTATTCTGGAAGCGGTATTGAATGCTATCACCTGTCCCCGCGCGTGTACCCCGGCATCAGTGCGTCCTGCGGCACAAACCCGTATTTCCTCGTGGGATAGATTGAACAACTGCTTTTCAATCTCACCTTGAATGGTATGAGCATTATCTTGTCTTTGAAAGCCATGATAATTGCTGCCATCGTATTCAATTATCAGCTTAATCCTAGGCACTCAATCCCCACTCCATTTAAACCAGTAATTATACTACGACCGGCAAGTAACCCGGCAGTCATCCCATTATTTCTAGCCCCTAACAAAAGATTAGGAGGATATTTTATAATCCTCCATAGATACCATTTTAAGAGCGGTATCAACTCCACTTCTGATTTCCTTTAGGTACCAGGCCCCAATTCCTGGGGCCAAATCATGGTCTAATCTACAAGCTCAATAATCGCCATGGGCGCTCCGTCGCCTTTGCGGACACCGGTTTTTATAATCCTGGTATAACCACCCTGGCGTTCTTTATAGCGCTCCGATATTCCCGAAAATAATTTAGCTAAGACTGCCTCGCTCATCAGATAGGAATCTGCCAATCTGCGGGCATGTAAATCGCCCCTCTTGCCAAGGGTGATCATTTTTTCAGCAATACTACTAATTTCTTTGGCTCTGGTTTCCGTGGTAGTTATTTTTTCATGTTCTAACAAAGAGGTCACTGAGTTTCTCAGCAATGCTCTACGGTGATCGGCCCTAAACCCTAATCTACGATAACTCAATGCAAACCCTCCTTTCTACTCGTCTGATTTTTTAAAGTTTAAATCCAACTCTTTTAGTTTTTTCTCGATTTCTTCCAGTGACTTCTGGCCCAGGTTTCTAATCTTACTCATTTCCTCCCGAGTCTTTTCAATGAGGTCACCCACGGTATTGATGCTGGCCCGTTTGAGACCATTGGAAGCCCGGACTGACAGTTCCAGTTCTTCAATGGACATCTCCAGAACTTTATCTTTCTTCTCTTCTTCCTTTTCTACCAGTATCTCTACCTCGGAATAAGTATCATCAATCTCTGTAAAGAGCTTCAGGTACTCAATCAGGATCTGGGAAGAAAGACTAATACCTTCTTCGGGCCGTATGCTGCCATTGGTCCATATCTCCAGAATAAGCTTATCATAATCGGTTCTTTTTCCGACGCGGGTATTTTCGACCCTATAATTAACCTTGGTAACCGGAGTAAAAATAGAATCAATGGGTATCAACCCTACAATATCTGCATTTTTCTGGGGTTGCTGGTCTGCACTTACATATCCCCGCCCTCTTTCAACGGTCATTTCCATCTCCAATTTACCGTCTTCATCCAGGCTGGCTATATGTAGATCCGGATTCAATATTTCTATCTCGGCATCCTGCTCAATGTCTCCAGCACATACATTTTTCTTGCCCTTGTGTTCTAATCGGATTAATTTGCGTTCGTTGCCATCATAACGTAATACCATCTGCTTGATATTCAATATCATTTCCGTAGTATCTTCGAGCACACCAGGAATGGTCGAAAACTCATGTAAAACCCCATCGATCTTAATGGAGGTAATGGCAGCTCCAGGCAAAGATGATAACAGAACTCGGCGCAGCGAATTTCCCAAGGTCGTTCCATAGCCTCTTTCCAGTGGTTCAATCACAAATTTACCGTAGTTGGTTTCCGCATCCTTCTCAAGACACTCAATCCGCGGCTTTTCCATCTCTAGCACTAATTTATCCCCTCCTTCTCTAATAGAGGTTTATCTCAATAGATATATTATCTAGAGTATAGTTCAACAATCAATTGTTCATTAACTGTTAAATCTACATTCTCTCTGGTCGGCAAAGCCAGTACCCTGCCAGTTAGATTATCAATATCTACTTCCAACCACTCAGGAGGCGTTTTGTAGGCACCATTGGCTTTTATTTCTTGGAATTTCGGTGACTCTAAACTGCCGGGCTTAACCTGAATGGTATCGCCCACTCCTACCAGCATCGAGGCAATATTGGCTTTCCTGCCATTGATAGTAAAATGATCATGATTCACTAGCTGACGCGCTTCCTTACGTGAGGAGCCCATGCCCAACCTGAAAACCACATTATCCAGACGTCTTTCCAATAGAATCAACAGGTTCTCGCCGGTAATGCCTTTTTGGCGATCCGCTTTCTTAAAATAATTGCGGAACTGTTTTTCCAGAACTCCATAAATTCTCTTGGTCTTCTGTTTTTCCCTGAGCTGAAGACCATATTCACTGGTTTTTTGCCGGCGCTTTTGACCGTGCTGTCCGGGTATAAAGGCTCTCTTCTGCACCGCACATTTTTCGGAATAGCACCTATCCCCTTTGAGGAACAACTTCTCTCCTTCGCGGCGGCACTGGCGACAGACTGATGCTGTATATCTTCCCACTTAAACCACTACCTCCTTAAACTCTTCTTCTTTTAGGTGGCCTGCATCCATTATGCGGAATAGGGGTAACGTCCTTAATAACGCTTACTTCCAGCCCCGCTGCCTGTAAAGACCTTATGGCGGCTTCACGCCCAGCTCCCGGTCCCTTTACAAAGCATTCCACTTCCCTCAAACCGTGCTCCATAGCAGCTCGAGCTGCATTATCAGCCGCTTGTTGGGCGGCAAAGGGCGTACTCTTCCTGGAACCCTTAAAGCCAGCTGTTCCAGCGCTAGCCCATGATATGGCATTGCCATGTTTATCTGTAATCGAGATTATCGTATTATTAAAGGTTGATTTGATGTGAGCAATCCCCTCGGCAATATTCTTTTTCTCACGTCGTTTAACCCTGACGTTTGCAGTCTTTCGTGCCACTCAATTAACCTCCCTTTCCGGTTATTTCTTTTTACCGCCGGCTGTGCGCTTCGGTCCCTTGCGGGTGCGGGCATTGGTTTTAGTCTTCTGGCCCCTGACCGGCAAACCACGACGATGACGGATTCCTCTATAGCAACCTAAATCCATCAATCTCTTGATGTTCATACTAACATCTCTGCGCAGGTCACCTTCCACCATATAGTTCTTGTCGATAATCGCTCTGAGTTTGGCAACTTCTTCCTCGGTTAGATCTTTCACCCTTGTATCGACATTTATACCTGCCGCTGCCAAAATCTTCTGAGACGATGATCTCCCTATCCCTAAGATATAGGTAAGGGATATTTCTACTCTCTTATCACGGGGTAAATCAACACCTGATATTCTTGCCAAGCTTTTCACTTCCTTCGGAATTAATTTTTATATTGGTCTGTACTACTCATACCTATCCCTGCACTTGTTTGTGCTTAGGGTTTTCACATATAATCATTACCCTGCCCTTGCGCTTAATAACTTTGCATTTTTCGCACATGGTCTTTACCGATGGTCTAACCTTCATTTGATATACCTCCTTCATTAGCGGTGATAATCATTCTACTTAAAACGATAGGTTATCCTGCCCCGATTCAAGTCATAGGGCGATAGTTCCACCATTACTCGATCACCAGGCAATATTCTGATAAAGTTCATTCTCATTTTCCCTGAAATATGGGCAAGGACCTTATGGCCATTTTCCATTTCCACTGTGAACATGGCGTTAGGCAATGGTTCAAGAACTTTCCCCTCTACCTCAATAACGTCATCTTTAGCCACTTACCAGACCTCCTTCCCCGCTGATTATCCCTTTATCAAGTATCCGCTTGATATTCTTTTTAATAATGTGGTTCGCCGGTATCTCTCCCTTATGCAAACAATCCAGAACATCATCGGCCCGAAGATGAGTAATATGCAAATGGATAACATTTTTCTTCTTAGGATTTTCTATCTTCCGTAAATCTCCGTCGCTAATGCTCAGATATCGGTCGTTAATTACCTTTACTACAACAAAAGCCTTGCCTTGATCCCGACCCGATTTGGATATCACCACTCTGCCTATTATATCATCGGAAATCTTACGTCACCCCCATTATAGCAAGGTGAGGATCTCTGGACCCTGCTCCCCAATGACTATGCTATGCTCAAAATGGGCTGAATGCTTGCCGTCCTTTGTAACCACGGTCCATTCATCTCCTTTAGTGTATACACTATAAACCCCAAGGTTCACCATGGGCTCTATAGCCAGAGCCATTCCTACTTGTAAAGCAGGCCCACGATCAGGCTTTCCATAGTTAGGCACTGGAGGATCCTCATGCATTTTGCGACCGATTCCGTGCCCTACAAAGTCTCGCACTACTGAAAACCCTGCACTCTCAGCATAGTTCTGAATTGCATGGGATATATTCCCTAGGCGATTGCCCACCCGAGCTTGCTCTATCCCTTTCATCAACGCCTCTTCAGTGACTTTAATCAATTTCTTAACCTGGGGCTCTACTTCTCCCACGGCTACAGTTATAGCTGCATCACCTGCAAAACCATCGACGATGACCCCAAAATCGATACTAATTATGTCCCCTTCCTGGAGTAACCTTCTGCCCGGTATTCCGTGCACCACCTCTTCATTTATTGAGGCGCATATAGCACCGGGAAAAGGTCTGCTTCCGCAGGGATTGGGATAATTTTTAAAAACCGCCAAGGCATTCCTTTTATGAGCTTCTTCTTCGGCAATCGCATTTAATTTACCGGTGCTTATACCTGGCCTTATTTGTTCCTGTAAAATATTAAGCACCTCAGCGACTACCCGCCCGGCAACCCTCATTTTATCGATTTCACCAGGGCTTTTTAGGTTTATCATCTAAGATTCTCCAGTATCGCTTTTACGTCTTTGAATACCTCTAGCGAATCGCGGTTGCCGTCCAGGGTGGTCAGGCTGCCCTGTTGCTCATAATAATTTAAAAGCGGTTGGGTCTGATCCTGGTAAACCTTCAAACGGTTCTTCACTGTTTCTTCTTTATCATCACTGCGTTGAACCAATTCCCCACCACATTTGTCGCATACCCCGGTTGAGGCGGGTGGGCTAAATTTGGTATTATAGACGGCTTTGCAGGTAGTACAGCTGACCCTGCCCGACATCCTGAGAAGCAAAATGTCTTCTGGGACAGAGATATTCAGAGCTACTTCTACATTTTTTCCGCGTTTGGCTACAACCTGATCAAGTGCTTGAGCCTGTAAGGTGGTGCGGGGAAATCCATCCAACAAAAATCCCATTTCACAATCACCCTGAGCCAACCTGTCTTCCACAATTCCAATGGTAACTTCATCGGGAACCAGTTGACCAGCATCCATATACTTTTTGGCTTCCTTACCCATTGCCGTACCATTTACCACCGCTTCCCGAAACATATCTCCAGTAGAAATATGGGGGATGGGATAGGCCACTTTAATCAACTCAGCCTGGGTTCCTTTCCCTGCGCCCGGAGGGCCCATTAGGATAATGTTCATTGGTAATCATCTCCTATTTAACAAAGCCTTCATAGCTTCTTAAAAGTAAATGTGATTCAATCTGCTTCATCGTATCCAAGGCAACACCGACTAGTATTAACAGGGCTGTTCCGCCAAACCAGAGACTTTGTACCCCGGTAATATTAATAACAATATTGGGCAGTACCGCAATCAATGCCAAAAATACTCCCCCTACCGTAGTCAAGCGGGATAGTACCCGATCAATATACTCGGCTGTAGGACGACCTGGTCTAATACCAGGAACGAAACCACCATTTTTCTTTATATTATCGGCTACGTCCAGGGGATTAAAAATAATCGCCACATAGAAATAGGTGAAAAATATAATCAAAGCAGCGTAGAAAATGTTATAAAGAAGGCTACCAAAATTAAAATAAGTGTTCACAAACTGGTTGAATCCCGATGTAGGACTCATCCAAGAACCGATAGTAGCGGGAAACATCCCCAGGGACATCGCAAATATTATCGGAATAACCCCGGCAGCATTTACCTTCAACGGCAGGAAAGTGCTCTGCCCACCATACATCCTGCGTCCTACCACCCGTTTAGCATATTGAATAGGCAATCTTCTCTGACCTTCGTTCATGGCTACAACCGCAGCAATAACTACCAGAACCACAACGATCAATAACAATACGCTGAAATACCCGGCCATACCGCTGGCAACTTCCTGACCCACACCCATTATCTGGGATGGAATCCGAGCTGCGATACCACAGAAGATTATAAGCGATATTCCGTTACCAATACCCTTCTCGGTAATCATTTCCCCTATCCACATCAGCATAGCGGTTCCTGCAGTCAACGATATCGCTATAATCATATAGGACACTATACCCGGATCTAATATGGCTCCGGTTTTTCTGAGCGCGATAGCCATACCTATGGCCTGGATAAAGGCCAATACAACTGTACCATACCTGGTATACTGGGCAATTTTCTTTTTGCCCTCTTCACCTTCCTTATTCAATTCCTCCAATTTTGGCACAACTACTGTAAGCAGCTGCATAATAATCGAGGCATTGATATAAGGGGTTATACTCATGGCAAAAACGCTAAATCTTTTAAATGCTCCCCCGGATATTATATCAAAGAATCCAAATAGTTGGCCCTTCAATAATTCCTGCAAGGCGTCGGCATTTATCCCCGGTACCGGAATATGAGCTCCCAACCGGAACACCAATAGCATAAAAATGGTGAAAAGCAGTTTGCTTCTCAAATCTCCAATCTTAAAGGCCTTTTGCATGGAATTTAGCATTAAATCACCTCAAATTTGCCGCCCCTGGCTGTGATTTTTTCTTCTGCCTGCTGGCTGCACTTGTGAACCTGAATCGTTAGTTTCTTTTCCAGTTCCCCGTCTCCAAGTATTTTGACACCAGCCGTAATTTTCTTAACCAGCCCTGCTGCTTTTAGAAGTTCAATTGTCACTATAGTACCATCATCAAAGCAGTTCAGATCCCCTACATTTACAATGGCATATTCTTTCCTAAATATGTTGGTGAAACCTCTTTTGGGTATACGCCGTTGCAACGGCATTTGTCCACCTTCAAATCCTAGTCTGACACCTCCGCCTGAGCGAGCCTTCTGTCCTTTGTGCCCGCGGGTAGAAGTCTTACCATGACCAGAACCAATGCCTCGGCCCACCCTTTTGGTACGTTTATTCGCCCCGGGTGGAGATTTCAGTTCATCTAACCTCACTGTAAAACCTCCCTATGCTTCATCTAACTCTTGAACAGTAACCATATGTTTGACCTTATTAATCTGTCCGCGTATCTGGTCACAGTCTTCTTTTATAACTGACTGATTAAGCTTCTTGAATCCCAGGCTCTTAATGGTCAATCTCTGGGTCTGGGGGTAACCAATAAAGCTTTTCATCCAGGTAATCTTTAACTGTTTCGCCAAGTGGTCTCCCTCCCTAGTTCAATATCTCGTCTATGGTTTTGCCTCTCTGCCGAGCAACCTGGTCAGCCCTTTTCAGACCCTTTAAGCCCTCCATTGTAGCTCGCACTACGTTATTGGAATTGGAGGAACCGATACACTTGGTGAGAATATCTTTAAGCCCTGCAGCTTCCAATACCGCCCGAACCGGTCCACCAGCTATAACGCCAGTACCTGCCGAGGCAGGTTTCAACAATACTTGCCCGGCTCCAAACCGCCCGACAATCTGATGGGGAATGGTTCTGCCATCAATTAAAGGGATCTCTATCATGTTTTTCTTGGCACTCTCCATTGCTTTACGAATAGCCTCGGGGACTTCGGTAGCCTTACCTTTACCTGAGCCTACCCGGCCTGCACCGTCACCTACAACGACTAGTGCGCTGAAACTGAACCTTCGTCCACCTTTTACAACCTTGGCAACCCGGTTAATATTTACTACCTTCTCGATAAATTCCGGGGACGCCTGTTCCCTTTCTATCATCTTTTCCCTCCTAACCTTCAGAAATTAGCGTTAAAAAACAAGTCCATTTTCACGTGCTGCATCTGCCAGGGCAGCTACACACCCATGATATCTACGTCCGTTTCTATCAAATACAACCGTGGTTATGCCGCTTTCCTGAGCCTTTTTGGCAATACTCCCGCCAACTCTTTTAGCTGCCTCCACATTGCTGGAACTGCCTAAATCCGCCATATCCTTATCCAAGGTAGAAGCGGCTACCAGGGTGACTCCTTTTTCGTCATCAATAAGCTGGGCATATACATGATTCAAGCTTCGATAAACGCAAAGCCTGGGTATCTCAGCCGTACCAGACATCTTACGCCGGATTCTTTGATGCCGACCCTGCCTGAGTTCTTTCTTGCTGGTCTTTTTGAGCAACGTCGTCACTCCCTTCCTATTTTTTAGCGCCAGTTTTACCAGCTTTGCGCCTTACAACCTCATTCTCATACCTGAGTCCCTTGCCTTTGTAGGGCTCGGGCTTGCGAATGGCACGAATATGGGCCGCAGTATTTCCTACTAGTTGTTTATCTATACCTTTGACCGTGATTTTAGTAACGGCCGGAACCTCAAACTCTATTCCTTCCGGGGCTTCTACCTCTACCGGATGGGAAAATCCAATACTAATAACCAGCTTGCTGCCCTGCATCTGAGCCCGGTAGCCTACTCCAACCATTTCCAGCTTCTTTTCAAAGCCGCTGGTCACTCCGGTGACCATGTTGGCAACCAGTGCGCGGGTAAGGCCATGCATAGCACGGTGTCTCTTAGCGTCACTGGGTCTCTTTACCAGTAGTTCGTTTTCTTCCTGGTCTATGGCAATATCCTCCGGTATTGACTGGGACAGAGTTCCTTTAGGGCCTTTGACCGTAATAATGTTGTTTTCGATGTTTATTTCTACGCCTGCGGGTAGGCTGATAGGTTTTCTACCTATTCTGGACACTGTTCATTCCTCCTTCACCCTTCGGGTGCTACTGGTGCTTCCTAGCGGCAGCCAATAATGTTGAAGCTACCATATATAACATATTACTTCCCCGCCCAAGCCTTGCTGGCGGGCCTTTTTGTCAGTCATTATCCCTTTCGAGGTAGAAACAACTGCTGTACCCAGCCCAGCTAACACCTTGGGTACTTCTTCTTTTTTAGCATATACCTTAAGACCCGGTTTACTAATTCTTTTTATCCCGGTAATAACCTTTTCTTTATTCGGGCCATATTTTAGGTATATCCTGATAATCCCCTGCTTGCCATCAGCTATATACTCGAAGTCCTTGATGTACCCCTCATCTTTCATGATTTCAGCCAATGATATCTTCATTTTGGAACTGGGTATTTCTACGGTTTTATGCATAACCATATTACCGTTTCGAATCCTAGTCAAGAAATCGGCTACGGGATCAGTAACGACCATGTCTATTTACCTCCTTTATCTAACCTACCAGCTCGATTTTGTAACCCCTGGTATTTCTCCCTTGTGAGCCATCTCCCTGAAACAAACCCGGCACATACCGAATTTACGCATATAAGCTCTTGGTCTGCCGCATATCTTACAGCGGTTATATTCCTGAACCTCAAACTTCTGTGGGCGCTTTTGCTTTGCTATCAAAGATTTTTTGGCCACCTTAAACACCCCTCCTATCTGAATGGCATTCCCATGCTCTTTAGTAATTCTCTGGCTTCTTCATCAGTCTTGGCACTTGTTACGATGATTACTTCCAGACCTCTAATCTTGTCAATTTTATCATAGTCAATTTCCGGGAATATGGTCTGCTCTTTGATTCCCAGGGAATAATTACCCCGTCCATCAAACGCTTGGGGTGATACACCTCTGAAATCACGTACCCGGGGAAGAACGACGTTAATCAGCCGACTTAAAAAATCGTACATTCTCTCGCCGCGCAGAGTCACCTTACAGCCAATTGGCATTCCTTCTCTTAATTTGAATCCGGCAATAGACTTCTTGGCCTTGGTAATTACCGGTTTCTGTCCAGCAATTATGGTTAGGTCATTAACAGCTCCATCCAGAGCCTTTGGATTCTGTATAGCTTCGCCCACACCTACATTGATAATAACCTTCTCCAGTTTAGGAACCTGCATTACGTTTTTATAGGAGAATTTCTCCATCATCTTGGGAGTTATATCTTGTTTATATTGTTCAAATAACCTGGCCATTCAACAGTTGGCCTCCCTTCTCGGAGTTTTAGTCTAATACCTCTCCACAATGCTTACATACTCGTACCTTCTGGTTATTATCCAGAATCTTTTTCGCTCCTCGGGTGGGCTTGTTGCATTTGTTGCACAGCAACATCACATTGGACACATTAAGGGGACATTCTATCTGAAGTATCCCTCCCTGGGGAAGGCTCCTGCTAGGCTTCTGATGCTTCTTGGCCTTGTTTATCCCTTCAATCACTATGCGATTGTCGTCGGGTATTACCTTTAATACCTTACCCTTTTTGCCCGAATCTTTGCCAGTAATCACTGTAACGGTATCACCTTTTTTAATATCCATCTTTCACACCTCCACCGACTAAAGAACTTCGGGGGCCAGAGATACGATTTTCATGAAGTTCTTATCCCTCAGTTCTCTTGCCACAGGGCCAAATATACGAGTTCCCTTGGGATTATTGTTGTCATCTATTATTACTGCTGCATTTTCCGAAAAAGCAATATGAGAACCGTCCGGCCTACGTATCTCCTTTTTAGTCCGAACTACAACTGCCTTCACCACGTCGCCTTTTTTTACTACTCCACCTGGAGAAGCTTCTTTTACTGCAGCAACAATCACATCTCCGACCGTTGCATATCTTCTGGTTGAACCACCTAGAACCTTAATACATAAAACCTTTTTGGCCCCGGTGTTGTCGCCTACTTGTAAAACAGTTTCCTGCTGAATCACGGTATAAACCTCCCTTCAAAATACCACGACTATTGCAAAGTCTTGGCTTTCTGCACAATTTCAATGAGGGTCCATCTCTTCTCTTTGCTTAAGGGGCGGGTTTCCATGATTTTTACAATATCACCGGTTTTCGCCTCGTTGTTTTCATCATGTGCCTTGTATTTCTTACTGGTCTTAATGGTCTTTTTGTATAGAGGATGCTGTTTCACTGTTTCCACTCTAATCGCAATGGTTTTATCCATTTTATCACTAGTAACCTTGCCTATCATATTCTTACGGTTGACTTGATTGTCAGTCACCATTAGACCTCCTTTATCCGTTACTTTCCCGGGAGATTTCCCGCTGCCTTAATACGGTCTTACACCGGGCTATATTCTTACGGACATCCCGGATCCTCATGGGATTATCCAATTGACCGGTAGCAATTTGGAACCTGAGGTTAAATAATTCTTCTTTATAATTAGAAACTTTTCTAATTAATTCCTCGTCGGTTAGTTCCCTTATTTTATCAGCTTTCACTAACCTCACCACCCATTTCTTCTCTTTTTACAAAGCTACACTTTATAGGGAGCTTGTGCGCAGCCAGTCTCATAGCTTCCCGAGCAACTTCTTCGCTGACTCCCGAGAGTTCAAACATGACTCTGCCTGGTTTAACTACTGCGATCCACGACTCTGGGGAACCTTTTCCCTTACCCATACGGGTTTCGGCTGGCTTGGCAGTTATCGGGCGGTCCGGAAATATCTTAATCCATAATTGTCCGCCTCTTTTAACATGACGGTTGATAGCGATACGAGCTGCCTCAATTTGCCGGTTAGTAACCCAGGCCGGTTCCAAGGCTTGTAATCCAAATTCCCCATAGGTTACGGTATTGCCCTTATGAGCATTGCCTTTTAAGCTCGGGCGGTGCTGCTTCCTGTATTTCGTTCTTTTTGGGGTAAGCATTATTTTTCTGCCTCCTCCACTGCTTTCTGTTTAGGTCTTTGCCTAGCTTCCGGGGCTATTTCTCCCCTATTAATCCATACTTTAATGCCAATCTTACCGTAGGTAGTATTGGCTTCTGCAAAGCCATAGTCAATATCCGCTCTCAAGGTATGAAGAGGAACTTTACCCTCTGAATACCACTCGGTTCTGGCTATTTCAGCCCCACCCAAACGTCCCGAGATAGCTATCTTCATGCCTATGCCACCAACCCGCATGGTTCTCTGTACGGTCTGTTTCATGGCCCGGCGAAATGATATCCGCTTTTCTAGCTGCTGAGCTACATTTTCAGCTACGATTTGAGCATCCAATTCAGGCTTCTTGATCTCCTGAATGTTTATATTGATATTCTTACCAGTCAGTGTGGTCAACTCAACTTTGAGTTTTTCCACTTCACTTCCGCCACGACCGAT
Source organism: uncultured Syntrophomonas sp. (assembly GCA_964457945.1). Classification (GTDB taxonomy): domain Bacteria; phylum Bacillota; class Syntrophomonadia; order Syntrophomonadales; family Syntrophomonadaceae; genus PHAA01. The sequence goes on from CAYWFX010000053.1 coordinate 15,318, forward strand.
GACGATTCCTGGCTTGGCAGTGTGAATGGTCACCCGCACCCGGTTACCAGTTCTTTGTATTTCTACCTTGGAAATCCCGGCGGTATAAAAGCGTTCCTTGACCAGCTTTCTTACCCGGTAATCTTCATGCAGAAGTTCGGTATAATCTCTATCGGCATACCAGTTGGAATCCCAACCTCTAATAATGCCGATTCTAAATCCTTTCGGATGAACCTTTTGACCCACTATTTAACCTCCCTTTCCATGAGCACCACCGTAATATGGCTGGTCCTATGCCGCCTTACATCTGCTCTGCCGTATGCCCGAGGCTGCATTCTCTTCAAAGTCGGGCCTACATCAATCATAATCTGTGAGATATATAGGGCATCGGAATTCATATCAAAATTGTGTTCGGCATTGGCTACGGCAGATTTCAATACTTTATTGATCAGGGGTGCCGATTTTTTGTTAGTGTACTTTAATATCCCTATGGCCTCTTTGATTGCTTTACCTCTAACCAAATCAGCTACCTGGCGAGCTTTTAAAGGAGATACACGTATATAGTGAGCTGAAGCTCTGGCTTCCATAATATCTCTCCTCCTTTCTACTTTGCTCTGCTTGTCTTCTCGGATTTACCAGCATGACTTCTGAAGGTCCGGGTAGGAGCAAATTCTCCTAATTTCAAACCTACCATATCCTCGGTAACATATACTGGGATATGCCTGCGCCCATCGTGAACAGCTAACGTATGCCCTAACATCTGCGGCATTATAGTGGAGCGTCTGGACCAGGTTTTTATTACCTTCTTTTGGCCGGTTTCGTTTATATCTTCAACCTTTTTCATAAGCTTCTCTTCACAATAAGGTCCTTTTTTTAACGACCTGCCCATTGAAAGACCTCCTTAGCGCTACGCGTAATTTTAGATTTTACTTTTTATTCCGTTTTCTTACGATCATCTTATCGGATGGCTTTTTCTTGCGAGTCTTACCGCCAATGGCTATCTTGCCCCAAGGAGAAACTGGATATTTCCTTCCTATCGGTGCCCGGCCTTCGCCGCCGCCATGCGGATGATCTACAGGATTCATAACTGAACCTCTAACCGTTGGTCTAATTCCCATCCAGCGTGATCTTCCAGCCTTACCTATCTTCTGTTTGGCAAAATCAAGGTTGCCTATCTGGCCCAGGGTAGCCCGGCAGTTTATATGCACCAGTCTTACCTCTCCGGAGGGTAACCTGACATGAGCGTAAGCTCCCTCTTTAGCCATCAACTGCGCCACAGCTCCGGCTGAACGCACCATTTGTCCACCTTTACCGGGGCGGAGTTCGATATTGTGAATTAAAGATCCTACTGGTATATCCTTAAGTGCCAGGGTATTCCCCGTCTTAATATCAGCTTTGGAACCCGATATCACTTTATCGCCAACCTTCAAGTGGTTGGGTGCAAGAATATAGGCCTTGGCACCATCCGCATAATACAACAACGCAATGTTAGCAGAACGGTTGGGGTCGTACTCTATAGCAGCAACTGTGGCTGGAATATCATCTTTTATGCGTTTGAAGTCAATTACCCGGTACAGACGCTTATGTCCTCCGCCTTTGTGTCTTACCGTAAGCCGGCCCTGGGCATTTCTGCCTCCGCTGCTTTTCAGGGATACGGTTAGGCTTTTTTCGGGCTCGGTTTTGGTAATTTCATCAAAACTTAATATGGTCATGTGTCTTCTACTAGGTGTTGTAGGCCTGAATTTCTTAATGGCCATTTCCTTCCTCACTCCTTACAGCACGCCAAATAATAGGATTACATGCCTTCAAATAATTTAATCTTCTGGCCCGACTTAAGACTGACAATAGCTTTTTTACGATCGGAGGTTCTGCCTACAAATTTACCCATTCTTTTGGGCTTGCCTTTAACGTTCATAGTGTAGACTTTTTCCACTCGTACTTTGAATATATCTTCAATAGCATTCTTTATTTCAGTCTTATTGGATCTTTTGTCTACAATAAAGGTGTATTTGTTATCAGCCAGCAGATTCATGGATTTTTCCGTAACTACCGGTTTGATAATAATGTCTCTATAATCCCTCATTTAAGCAAATACCTCCTCTAGCCTGGCAACTGCATCCTTGGTCATGAGCAGTGTCTCATATTTAAGAATATCAAAAACATTTATATAATCGGCTTTAAGAGGTTTAACCCCCGGGATATTACGGGCTGACTTGTACACATTGACATCGCCGTCAGCAGTTACAACCAGAGTCTTTTTACCTGCATTCAATAAGCCCAGGGTTGCTACCATCAGGCTGGTTTTAGGTTCATCAAAAGTCAGGAAATCAACTACAATTATATTGCTATCCAGCGCTTTGCTGGATAAGGCTGATTTTAAGGCTAAGCGCCTTACCTTACGAGGAAGTTTGTAAGAATAATCTCTGGGCTTAGGACCAAAAGCAATTCCTCCGCCTCTCCATACTGGATTACGGGAGCTTCCTACCCGAGCCCGACCAGTTCCCTTTTGCTTCCAAGGTTTCTTACCCCCGCCCCTGACTTCCGCTCTGGTCTTGGTTGAGGCATTTCCTACCCGCTTGTTCGCGAGCTGCATTTTTACAAATTGGTGCATAACTGCCACATTGGGCTGTATGCCAAAAACATTATCACTTAAGTCTATCTCACCAACCTGGGCGCCCTGCATATCATACATTGCAACTTTAGGCATCTTCTTTACCTCCTTCGCGTCGAACTAACTACGCTTTGATTGAACTCTTAATAATTACTAGGCCTTTCCTGGGCCCTGGTATCGCACCCTTGATAAGGATGAGGTTCTTTTCGGGATAGACTTTTACAATCGTCAAGCATTGAACCGTAACTCGTTCTCCGCCCATGTGACCGGGCATCTTGCGACCTGGGAATACGCGAGCCGGGCCCATTGCTCCCAGTGAACCTGGACGCCGATGATATTTAGAACCATGACCCATGGAACCCCGGGCCATATTATGTCTTTTAACTGCGCCCGCAAAACCTTTGCCTTTGGAGGTGCCTACTACATCGATTACCTCGCCGGCGGCAAATATATCTGCTTTAATCTCGGAACCGATTTCATAATCGTTCACATTGTTGACGCTAAATTCTTTGATATGCCGTAAAGGCTTTAATTTAGCCTTGCGAAAAATCCCCATTTTGGGTTTGTTGACCAGTTTTTCCTTAATGCTCTTAAAACCAACTTGGATAGCATTATATCCATCGGTTTCTATCTGCTTTTTCTGTAAAACGACATTCGGCTCTGCTTCTACAATAGTAACCGGAATCGCCTTGCCGTTCTCATCAAATACCTGGGTCATACCTATTTTGATGCCCATAATTGTCTTCTGATTCTTGTCAGCCACCTTAGTACCTCCTAGTTGAGAATTCTAGTGCGAGCGGTTGGAAGTGGGACATCCAACATCACCTTTTCTTCAAATACCCGGATTTGCTACCTTGAGATCCTTTTCCCCACTGACCTCTTAGCACCGGTCCTCAGCTATAACTTGATCTCTATATCTACTCCTGAAGGTAAATCCAGGTGCATGAGGGCATCTATCGCCCGAGGATTAGGATCGAGTATGTCGATTAACCGCTTGTGGGTTCTCATTTCAAACTGTTCGCGAGAATCCTTGTTTACATGCGGCGAACGCAAAATGGTGTAAATCTTTTTCTCAGTCGGCAAAGGTATCGGACCTGAGACGCTAGCCCCATTTTTTCTCGCAGTATCAACAATCTTCTGTGATGATTGATCCAGGAGCTTATGGTCGAATGCCTTCAATCTGATTCTTACTTTCTGTTGGCCATTCACTCTTATTAAACCTCCTTAGACTGGGGTTATTTTAGTACACGCGCCCTAGCGTTTGGTTGTAAAGGATGTTACCATCCTGTCCCCTCGTTTCAGGCTAACGGGCTTTATTAGTTATCGATACTGGTAACCACGCCGGAGCCTACGGTTCTTCCGCCTTCGCGGATAGCAAATCTCAGGCCCTCTTCTATCGCTATCGGAGTTATTAGGCTTATGGCCATCTGGATGTTGTCTCCCGGCATAACCA
>CAYWFX010000054.1:0-19319 GCA_964457945.1 uncultured Syntrophomonas sp.
CGGATGTAATCTGGCGGGCCTTTAAAGCTGCCGGGTACGACCTGAAGAAAATGGTTGACGAAGATATTAAAACCTCGCCTGAGGCTTACGGAGCAACCGGTCGCCATCCTGACCCGGCTATTGATTTCAGGAGAGTAAGCACCCTGCAGGAGTTTTGTAAGCGCCAGGGCCAGGAGCTTACCACCCAGGTGATTCCAGGGTATGTAAGCAATCTAAGCAATTGGCAGCCAGGGGATATTGTAGTATTTGGACTGCCCCTTGAGCATATAGGCATAATATCCGACCAGAGGGGACGGAATGGGGTTCCGCAAATGATTCACAATTGCGGGCCACAGGCCAGCGAGGGCGACTACCTTTTAAGCTGGCCCAGTAAAATGACGTATCATTTCAGGTTTATTCGTTTAGAAGCTAGTAAATCAGGCTAGTAATTATTACCTCAAGTTTGATGATAGGCGTATTTATGATCCATACTACAAAAGATGCCTGTGTTATGATAGATATCAGCGGGAATAAATACGCTATTTGACAGTAAGAAAGGAAGAAGTTGATGCAAGAAAAATTAGCCGGGGTGAATAGTATTATGGAAGCCCTGAGAGGCCGGCGCAAGGTGCACAAAATATATGTGCAGGAGGGGCGGTCTGGAAAAAAGATTGAGGAATTAGTAAGGTTTGCTCAGAAAAAAGCCGTGTTTGTGCAGTATGTGGAGAAGCAGCGCCTTGACGAGATGTATACTGTTAGCAACCATCAGGGGATTATTGCCCAGGTAGACAGCTATGAGTATTCTGATGTGGATGAGATGCTGGAGAAGGCGGCAATGGCAGGTAAAGAACCGTTCCTGCTTATTTTAGATGGAATGGAAGACCCTCAAAATATGGGTTCGATTATACGTACGGCTGAATGTGCGGGGGTGCAGGGAGTTATCATCCCTCAGCATAACTCCTCGGAAATAACTGCTGCAGTGGCACGGGCTTCAGCCGGGGCGGTGGAACATATACTAGTCGCCAGAGAAACCAACCTGGTAAATTGTATAAAGCGTTTGAAGGAAAAGGGACTCTGGGTTATCGGTGCTGATATGGAAGGGACTAGCGACTATTTTAACTGCAAAATGCCTAGCCCAACCGTGCTGGTTATTGGCGGAGAAGGCCGGGGGATCAGGCGGCTGGTAAGGGAGAATTGCGACCTGTTGGTAAAAATTCCCATGATGGGTTCGGTTCAGTCCCTCAACGCTTCGGTTGCGGCTGCTTTGGTTATGTATGAAGTGCTCCGTCAGAGAAGAGATTAAATAGAAACCTTGACGATTCCAGCTTCAGTAGCTATAATAAACTAGTTATATTGCGATTAAATAATGGAGGCGATTGAATGCTTAGTTCTGTCGCTGCTAAAGAGTTCTATGTTACATACGCTGAGGTACCTGATGAGGAAACCGTAGAATTGGCTCAGCAAGGGGAACAATTTGCAGTCGAGTTTCTCGTCGATAAGTACAAGAATTTTGTCAGAGCGAAAGCACGGTCGTATTTTTTGATCGGGGCAGATCGCGAAGATATTATTCAAGAGGGTATGATTGGACTATTTAAAGCAATTCGCGATTATCGGGTGGACAAGCTTACTTCATTCCGAGCTTTTGCCGAGCTTTGCATTACCCGGCAAATTATTACGGCTATAAAAACGGCGACCCGACAGAAACATATTCCTCTCAATTCTTATGTATCACTGAACAAGCCCATTTATGATGAAGAGTCAGACCGTACCCTTATGGATATAATAACTACCCACAGAATTACTAATCCGGAAGAAATTATAATCAGTAGGGAAGAGTTTGTATTTATCGAGAAAAAGATGGGAGAAATCCTGAGTTCTCTGGAATGGAAAGTCTTAATGTCCTATTTGGAAGGAAAGTCTTACCAGGAGATATCGGTGGATCTTAAGCGCCATGTTAAATCGATAGATAATGCCCTGCAGAGAGTAAAAAGAAAACTGGAAAAATACCTGGAAGACCGAGAAGAAGGCAGATAATGTGTTCCTGAGGTGCGAATAGGCATCTATCTTGATATCCTTTGCATATATTTCAAGTTGTTCTTGACTTTGCCCGGCTCACGATATAAAATATTATTTGCTGAGCCGAGCTAGCTCAATCGGTAGAGCAGCTGATTTGTAATCAGCAGGTTGCGGGTTCAAGTCCTGTGCTCGGCTCCAAAAATTTCATGGAGGGATACCCAAGCGGCCAAAGGGGGCAGACTGTAAATCTGTTGTCTACGACTTCGAAGGTTCGAATCCTTCTCCCTCCACCATTTACGACGCGGGATGGAGCAGTTGGTAGCTCGTCGGGCTCATAACCCGAAGGTTGTCGGTTCAAGTCCGGCTCCCGCAACCATGATTATTTTTTCCCACAGGGAATTAAAATCGGTAGTACCCGTAAGGGTGCAACCATAATTATTTATTCCCACAGGGAATTTATATATGTAGTCCTCGCAACCTTAGTGGTGCCGTTTACGGCACATCAGCAACCTTGCAATGTGAGTGTTGCGAACATCGGGAGTCCCCGTAGGGGGGAGTACCCGAAGTGTGAAGAGGGCAACCATAAAAAACTGCCCTTATAGCTCAGTGGTAGAGCGCATCCTTGGTAAGGATGAGGTCACCGGTTCAATACCGGTTAAGGGCTCCATCTGGCGGTGTAGCTCAGCTGGCTAGAGCATACGGTTCATACCCGTAGGGTCGGGGGTTCAAATCCCTTCGCCGCTACCATAAAGTTTAAGGTAAGGAGTGGGATAATTTCTCACTCCTTTTATTTTACATATATTTTGGGTAAAATATAGCTGGGCGCCAGTGCCAAATTGGTAATAGACCTAATATAAGGAAGAGGAAAGGTGAAAAGATATGGCAAAAGCGAAATATGAACGTAATAAACCTCATTTAAACATTGGAACGATAGGACACGTTGATCATGGCAAGACGACACTGACAGCGGCAATAACCCTGGTACTGTCGAAAGTAGGGGGAGCCGTAGCAACCAGCTATGATTCAATAGACAAAGCACCGGAAGAAAGAGAAAGAGGCATAACCATCAACACCGCCCATGTAGAGTACCAGACCGAAACCAGACATTATGCCCATGTAGACTGCCCAGGTCATGCTGATTACATCAAGAACATGATAACCGGAGCAGCGCAGATGGATGGATCGATATTAGTGGTATCAGCAGCGGATGGTCCAATGCCGCAGACCAGAGAGCATATCCTCCTGTCCAGACAGGTAGGGGTACACTATATGGTAGTATTCATGAACAAAATCGACCTGGTAGATGATGATGAACTTCTGGAACTAGTAGAAATGGAAATCAGAGAACTGCTTAGCACCTATGAATTCCCTGGAGACGACATCCCAGTGGTTATGGGATCAGCAACCAAAGTCATGAATTGCGGATGCGGCCTCAAAGAATGCGAATGGTGCGGACGTATATGGCAGCTAATGGATGCAGTAGACTCATACATTCCCGTACCTGAGAGAATGACCGATAAACCCTTCTTAATGCCGATAGAAGACGTATTCACCATTACCGGCAGAGGAACAGTTGTAACCGGAAGAGTAGAAAGAGGCCAGATAAAAGTCGGTGAAGAAGTAGCCATAATCGGAATGAGAGAAGAAGTTAGAAAACATATAGTAACCGGCGTAGAAATGTTTAGAAAACTACTGGACTTTGCCCAGGCAGGAGATAATGTAGGAACTCTGTTAAGAGGCTTGGACAGAAAAGACGTAGAAAGAGGCATGGTACTAGCAAAGCCGAACAGCATCAAGCCCCTGACTGAATTCCATGCTGAGGTTTATGTACTATCCAAAGAAGAAGGCGGCAGACATACCCCATTCTTCGGTGGATATCGTCCCCAGTTCTACTTCAGAACCACTGACGTAACAGGAATAATCCAATTGCCAGAGGGAGTAGAAATGGTTATGCCGGGAGACAACATCCAGATGGCCATAAGCCTAATAACTCCGATAGCAATAGAAGAGGGCCTAAGATTTGCTATCCGCGAAGGCGGAAGAACCGTGGGCTCCGGCGTGGTTACCAGTATCGATAACTAAAGCAGCGAATTAAACAGTTCTAAACCCTTCGGGGAGACATGGTTGACATAGTTCGTGGCAATGTGCTAGAGTATTGTAGTATTTTTATGCGCAGGATGGAGGTGTCGTGGTGAGGGTAGGGATTACATTAGCGTGTACAGACTGTAAGCAACGTAATTATAGAACCACCAAGGACAAAAAGAAGAATACCGAGAAGATGGAAGTCAGAAAGCATTGCAAATTTTGCAACGCCCATACAGTTCACAGAGAGACAAAGTAAACTGGGGAAGTGAATAATAATGGCTAAGAGTAATGTATCAACTGGCAACGAAAGTAATATCAAAAACTGGTGGGAAAATGGCAAGCAATATGTTGCCGCGACAGTTAATGAGTTGAAAAAGGTGCATTGGCCAGGAAGAACCCAGTTGATTGCTTATACTGGTGTTGTTCTTATATCAGTAGCCTTTATAGCTTTGCTAGTTTGGCTTTTTGATAGCGGACTTTCATGGGTACTGGATAAATTAATGAAGGTCTTCGTATAAAAGAGGAGATGATTTCAATTACCTCCCAAGAGCAGATAAAGCATGAGGGATATGCAGGTATATCCGGCGATAATAGCCCAGAGCCTGAGGTTAGTGAAAATGAGAAAAAGGGCGAATGGTATGTTGTACATACTTATTCCGGCTATGAAAACAAAATAAAGGTAGACTTGACCAAACGGGTAGAGTCCATGAATATGCAGAATAAAATATTCCAAATAATCATTCCCGAAGAACAGGAAGTGGAATACAAAGGTGGCAAAAAAAAGATTACCACTAAACGCGTATTTCCTGGTTATGTAATCGTGAACATGATTATGGATGAAGATTCATGGTACGTGGTGCATCATACCCCTGGGGTTACTGGATTTGTAGGCAGCGGCACCAAGCCCATTCCTTTGCAGGACGATGAAATCAACAAAATCCTCACCCAGATGGGTCTTATGGGTAAGAAGCCCAGGATTATCAATATTGATATTGGCGAAAGTATTCGCGTCAACAGCGGTCCCTTTGAGAATTTTGAAGGGGTAGTAAAAGAAGTATTGCCAGATCGAGGCAAGATAAGGGTTAATATTTCCATGTTTGGCAGGGAGACCCCTGTAGAACTGGATTATGAACAAATAAATAAAATATAAGGAGGTGTAATTGTGGCCAAAAAAGTTAAGGGCAGAGTTAAGTTGCAGATAGCGGCAGGCAAAGCGACACCAGCGCCGCCGGTGGGCCCCGCCCTAGGTCAATATGGAGTTAACATAATGGGCTTCTGCAAAGAATATAACGCCAAGACCGCCAATCAAACTGGATACATCGTACCTGTAGAAATAACCATCTACGAAGATCGCTCTTTTAGTTTTGAACTTAAGTCACCGCCTGCTTCAGATCTTCTGAAAAAGGCAGCCAATGTGCCTAAAGGTTCTGGAGACCCCAAGGCTAAGAAGATAGGTAAGGTTCCTCGCGCCAAACTACTGGAAATTGCCGAAATCAAAAAAGCAGACCTGAGTTCTGCCGATATGGATGCGGCTATAAGAATGATTGAAGGTACCGCCCGCAGTATGGGTCTGGAAGTCGTTGATTAGAATTCAAAATTAGTAATTGAAAATTGCGCGAAACAAAGCGCAGGATACAACGTGGGAGGATAATATCCGAATTAACCACAAGGAGGTTTTTAGATTGAAAAGAGGAAAAGCGTACCGTGAGGCTATAAGTAAGATAGACAAAACCAAGTTATATGAGCCAGTTGAGGCCTTAAAACTGGTCAAAGAGTTAGCAACTGCTAAATTTGATGAGACCGTGGAGGCCCATATTAAACTGGGCGTAGATCCCCGGCATGCTGATCAGCAGGTTAGAGGTACAGTAAGTTTACCGCATGGAACAGGTAAAACTCTCAAAGTTTTAGTTTTTGCCAAAGGTGAGAAGGTTAAGGAAGCAGAACTGGCCGGAGCCGACTATGTGGGAGCCGATGATTTGGCGGAAAAGATTCAGGCAGGTTGGTTTGATTTTGATGTAGCTGTAGCCACACCTGATATGATGGGGGTAGTTGGTAAACTGGGTAAGATATTGGGCCCTCGGGGCTTGATGCCTAATCCAAAAGCAGGAACAGTTACCTTTGATGTGGACCGCACCATAAAGGAACTGAAAGCCGGTAGAATAGAGTTCCGGGTAGATAAGACTTCAATTGTGCACGTGCCTATTGGGAGGGTGTCCTTTGAGATTGAAAAGCTGGAGGATAACCTGAATGCTTTTGCCGAAGCGCTTCTTAAGGCCAAACCGGCTGCTGCCAAAGGCCAGTATATGCGTTCGGTAAACATTTGTTCCACAATGGGACCGGGGGTAAAGATTAATGCACTCATATTAATTGCAGCCAACAAGTAGAGAATAGGTTGCATAAGAAAACTGAAAATTCAAGCTGTAGAAAGCCGGTGGCGAAAGCCTTAAAAATAATTTTGCCCGCTGAGGTTTATGATGATAGTAACTGACAGTCCTTGTATGGGGAGTGGCAGTCTAGGAACCTCTGCAGTATTGTTAGCAGGGGTTTTTTCATTGCTATACAGTATTAAAAATCCCTCTGCTTGCAGGATGCAAGTACCTATGAAAGTGTCAGTAAATAAGCTTCTATCGTTCTCTATTTTCGAGTTAACTTAAAATCTCTATTATAAGGGGGTGAGAAATGAATGGCCAAGATTGAAGAGAAAAAACAGATAGTACAAGAAATAAAACAAAAGCTTGAAAATTCTACGCTGGTAATATGTACTGATTTCCGAGGACTTAACGTAGATCAGATTACAGATTTAAGGCGAAAACTCCGTGTTCCTGGAGTCGAATATCGGGTTCTTAAAAACACTATGTTCCGTTTTGCCCTGCAAGAAGCTGGGTATGAGGATATTGCTCTACAGATTACCGGTCCCAATGCGGTTATTTTTAGCCAGAATGACCCGGTTGGGCCAGCCAAAACCATTTTTGATTTTGCTAAAACCAATAAGGAACTTGAGGTCAAAATTGGCATCCTGGAAGGCCAGTTGTTGTCGCCGGAAGGAATTAAAGACCTGGCCCAACTGCCGCCACGCGATGTTCTGCTAGCCCAGGTGGTTGGTACCATGCAGGCACCAATAACTGCCTTTGTACGCGTTCTGAATGCAAACCTGACAGGATTAGTAAGAGCTTTAGATGGAATTCGGGAGCAAAAAGAAGCCAGCTAAAGAATTAGCATCGAAAATAATAGATTATATTATAAGGAGGATATTGATAATGAGTAAAGTACAGGAAGTTATCGAGATTGTTAAGGGACTTACAGTTCTTGAGTTATCTGAATTAGTTAAGGCACTAGAAGAGGAATTTGGCGTCAGTGCTGCTGCTCCTATGATGGCAGCCGCCGCTCCAGTTGCCGCAGTTGCGGTTGAAGAGCAGACCGAGTTTGACGTAATACTAATGGGTTCTGGAGACAAGAAGATCAATGTTATTAAGGTGGTTAGGGAAATAACTGCACTAGGCCTAAAAGAAGCTAAAGCCTTAGTTGACGAAGCTCCCAAGCCGGTCAAAGAGAAGATTAGCAAAGAAGAAGCCAATGACATTAAAGCTAAGTTAGAAGAAGCAGGAGCCAGCGTAGAAGTTAAATAGTAAGTTCAAACGTAAAAGGGGGTGTTGTTAATGACACCCCTTTTATGCGTTGAGGGCTTGTCAGGAATTATACGGGGACATTCCCCTGAAGGGGGTGTGTCCCCACACATTAACCGGGGACATTGCAGCAAAGTGTGTTTTGCCTACCTCTATAGTGCGTGACAAGTCCTTAGTCGAAGAATTTATGAAAAAATCTGGTTTACTATTGTAAGGGGCTTTTTCTGCGAGGTACTTCGTTATCAGAGCTTGTACCCTCCAGGGTACCAAATCTGCTTTATTTATTCTTTGATAACCCCTAAAATCAGGTATAGACCATAAACAGAAGGGAAAGGATGATAATGAATAAGTATATTCGCCCTTGTATAATACTGGCACTGGTATTTCTGGTGGTTTTACCACGGGTGGTTGTTGCCAGTGATGTAGAGTGGCAGTTACTTTGGCAGGAGAATGGCATTCTGCAGGAAGAAGTCAAAATAACGGGCCGGGATATTGTACCTAGAGATCACGACTGGAATATTAGCCGAGAGGGAAACCGGTACCTACTTACCAGGGAGGTGAAGAACTGGTCAAGCTATCAGGAATCGCAGGATAGATTGCCCATTAAGATCCGGCAGAGCAATTACATAGTATTTAAGCAAACGGAGATAGATATAAGCGAGGATGCCGGAGGATTATTTGCCCAGTTGAACGATTTGAACGGCTTCCACCTCACCATGGTCGTACCAGGAATCATAACTGGCAGATATGGTGACCGAATAAGTGAATCTAGTTCTAATTGGGCCTTTTCCAGCAACGCGGAACTTTTAAATGAAAAAAGGATATTAAAGTTCATAACTGTAGATGGATTGCTTCTGGGAATAGGAATTCTTTTTTTAGGACTACTGGTAATCGTAATCAAGTTCATGAAGCACCTGAAAAAGGTAGATCGGATAATTGAGGAAGAGTATTCCCTGACCAAACCAATTGACAGTATGAAACCGGATGATCAAGAAAAAATTGAATAAGTGAATATTTTTGGCAATTGTCTTGACTGTCACAAATAGGTATGCTAACATTAATAATTGCCATTCAAGTTGGATAATGGCAAACTATGACAATAGAGTAGCAATATAGGCTTGAATAGAAAGCGAGGTTTAAGGTTAGGCCTTGCTTTTCACTCTTTTGCTAATTTTAAAAAAGGGGTGAATTTAATGGCGGCTCATATCGTACAATACGGAGGCACCCAGAGACTCAATTATTCTCGGATAAAAGAGGTAATTGAGTTGCCCAATCTCATTCAAATTCAGTTGAGTTCTTACCAATGGTTTTTGAATGAGGGTTTGCGAACAGCCCTTAAGGAAGTATTTCCGATTTCCGATTTCAGTGGAAAACTAGAATTAGATTTTGTCGATTACAATCTGGGCGAGCCCAAATATTCTGTCCAGGAATGTAAAGAGAGGGATGTAAGCTTTCAAGCTCCATTGAAATTGAAAGTAAGGCTGACCGACAAAGAAAACGGCGAAATCAAGGAATCGGAAGTATACATGGGTGATTTACCCCTGATGACTGATAAAGGTACCTTTATCATCAACGGGGCAGAGAGGGTGGTAGTAAGCCAACTCGTAAAATCACCGGGAGTCTATTTTAATGAAAAGCTGGATTTGGCCGGGAACTCGTTGTTTGGAGCAACGGTCATTCCTAACCGCGGCGCATGGTTTGAACTAGAAATGGATAGCGCCGGGGTGATTTACACTCGCATAGACAAAACCAGAAAAATTCCGGTTACAGTTTTGCTGCGAACCCTGGGCTTTGAAACCAATGAAGCTCTTCTAGAACTCTATGAAAATGACGAAGCTATTGTTAAGACCTTGGAAAAAGATACCACTACCAATAAAAAAGAGGCACTGCTTGAATTTTATCGACGGCTGAGACCCGGCGAAATGGCGACCGAAGATGCAGCCACCCAGCTATTAAAAAATCTGTTTTTTGATCCTCGCCGTTATGATATGGCTGTGGTAGGGCGGTATAAAGTAAATAAGAAGCTGGGATTGAATATTCCGGTAGAGACTCGTTATCTCACGGTTGAAGATATAACTACTACGGTTGGTTATATATTAAAGCTGATTAAAAATGAGGGCAAAACGGACGTAATAGATCACCTGGGAAATCGGCGGTTACGTTCTATTGGGGAACTTCTGCAAAATCAATTCCGAACCGGCCTGGTACGTATGGAGAGGGTGGTTCGAGAGCGTATGAGTATCCACGATGTGGAGACCTTGACCCCTCAGGTTCTGATTAATATACGTCCTATAACTGCTGCGGTGAAGGAATTTTTCGGCAGTTCTCAGTTGTCCCAATTTATGGATCAGACCAATCCGTTAGCAGAACTTACCCATAAGAGGCGTCTTAGCGCACTGGGACCAGGAGGTCTGACCCGTGAGCGGGCCGGTTTCCAGGTTCGAGATGTGCATCATTCTCATTATGGCCGGGTATGTCCCATAGAAACCCCAGAAGGTCCTAACATTGGACTAATTGGATCCTTGGCAACATTTGGCCGGGTTAATGATTTTGGGTTTATTGAAACTCCTTATCGCAAAGTGGATAAGAAGACAGGCCGGGTAACGACTGAGATCGTCTACCTGACTGCCGACGAGGAAGATGAGTATATTGTAGCCCAGGCCAATGCGCCCTTAGATGAAAATGGCTATTTCAAGGATGAACGGGTGGAAGTCAGGTACTTTGAGGATATTTTAGAAGTTCCTGTTAAGCAAGTTGATTACATGGATGTCTCTCCCAAGCAGGTATTTAGTGTCGCTACTTCTCTGATTCCTTTTTTGGAGAACGATGACGCCAACCGTGCTTTAATGGGTGCTAATATGCAGCGGCAGGCTGTTCCGGTGATTAAAACCGAAGCACCGGTGGTGGGAACTGGCTTGGAGCACAAGGCCGCCAAGGACTCTGGCGCGGTGGTAATCGCGAAAAAAGCTGGTGTTGCTAAAAAGGTAAGTGCTTCTCGGATTGTATTTGAGACTGATGATGGCGAAACAGTTAATTATCCCTTGCTGAAGTTTATGCGTTCCAACCAGGGGACCTGCTATAATCAGAGGCCTATAGTCAAGGTTGGTCAGCGGGTGGAAGCGGACACGATAATCGCTGATGGTCCGAGTACTGACAATGGGGAACTAGCTCTGGGGCGTAATATTCTGGTAGCATTTATGCCCTGGGAAGGTTATAACTACGAGGATGCTATCCTTATATCAGAAAAAGTGGTTAAGGAAGATATATTTACTTCCATCCATATAGAAGAATACGAGTGTGAAGCTCGGGATACCAAGCTAGGGCCCGAAGAAATTACTCGCGATATACCCAATGTATCAGAAGAAATGCTCAAGAATCTGGATGATCAGGGAGTTATTCGGGTAGGGGCAGAAGTAAGGCCGGATGATATATTGGTGGGTAAGGTAACACCCAAGGGTGAAACTGAATTAACTCCTGAAGAGCGTTTACTGCGGGCTATATTTGGAGAAAAGGCTCGTGAAGTAAGAGATTCCTCCCTGCGTGTACCCCATGGTGAAGCCGGAAAAATAGTAGCAGTAAAACGTTTTGCCCGTGAAAATGGGGATGAATTACCTCCGGGAGTAAATCGCCTGGTAAGAGTATACATTGCGCAAAAGAGAAAGCTCTCAGAAGGCGACAAAATGGCTGGACGTCACGGTAACAAAGGGGTAGTTTCAAGGATATTACCGGAAGAAGATATGCCATTCCTGGCAGATGGGACACCGGTTCAGATTGTATTGAACCCCTTGGGAGTACCCTCTCGAATGAATATCGGGCAGATTTTGGAGTGTCACATGGGATGGGTTGCTAAAGAGCTGGGGTATAAGATTGCCACTCCCATATTCGATGGCGCTACCGAAGAGGATATCCGGGAACTACGTCTGGAATCTGGATTGCCGGAGAACGGCAAGGCAATTCTGAGAGATGGTCGAACCGGAGAAACTTTTGACCATGAAGTAACCGTAGGATATGTATATATGCTGAAATTGGCCCATTTGGTAGATGATAAAATCCATGCCCGCTCCATTGGCCCATATTCGCTGGTAACCCAGCAGCCTCTAGGGGGTAAGGCCCAATTTGGCGGACAGCGTTTCGGAGAAATGGAAGTATGGGCCTTGGAAGCTTATGGGGCAGCTTATACTTTACAAGAGATTCTCACCGTAAAATCGGATGATGTGGTAGGCAGGCTGAAGACCTACGAATCAATCGTAAAGGGTGATAATATCCCTGAACCTGGTGTGCCAGAGGGCTTTAAGGTTTTAATTAAGGAATTGCAGAGTTTGTCTCTGGATATTAGAATGCTGGGACCCAATAACAGCGAAATTCAGATAAAAAATGTTGATATAGATATAAATGAACAGGATAAGGCCAGGGAATTAGGACTGGAAGTGCCAGAGGTTGCAGTAAGCGCCGGTGGCAATGTAGCCAAAGCTCTCATCCACCAGGTGAGTGGAGAGGATCTGGGGATGCACAACGAAGAAGAGGAAGATAATGACTTGGATGACCTAATTGATTAGAAAGCAGAACGAGCCGCTTTCTGTTAGGGAGGTAAACTCTTATTAATATCAGCATGAATCAGTATTCGGGTGCCTATAATCTTCTGGAAGGGAGAGTATAATTTGTCAGACATAAATAATTTTGAGCGGATCAAAATATCCCTAGCTTCGCCGGAACAAATACGCTCATGGAGCAGCGGCGAGGTAAAAAAACCTGAGACCATAAACTATCGAACCTTAAGGCCGGAAAAAGAAGGTCTCTTTTGTGAAAAAATATTTGGTCCCGTAAAAGATTGGGAGTGTCACTGCGGTAAGTATAAACGGGTACGTCACAGGGGAATTGTCTGTGACCGTTGTGGTGTAGAAGTGACTACCTCTAAGGTAAGAAGAGAACGCATGGGGCATATTGAGCTAGCGGCACCTGTTTGCCATATATGGTATCTCAAAGGTATACCCAGCCGCATGGGACTTCTTCTGGATATGTCACCCAAAGTATTGGAAAAGGTGATTTACTTTGTCAACTATATCGTTATAGACCCAGGTGATACACCCCTACTCAGAAAGCAACTTTTGAACGAACGGGAATATAGGGATAATCGCGATAGGTACGGGGACAGTTTTGTTGCCTCTATAGGTGCCGAAGCGGTTAAGGATCTCCTATCAGAAGTGGAATTGGAAAAAATGTCGGTTGAGCTTAAGGAAGAAATCACTAATACTACCGGACAGAGAAAAGGCCGAGCCATTAAACGGCTAGAAGTGACGGAATCCTTCCGCCTATCGACCAATAACCCGGAATGGATGATACTGGATGTTTTGCCGGTTATACCGCCTGAACTACGCCCTATGGTGCAGTTGGATGGGGGTCGCTTTGCGACTTCGGATTTAAATGACCTATATCGTCGGGTGATAAACCGGAACAACCGTCTAAAAAGACTGTTGGATCTAGGTGCTCCTGATATTATTGTTAGAAATGAAAAACGTATGCTGCAGGAAGCGGTAGATGCTCTGGTAGACAATGGCCGAAGAGGAAGACCGGTCACCGGGCCTGGCAATCGACCTCTCAAGTCTTTAAGCGATATGCTCAAAGGCAAACAGGGAAGATTCCGCCAGAACCTTCTCGGCAAGAGAGTTGACTACTCCGGAAGGTCAGTTATCGTGGTAGGGCCTAATCTAAAGATGCACCAGTGCGGCCTGCCCAAAGAAATGGCGTTAGAATTGTTCAAACCATTTGTAATGAAGAAACTGGTTGATCGAGGAATCGCTTCTAATATTAAGAGCGCCAAAAAGATGGTGGAAAGAGGCCGGGAAGAGGTTTGGGATATACTGGATGGGGTTATCAAGGAGCATCCGGTTCTGCTAAACCGTGCGCCTACCTTGCATCGTTTAGGAATACAGGCCTTTGAGCCAGTACTGGTGGAAGGGCGTGCCTTACAGCTGCATCCCCTGGTTTGTACTGCGTACAATGCTGATTTTGATGGTGACCAGATGGCAGTGCATGTACCGCTGTCAGCAGAAGCCCAAACAGAATGCCGTCTGCTGATGTTGGCCAGCAACAACATACTAAATCCTAAGGATGGGAAACCCGTATGTACACCTACCCAGGACATGGTTATTGGTGTTTACTACCTCACCTATATGAGTCCCGAGGATAGAGCTATTGAAACGCCCAGGGCCTTCAGCAGTCCAGCCGAGGCGCAAATGGCTTATGACATGAACGTTATAACCCTGCATGAAAAGATCCGGGTAAGGATGCAAATGCCCCAGAAGAAAGGCATAGAAATCCTGCATAACCGGGAAATTCAGGTATATAAACGAGAACTGGTAGAGACCTCAGTAGGCAGGGTTATTCTCAATGAGGTTATCCCTGATAATATGGGTTTTTACAACGAGGTTATTGACAAGAAGAAATTGGGTAACGTGGTCTACGAATGTTATCGCTTGGAAGGAAATGCCCGCACAGCAGAGATGCTGGATGGCATCAAGCGATTAGGCTTTAAATATTCCTCCAAGGCAGGAATCAGCGTAGGAGTTATTGATTTTCAAACTCCGCCCGAAAAATGGGATATCTTGGCCGAGGCTGATACTGCAGTAGAGATTATCCAAGGCGACTTCCAGGTGGGTCTGATCACCGAGGAGGAAAGACATAATCAGGTGGTTGAAATATGGAGTCAAGCTACTGATGACGTAACCGATGCCTTAAAAAGACATCTGCCTGAAGACAATCCGGTTTATATGATGGCCACCTCCGGTGCTCGTGGTAATTTTCAACAGATTCGTCAGCTGGCTGGAATGCGGGGGCTTATGGCAGACCCCTCCGGTAAAATTATCGATTTGCCGATTAAAGCCAACTTCGTAGAAGGTTTGACCGTCTTGGAATACTTTATATCTACCCACGGAGCCAGAAAGGGATTGGCTGATACCGCATTACGGACCGCCGATTCCGGGTACCTTACTCGCAGGTTGGTAGACGTATCACAAGATGTTATCGTCCGTGAGGATGACTGTGAAGCGGTAGAAGGAATCTGGGTGGATAAGATCATGGAAGGATCGCAGTTAATCGAGCCTTTACATCAGCGAATCATCGGCCGGATAGCGGTAGATAATATATTACATCCCCAAACCGGCGAGTTGCTGGTGGAAGAAAACCAGATGATCGATGACGAGGTTGGGTATGAGATCGAAAGATTAGGAATTGATCGGGTAAAAATAAGAACCACGCTCACCTGTAAGACCCGGCATGGGGTATGTAAAAAGTGTTATGGCCGTAACTTGGCTACCGGATACGATGTTGAAATAGGTGAAGCTGTAGGTATACTAGCGGCGCAGTCTATTGGTGAACCCGGGACCCAGTTGACCATGCGTACTTTCCATACCGGCGGTGTGGCAGGAGAAGACATAACCCGCGGTCTCCCCAGGGTAGAGGAACTTTTTGAGGTTCGCAAACCCAAAGGCCAGGCAGTCGTGGCGGAAGCATCTGGACAGGTGCGTTTTGGTGAAAACAAAGGTCGTCGGGAAGTGGAAATCCTGGACAAAAACAGTGAACAAGTGGGTGCCTATCCGGTACATTATGGATCTCGTCTGAAAGTACAGGAGGGAGACATGGTGGAAATAGGGGATGCTCTTACAGAAGGCCCCCTAAACCCGCATGATATACTGAAAACTCAGGGTTTGCAGTCAGTCCAGAGATATATTCTGCAGGAGGTACAAAAGGTGTACCGTTCGCAGGGCGTGGATATAAGTGATAAGCATATAGAGATTATGATTCGCCAGATGCTGAAAAAGGTTAGGATAGAGGATTCGGGTAATACGACTATGCTGCCCGGTGCTTTCATAGACATAGCCTATTTTGAGGAAGAGAATATGCGGGCGATTGAATTGGGCGGCCTGCCTTCAGTATGCTCGCCAATGTTGCTGGGTATAACCAAGGCTTCCTTGAATACCGATTCATTCCTGTCGGCAGCATCTTTCCAGGAAACCACCAAGGTATTAACCGAGGCGGCTATAAAGGGTAAGGTTGATAACCTTATTGGTCTGAAGGAGAATGTTATTATCGGCAAGCTGATTCCGGCTGGTACTGGCTACTCAAATTATCGCAATATTAAATTGGTGGATAACCCAGATCCTATTGCCGGTGAATAAAAAATAGTCGAATGTAAAATAATTTGACTGGGATAGTCCTTGGTGCTAAAATATTATGGTGCGCGACAAATAGAGTCGAACCGTCTGGTTTGAACCGGCTTTCACGTTTAGAGGGGGTAAAGGGTTGTCGCTAAATGACATCAGGAACAGTAATAAGGTTATTGGCAGTAAACAGGTTAAGAAGGCTGTTATCAAAGGATTAGCCAGCAGAGTATACCTGGCTCTGGATGCTGAACCTCATATTATTGGGCCTTTGCGAGAACTATGCCGTCAACATGAGGTGGAAGTCGAAGAGATAGAGAAGATGGAAGAACTTGGCGATGCCTGTGGCATTGAGGTGGGTTCAGCGGCAGTAGCGCTTATTAACGATTGAATTAATAGGGGAAGGAGGTGCAAGTATGCCGACGATTAATCAGCTTATTAGAAAAGGACGCCAGAAGGAAGAGAAAAAATCCACAGCACCAGCCCTTAAAAGCTGTCCGCAAAAAAGAGGGGTATGTACCCGTGTATATACTACCACTCCTAAAAAACCCAACTCGGCGTTACGCAAGATTGCCCGGGTAAGGTTGACTAATGGTATAGAAGTAACCTCATACATTCCTGGCATTGGCCATAATCTACAGGAGCATTCCGTTGTTCTTATTAGAGGGGGCCGCGTCAAGGATTTACCAGGGGTAAGATACCATATTATTAGAGGAACTTTGGATGCTGCTGGCGTAGCCAAACGCAATCAGGGCAGGTCTAAATATGGGACCAAAAGACCAACTAAGAAGAAGTAGAAGGGAGTCAAGCTATGCCTAGAAAAGGGGCCGTTCCTAAGCGAGACGTTCTGCCAGATCCCATTTATCATAGCAAAATATTTACCAAGCTGGTAAATCAGATAATGTGGGATGGTAAGAAAAGTCTGGCTGAAGGAATTTGTTATGAAGCTTTCGAAAGAATGGAAAAAAAGACTGGCAAGGATGCCATGCAGATCTTTGAAGAGGCCATGAAAAATATAACTCCCATCGTAGAGGTGAAAGCCCGTCGGGTGGGTGGTGCTAACTATCAGGTTCCGGTAGAAGTAAGAGCCGACCGCAGACAAACCTTGGCTATTCGTTGGTTGGTTAATTATACCCGCAAACGTGGCGAGAAAACTATGGCTGAACGTCTAGCTGGTGAGATCATGGATGCTTCTAATAGCAGCGGCGGATCAGTTAAGAAGAGAGAAGACACCCACAAAATGGCTGAAGCCAACAAGGCATTTGCACATTATCGTTGGTAGGCTTCGGGAGTAGTCAGATGGCTTATAAGTCCGAATTAGATTCGATTAGAAACATAGGCATTATGGCACATATTGATGCCGGTAAGACGACGACTACCGAAAGGATGTTGTTTTATACCGGCAGGGTTCATAGGATGGGGGAAGTTGATAAAGGAACCGCCACTATGGATTGGATGACCCAGGAACAAGAGCGGGGCATAACTATTACCTCTGCAGCTACCGCCTGTTATTGGCGAAATTGTACTGTTAATATTATCGACACACCCGGACACGTGGACTTTACAATAGAGGTAGAGCGGTCTCTGAGGATATTAGACGGAGCAATTGGTATTTTTTGCGCGGTAGCCGGAGTACAACCGCAATCTGAAACCGTCTGGCGGCAGGCGGACAGATATAGAGTTCCGAGAATTGCCTATATCAACAAAATGGATCGAATTGGCGCGGATTTTCTAAGGGCTATAGATATGATTAATAAAAATCTCGGCAGCAATGCGGTAGCGGTACAAATCCCTCTGGGAAGCGAGGAAGCATTTGCTGGAGTGATTGATATTATAAAAATGAAAGCCTACGTTTTTGAAGATGGCGCAGGCGACAAATACTTGGACAGAGAACTGGATGAAATTGAGCGGAAGGAAGCGGAAGCCTACCGGGAGCGGTTGCTGGATAAGCTATCCGAGCATGATGACAGTATTATGGAAAAGTATTTGGAAGGGAAGACTATTTCCGCTGAGGAAATAAATTGTTCTTTGAGAAAGCAAACGATTGATAACCTGCTGGTACCGGTATTATGTGGTTCCTCCTTTAAAAATAAGGGGGTGCAGATGCTCTTGGATGCGGTGGTTGATTACCTGCCATCGCCAAGGGATATACCTCCCCTAACCGGGATTGAAGTGGAAACTGGCAGAGAGACTATTATTCCTGTGGACGTAGCTGCTCCGTTCTGTGCTCTGGCCTTTAAAATAGCTATTGACCCTTATGTGGGAAAACTGACCTATTTTAGAATTTATGCCGGAAAAATCAAGGTAGGTGCGCATATTAATAACAGCGTAAAAGATAAAAAAGAGCGCGTAACCAAGATTCTAAAGATGCATGCGAACCACCGGGAAGAGATAGAAGAAGCAGGAGCCGGAGATATCGTAGCTGGAGTTGGGTTTAAAGAGACGGTTACCGGAGAAACTCTATGCGCCATGGATCGCAGGATAATATTGGAATCCATGAAATTTCCAGAACCTGTCATTGATGTAGTCATTGAGCCCAAGACCAAGGCTGATCAAGATAAGATAGGAGAAAGTTTAAGGCGTTTGGCGGAAGAAGACCCTAGTTTTAGGGCTGGATATGATCAAGAAACCGGGCAGACTATTATTTCCGGAATGGGAGAATTGCACCTGGAGATCATTATTGACCGGCTCTTAAGGGAATTCAAGGTTAATGCCAATGTAGGTAAGCCCCAGGTAGCCTACAAAGAAACTATTAGCAGGTCAGCCCGAGCAGAAGCCAGATTTGAAAGACAGACCGGGGGACATGGTCAATACGCCCATGTTATCTTGGAAGTCAACCCTTTAACCGAGGGGCAGGGTAAGATCTTTCTGGATCAGGCGCCACCCGGAATAATTCCCAAAGAATTCATTGCTGCGATTGAGATTGGGGTCAGGGAAGCACTTCAGGCCGGTATACTGGCCGGATACCCGGTAGATGATATTGAAATAAGGCTCCGGGGAGGTTCCTACCACGAAATTGATTCTTCTGAGCAAGCATTCAAGGTAGCGGCCAATATGGCTTTCAAAGATGCCTTGAACAAGGCGCAGACGGTTCTTCTGGAACCGATTATGGATTTAGAGATTATATCACCAGAGGAATATCTGGGTGATGTAATATCAGACCTCAATGCTCGTCGGGGCAGGGTAATGGGGTTTGAAGAAAACAGGGATAACAGAATTATCAAGGGGACTGTACCTCTGGCAGAGACTTTTGGTTATGCCACCCATCTTAGGTCAGCTAGTCAGGGTCGGGCGACCTTCTCGATGGAACTTAAAAACTATGCTGAGGTGCCCGAGTCCAAGAGCAAGGAAATAGTAGGGAAAAGGTATGGTTCGCCGGTAGGAAAATAATTAATGAAAGCTTAGAGAGGAAAGGTGAAAAGATATGGCAAAAGCGAAATATGAACGTAATAAACCTCAT
>CAYWFX010000055.1:0-18428 GCA_964457945.1 uncultured Syntrophomonas sp.
GGATATATAGTATAATTAAGCAAATATCAGGGTTACCTGGAAGTCATTGAAATGGAGTCGGTGAGCAGTGAACTTGGATGATGCACTCACAATTATGCATTGTGATCTGGACGCGTTTTTTGCGGCGGTTGAGCAGCGGGATAATCCTGAGTTAGTAGGAAAACCGATTATTGTAGGTGGGCAAGCGGAAAAGCGTGGGGTTGTCTCCACCTGTTCTTATGAGGCACGTAAATTCGGGGTCAGGTCTGCTATGCCGATGTCTCAGGCTATGCGACTGTGCCCTGAGGCAGTCTTCCTTCCAGTTGCTATGTCCCGCTATCAGGAGGCATCACGCCAGGTTTTTCAAATCTTCAGTACCTATACTCCCGTTATTGAACCCCTTTCCATAGATGAAGCCTTTCTTGACCTCACCGGATGTACCGGTATTTTCGGGTCCATGGAAACCATCGCCAAGCAGATTAAAACCCGCGTAAAATCAGAAGTGGGTCTGAATATTTCAGTTGGCATTTCTTACAACAAATTTCTAGCCAAGCTGGCCACTGAACTGGGAAAACCTGATGGTTTGAAAATAATCACTCACTCGGATACCATGGCAGTACTGACCCCGCTGCCGGTTTCATATCTGTGGGGGGTAGGGGAAAAGAGCCAAGAGCAATTAAAGAGAATAGGCATTAATACGATTGGTCAACTAGCTGAGATGAGCCCGGAAGTGCTGGAGCGTACGATGGGGCCGCATGCTCGTATCTACTGGGAATTAGCTCACGGGATTGATAAACGAATGGTAGAATTAGACCGAAAACGTAAATCGATTGGAAGGGAAATTACTTTTCAAAGTGATATTGATGATACTGTAGAACTGGAGAACGTACTTTTAGACCTGGCTGGACAAGTAAGCAGGCGCCTGCGCCGACAATTGATAGGTGCTAGAACTATTACCCTGAAGCTAAGGTACAAAAATTTTAAAACTCTAACCCGCCGTGTAACTTTACCCGGTGCAAGTAATAGCGAGGACGCTATTTATCATGCTGTAAAAAACTTGTTTTATAAAGTCATTCACAATGGTGACAGTATCAGGCTTCTGGGACTGTATGCCAGCAGTTTGGAAGCAGTCCCGGAAGTTATACAGGGCGACCTTTTTGCGTCGGTGCAAGAAAAAAGAAATGAAAGCCTTGACCTAGCGCTGGATCAAATCCGGGATCGCTTCGGAGAAAAAATCATAACCAAGGCTAGTCTTCTGCAAAGACCCGATCACAGAGATCGATTTAAGGGTGAAGGAGGACCTGCTAAATGATACTGACCTTAGGAGTTCAGACTATCACTTCCGGCCACATTATTGGCATGGTAGTCACACTTATCCTCATTATTGGGGTAGGAATCTATGCCGGCACTCAAGTTAAGAATGCGGCAGATTTCTCGGGAAGCTCTCGTAAAGCTGGTCCATTATTAGTTGCTGGGACTATTATGGGAACCCTCGTGGGGGGAGCATCTACCATTGGTACAGCGCAGTTGGCATTTCAATTTGGGATAGACGCCTGGTGGTTTACACTTGGTGCTGGGATTGGTTGTTTAGGTTTAGGATGGGGCATGCTTAAGCCCCTTTATACTAGCAATGAGGAAACAATTCCTCAATACCTGGTTGGGACTTATGGTCATACGATTGGACCAATAACTAGCATTTTTTCATCTGCTGGTATGTTTATTAATATTATTGCCCAAGGCCTTGCAGCGGTCGCTCTGTTGACCGCAACATTCAGCATGAGACCAACTTTAGCATTGATTGTTGGAGTAGTGCTGGTACTGGCATATGTATTTGGCGGCATAAAGGGAACTGGCATGGTTGGTGTAGTTAAACTGTCTCTCTTATATGGAGCTACAGTTATTACTGGTGTACTTGCTTTTATAATGTTTGGTGGAACCAGTGGCATATACCACGCTTTCCCTGCGCAGTTCCCATGGTTTTCTCTGTTTGGACGTGGATTCTCTAAAGACTTTGCGGGTGGGTTCTCACTCCTGGTAGGGGTGCTTTCTACTCAGACCTACATTCAAGCTGTTTTATCTGCCAAGAGTCTTGGAGCAGCCCGTAAAGGGGCGTTGATGTCAGCATTCCTTATTCCCCCAGTTGGGGTTGGCGGTATCCTGGTAGGTTTATTTATGAAGGCGAATATTGCAAGTTTTCCTGGATTGCAATCTGCCCAGGTTTTACCCACATTTGTTCTATACTACTTACCGCCCTGGCTGGGTGGAATGATTATGGCGGCCCTGCTCATCGCGGTAATTGGAACATGGGCTGGGTTATCACTTGGGGTTTCAACCATGCTCACGGGGGATATTTACAAACGATTTTTTAATAAAGAAGCTGATGGGAAGAAGACTCTATTAGTACAACGAGGACTAATTGTTGTTCTTTGTCTTCTGGCTTGTTATTTTATCTCCAGCAGCGCGGGTGCTTTGATTCTTGGCTTTAGCTTCCTTTCGATGGGGTTGCGGGGCTGTACCGTTCTCTTCCCATTACTGGGAGCCATGTTCTATAAAAAGTTTGTTACTCCGGCGGCAGGTATCGCGTCTGCGATTTTAGGCCCCTTAACAGATTTTTACTGGGCTATGGCCTACCCGAAGGGTATGGATCCACTCTATCCGGGGCTTATGGTTAGCTTTGCTGCTCTAATTTTAGTTAGTTTGCTAACCAAAAAGTTACATGCATTATAAGGTGATAATGGTGTATACAACCATAATGGATGCTTTAACTATTGTTAAGGGGATATAACATGTATGATTTTGATGAGATAATTGCGCGTCGGCACACTAACAGCGCCAAATGGGATGAGGTGGGGGAAGACCTCCTGCCGATGTGGGTGGCGGATATGGATTTTAAGTCACCACCGGAAATCATTAGTGCTCTGGAAGCAAGAGCCCGGCACGGAGTCTTTGGTTACAGCGGAGGCTATGACGGTTGGTATGAGGCACTGATTAATTGGATGAGCAAGCGATATGGCTGGGAAGTAAACAAGGAATGGATATCTACCAGCCCGGGGGTAGTTCCGGCCCTGGACATGTTAGTCAGAGCCTTGACTCAGCCGGGTGACCGGGTGATTATCCAAACGCCGGTTTATCATCCGTTTTTTAATGTGGTGAAGAGAAACGACCGCCAACTGGTGGAAAACCCGCTCTGCTTTGACGGCCACAAATACCGCATGGACCTGGAAAAATTAAAGCAGCAAATAGATTCGCGGACGAAATTAATGATACTCTGCAGCCCCCACAACCCGGTAGGACGGGTGTGGAGCCGTGAGGAACTAGCAGCATTAGGTCAGCTATGTATCAAGCATGGCATAGTAGTAATTGCTGATGAGATTCATTCTGACCTGGTTTTCCCGGGCAAATCGCATACCGTATTTGCTGCGATTTCTCCTGAATTCGAGCAGAACTGTGTGATCTGCAATGCTCCCAGCAAGACCTTTAACATTGCAGGAATACAAGCCTCCAGTATTATAATCCCCAATCAGAAGATTCGTTCTGACTACCACCATGTTCTCCATACCAGTGAACTTGGTTTGCCCAATGTATTTGCGGTTGCAGCTCTGGAGGCAGCGTATACGTGGGGGGAGGCCTGGCTGAAGGAACTGCTGGTATATGTTCAGGATAATTATAGGTTTACCCAAGCCTTCATGGAGCAAAGAATACCCGAGATAAAGCTAATCGAATCAGAAGGAACCTACCTGGTCTGGTTAGATTGCCGCGGGCTGGGTCTAAGCGACGAACAATTAGATAAGTTTATCAAGGAAAAGGCCCGTCTGGTACTGTCACCCGGGCGTATCTTCGGTACGGTTGGAACTGGTTTTCAGAGGATGAATATCGCCTGTCCCCGTTTGCTCTTGGAGGAAGGCTTAGAACGTCTGGAAAAGGCTGTTCGAGCTATGTGAGTATAAGCAGATGCGTAAAGCTGGCAGCAGAGTGATACTGACTAAGTTAAGAAATACATGTAGATAGAAGGTGCTAACATTTGAGGATTTGGTCTGTAATTCCTTTGATATTATTTACAGTAATCTTTTATGCTGGCAAGCGCGGTCAGCAGGCTTTTGCCAAATATATTCCACCCGCCTATATTAAGGTATACTGGGCCGTATATTTATTGTTGGCTTCCTCATTTCTGATTGCCAGGAGTTTTGAATTCGGCTTCTTTAGCGAGGTTTTAAACTGGATAGGATCTTACTCGCTGGCGTTTTTCTACTATGCTTTTTTTATTCTGATAATAATCGATATACTTAGATTGCTAGACCGTTGGCTGGGATTTGTGCCGGATACTATCAAGCAGTTTCCTGCCCAAACTGGGGGTGTGGTAATTATTTTGTTAGCGGGAATCCTTATTTATGGTAGTTGGAATGCGAGGAACCCGGTTTTCACTTCATATGAGATCAACATTCCCAAAAGTACCAGGGGGGACGAACAGCTTCATGCTATCATGATTTCCGACTTACACCTGGGTAGAATAGTAAACAATGATCGTTTAGCAGAGATAGTACAGCGGATAAACCAGAAGAATCCTGACCTGATTCTCTTGGGGGGAGATATTATCGATGGAGATATTAGACCCTTCTTAGATCAGAATATGGGGGCAACGCTCTCTGAGCTGAAACCGAGACTGGGGATGTACATGGTTATGGGGAATCATGACGGGCACGGAAAAGAGATATTTCCTTATCTTCAGGCATCTGGGGTATCCATTCTAAGTAATCAATACCAGCTGATTAATAACAGCTTCTACGTCGTAGGAAAGGACTATGGAGGACAACATAGTACAGGGTCATCACGAATTGAACTAGCTGACATTATGAACGATATAAATAAAGAATTGCCCATAATACTGCTGAATCACAGTCCATCCGATCTTGAAGAAGCAAGAATTAACGGGGTTGATCTGCAATTATCCGGCCATACCCATCAGGGCCAGCTGTTCCCCGACAATTTCGTCACCGCAAGAATGTATGAAATAGACTGGGGTTATCTGCGCAAAGGTGATCTGCAGGTAATTGTCTCCACCGGGTTCGGTACTTGGGGACCTCCCATAAGGATAGGCAATACTCCTGAGGTAGTAGATTTAATAATAAATTTCCAATCATAGGGGCTTCTTTCCATTGGAATAAATAGTGACAAATGCTTATAATTAGAGAATCATAGCTGGAGCGAACGGAAGCGTTTATGAAAGAGACGGAACTGGCCGAGTCTTATGAAAAGGATAGAAGGATTGTAAGACCAGGTTAAGCCTGAAAGACAGAGAGGTTTATAACGCATGCGGATAATAATAAATGGCAAACGTCTACAGATATCTTTGCTTCTATGCTCCTTGTTGCTTTTAGGGTATGTTAATTTCGGTATCTTCTCCTCAGCTCAGTTTATCTCTTCAGGGATGAGTGAATTTGGTATGGCCTCATCCAGCAGACATTCGTCAATGAGCGATAGTATCTATCCTGGGTTAGATTTTCTGGCAGCGATCAATGATTGTACGGGACTTAACATTGCTTCGGCTGGAAAATCGCGGGGGCCGAGCTATAAAAATAATTATGCTTCTTTAGCTGTAATATCTGCCTCTCATGTAGCCGGTTTAATTAACTATTTAAGGCTATCTAAAGAAATATATAATCAATTCGATTCCATCCAAATAACAACCTTCCTCCATAAAAAAGACGGCATGAAATGAAATGATCAGGGTCCATTGAAGACATATAGGTCTACAAAATAGCCTATATTGGTTCAGTGCGTCCTAAAACAGATCCATTCGTGACATTTCATCCGACCGAATGCGCAGCCGTCCCCAAGATGAGCGTATACGGCGGGTTATAATTGGAGGAGTTTTTTTGAATTCTAAATATTCATTTATTATTATTTCCATATTGACGGCTGTGCTGCTTTTTATTTCTGTGTTCGGCCTGAAAATCGGGGGAGCAGAAATTAAAGGCGCAGACCAAATGCGATTCGGCATAGATATTCGCGGCGGAGTTGATGCCACCTTTGAACCAAAGGATTTGGGGCGAGCACCTACAGGGGATGAATTGGAGGCGACCAGAGCTATTATCGAAACCCGTATGGATGCCATTAATATTACTGATCGCGATGTTAGCATAGACAAAACCAACGGCAAAATACTGGTTAGGTTCCCCTGGAAATCTAACGAAGCTGATTTCAATCCGCAAAAGGCAGTGTCCGAACTAGGCGAAACCGCTCATCTTACCTTTAGAGATCCTGATGGCAGAGTTATCTTAGAGGGAAACGATGTGAAAAAGAGCTCTGCCCTAATAAGTCAGGTAGATCAAAAACCAGTGGTAGTGCTGCAGCTATCAGCTGACGGTGCCAAAAAATTTGCGGAAGCTACCGGTAGGCTGATCGGACAAACGATCTACATTTATATGGATGATACCATGATTTCCTGGCCAATCGTAGAGTCGCAGATTATGGGCGGCGAAGCGAGTATTACCAAAATTCAGAGCATGGAGGCGGCCGTTCTCCTGTCTAATAGAATTAATTCTGGTTCCCTGCCGTTTTCCCTGGTCGCTAAAAACTGTAATATAATAAGTCCCACGCTGGGCAGTAACGCCCTTGCGGTTATGGTGCTGGCTGGCAAGGTGGCATTTGCTTTGGTGTGCTTGTTCATGCTTAGCTATTATCGCCTGCCTGGTCTGGTTGCGTGCATAGCCCTGCTGTTACAAGTTAGCGGCCAGTTGCTGGCCTTATCCGTACCGCAGTTCACGCTTACCCTGGCCGGCATTGCCGGCCTAATTCTATCCATCGGTATGGGGGTTGATGCTAACGTGATAATATCGGAGAGAATCAAGGAAGAGATCAATTCGGGCAAAACTCTGCGGGCAGCAATCGATGCGGGCTTTAACAAAGCCTTCTCCTCTGTTTTCGACGGTAATATCACGGTAATCATTGTGGCTATCATTTTGATTGAATTTGGTTCGGGTTCCTTACTGTCCTTCGGCTATACGCTGGTGACCGGCGTCATCATGAACTTTATTGCCGGAGTGACCGCATCCCGGCTCATGATACGATCACTTAGCACCTTTGATTCATTGCGCCAGCCACAATTATACGGAGCAAGGAGGATAATTAAGTCATGATAAAATTTTACAAGCATAGATATATTTATTTTACAATTTCAATTTTTCTGATTTTAGCAGGAGTTGCGGCCGCTTTTGTGAATGGTATTCAGCTGGATATTCAGTTTAAAGGCGGCACAATATTCAAGTACACTTATACGGGAACAATTGATGAACAGAAAGCTGAAAATGTTGTTGAGCTAGCAGTGGGAAGAACAACTAACGGGCAGCTGCAATCCAATATAGGGACAAAGGAACAGATGCTTATTTTAAGTCTGGCAGACAATGAGTCACTTACCTCACAGGAGCAAGAGGCTGTATCAGCCGCACTGGGCCAAGCATTTCCCGACGCCAATCTGGCTTTGTCAGAATCGCTGACCGTCGAACCATTCCTGGGAGCACGCTTTTTTAAAAACGGAATGATTGCCATAGGCCTTTCATTTTTGTTGGTGCTGGTGTATGTAGGCTTCCGGTTTAAAAATATGGGAGGACTTTCAGCGGGAACGATGGCCATTATAGCACTGATTCACGATGCACTTATCGTCACCACTGCCTTTATTGTCTTTAAGATACCCATAAACGACTCGTTTATTGCGGCGGTACTGACTATCATCGGCTTTTCCATCAATGATACCATAGTCATATATGACCGTATCAGGGAAAATACACACCTATACGGAAGAAAAATTTCTACCGAGGAACTGGTTGACAAGAGTATCAATCAGTCAATGATGCGCTCCATCAATACCAATGTCGCTGTTTTTGTAAGCATCACCATTGTATATATCTTTGCTCAGATCTATAATATTGAATCCATAAGGTCATTTGCTCTGCCTATGATGTTTGGGACGATTTCTGGCTGCTATTCCACCATCTGCATTGCCGGACCATTATGGACCATGTGGCAAAACCGTAAACAGACCAGAAAACTTGCCGGGGCATAACTATTAAATAAAACTATCTCGTCCGTTAATCCGGACGAGATAGTTTATAAAAACACGCTTTGAAAATGATTTCGGCTGATTCATTTGGCTGTAAAATATATACCTACGGTGCGGTTGTACCATACCACAAGGCTTTTAATGTAATTGACAACCCTGCAAAATTTGGATGTTCCAAGACATCGTCTTCCATTCCGGATGCAACCAGAGCGTATACGCCATCACGCCAGGCAAAGCATTCGAGAGTTTTTTCCTGCGGATCGATAAGCCAATAGTGTTGAACCTGAGCCTCCTGGTAAACCCGCATTTTTTGCAGCCGGTCTTTTCGACCGTTGGAAGGAGACAGCACTTCAACCACCAGCGCTGGCGACCCGTCAATCCGGGTATCTTTCAAAATATCCTGTTCGCCAGATATATAAAATAAGTCTGGCTGGACTACGTTGAAGTCGAGCAGTGTGACATCCAAGGGGGCATCAAAAATCTCTCCTTCCGGATCAACCATCCAAAAATAATCTTCCAGAATTCTTTGCAGCCTGCGGGAGACCCGCTGGTGTATATAATTGGGCGATGGTTCTTTAATCAGCATGCCATCAAGAATCTCAAAACGATAGCCTGGTTCGTCCGGTATTTCCAGATAGTCCTGGTAAGTGAGCTTCTTAGCAGGTTTGATTTCATACTGGGCTGCATTTTCCTGAACGGCAGTACCGCTCAGTGCTTTAATTACATCATCCAGCTTGTACCGGTATTGCCTGGTGCCCAGTTCAACACAGGGTATTTTGTTTTCTCTGGTATACCTCCAGATCGTTTCCACAGAAAGATCCAGAGCCTCAGCCAGAGTCTGGGCAGTTATTAATTCCTTATCTGCGGCCATAATATCACCTCTATATTGATTATAATAAATCTAAAAACTATAATCAACTAATATCAATTAAAGTAGTCAATAATCAACAATATTCACTTTGAAGCCAAAATTTTTGGTTCTTTACAACTGCCTAGATTGAAATGTTGAACAAAACAACATAAACTAATGCTAAGGTTTAATTACCCGGGTGGGGGAGGATAGCCTTCTGTGCATAAAAATAAGATCAAAACTGCAATATTACTTATCTTTATAGCGGGTCTGATATATGGATGGCATGAATATCGGGTATTTACTGCGGCACCTACAACAAGGATTGCTGCCGGGAGTTATTATCCGGAAATGCCTCCTGACGCGCAGCATCACTATTTGCAATTGCCAATCAATCATAACGACCCCTCCCAAGGGAACTTCACGGATTTTTACATACTAAGTCCTAATTTCAAGCCAGGCGATCCTGTGGTTTTCTGGCTGTGTGACCTTCAGCAGGAAAAGGTGGGACTTATAAGGAATCCCGCCGATTTTGAATATTTTGAGAATAGTCTGGGGGGTCTTTCGTATGTGCTAATTGGCAACCGCGGCACAAGCCCAACATTGTTTCCCGAAATCTATAATAATGACAGCTCAGTGAATTATGACCTGGCCATGAAATTGTACAGTTCGGACCAACAGATAGCCGACATCGAAGCGGTCCGGCAGGATATGCAAAGCCAAGGCCTCTTGCCCCCGGACGGTAAAATAATGCTTTATGGCGGTTCAGGGGGAGGTTTTCTGGTACAGCAATTTCTTAATAAATACGGTTCCCATGTTAGCCGCGCCCTTATTGAATCCAGCGGAGCTCCGGATTTGGCCCAGCAACATAACAGTACTTTTGCCACGAACTTTTATGAATCGAATTTGGAAGCAGCAACTACCTTATTTGCCTTGTACCCAAAAGGGCCTCCGCCCTCTTTGGCCTATACCCTGTTTAAACTAGGCTTGCAAGGTGACAAAGATGCCCAAACCAAGATAGTTGAAAGCCAAACCAGTAATACCGCTTTTCGGGATAAATATTTCTATTTTAAAAACTGGATTAAACTACCTAACAACTTTCCATTGGTTAACTTCATAATTGGAGTTCCATCTGAAGTGGAAGTCAAAGTTCGTATCTATGAGCTCCTGGGGGCTGATCTGCAGAACTATCATCCAACTTCTGCCCAGCAAATTGTGTTGATGTATGAATGGACCAGGGTGGTTCTCGCAGATTTTTTAAGGGCTAATACGGAAGGCCTAATCGCAACACCGCATTTTAATATCAATCGCTCCAGCTATAGCGGAGAAATCATGGTTTGGTCAGGCACAGGCGACCAGGACTTTAGCAGTCAAATGGGTCAGTGGATTAGCGACTCATATCCGCATGCGCAGCAGGCAGTTTTTAGCGATGCCCACGAACGCAAGAAGTATCCCGACTATTACCGCGATTTTCGCAAAGCATTTTTTATCAATGGCCTTTACTCGCCGGAAACTCAAACTTTATTTGCTGATGCCCGGCAGTTGAAATCTCCTTAAGGTTTTGGGAAGGGGTTAACCAGGCAGCCATGAGAAAAGTGCACTAGACCACGAGGAAACTTTTCTTGTTAATTTATGTAATCCTGGCTAACCCCATTCAAATTGCTGACCTCAGTGCAGGGACATGCGGGTTTTTCCTGCTTTCATTTCAGTTGTGTTAATATAATAAAGAAAACCCGGCTTGCGCCGAGCCTTTGGCGACAGCGGAAGATGTGGTTGCACTTATACTATCTACCTTAAAAAAGGTTATTATGATAGTACAATAAAGGAAAATAGGAGGTACTCATTTGGATAAGTATGCAGGAGCATTAGAGCTATGGCAGTCTTACCATATCGAGACCGCCGCCGATTTAGATAAATACCTCGACAGCTTCCGTATTCTTTTTGCGTTTCACTCGGGTAAAATTGAAAATGAGGATATCACCTACCATGACACAAGGGAAATCTTTGAGAATGGATTGGTCTTAAATTATACAGGGAATCCGTGCGCCTTGTTTGAACAGCAAAACCAAAAACTATGCTATGAGGTTTTGAAAGATAAGATTATTAATAAAGAACCTCTCAGCGTGGAATTAATTCGGGAAATCCACAAAGTCCTCACCAGCGGAACCTACGATGAGCGCAGTTATATCAAAAACCAGGAACGCCCGGGCGAATTTAAAAAGCACGATTATGTTACTGGACTCCACGAGGTCGGTTCATCCGCAGAAGATGTTGAAAGCGATTTGACAGATTTGATCACCGAGGTAAACGAATACGGTGGCCATGATGTTTTGAAAGCAGCTGCCTACCTTCACGCAAAGTTTGAGTTTATCCATCCGTTTGCCGATGGTAACGGCAGGGTCGGGAGAACACTGCTCAACTATTATTTGATGGTCAATAACCACCCGCCCCTTATCGTGTATGACGAGGATAAACGACTCTATTATGCGTTATTGCAAAAGTACGACGAAGCAGAGGAGCTATTTGCCTTGTATGAATTTTTCGAATACCAAGTCGAAAAGACATGGGAAAAAGCAATGGCTCTTGCAACCCATGTGAATCAGGAGCGCAAAGGGTTGTCTGATTTTACGTAACATGTAAGCACGTAACTTTGTCAACTAAGAAGCCATACCAACCGTGATGACTGTCAGCAGCGATCTTTTTGCATCGGGCAGGAAAAAAACGAAAGACCGATAATGTGTATTTTATCGGTCTTTCGCTTGGCATTGAAGTAATTACAGCGCCCCTATTACTTCAGAAATGCTCTTAGTTTTAATCCGCTTTAGCGGGCTTATTACGGATAAGGCCGTTATGAAAAGGGTAAAGATTAGTATCATAACGATCTGGACTACAGGGAATTTCCAAATGACATGAAAACTGGTCAGCATATTTTCAATCAATACCTTCTGCAACATAACCCCGAGAATGCACCCAGTCAAACAGCCAGTCAAGCCGTATGTGATGGCTTCAACTAAAACTATTTTATTCAGCTGTCTCCCCGACATACCGACAGCCCGCATGACTCCCAGATATTTTGTTTTAGATGCGACGCTGGTATTCATGGTACTTATAATATTCAAAATACTGATTAAAGCGATTACTGCCACAAATCCATATATAAAGATCGCCATGGTTAAAAAGGTTTGGTCTATATCGGCGTTCTTTTGACGCGAATCCAGGAAATTGATGGAGCTATCCGTTATGCCTTTTATGGCAGCCACGGTTTGCTCCGGGTTTTTACTGCTAAATTGAACATCTAGGGCATCATATGATGTTTTACCGGTCAGCTCTGTAAATATCTTTTCCGTAGTTATAAAAGTAGTGAGGTTCAGCTTTGAATCACCAAAAGGTACCTTGCGCAATATCCCGATAACATTAAATTCTTTGGTGCCGGAGGAAGTCTTAAAATAGACCTTATCACCCGGTTGCAGATTTGCCGTTTCCGTTGTAATGCCGTTTCTAATATTTCCGGCAACTGCTATAATTCCGTTTTGGGTATTCATTTTATCATCGGAAAGTTCTCCCGCGATTAAATCCGCTTTAGCCCATTTTAATTGATTTTCTTCATATGAAATTAGCCAGGAACTTTCGGGAGGGGTAAATAAGCCGTCCGCGGTTGTTTCGATGCCTCCCATGCTTTCTTTATAGGCATCGCTAAGCCTGGCTGCATCAAAAGTGGCGTCAACATAGCCAAACATCCTGCCGTAAACCCTTTTTACGCCGTCAATACCGGATACCCTTGCATACAGATCCTCGCCTATACCCTGTTTGGAAGTTAGGGTAATATCGGGAGTATAGGGTTTGGTGGTTTTAAGACTGGTATGCATAAAATCGACAAATACATTAAACCCCATTAACATGACAATGCTTATAGCAATGGAACAAGACATCCAAAAAAGCGTTTTCTTTTTCATAATGGCATTGTTTATCCCCAGCGCGATTTCCACCGGGAAGATTTTGGTTAGCAAACCCCGTTTTTTGTTCTTTAATACTTTTATATCATTGCTGCCAGTTACGGCGTTAACCGGTGAAACCTGGGCCGCCTTTTTCGCAGGCAGTAAAGAAGCAATAAAAACCGTCATAAAGCCGACCAAAATTCCCGCACCTATACCTATAGCGCTGATATAAAAAAGCTGAATATCTCCGAAAAGACTGTTGTTATTAAACTTGAGCAGTGCACAGCAGACGAAGGTCATTATCATCCCCAACAGCACTCCCAAAGGGATTGCCTTGAAGGTTATGGTAAGTCCTTCTCTTTTTACGATTTTTTTGATCTGGGCCGGCGACGCGCCGATACACCTTAAAAGCCCGAACTGCCGGACCCTCTCCATAACAGAGATGTTAAAGGTGTTGTAAATCATAACTACCCCAGCTAGGAGGACGATGAAAAATAAAATTCCTCCTATCTGATAGATACCAACCGCGGCTTTATGGTCACTTTGCCCTATAACGGCCAGCAAGCGATCATTACGTCCGATTCTGTCTTCAGGAATGTTTAAACTGGTTTTTATCTGTTCTTGCGCTTTGATCATATCTGCTTTGCTTTTGAATTCAATCAGATAAACGTTTTGCTTCGCCGGCAATGATTCCGCGTTATCCATAGATAAAAATACACCGGGTACGCCCTTAGCCTTCATATTTCCCAAATCATTATATATCCCGCTTACTGTATGTTCCCGCTTGGTTCCATCGGCCACCGCAATATTAACGGTGTCACCGACTTTTAAATTCAGCTGAATACTTTCGGCCGCCCACTTTTCAAGCATGATTTCATTTTGACCCGTCGGATATTTGCCCTGGATAACTTCGATGTTTAAGTTTTCGGTAAAATTCTCGTCAAGGGCTCCGAGTGCGCATGTCATGCCATTGATATTAGCCTCGCCCAGCGTTTTCCATCGCCCGGTATTTTTAACATCGATTCGGCCGCTGATAGCCTGCATTTCTTCATCAGTCGCATCTTTTACCGTAATATGATAATTTCCATAGTCATGGATGACCTGAATCTTTTCAAACTGCAAAAGCGCATCCAGCATGGAAAAAACACCTGTAATAAGGGCAACCGATATGACAACGCTCAGAATGGTCAGGCGGGTTTTCTTTTTATGGGCGGCCAGATATTGGGGGGCAAGGGCAAGATAATCTTTCATTGCCTGACACCTCCCAGCTCAGTTACGATACCGTCCTCCACATTCAAAACCCGGTCCGCAAATGATGCATAATTATGATTATGGGTGATCATAATTAAAGTCTGATTATACCTATCAACCGACAGCTTTAAGAGATTGATGACATCTTTGCTGTTTTTACTATCCAGGTTTCCGGTGGGCTCATCAGCCAGAATAATTGCCGGCCGAGCTGAAAGCGCCCGCCCAATGGCAACCCGTTGCTGCTGCCCTCCCGAAAGCTGGTTAGGCAGATGATGCTTCCTGTCCGCCAGGCCCAAAATATCAACTATTTCATCAATATATTGCTGGTCCGGCTTTTTATAGTCGAGCAGGAGCGGAAGAGTAATGTTTTCCTCAACATTTAATTCAGGCACCAGATTGTAGGCCTGAAATATAAAGCCTATGTTGCGTCTGCGAAAGACCGACAGTTCCTCTTCATTCATCTTGAAAATGTCCCGGCCGTCAATAAACACATTTCCGGAGGTTGGAAAATCCAATGCTCCCAGCATATTGAGAAGCGTACTTTTTCCCGAACCTGACGGCCCTACGATGGAAACAAATTCTCCTTTGGAAACGGAAAAGGTCACTTCCTTTAACGCTTCCACCTTGGTTTCACCAATTCCATATGTTTTACATAGACCTGTAGTTGTTAATATCTCCAACATATCCACCTCACTTTTTACTTCAATGAGATGATATCACTCTAACCTTACCGGCAGATGAATCGCAGCTTACAGATTTGTAAGCTGACTTAGTGATGATAAAATCAGGCCGAGCAAAAAAGTTCAAGAGCAAGGCATTAATAAAAGCCTGTGATTGAGGCGTACATACGGTACGTTGATTGAACGGGCTTTTGTTAATAACGCAGCTATTGGGCCTTTTTGACGGTATGCAGCTTACATATTTGTAAGCTTGGGGAAGACTAAATGGAAAGTGGTACCTTTTCTCAATTCACTCTCAACCATGATTGAGCCTCCATGCTTCTCCACAATGGATTTAGAGAGGGTAAGGCCTATACCGATGCCCTGCTTATCCTTGGAAAAACGGCTTCTGTAAAATCTCTTGAAAATAGAATGGATATCCTCGGGGTGGATGCCCAGGCCGTTGTCATCAATCGTAATTCTGGTTACAACCGGCGTTTCATCGCACCCAATATTAATTGCATCACCGGAATTAGTATGATCCAAGGCGTTCTTGATAATGTTGCTGACAGCTTCTAATAACCATTCCTCATCGCAACTTAGAATAATACCGTTATCACAGTTCAGGATAATCGTTTTGTGTTCCGTTTCGGCACGGGTGAGAAATCTGCTGATTGTGCTTGCGAGAAAATCTTTGAGATTATGATTTCTTTTCTCAATTTCAATCGTTCCAGCATCCAGTCTTGCCAGTTTCAGCAGATTTTGAATCAGATTTTCCATCCGGTTCAATTCATTGCTGCTTTTCTGGGTGAAGCTGCCCACCACTTCATTGCCGGTGTTTTCATCCTGGATGATTTCATTGTACATTTGCAGCGCAGCCAGTGGTGTTTTTAGCTGATGAGAAATATCTGAAATTGTATCTCTTAGAAACTCTTTATGCTGCTTTTCCTTGGCTATATGCGTGGTCAACGAGGTAGCCATTACATTGATGGAGGAAAAAAGCAGTGATAAACTTCCTTCTTCATTGTCATTTAAGCGTATGTTATGATCGTCATTCATAAAATTCAAAAGGTCGGTATTGGCCTTTTCAAGCTTTTTGTCCTGGCGGACAAAGAAAATCAATAATACTGCAATAATTGCCGATGCAAATACAACGGACAGTACCAGTGCCAACACTGCGTACTTTTGATGAAAGCTCTTCACTTCGGGGAGAAGGGTATTATTTATGCTGTCGTCATATCCGGAGGCCATTAGAAGTGACTGTCCCGCTGTCAAATCTGCGACAGTCTTTTCACCAGTAAAAGCAGCTGTAATTTGTGACTTGCCTAAATCATTCCTAAGCAAATATCCCGCCACTGCATAATCATGTGCGATCATCTCTTTTTTATAGTCGTTGGCAATGATAGCAACCGCTGCCTGTCCCGCCGCAATGCAGCCTAGAAGAATGATTATTACGGTAACAAAGAGTTTCTTCACATCCTTAATGGTAAAAATATTCATAACGAGACCTCACTTTATGACGTTCCATTTATAACCCAGTCTCCGTATAGTCAACAGAAATGCTGGGTTTTCAGGATCGTCTTCAATTTTGCTTCTAAGTCTGCGTACATATACGGACAGAGTATTGTCATCAACAAAGCTGCCGCTGCCATCCCAAAGCTTGTTCAGGATCACTTCTCTGGTTAGAACGCTGTTAGGGTTATGCATAAACATACACAACAACCGGTATTCAGCAGTAGTAAGCTCTATTTCATGATTATCCTTCAACACCCGGCTTTCCGACAGCTTCACTGTAATATGGTTTGATTTAAGCTCTGTTTGTTCCGGGCCGGATATTTTAGCACGGCGGAGCAAGGCGTTGATTCGCGATATAAGCTCGTTCAACTTAAAGGGTTTAGTGATATAGTCATCCCCGCCGATATCAAGGCCCATTACAACATTTACTTCCTCGTCAGAAGCGGTTAGAAATATTATTGGTACAGTTGATGATTGCCGTACCTTCTTACAAATTTCAAAACCGCGGCCATCAGGCAAGGTCAAATCAAGAATCAGTAAATCATGGTTTTTATTCTGAACCATCGAAAATGCTTCGTTTACAGTTCTGGCTATATCTATATCAAACCCATTCTTGCGCAGGGAAAATTCAAGTCCGTCAATCAAACTTAAATCATCTTCTACCAGCAGGATACTATTCATTCTCATCACCTCTTTATACATCTATCTGTCCGAATCCAAAAAATGATACATCACCTTTAATATAGACTTCCATGGTTGATTTTTCATTCGATAGCCAGCCAGTTATTATACTTGGTCGGTTGAGATTTTGGCCTTGGAAAATGTTAATTAATTCGTCGGTTTTCTTAAAACCGTTCTTTACCAAATAAGCGCATAACGGACCGGCGGCACTCCCTGTGGCTATGTCTTCTATAAAACCGGAATTATTCCAGGTTCTGCATTGCAGGGTTTCCGGGTTGAATATGTAAACGAATTTCGCCTTAAATTGGGAAAGAAACTCCTCGAAATTGGAGATCGATATTTTTGCTTTATTAATGTTCTTCTCTAATGGTACCAATAGGTAGGGAAGACCGGTTGACACGACCTCAATGGGATAATATTTATGGAAATCAGAAGTGCTGACATTTAAGGAGGAAGCGATATTATCGTAGTATTCTGGTGATACAACGTTTAAGAACTCAGGGACACCCTGATTCATTATTACATTATAGTGGTTTGTAAAGCATTCAGATTTCAGATCGATTTTTCTTTCATTACGCAATAAATGAATATCAACCGTTCTCTGATTCGAATAAAAGCATTTGTGAATAACAGCGCTAGCCCCCAATATCGGATGGCCTGCGAAATCCAGCTCTTCTTCAACAGTAAAAACTCGTACTGGATAACCATTCTCTGTTAAAGGATATATGAAAATAGTTTCCATCTGGTTGAATTCCTGGGCTATTTCCAATTGAATTTGAGTGCTTAATTCTCTGTCAGGGAAAACAACTGTCAACCCGTTACCACTTAGAGGTTTAGAAGAGAAAACGTCAACGTGGAAATATTTCATAAAGTACATACTCCTTTCCAAAGTAACCCTATACTTAACACATCTGCCGCAAACAGTTCTTGTTAATTTATGTAATTTCTATTGTATCATTTTGGCAAGTACCTGAACCAACCATTTTAGACCTTACCCCAATCTGGTATAGAAGGCATCAAATTCCAATCATCCCATACATAGATACTGAATTATTTCTCTAGTTTGCAGGAATTAAAGGTAATGAAATCGAAATTAGCCAAAAGATGTAAAAAACCAAGGCGTTACAAAAGTGTTTTGTTCAAATATGTCTGGAAGGACTCGTGAAAATAAATGATCAGATTATGGAGGAAACAATATAGTGGTTAGGATAAAAGATGTTGCAGCAGCTATCCTTTTCAGGACGAAAAGGTTTTAATTGCTCAACGTGCCAATAATGATCCACTGGCAGGTCTATGGGAGTTTCCTGGGGGAAAGTAGGAACCATTAGGTTGTTAACCTATATGTGTAGGTGGAATGGAGGGGAGATGCGTTCTACAGTACACCAGGATTATGTATGGGTGGCTGTAAAAGAGCTGGATCAATATACCTTCGCACCAGCGGATAGACCGTTGGTTGAGAAGTTGCTAAATGACTATAGGTAGGAGATAGGTTATGAGTATAC
>CAYWFX010000056.1:0-18409 GCA_964457945.1 uncultured Syntrophomonas sp.
AGCCCAGGGAAAAGTTTTGTTTTTTAGTCTGTCTACTTGACAGGGAGCGGTTCACTTTATGGCAGCGGCCCCTTTTCAATCTATTTTAGGAGGCTATGGTTCTCTCTTCATAATGGGAGAACTCCATGGAAAAACCAGCTCTACCCTGGGTGCTCGACCTCAGTACGGTAGAATATCCAAACATCTCAGCCAAGGGAACAAATCCCCTAATAATCTGAGTATTATTCTGCATCTCCATAGAATCAAGTCTACCCCTCCGGTTGCTTATATTGTTAATAATATTGCCGGTAAATTCTTCAGGAGAAGTAACTTCCAGACGCATGACTGGTTCGAGCAGCTTAGGACTCGCCTTCTTTAAGCACTCACGGGTAGCAAACATAGCTGCAGTTCTGAAGGCCATCTCGGACGAATCCACTTCATGAAAAGATCCATCCATCAGCGTAACCTTGACGTTAACTACCGGATAGCCTTTCAATACACCCTCCTCCAGAGCTTGCTTAACACCAGATTCTACGGCCGGTATATATTCTCTTGGTACAGCTCCACCCACTATTTTATTCACAAATTCGAAGCCTTCACCAGGTTCCATTTTGAGCACTACATGCGCAAACTGACCTTTACCTCCAGTCTGTTTAACATAACGGGTAACGTGCTCAGCAGACTTGGTGATCGTTTCTTTAAAGGCAACTTCAGGCTGACCGATGTTAATGCCTACATGAAATTCTTTTTCCAGACGTTCAGCTATAATTTCCAGATGTAGTTCCCCCATCCCTGATAATAGGGTTTGCCCGGTTTCATTATTATAAATCATCTTGAAAGTAGGATCTTCAGCCGATATTTTTGCTAAAGCTTCCGAGATCCTATTCTGATCTGACTGAGTTCGAGGCTCAATTGCTATCTGAATTACTGGTTCAGGAAAATCTATCGATTCCAACAAAATTTGCTTATTGTCATTGCAAAGGGTGTCACCCGTCCCTACATCCTTCAATCCAATAAAAGCTGCTATATCGCCGGCTTTTACCTCATCCACCTCTTCGCGGTGATTGGCATGCATTTTAACCAGACGCCCTACCCGCTCCTTTTTC
Source organism: uncultured Syntrophomonas sp. (assembly GCA_964457945.1). Taxonomy (GTDB): domain Bacteria; phylum Bacillota; class Syntrophomonadia; order Syntrophomonadales; family Syntrophomonadaceae; genus PHAA01. Next base: position 1,086 of record CAYWFX010000056.1, read on the forward strand.
TGTTTGGTACTGTTGTAAATATAAGAACCGGCCTTTATAGTACCGGAATAAACCCTGGCAAAAGCCAACTTGCCCACGTGCCTGTCACTTACTATTTTAAAAATTAGAGCCGAGAAAAAGTCGCATGATTCAGGACTAATTTCAATGCTGTCACCACTATTGATGTCAGTAGCCCGCGCTGGCTCAACCTCCAGCGGTGAAGGAAGATACTCTACCACTGCGTCCAAGAGGGTTTGCACCCCGATATTGCGATAGGAACTACCACATATTACGGGAACCATCGTGGCATTAATAACATTTTTTCTCACGGTCTCAATAATTTTAGCTTCTGAAATCGGTTCATTGTTATAATATAGCTCCAAAAGGCTTTCACTGGTTTCAGCCAGTCTTTCAATCAGTTCTAAACGCCATTTTTTAGCCTCTTCCAAATAGCCTTCCGGAATTGAGGTTTCCTTGACTTCATTACCCAGGTTACCTGCAAAAGTTTGGTAGTTCATCTTAATCAGATCAATGATACCGGTAAAGGCATCATCCTCAAAAACTGGCAGAGTCAAAACCAAAGGATTCGAACCCAGCCGTTTTGCAATCTGCTCCACCACTAAATAAAAATTAGCTCCGACGGCATCCATCTTATTTATATAAGCCATGCGAGGCACTTTATATTTGTCAGCTTGTCTCCAAACTGTTTCTGATTGGGGTTCAACTCCGCCCTTGGCACAGAATATAACAACTGCTCCATCCAATATGCGCAGGCTGCGTTCTACTTCGGCTGTAAAATCAACATGTCCAGGCGTATCAATGATGTTAATACTGGTTCCCTTCCACACACATTTAGTGGCGGCAGAAGTTACAGTTATACCGCGTTCTTTCTCTACATCCAGGTAATCCATTACGCTCTCGCCATTATGGGTTTCCCCAATTTTATGGGTCAGGCCAGTAAAATACAGAATGCGTTCTGTAGTTGTAGTCTTACCTGCATCAATGTGGGCAATTATGCCGATGTTTCTTAAATCTCTTAACATTTATACCTTTCACTCCTCACTTATAGGAAAACAAAAATTAACGGCATTACTCAATCGTAGTGCCGTAAAGAGCAGGGGTTCTTATTCCAAAACCTATTAACTATTCGGAAAGCGCCCGAGATAATATAATAGTAGCTTTTTATCCATTTGTCAAATTATAATGCGTTTCCAGTTTACTTCAGCATTGGCGATATAACCTTAAACTCTGGACCTCCAGCTACTTTCAACAAATCAAAAAGTATGGTTTCAGTATTACTAATAACGGCGCCCATGTCTTTCATGAGTTCCAAGCCATTTAAATAATTGTCCTTAAAACGTGAACAGACCGCATCTTTGACCACCTGAACATTGTAACCATTCTCTAATAAATCGCGGGTGGTCTGGAAAACACACACATGGGTCTCGCTACCCGTTACCAGCAGAGTTTTCCTATCGGCAGCAGATAAAATCTCCTTCAATCCAGCGTATGCGGAAAATTCCATTTTATCAATATACTTATATTCCTTGAGATGTTCTTTGATTTCATTTGCCGTAGGACCTAAACCCTTGGGATATTGCTCTGTCACAATAACTGGTATCCCCATTTGTTCCGCCACAGCCAGTAATAGATTGGTGTTTTTATAAACCTTTTCACTTTGGGACATAGCCTTCATCAGCTTTTCCTGTAAATCGATAATAATTAAAACCGTATCATCTTTATTCAACTTAAATTTTGCCATAGTCATAATCCTCCTTTTATGCATTTATCGTCAGTCTACTGAGGGACTATCAAGGAATAAACCAGTCATTTACTCCGGTCTTTTTCGCACTATACTTCGTTCTCAAAACTTGCACCCTTAGTGCACCACTGGTGTTCGCTATTGCTCACCAATAATGTTGCAATACGTCCAGTATAACTGCGCTTTGACGCCTTGTCTAGCGCAAATAATCCTCGGATTATTCCACCTTGTTCATTCTTTGATAGTCCCCTATTGTTTACACCATAAGTCCTATTATTTGCTAAGTCAGTTAGGCAATTTTTTCGTTTCAGCACAGAATGAAGGGATAAAGTAGTATAATCACAATAATCTGATAATACTAAGATTCTTAGTATTAAGGAGATTGTTGATCATCCTGGGAGGAATTGTTTTGCGAAGGCGTATTCTGTTATTTCTTATACCTGTCCTGTCACTGGTCTGCCTGCTTTTCAATTATAGTTGGCTATATCAGGATGTTAATCCGACTGCATTGGCTTCAGCCGCAATAAGGCTGTGTTTGCATAAACAAAATATTGAACCGGTCTCCACCCACCCAGAAAAATATTTACTTAAAGTTACAGAAGGGGAGCTTGCGCCTTTTATCTCCTTGATGGAAAACCGGGGTTGGACTTATAAAGACCAGATGGGTGCCGGAATCGTATTTATTAAGCACGGACAACTGCTTACCGCGGTGAGCAGCATGTATTCTAAGGACTATATGATTATTACTGTTCCTGAATTAGGAGTAGTTCTACCTACAGGCAACTCCCAGGAAACAATAACCCTTACCGCCACCGGAGATATTCTTATGCATAATACCGTGATTGCATCCGGAAAGCAAGGTGATTCTTATAATTACGACCATCTATTTGCCCCCATCAAACAACTGATTGAAGAGGGAGACTATTCTTCTGTAAACCTGGAATCAGCAATAGCAGGGCCCGGAACAGACTACACCGGGTACCCTGTTTTTAACAGTCCTGATAGCATAGCCAATGCTTTGAAGAATAGCGGTTTCGACCTGGCAGTAACCGCTAGCAACCACACGCTGGACCGTGGCTATCAAGGAGCTTTACGCACTTTGGATGTGCTCCGCCAGGCTGGACTTGACACCACCGGAACCTTCAAAACCCCTAATGAAAAACGCAGTTTTCTCATCAAGGATATTCGAGGGGTTAAAGTTGGCTACCTGGCCTACAGTTATGACACTAATGGCATCCCTCTCCCCCAGGATAAGCCCTATTTCTATAACCTATTGGATCGAGATAAAATTATTAGCGATATCTCAGCCCTACGTCCTAATGTGGATCTGCTGGTCCTGGTTCTCCACTGGGGGGTGGAATACAGTCCCTATCCAACCGAACAACAACGAAAACTAGCTACGGAATTTTTCCAAAAAGGTGCCGATGTAATTCTGGGTAGTCATCCACATGTAATTCAACCGATGGAAACCATGCAAATAAACGGCAAAGATAAGTTTGTTATCTATTCTATGGGTAACTCTATGGGCAACCAGAATGGCGTGGAACGAAATAGCGGTGTAATCCTAAAATTGCAGTTTACTAAAGACTTCAATCAGGGCGAGACAAATTTGAGCGGAGTAAGTTATACCCCTATTTTCATGCATCCCTACTATATAAATGGCCGCCAGATGTTTCGCACAGTTCCAATTGAAGCTACTATAAAAGCTATCCAAGCTGGAAAAGACCCTTATTTAGGGCCCGATAGTATCCCACTATTAAATGAGGTATTAGCCGCTACCAGAAAACAATTAACCCAACCTTTGCGTTAATTAGGAATGCTATCTCCCATTATTTGTTATAATAAGAAAGTAATCAACTTAGAAAGGGGTTCGTCGCAATGGATCAAAGCGAATTAAAAATCATAAAAACTGCAATACTTAATGAGGTGGAAGGCGAGAAGTTTTATAGAAATGCTGCTCAAAACGCTAAAAATCCTGATACCAGCAGTGCTTTTCTCCACCTGGCCGAGGAGGAAAAGGGGCACCATGATATGTTAAGAGGAATGATGGATCACTTAGTAGCAGGTCATGATTTTTCAGCCGAGGCCCTGAAACTGAACAAGGTAACTTCACCCCACATATTCAAAAACGCCATAGCAGGCACGGACGATGCTATGGAAATATCAGTTTTTCACATTGGCATTTTAATGGAGAAAGCCTCCATAGATTATTACCGCAATGCTGCCCAAACTACTACTTTGCCTACAGCTCGCTCACTCTACGAATACCTGGCCGATTGGGAGGTACACCATCTGGAATCGATGGAGAAGATCTATGACTCATTAACGGAAGACTGGTGGGATAAACAGGCATTTTCTCCTGCTTAAAATGTGCAAAAAATAGAAATGGGAAAGGTTCTTAACTTACATCGTGTTCCTGTTCTCAATTTGAGCTAATTCTTAAAACAGCACTGCTTTTTTGCTTGAATATATGATATAATATCATTTGCTGTGGGGGCGTGGCTCAGCTGGGAGAGCACCTCGTTCGCAACGAGGGGGTCAGGGGTTCGAGTCCCCTCGTCTCCACCATTTGTAGGTTCTTCTCTTTGATAGTTGTTCTTCTCCTTTAAGCATCAATTTTTCAAACTCTAAACCATTAAAAGAATATCTTCCAACTCTTTGATCGAATCAATAAAGCCTAAATAGATTTTAATGAGATCCTTTACTTCCAATCGATATTCGCCTACCGGAGTTTCCTCAGCATGGTAGTGCTCACGGGTTAAATCACAAACAGTTTCTCTGCCATTTTTGCCTTTGAATTTTATAAAATATTTATTATCATCTATTTCTATTTCTCCCATTGAATAATGGTTTTCCTCAGAGCGTATATCATGAACTATTGCATACCAATCTATTGTCCCTTCGATAAATTTGACTATAATTTTATCTGCATAGATACTCGCAGGATCTTTATTTTTCAAAACCTTTCGCATCAAGGTGTGATATTTTGATGTTAATGTTCCTTTCTACCCGACACCACGTACACCAAACACCAGTTAAGAGTGAAGCGCTGACCGGCTCCCAGCTCTAGATTCATCTGAATCGCAGTCGCCTCTTTCTGAAATAGTCTAACCGCTAGAGTCTATCAGTTTCGTCTCCAAACTTTTCCAAACGTTGTGTCGTTGTCCGCGTTTTAGTTTTCGCTAGCTGGACGCTTATGGACTGGATTCCTAAGACTTGTTTCCAAGTATTTTAAAATGAGCTCTACACTGTCATCAACACCTATTTTACTTGTATTTATAGAAATGTCATACTGCCTTGCATCTGTCCATTCCCTGCCTGTAAAGGTATGATTATAGTGAGACCTTTCTTTATCACTTTGGATGATCATTTTCCCAGCAACTTCTTCTGATATATTAAATAGCTTCTGAATACGACCTTTTCGGAAAGTGATATCACCGTGTAAAAATATGCTGACATGATTCGGATGTTCACAAAGGATATGATAGCCACATCGTCCTACAATAACCGCTGAACGTTCCTTGGCAATATGTTCTATTATTTCTGTTTGGATTTTAAATAACTCACGGTCTGTTGGGGGAAAAATTTGGTGCGGCATATGTTCATGTTCAAGCGGAGCAGTAAATGAAGTAATAAATGCTAATGATTCAAAGGATTCAAAGTATGATTGCCAAAATGAACTTATTTTTTCATCGCGTGATTCCAAATCCTCCTCTAATACCGAAAGCTTTTTAGCAGCCTGACCGATGATTTCACGGTCTGCGTAAAAAATATTAAAGTGTTTCGCCAACTCCTGTCCCACATAGGCCCCTCCGCTCCCCATCTGGCGGCTAATTGTAATTACAAAGGGTGATGTCTTTTCCATTTTCTATACCTCCCCGATCGTATTGCCAAGATTTGCAAACTATTTTTCACTGCTTAATATTTTTCGGTGATTGCAAGCTCCTCTTTTTATTATTGTACTTGTTTAAGGTGTCTGTAAAATTGGGTCTGATTCCACGACATGTTCTACTGACCTGTCTGACTGTTGTTCATTGATAAAGAAAGACAGGATGACTCCCAAAACACTGATTATAAATGAACATAAGAAAGCTTTATTCATACCGTCCAGCAGGGCAAGGGCTTGGGTTTGGGCAGAAGATGAGGCGGCTGCGCTACTCATAATGGTGATTAACAAGGCTGTTCCAATCGAACCCGCTATTAGCCGCATGGTATTGCTCATGGCAGTGCCGTGAGCAAGCAGGCGATAAGGCAGTATATTCAAAGAAGCAGTCATTAAAGGCATCATGGTCATGGACAACCCGATCATCCGAACGGCATAAACGACGGTAAGATAAATAAGCGAAGTGGATTGGGTTAAGAAAAAAAAGGGGATAGTTCCTAATGATAACAAGGAAAAGCCAAAGATGGATAATTTCTTGGCACCAATCTTATCGTAGATCATACCCGAAACGGGACTCAGAAGCCCCATCACGATTGCTCCGGGGAGAAGTAATAATCCCGAAGAAAGGGCCGATTCTCCCCGGACATTTTGAACGTACAGCGGAAGGATTGTTTCTATTCCGATCATCGCAATAAAAATAACCATGGATAGAATAGTTGCTAAGGGAAAAAGAGGGTGAGAAAATACCCTGAAGTCCAGCAGAGGTTCTTCCATCGTCAATTGCCGCCGGATGAATGCCGCCAGAGCTATTGCGCCTACAATAATAGAAATCATAACGGTCAGGCTCCCCCAACCCGCAGAACCGGCCAGGCTGAAGCCATAAAGGAGTCCCCCAAAGCCAAGTGAGGACAAGATAATAGACAGAATGTCTACACGCGGATGTGTTACCTCCATCACGTTTTTTAGACTGAAATAAGTAAAAATAATTGTTAAAAGACTTATTGGCAATACCAGATAAAACAAAAAACGCCAGGTATAATGATCAACGATCCAGCCGCCTAACGTAGGTCCAATTGCCGGGCCAAACGCGATAACCAGGCCTGCCATCCCCATGGCAGCCCCTCTTTTATTAATCGGGAAAATAACCAGCATTACGGTTTGCATCAGAGGTATCATAATCCCGGCTCCCGCTGCCTGGATGACACGTCCAGTGATCAGAACAGAAAAATTGGGAGATAATGCTGCCAGAAGCGTTCCGGCGGCAAAAAGGCCCAATGATGTTAAATAAAGACCGCGGGTCGAAAATTTTTCGATTAAAAAAGCGGTAATCGGGACCATAATCCCGTTGGTCAACAAAAACGCGGTGGTTAACCATTGGGCCGTATTGGCATCTATATTTAAATCTTTCATGATATGCGGTAAAGCTGTGACTAATAATGTCTGGTTCAGGATTGCCAGAAATGATCCTATTAGCAGAACACCAACAACCAACTTCACATTAATTTTTTCTTTTGATTGGCCTAAAGCGCTATCCATCTCTGAGTACCTCCTATTTTTCTAATTGCTTTGATAGCAATTGATTTAAATGTATAACGGTTTCTATTAGTTCGGCATGTCTTTCCAAATAAGCAAATAGCGCTTGGAGGAGGAAGGTCCTTGGCTCATCCTTTCGCTTTTCTTCTTCCAAAAGAGCAACTGTTGCGAATAAATCATGCTTAGCGGGCTCGGGAATATCTTTTTTTATAATCTTTTTTAAATTGGAAATTGTCTCCTCCCATTCCACCATAGGTTGATTCCTTTTTAATTGAACATTGTTGTCCAGTTCAAGGATAATTTCTTCGGGCAGAACGGACTGGCTATGATTACCATGTTCAATGATGGCATCCATACTATCAGCAATATATGAAGCAATTTTCCTATAATCCGGATTTATTTGTTCTTTGGTTTCCCAAAAAGCAAAGAACTCTTTAATAATTCCTTGAAATGTTAAGGTCAGGTCCCATATGTAAAAATCTATTTTTGGGCCATACGCTTTGCTTAGAGATTCTTTATGCCAGTACATCATAACTCTCTGCGTCTCATCAAAAAGGTTTTTAATTTGGTTATTCCGAATACTCTGATCACTGTGAAAAAGGATTGATAAAAAATCATTATTTTGATGGAATCCTATAAGTTCAATAACAATTTTTTCTATAAGCTGCTCTTTCGGAGAGCTGATATCCGAGTTGTCAATCAATGCTGCTTGCTGAATGATTTGATCATGTTTATATTGAATGATTTGATAAAGAATATCCTCTTTGGAATCAAAGAGCTGATATATTGTAGCTTTGGAAATATTGCACTCTTTGGCAATATCCTGAACAGAAGTAGCAAAGAATCCGTTTTTAGAAAAGAATTTGGCTGCTGTTTCGAGAATAAATTTTCTTTTTTCGTCCATGACTTGCAATTCCTCTACTTTCACCATAAAACTAGTAAGTTTTTTAAAAACCCATCAGTTCAACTATTTGTATTATAAAAAACAATAAAATGATTGTCAATAATATCCTGTCTATAATAAACCTAGATCCAGCTAAAGAGCCTTAATCTCTCGTCAATGATTTGGTAACTCCAACTATCGGAGTATTGGTCTTCAGTGTAAATAGCAAATCCAATTGGCAACCGGTCATTTCTCATACCTATACTCATAGCCATAGGTGATATTCCTAGATAATCCGCCGCTATTTTACAGGTGATTTTACGAAAATTACGTATTTCTTCATCTGTGTATTTACCCATGCCTTTCACTCCCTCTTACGTGATAATCAATAGACTGACGCAGGTTTGTAAGGTACAAGCCCTTACCTGTAGTATAGAGGTAGTATTGAATAAGACTACAATAAAATTGTATTTTAAAGATCAGACTTTTAACTGCCAAATTATCAGCTCTTGGTAAAACAAATAAAGACCCACAGAGACTCCAATCAAGCCAACTCTGCGGGTTACTTGCTCAATTATTTATACTCTGGTGACAGTCTAATGATTTGTTAAGGGATAGAAACACTCGAATGTTGCTATCTTGTTGAGGCTAATAAGATATTTTGGTATGATATTTAAGTAAAAGAACCGTAGTATCGGCATTTTGTTGAGATTTATTTTTGGCAAGCTTATGCTTCCTAAATGAACTTTCGGCAATATTATGGTATCAAAAGCAAAAAGCCATTGAATGGTAAAGCCTATTTTATAGGCATTCTAAATTAGTAAAACGGCAAAGATATGCTTCCATCTACGGCAAAGTTATGAGTTAAGTCACATGTGTGTGTATGTATGATGATGAGAAATGACTGGTTCCGTACATCCCCCTATGTCCGAGAACCACTAAATCATGCGGATTACTATTAAGAGAGTCTACTATAACCTTCTCTGGATGCCCAGTTAAGGTTATGGTTTGGGGAAAAGCACCTTGAAAGTACTCCCTTTTCCGGGTTTGCTGAACACTTTAATAGTCCCTTTATGTTCATTTGCAATCCAGGCTGCGATCGCTAATCCGAGCCCTGTTCCACCCTGTTTCCGTGAACGTGCTTTATCGATCCGATAAAATCTCATAAAAATCTTCTCTTTCTCCGACTCATCAAAACCTATTCCACTATCCACTACCAGAATTTCAATGGCATTTTGTAATCTGCTCATCTTCAAGTTAACTCTTCCACCTTCTGGTGTATATTTGAAAGCATTATCCAAGAAAACGCTGACCATCTGTCTTATTCGCACTTCATCACCATGCATTTTTACATCTGGCTCTATAGCTAAAGATAATTTTAGATTCTTGCTTTGAAACAGAGGCACAAATTGAAACGCAAGTTCGCTCAAAAGAGATGATAGGTTAAATTCATTATGATCAAACTGAATTTCTCGCGCATCAATCCGGCTCAGAAACAGAAGATCATTAACCAGTTTGCCCATATTACTGGTTTCGCTGTAAGCATTTTGCAGCCATTTGATATTATCCTTTATACTGCCGGTCTGGTCTGCTACCACAACATCAAGATTACTTTGTATTATCGTAAGTGGAGTTCTAAGTTCGTGTGAAACATCGGCGATAAATTCTTTCTGACGCTGCCAGGCAAGTCTGACCGGCAGCATAGCTCGCCCCGCCAGCAACCAGCCAATGAATGCAGCGAATAGAATGGCAACCATGCCAGTTCCTATCAGAACATAGCTAAAACTGCTGATAAACTTGTGAATCAGGGTGAGATTACAGTAGGTTTGTACAACTCCATTTTCATTATTTTTATTAAAAGGAACCGAATAAATTCGATATTCAATTCCATCCAGATTAATGGTATCCCAGCGACCTTTTCGATTTAGCCAAGACTGCTGTGCCAATTCCTGACTGCGTTGAAACATGGCCTGATATTGAAAAGAAGATTGAGTAATTTGCATATTTTCATCACGTAAAATAAACTTAAACAAGGCATCAGGATTTTTCTCATCATCAGGTATTTTTTTATCAGGTGGCACATCATTCAATTCCGGTATAATATTCAGATCGTTTACCTGCCCTGCACTTACCTTCAAATCTCGGTCGATCACAAATCCATTAGCATAAAAAATATTGTAAAAAGCAAAGCCGATCAATAGAGAAGTAAACAACACTAATATCAGTGCATAATAGAGAGTTAATCTTATGCGCATGTTGCGCAGTTCCTGAAACATAATTACCTCGCTTCCAGAGTGTAGCCGATTCCCCTCACCGTAGCGATAACATAACTGGCTTTACTTATTTTTTTTCTCAGATAATGAACATATATTTCTACGTTATTGTCATTGACCACATTATCATAACCCCATATTCGATCAATAATTTGTTCACGGCTAAAGACCATACCTGGCTTTCGCATTAGCATTTCCATAAATTGCGCCTCTCTATAGGTAAGCTTTATTACCTCTTCGTCAATGGTAAGCGTAAGGTTGTCTGCATCCAGTCTCATATTATCCAGATATAACGCTTTACTAATATAGGCTGATGGTATTCTGCGTGATAAGGCTCTTATCCTAGCTATAAGTTCTGCCATGGAAAATGGTTTAACCAAATAATCGTCAGCACCCAGATCCAGACCGGAAACACGATCATTAATCGAATCCAGCGCAGTTAAAAGCAGTATCGGAGTCGTTTTTTTACGATGTCGTAATTCCTTCAATATTTCCAAGCCGTTTTTGCCAGGAAGCATAATATCTAAAACTATAACATCATAAATATCTTTTTGAGCCAGAATGAAACCTTCATTTCCATCCCCGGCACAATCTACCTCATAATGCTTCTGCTTAAGAGTATAAGCCACTGCAGCACTTATTTTTTCTTCATCTTCGACTAATAAAACTCGCATGGTCGTCTCCTTAAATTAATAACTCAACTTTCGCCTTGACTCAATCTATAATCAATTTGAGTCTAAGGCGAAAGCCTTCTGTTACTTGTAAAAATCTCTTTAGTTATTTAATGACTCACTTTCCAGAGTAATCGCTTCATTGTTTCCGGAAAACTTACGCATTATTTTACTTCTTACGTCATCAAAAATGCTGTATAGTACCGGTACAAACACCAGCGTCAAAACAGTGGATACCAGCAGACCGCCAACTACAACCGTAGCCATAGGTGCCATGGTGGAACCGCCTTCACCTATTCCTAAGGCCATGGGAAACATAGCCAGTATGGTGGACAGCGAGGTCATCAATATAGGTCTTAGCCTTACCCGGCCTGCTTCAATAATGGCTTCATTTTTCTCCATACCTCGATCACGAAGCTGTTTCAAGTAATCAATCAAAACGATAGCGTTGGCAACTACAATACCCATCAGCATAATAATACCCAGGAACGAAGTAATGCTTAAAGCCCGGCCGGTTACAGCCAGTGATAAAATGGCTCCGATAATAGCTGTAGGCATGGTAAACATAATTATAAATGGATCGAAGAAAGATTCATACTGCACAGCCATAACCACATAGACCAAAAAAATTGCTAAAATTAGGGCTATAAGCAGACCTGAAAAGCTGTCCTGCATTTGCTTGTTGGCGCCGCCAAAATTAATACTATACCCGTCAGGCAGATTCAACTCAGCCACTTTGATTTTAATTTCCTGGTTAACACTATTATTATCCCTTCCATATATATCACCGGTAACCGAAACCTGGCGAACTTGATCTACACGATTTATCTTTACCGGGGCCCGATCCAGTTCGAAAGCAGCCAGATCTGATAACTTGATCTTGGCACCATTCGAGTTTGTTATAGTCAAATCCTTTAAATATTTCAAATCTTCGTTAGCATCTTTATAAGCAAGTGTAACATCAATATCGTCACCATTATCACTAAAAGTGGTGGCATGTACACCATTCATAACATTTTTAACTTCTGTAGCAATTCCAACCGGGGTCAGATTATACATGGCAGCCTTATCCACATCGATGTTTACTTTTACTTCCGGATCACCATCGGTCAAAGAATTGCTTACATTACGGGCGCCGGAAACACCTTTTACAATATCGGCCACCTTGGTTGAAATCTCTTTCAGAGTGTCCAGCTCATCCCCTTTGATTTCAACACTGATGTCGTCTCCAGTCATACTGCCCATAGTAGTATTTTTGGTTATTTCAATTTTTGCGCCTGCTACTGAAACAACAGAGTTTCTCAATTCCTCCATGATTTTGTCAGTGCTTCTGCGGTCATCTGTCTCATCTTCCAGGGTGGCAGTGATACTGGCCTTATTCTCACTGCTGCTGTTGCTGCCAGGCATTCCTTCCCCCCCGCTGCCTACGGTGGTATAGATATCCTTCATTTCCGGAACCTTCAGTAAAATTTCTTCCACCTGGGCTACGATCACATCGGTATCATCCAGAGAAGAACCTTTATCGGTTTCAATACTGATCGATATCTCATCAGAGTCCGAAGACGGAAAAAACTCTGCCCCTATCGTGGTTATCGACAGCAATGACATCAGCATAAGTGCGATTACGCCAATAACCACTTTTTTGCGATGTTGTAGTGCCCAAACTAAAACATTCTTATATTTTTCTCCCAAATTATCTATCGTATTGCCAAAGCCATCCACAATTCGGAAAATTATATATTTTGGTTGGTCCGGATCAACCGTCTTGACGACTTTATCACTCAGGAAGCGAGATGACAGCATAGGGATTACTGTTATAGCCACTACATAGGAACAGACAATGGCAATACATATGGTTGCTGCCAAGGGTTTAAACATCATGCCGGCCATGCCTTCCACCGTAAGCATGGGCAGAAATACTGCTAAGATCGTAGTGGTAGAAGCCAGAACCGCACCGCCCACTTCTTTGGTCCCCTTGATTGCTGCTTCCTTCATGGGAAGACCTAAACTCCTATGGCGGTGAATATTTTCATAAACAACAATGGAATCATCAATAATTCTGCCAATTCCCATGGCTAAAGCGCCCAGGGTAATCGTATTAATCGTGTAACCAAGGTAATACATCCCGATAAAGGTAGCAATCAGGGACAATGGTATGGCAATAAATACAATTACGGTACTGCGCCATCTGCGCAGGAACATCAGCAATACTATGGCGGCCAGTAAAGCTCCTTCATACACCATACGTTCAGTGGATGTGATAGACTCCTGTATACTTTCAGATTGGTCTGATATTATTTCATAATGCAGCTCGCCACCCAGCCCTTTGCTTATCTCTGCAATTTCATTTTTTACTTCCATACAGGCATCAACCGTATTGGCACCGGATTCTTTTTGGCAGGATACACCCACCGCCGTTTCACCATTTAAACGCGTATATACATCCATATCGGCAGTAGTGTCTTCAATCGTGGCAATATCTCTTAAATGAATGGTATTTCCCGCGGAAGTTGTTATAGAAACATTACCAATATCAGCAACCTTATCAAACTTCTGTATGGTACGGACATAATATTTACGGTTCCCATATCTTAGAGATCCGGTTGACATATCGAAGTTAGATTTTGCCATGAAATTATTAATATCCGATAAGGTGAGGCCATAATTCTCCATTTTATTCTGGTCCAGTTCAACCTGTATTTCCCGATCCTGCCCTCCGCTTATGGAAACTGAAGCGATCTGTGCTATACGTGATAAGCGCGGCTCAATCTTATCTTCTGCCCGTGCTTGCAGTTCTGCCAGCGACATGTTTTCACCGGATAAACTGAGCCGTATAATCGGCATCGAAGAAGAATCAAACTTCATTATTGTGGGGTCTTCTACCTCATCAGGAAGACGGGATTCAACCTGTCCCACTTTGTCCCGTATATTGAGAGCAGCCTCATCCATATCTATACCATAATTAAAGGTTATCATTATGGTCGAGAATCCTGCGCTTGATGTAGATTCAATTTCATCAACGTCACTCAAACTGACGAGAGCAGACTCCAGAGGTTTAGTTACTTCTTCTTCAACTGATTCCGGGCTGGCACCAGTATAAGTAGTCATAACCGTTATCATAGGCATTTCCATTTCCGGCATCTCATCAACAGATAGTTTAGATAGATTGAAAAATCCCAGAACAACTATGGCCAGGGCTAAAATGGTAACACTCACCGGCCTGTTTACAGCAAATTTGGCTATTTTATCCATTTTATTTACCTTCCTCGCTCTTGGTTGTTACTAATGATCCGTCGTTAATAAGGGTATTGCCCAGAGTAACAACTTTATCACCCGCTTTTAATCCGGATAAAATTTGCATATAAGTTTCATCATTTATTCCTGTTTTCACTTCCACACGGTTGGCCCGGTTTTCATCATTTACCGTATATACAATATTAACCCCGTTACTAGGTATTATGGCTGATAACGGAATGCAAAGAGCATTCTGGACGCTGCTGGTATCAATTAAAACTTCAGCATACATGCCGGATTTAATTTTTCCTGCGGAGTTATCAACTGTAACAGTTACCGGATACATATCTGAGTTGGCATCAAGTACCGATGCAATACTGGTTACCGTACCGGTAAAAGCATTTTCACTAATTGACTTAACATAAACATCTACCTTACTGTTTAACTGAATTTTGGATATATCCGATTCGCCAATCGTAACTTCAATTTTCATTTGCTTGGGATCACTGATAACTGCCACAGTTTTAGAGGTAGTTACATTATCACCGGCAGAAACGTAGATTCTTCCTACGATTCCACTTACCGGTGCGGTAAGGTTGCAATAACCCACCTGGTCCTGAATCGCCAGCAAAGCAGCTTGCGCCTCATCCACAGCAGCCTCAACTGATCCTGACTGTAATGAATTATATTCATCCTTGGCATTTTCCAACTCCAATTGGGTTGCTGCTCCAGCATTGAATAAATTTTCTCTACGTTCATAATTTTTGCGCGCAGCTTCTAGTTTTATCTGATTATTAACCTGCGTTGCTTTGGCAGAAGATACTTGGGCTTCTGCCTTCTTTATTGAAGCTCTAAGACTGCTACTGTCCAAAGTCATTAAAGTCTGTCCGGCCCTGACTTCCTGACCTTCACTTACGTTTATCGAAATTATCCGCTCGCTAGTTTTGGGTAGTACCTCAACCTCACTGCTGGCTTTCAATCTGTTTCTATAACTGGTACTGCCATAAATGTCTCTCTGTTCCGCAGCTGCAATATTTACTGTAGTAGCAGATTCTGATACTGCTTGCGACGTCTCTTTGCCACAACCTGACAGTATCAATAATGACCCCATTAGTGTTACCGCCAATAAATAGGAAATATTGAATCGTTTATTAATCGTCACCAGATGATTCCTCCTATGATAGTTATTGTCATGTGATGATTATAAGTCTCAAATCTTTATATTTCCTTAAGACTAGAAAATTCTGGCTGACCCACGCATCATGGTAAAATTTCGCTTATTTGCACGTTATTAAGAATTTTTAAAGGTTTGATTGCTACAATGAGTAAGATGCCTGGATTTGATCATCAAAATAATGCCCAGATAAAAGAAAAAGACTGCAGACAAAAACGCTTGCAGAAAGTAGTCATTGCATGTGCCGTCCCACACTCCCTGTATGTATTGTAGATACCGTTCGTTGTAAGGAGGTGAACCTGTGAACATTTCAAGTGTAAGTTCAATTTACTCTTACACAGCAGTAAAACCTGAAACTGCAAAACAAGACTCTCAAACTGACCAACAAATTGAAAAACAAACCGAAGTCTCAGATTCCTTTACAAAAAGCGCCGCTGCAGATAAGGCGTTGCGCAGCCTGAGCGACAAAACATCAAAAGCAGAAGGTGACACCGTTGTAAGTTCTGAACAGTCAGCAGCATCAGCAACTGCTGACTGCAAGCCATCAACCAGCAAACTTGAAGCTGCAAGAATTCCCGCTGAAGCCCGGGCAGTAAATACAGAGACAAGTTCTGCGACCACAACAAATATTGAGACTTCTACGGAAGAGGAGACCACCAGCCAAACATCGGAGATCATTTCAGAAATTTCAAGCTCTTCTTCCGAGTACACAGCAGCAGAAATAGCCGAATATGATATAGATGGCGATGGCGAAATTGATGCTTCAGAAGAAGCCAAAATGATTGTGGCACAGACCAAAGCTGCGTATTCTGAGACGTCAAAGGAGAGTTCAATCGTACAAACGAAGTCCCAGGAAGCATATCAAACAGCCAAACAGCAACTGCAAGCCACACCAACTAGTGATTACCAATTTAGTTTACAGGTATAGACTGCATACACAGATATTTAATTGTGGGTGTCTCTGTAATGGCTTCTTTTCTCCAACTGCTCTGGCCAAAGTTCATTTGACCAGAGCTTTTTTATGCAACGCTAGCGATTGACCATAAAATTTTCGTTCTACAGTTTGAGCCCCCAGTTACCATTTAAAACCATCAATTTAAAAGACCCTCTACAAAACCCGAGGATCTATAGAGGGCTGAAAAACTTATTCATGATGTTATAACTAGAAAGCAAACCAAAGAATTAATTCGCAATTGCGAGTTGAATTTTGAAGCTTTAGGTGGCAAGGTCAACTGCCTTAATTACCCGTAAGGAAATTGCTGTAGCAACTACTATAGCAACCGGAATTAAAAAAGGCATGAAAACAAGGATTTAGCCGGGAAAAAGGCATAATAGAAACGCCAACATAAAACTATTTGGTAAAAGCAGAAACATAGAGCCTAAATTTCGCAACGAGGGGGTCAGGGGTTCGAGTCCCCTTGTCTTCTTACTTTGAGGGTTAAATTGACATAGCTTTCCTGTTCTTTCACAACCAATTTAGCGTATCGCTACCCCTGTAAGAACTCCATATCCCCTAAATATTCTAGCTGTTCCAACAATTCCTCCTAAGCGGGATGCCGCTTGTAATGTTAAACCGCTTCCTTGTTTCATAAAATATTTGTCCATACCATAATCAACTCTATATGCAATTACACCTTTGGATATATACGTTGGCTTAAATTTTCCTCTTATGTATATCCCTTCGGTTGGCCTATTTTCACTCACTTTGTCTACAACGTGGTATTCTCCCTCTTTCTTTAGAATGACATATAGGTACTTGTTATTAACTTTATCAGGATCAATCGATACCATTGACCCAGGAATATCCGAAATCGCCACTCTAATTGAAACATAATCCCCTCTGAATAAATCCGTAGGGTCAACTGCTTTTGTTTCAAGTGTTGTTAATCAGTGATAATGTCATGGTATAACTCATCAGGGAAAATGTCATCC
>CAYWFX010000057.1:0-1030 GCA_964457945.1 uncultured Syntrophomonas sp.
TTGACATACAGGGTGGTATTGGCAGTTACAGTATCGCTGGCAAAGGTCCAGAGATCCGTCAGCGCAGCTTCTTTATACCAACCTGCGAAATTATATCCGCTCTTGGTCGGAGCGGCTGGGGCGGTGATGGTACTGCCGCTTGCTACATTGGTTATATCGGCAACAACACTGCCACCATCTACACTGAAGGAAACGGTGTAGGTAGTTGCTGCAGTCCATTTGGCATACAGGGTGATATTGGTGGTTACGGTATCGCTGGCAAAGGTCCAGAGATTCGTCAGCGCAACTTCTTTATACCAACCTGCGAAATTATATTCGCTCTTGGTCGGAGCGGCTGGGGCGGTAATGGTACTGCCGCTTACTACATTGGTTATATCAGCAACAGTACTGGCTTCATATACACTGAAGGTTACGGTGTAGGTAGTTGCTGCTACTGCGGTCCATTTGGCATACAGGGTGGTATTGGCAGTTACAGTATCGCTGGCAAAGGTCCAGAGATTCGTCAGCGCAGCTTCTTTATACCAACCTGCGAAATTAAATCCGCTCTTGGTCGGAACTGCAGGGGCGGTGATGGTACTGCCGCTTGCTACATTGGTTATATCGGCGATGGCACTGCCACCATCTACACTGAAGGTTACGGTGTAGGTGGCTGTTGCAGTCGCCGGGAATTCCGCTGTCACAACCCCTGTAGCTGCATTTAGGCTTGTGGTTGCTCCAGCCACGGTAAAGAAGTCAGCAGCCAAACCCGACAGGGTATAACCTGCTTTGGGGGTGATGGTAATTGATGCCGTATATGGTGTGCTCGGCGCAAACGGAGTACTAGCCGGTGACCAGGAAATCGTGGCGGTATATTCTGTTGTCTCAGCTATGCTGGATACTGGTGTTGCTCCGGTTACGGGTACCGTTACTCCAGCGATGGCCGGTGTGCTGATTTTGGCTGCGGCTGTTGCCGGAAATTCCGCTGTCACAACCCCGGTAGCTGCATTTAGGCTTGTGGTTGCTCCAGCCACGGTAAAGAAGTCAGCAGCCA
>CAYWFX010000057.1:1130-17526 GCA_964457945.1 uncultured Syntrophomonas sp.
CTATGCTGGATACTGGTGTTGCTCCGGTTACGGGTACCGTTACTCCAGCGATGGCTGCTGTACTGATTGCCACATTCCACTTCGCATACAGGGTATGATTGCTGGCGGTTGCCACAGCTGTGGTTCCCGCTATCAGATTCCCGGTTCCATTATCTCCGTCATACCAGCCGCTAAAGACATAACCAGCCTTACTTGGTGTCGGCATCGGTTCGGACGTCATTCCATCGGCAGCTAAGCCGTAAGCGGAATTAAACAGTTTTGTCTGGGTTGTCGGGGTTACTGTTCCGTCTTCCGGATCATAGGTAACCGTGTAAGTTTGCGGAGTGGAATTTAAAACGATTTCTAAATCATCCACATAGAGATTATATCCATAATCAGAACAACCCAGTAGACCAATCCGCACTGTATCTCCTGCGCTGCACGTAAATGAGACGTTATGTTTAACCCAGTTAATCCCGCCAGTCATGTCCTTTCGCAAAATTTGCCCTCCTAATGGTACCCAAGCTGTCCCATTAATCGAAATTTGAGTTTGGACGTAATCACTACCATAAGTTATTCCGCCTTCAGTATAGGTATCTGGATGATGATAGAGATAGAAACTCAAATCGTAGGAACCCGCTGGCAACCCAAAGCTCCGGCTAACCAGGCGCGTGCTAGCATACCGGGTGACGTCATATACGTTTTCCTTCATCATGCTGGAACCACCATGCGGGTTAACATCTAAAGCGAAACCATAACTAAGACCAGGGGACTCTGCTCCACCCCTGGACCATGTTAATGGAGTTGTAGTACTCGCCGTTACCACTTCTGTTTCCCAATCATCCTGAAAATAACCCGCATTCTCAAAGCCCTCGGAGAACGGTACGGAAAATACCCGGTGCTGGGTCCTCCCTCCCTCGGCCTTGGAAGCAGTTGCAGCTGAAGCAAATACCTCGTGAAGAGAAGCCAGTGTGGGAACGCTGACGGTGGCAGCCCCATTGGCTGGAACTGTGAGGCTGCCTACTAAACTTCCGGCTGTTGCTGCATCATAAATATTAATGATATCATTGGCGGCACAGCCTGTGATAGTAACAGTTTTCGATACGATATCACTATCGATTGCCCCGGAAGGCGGCGGCGGCATCCGCAGTACGGGATAGGACCCATCCGCTAGAGACCAGACAGTTTCACCCCAACTACTGTCGGTGTATGTACTTTTTTTCTGCATATTTGTCGCATCTTTCGGTTCCGCCCCGGCGGTTTGGGAAGTTGAAAGGACTAAGTTAATCATAGCAATCCCATAAGCAGTGGTTGTATCCAAAAAGTAGTTCCCGGAAATACTAGCTGTTGTGTAATCATTGGCAATAATACCGCCTCTAAGTGTTCCCGGGTCCCCGGCAAAAGAACCTGCAAAATAATTGTTTTGAATAGTTGCAGCGTTAGTATATCCGGCTATTCCTCCTAAATCGGCTTTATATGTATCCACCACAATCCCCTTCAGTATGGCTGTGCTATAACAATTGCTTATTATACAACTGGCACCACCAACAATGCCTCCAACTAATGAATTCTTGCTTTGGGCTTCTATGGTTGTATTCACAACACCGCAGTTTTGGATGGCCCCGCCGCTTGATCCGGCAATTCCTCCTACACTACAAGAAGAAGATGTATCGGTACATAAGATAGTAGAGTTTTGTAAAGTTAGATTTTTTATTTCGCCCGGTGTCCCTACACTGCCGAACAACCCTGCAGTCCTTATCGAGGTAGTCATGTTCAGATTGGATATGGTTCTGCCGTTACCGTCATATATGCCCTGAAAAATGTATGTTTCACTACCTATAGGGTCAAAAGTAACTCCCGAGCAATCAATATCATTGATCTGCCTGAAAGACTTTTCTTTTACCGTGCTGATATTTTCTGAAATCCATTGTAAGTTTCCAGCCGTAGAGATGAGATATGGACTCGCAGCTGTTCCTTCTCCTAGCGGCGCTTCCGACGCAGCAAATGCTTGGTCAATTTCTAGACCTATAGAAAGGCTGCAAAGAATCAGTGTTGTAATAAAAGTTGCCATTATGCTGTTAAATACTCTTTTATACATCTAAATCCTCTCTCTCTGCCTGCTTAGTAATATAGGCGCAAAGCCGGCATCACCGTCGTTAACAACACGACAATGATCTTCGTGCGCCAAAGCAGTTGCAACAGTCCAGCTTTCTATACCTTCTATCAACAAGGGTTGAAAGAGCAATGCTTCTTATTTTATTGTTGTTAATAATGAAACTGCATGCACGGAAACTTCATACTGCTCACGTTCATTCCATCATCAACAAGCTATTTCTTGCTGCCTTGAAATTGCATAAACTGTAAATAAAAAAAGATCATCCCGATTAGCCAATCTTTACCATATCTCTGCCATAAATCGCCTTTTTTTGTATTATTTATTGTATATGTATATAATTATAGTATGCTGCGGAACATTTCTTTGTCAACTATATATTGGTAATTGAGCCGATAGTTGTATATATTAATAGGACTCTCGTCAATCAAATAAGCGACTGATAAATGAAGTGGCTGGAAGCAAAAAACTTCCAACCACTTTCTAAGGAGATACTACGAGCTATTCTGCCACTCTTCTTTTTTTGTCGTAACCGACCGTGTGGCTTCCGGCTTCACTTCAACCAAATATTTTCTTGGCAACCGAGGGCATGACATTATAGTTATATATTTTAGACTACCTTCGTAGATGCAAATGCTCAAAATTAACAAAAGAATAATCTGAGAAACATAAGAGATTAAGGGTAAATAGAAAGGGTTTCAGGTATGAAAACAAAATTAAGAATAATTATTGGTATCATTGCATTTATCGCTGGTCTACGGACACTGGACATTTATCACTACATGTTATGGTCTAGCGGAGGACCGGACCACCCGTCAAGAGATCAAATTCAATACATAGTACCGTATTTTATTACTTCTGCAACAGCAACTCTTGGTCTTATGTGGGCTTTAAGCGGAATTAAAGAATTACTGAAGAGCAATAAATAGTAAACTTCAATGGAGGACACAGGGGACGTTTGGGTGTATCCCGAACTTTGTGTAAAGTCCAAATAGATGCAAAATAAGGCGGTTTATTTCAGTGGCAGATGACCTTAAAGAGTCAGCTGCCACTTTGAAATTGAATTATAAGTTAAGGAGAAGAACTGAATTACGTACAGATCCTAGTCGTAAGGAACAGTGAACCAATCGAAATCGGTATTGATCTAAATCGCTATATAATCTAAATAAAGCTTTAACGAATTAAACTCTTGTCTTGGTATGTTTCTTTTCATTTTATCTAATGAAGATTTTCCTGCAAATCGGGTATAAACTATTTCTTGCTTGGATCATATCCTGATTCAAAAGGACTATTATACCAGTTACTACTCCCTATCTTCTGTAATTCATTAGCCCCCCTCCGCCATAGTTTTCCAGTGCATAATAGGATTTGATGTCTCATTTAGCGCTTCTAAAAAATTATTTTTGGACCAGTTATTCCAGTTATACCAGTTGCTCCAGATGTACCAATTACTACACCAACTGCTCGGTTTCTAACTATACGAGTTGGACCAATTAGGCCAATTACTCCCAGTTGATGCAATTAGACCAGTTGCTTTACCAACTGCTCGGTTGTTGGACCATTTATACCAATTACTCCAGTTAGACCAGTTATAATTTATTTTTCACCCATTATTTTCTAGATTATACCAGCTTGAATATTGCAATGCCTATCCAGATAATTAAGCTATATTTTTTTAATATGCAACACAATTTGACAATCACTTTAGTCTATAATAAATACAAATATATTTGCCGGAGTGATTGAAAATGATTTTTTCACTTAGAACAATAACAGCATCTGACTATGATAAAGTGATAATGGTTGTAAATGAATGGTGGGGTGGTCGGAACATTGCTGACAATCTGCCCCGTTTATTTTTCGACCATTTTCAAAATACCAGCTTTGTACTAGAAAAAGATGATGAATTAATCGCCTTCTTATGTGGTTTCATCTCTCAATCTCACCCAGAACAGGCCTATATTCACTTTATCGGGGTACATCCCCAATATAGATTGAATGGTTTGGCCCAAAAGCTGCATAATGCATTTTATAACGAAGTACGCAAAAGTGGATGTCAAGAAATTCACTGTATTACATCTCCGGTTAACCAAGATTCGATTGCTTTTCACAAAAAAATGGGCTTTATAATCAGTGCCGGTAACCGGGAAGAAGAAGGTATTCCCATTACGACAGATTATAACGGCCCAGGTAAAGACAGAGTACTCTTTGTGAAAACACTATAACTACATACTATTAATATCAGTTTCGTTAAGGAGTAGGACTATATGAACCCAATAATAGACCATATAAACAGATATGTTTCTAACACCAATATCTTTATAAACTTTTATCAAAATTGCCTTGGATATGAACTAATTGATACTGGTATCAAAGCTAATGGAAAAAAGTACGCTATTCTTAAAGGATTTGGTCACGAATTATTTGTCTCTGAAAAAGATAACTTTATATTGGATGAAGAAAACAATTTTCGACATATCGGTTATTCTGTCAGCGATATTGAAGAATTATTAATGCAATTCAAGATAAATGGATATGTTGTTAATGAAACCCAGATTATAGTCAAACAATTCTCCAAACAGTTTTATATTAAAGATCCCGATGGCTTGGAAATAGATTTAATAGAATGGACCAACAAAAAGGAATTCTACCATAGCTTATTACATGATTAGCAATGCCCATTGGGCAAGATATTTTATTGACTCCTCCTTAAACGTTAATTAACCCGAATACCCCCTAAAATCTCATTTTTCAGGATTTCTGCTTAATGCGCAGCGTCATTTGGTATTGGGGTACTTGCAGCACATCGAAACCAATAACGACCAATTCATGATTACTCTCTAATACTTCATTCGCTAATTTAAGGTCATCCCCCTCTGATACTGAAACAGTTGGTATCTTTAGATCTGCTAATTGCTGTATAATTGATTCTTTGCTTACCCAGTTACCCATGTTCTGTGGGGTTGTATTTAACCACTGGGTTACTTTGGGCAGTAAATCAACAATATCGAGGACCGGCGTTTCCTTTGGATAGATAATACCCATAACGTCAGATGTATATTTACCAGGGTTGGGATTGGTTCGGTATAAACGAAGTGAGTTTATACCGGCGGAATTTTTTATCAAAGTAAAGTCCTTTTCCTGCAACTTGGAGATTTCATACACTCCCAGGTCCGTGATGTTTTTTTCCTGAGATCCCCATAACAACTTCTGCTTATCACTTGAAATTGCCCCTATCACATCCAGGTAAGCTATTGTTTCGCCCATACCATCCAAATCGGAATGTTCTGCTCCTGGATATAAACTGAAAGCGCCCTCATTCTCAATATAGGTTTTCTCAAATTTATTTCTTACAATATCCTCCATGAGTCTCCTGGCGCTATCTTTATTATCTGGAGAAGCGCTGCTCCACAAATATCTTGTTAATAGCCTGGTTCCCCGATTCATTACCAGGGTCCATTTGTGCACTGAGGCCAAATCACCTGGCATCGGTTCAGCTAGCTTATGCAGCGTTGATTTGAACATTTCATCTTTATACCGCAAAGGGAATTCTGAATGGAGATTATTGCCTTGGTAATCTACAAAAAGCTTGGTGATTTTTTCGGTAGCCTCTAAATCACCAGAATCCAACAGCGCTCTGCTGCGCCTTAATTTGGGACCCCAATAGCCAGTCTTGCTGTCCTGGTTATCGTAAAACCATTGCATCATCGCTTGCTTCCACTCGGGAGAAAAAGTGTATAACCCAAGGCGTTCTATATCCCCGGGTATTGATTCGGCCAATTCAGCCACCTCAATATATGGAGTTCGGAATTTGGCACCTATCCATCCGACATTAGATAGATCATCTAAAAATGCTTTGAGTTTTTCCGGCGTGTTGATCTCGTCTAAGAACTTCAAAGGATACTTAAGTTGAAAAGGCTCCTTAGCATCATAAGACAGGTCATTAATATAGGACGCTACGTTCAAAGTACAACCGATATAGGTGAAAAGAGGATAAGATTCATCAATGAATGCCCCTGTTTTGGGATTTTGCAGGTTTAAGTAAAATTCCAGTTTTTCTTTTTTATCATTAAAATTAGGTACCTTGATCAAGCCCTCTCTGGTTTCTAATTGATCATGTATTTTGTTTAGCATAGTAAGTGCGGTGATATATTGACCTCTGTCAAGATAGTAGATACACCCGAGCATCTGAAATTCAAATTCAGCCATATAGTAACCTTCAGATTTTAGCTCTTCATTCAGTTTAAACATTTGCGGTACTGACCTTATGCTGTTATAGACGTAAATACCTGAGCCCATAAAGAATACCAGAACTATGGTCGATACCATGGTGATTAATTGCTTTTTTTTCACCTATTAGACCCCTCTTTCTTACAGCTTCAACTGAGCTAACCTGCAGTTTTTCATGCAGTTAGACTACCTTCATATAAAAACAACCTCCTTCACCTTTATGCTAAAGATGAGGGAGGTTCTGCACATCCTACTATAGATATAGGTTTCTCTATCTTAAGTCATGGTTTTCTGGGCAAGAATCGCGAGTTGGGTTCTATCCCTTACCCCAAGTTTGGAAAGCAAATTACTTACATGATTTTTCACTGTTCCCTCGACAATAAACAGTGCCGAGGCTATTTCAGTATTGGAAAAACCATTGACAATAAACCTTAATACTTCCTTCTCCCGGTTAGTTAGTTGATCTAAACTATTTACTGATAAATGGTCGAAGGAATTCTCCTCACCTTGGCTTGAAATCCTTGCCATGACTTTCAAGGTGACATCGGGATGCAGACAAGCTCCCCCAGCATGAACCGTCCTAATGCATTTACATAATTCATCAGGCTGCATGTCTTTAAGCAAAAAGCCCCTTGCGCCGCTTTGTATACTTTCAAAAATCAGCTTTTCCTCATTAAATGTTGTTAATATTAGCACCTTGGTTTCCTGAAACAACCTGATTATTTCTTTAGTTGCTGCAATACCATTCATCACCGGCATGCGCGTATCCATCAGCACTATATCAGGCTTAGCCTGCCTGCAAAATTCCAGAGCCTCCTGCCCATTGTGACAAACACCTACAACTTCAAAATCTTCTTCAAGTTTAAGTATCGTGTTTAAGCCTTCACAGACAATCGGTTGATCATCTACAATTAGAATTTTGATCTTATTCATAACTTTTACCTCGTCTGTCTATACATCCTTCAATTCTAAAACCAAGCCCAGAGCCGGACTGAAAGTTGATTGTGCCACCAATATCGGTAATTCTGTCGATCATACCTTTTAATCCATTACCTTCGTTAATCTGATTTATTCCGGAACCATTGTCGTTATATGAGAAATATAAGAAGTTTTGATCACCAGCAATGGATATTTGAGCACGATCAGCATTAGCATGTCGCAATGTGTTGGTGATTGCTTCCTGAAAGACCCGGTAGATATTGAACTGATCTTTTACAGAAATCTCAATATCCTGAATTGAAACGTCAATGTCAATCTTTAAGCCTTTTAAATCCTGAACCCCCTGAACCATTTCCTCCAGGCGGGATATTAATTCAAATTCGAGATTTGATTCCTTTATTACCGAAACTAGTTCTCTCACCGAATAAATGGCTTTTCGGGATACCCGAAGGGCTTTATCCCAGTATGCCTTTCCGGCTTCTAGATCACTGCTCATTAGCTTTTTCCCTGCTTCGAGGATCAGAATCAAACCAGTAAGATCATGTCCAAGACTATCATGAATTTCACCAGCAATTCGCCGCCGCTCAGCTTCGGTGGTCAAACTTTCACTCCAGGCCATACTTTCCTGCAATTGAAGGTTTACGTATTTAAGTTCTTCGGTCAGTTTTTCATAGGCCAGCCTTTGTTCTCGTTGCCGTCTTTCACTTATAACCAACAGGATGATAAACCCTAGAAGAAGGATCTGGGCAAATTCAGGCAGCTGGATCTGCCCGCTCCCCCTTATATCATATAGTGCAGTAGATCCCGCACTGGCAGCCAGGGTAAGCACAGCATAAAAATACGCATATTGTTTTGGTAAAACTGTGATCCCTTCTATCAAACAAACCAAAAATAATTTATCAAAGCTGCCGTTATTCGAAAACAGAGTGAAAAGGAAGGCCAGAATTAGGTCCAAATGTAAAGTGACCATATTCACTTTGGGTGTTTTATATTGGTAGAGTCCTCGCCACAAACTACTGGCTACCAAGGCAAGCGCAAGTAATATCAGCGGAAAATTTGCTGGGGTTACCCTGAAAACCCGGTAAAATACCAGGGCATACAGAACAAACTTGGCCCCGGAAAGCAATTTAAACATGAATCCACCATCAAGCATTTGCCTTACCTCCGCTTTATCCTCAAACACCGGACCCTTAATCTCTGGTGGGTAGGATGGTGCGTATTCTATAAACGACCCTATAGGGCTGCCTTATCGAAGTTTTTATTAATCATTTAAATTCTGTCAATTATATTTCTAATATTCTCCCCCCATGAGTCCTAATCCTTTTTCGCTGCTATATTGCTGCTACCGGTTAATGACACTGCAAAATTCATTGACAAAATTTCGAAAGCGTGGAAAAATATATTGATAACTGACCGGACGTCCATATACAATACTATTCGGTCGTTAAAAAAGGGGGGGCTCTATTGACATCTCGTAAGCATCGAGAAAAGGAATTTAAAAAGCAATTAATAGCTGAAGCTGCCTATAAACTTTTTTCCAGCAGTTCATTTGAAGCTGTAACCGTGGAAGATATAGCTCGCCAAGCTGAATTTGGCAAGGGTACTCTATACCTTTATTTTGATAACAAGGAAGATATTCTAGTCTATATATTCTGTCATGGTGTTGACGAACTTTGCAAGGATATTGAAGCCCAATGTTCTGAGGGCCCTGATGTCGGGGAAGCTCTTAATCTATACATGAGCTTGCAGTACTCTTTTTATCAGAAATATCATTCTATGTTTCTTTCCTTGCTCCGCAGAAAATTGGAGGGAACTCTTAATCCCGATAAATTTTTGGAAACTATGCGAACACAGGATATGATCACAGATCTAGTAGCCGGCATACTGGCGCGGGGTACCCGCGAAGGATATATTGTGGAGGTTGACAGTCGCAAACTAGCTCGAGTTATCAGAAACGTTTTGAAGGGTTTTAGTTTCGAAGCCTTGGATCGAAAAAGCATTGATGCAGAAAAAGATCTCGAATTGATCAAGATGGTTTTATCTAATGGAATTATAGTTGGAGGAGGAAAACAATAGCAATGGATAATAATGAAGCAATAGCAACCCAGAAAGATATGCCCGCACCGGGTAATGGGAAGATCATTAAGATAGTAGTCCTTTTGGCAGTGTTAGTCGGGGGCATGGTTGGTGGATATATTTGGTGGAATGACCTCCGCACTTCAATTAGTACTGATAATGCGAAAGTAGCTGGTGATATTGTTGATATAAGCCCTAAGGTAACCGGTCGTCTCGAGGAGATATCAATCCAAGAGGGGACTTATGTAGAGGCAGGGCAGGTTGTTGCCGTATTGGATAATGCTCAATATAAGATTAATCTTAATCAAGCTAAAGCGGCGTTAGATATAAGCAAAGCTAATTATGACAAATTACCTGATGACCTGAAATCTACCCAAGCAACGGTCGAAAAATCTCGGGATAATATCCTTAGTTCTCAAGCCCAGGTTAAATTGGCGGAAGTGGCGGTAGCCGATGCCAAAAGAAATCTGGCTCAAAATGAATCACTTAACCAGAATGGAAGTATTTCGAAGGAGGCTCTGGAAACCTCTCGCTCTGGCTATGCCAAGTCTCAAGCTACACTAGAGGCTATGCAGGCTGCTGTAATGGCTAATCAGGCGTCCTTACAGGAATCCCAGGCCAAAATGGATTCCTTGGACAAAACGGGTGCTGCTATTTACCTGGCACAGCTGCAACAAGCTCAGGCCACCTACGATAATGCTCAACTAGCCCTAACTAATTCAGTTATTAAAGCACCGATTAGTGGTACTGTGGTACGGCTTGCTTTACAGGTAGGAGAAAACGTATCACCGGGTCAGACTATTATTACCATTAGCAATCTGGATAATACCTGGGTAAGCGCTAACATTGAGGAAGATAAAAGTAGTCGGATAAAAGTTGGCCAGGATGTTGATGTAAAGATAGATGCTTTCCCGGGTACTATTTTTGCCGGCAAGGTAAGTGAACTAGGAGGAGCAACTCAGTCTACCTTTGCTTTGATTCCCTCTGAGAACTCTTCGGGTAATTATACTAAGGTTACCCAAAGATTCTCATTCAAGATTACTGTGGATAAAAAGGGTATGGTTTTAAAACCAGGGATGTCCGCAGTTATCAAGATACACACTGGAAGCTAATAAAAAAGGGATGAGAGGCAGCGATAAGGTATTGAATAAGCCAGATACAGAGAAAATAAATTGGTCCATTCTGGTTGTTATTATAATTGGCACCTTTATGGCTATCCTGGATAGCAGCATAGTCAATGTGGCCTTACCTAAAATGATGACCATATTCAACGCATCTGCGGATGATATTCAGTGGATACTGACCGCCTATATGTTAACATTGGGCGTTATAATGCCGATATCAGGCTTCCTGGGAGATACTTTTGGATATAAAAGGACCTATATTGCAGCCCTGTCTCTATTTGTTATCGGTTCTGTCTTCTGTGGGATGTCCTGGGGTGTCAACAGCATGATCGCTGCCCGTATAATACAGGCTCTGGGAGGCGGTATTATGCAGCCTTTGGGTATGGCCTTAATCTATCAGTCATTTCCCCGCTCGAAAATAGGAATGGTTCTGGGATTTTGGGGTATTGCCGCCATGGCAGCTCCTGCTATTGGGCCTACCCTAGGTGGTTATCTGGTAGAATACGCCAACTGGCGTTCGATATTTTACATCAACCTGCCCATTGGCTTGCTTAACCTTT
This sequence comes from uncultured Syntrophomonas sp., assembly GCA_964457945.1. Taxonomy (GTDB): domain Bacteria; phylum Bacillota; class Syntrophomonadia; order Syntrophomonadales; family Syntrophomonadaceae; genus PHAA01. Next base: position 12,152 of record CAYWFX010000057.1, read on the forward strand.
TCCTGGCAGGCGTAATTTTGAAAGAAACTCAGCTGATAAAAGGCAAACACCTTGATTTCGTGGGTATTGCTACTTCCAGCATCGGGCTGTTTTGTATACTCCTGGCTTTAAGCGATGGAACTAAATATGGTTGGAGCTCACCCTTTATTGTAACGTTGTTGGTTACTTCCCTGATAACCTTGACCATATTTGTAATTAATGAATTGCATCATCCCGAACCTATTCTTGATTTGAGGATGTTTAAAAACTTTTTGTTTACAATGTCAGTCATAATTGGTTCTTTACTGGCGATGGGAATGTTCGGAGCGATATTTCTAATTCCTATACTACTACAGAACGTTCTGGGACAAACCGCAATGAAAACTGGGCTGATCATGTTTCCAGCGGCTATAGCTTCAGGCATAATGATGCCCCTTAGTGGCAAACTCTTTGATAAATATGGTGCTCAGGGAATCGTTATAGTCGGTCTGGTCTTAGTCACCTGGACCACCTATGCTATGAATGGCTTTAATGATCTTACCCCCTATGCAGTCATGACGGTGTGGCTAACGATACGTGGTGCGGGGATGGGCTTGTCAATGATGCCGGTTACTACTGTAGGCATGAATACAGTGCCGCCTCAGCTCATCGGCAGGGCATCTGCGTTAAGTAATGTTATTCGCCAGGTAGCCTCCTCATTTGGAATTGCTATGTTCACTACCATTATGCAGCACCGGCAGGTTTACCATTTCTCCAATATGGCCCAATCGGTTAATATAAGCAGCAACGAATACATCAACTTACAGGCTGCCTTAAGCAACATCGCCACTTCTATGGGCTTAGGATTTGGCACCACCCAGGGCCTGGGAATCAGCATTATTGCCAAGGAGATTGGCAAACTTTCCATGATTAAAGCTATTGGTGACTGCTTTATAGTGGCTGCAGCTTTATGCTTGGCAGCTCTAGTAATGTCGCTGTTTCTCAAAGAAGACAAAAAACTTGCGATTCCAACCGAACCTAGCCTTCCACTCGAATAAGGCAAATAAGTTGAGCATCCCAAATTTTAGGGTAACCCTTTTCGGTTTCTACTCATATCATAAATTGCAGGCACAAGCTGCCTGCGTGAACAGCCTGCCGGGATTAATCCCGGGGCTTTCATATAATAAGCCGGGAAGAGCTATGCCCTTCCCGGCTTATTGTTGTTTATTTCTCAAGATAAGGGGATTGCAACTTAGCTAATGGGATATGCCCAGCTGAAGAAGGTTAGACCGTACTATGCATCGAATTATTTAGCAAAGAGCTTTTGGTTGTTTACCGCTTACATCCCAATTAGCTCACGCAGAGGGACTATTGTGAATATTTTTCCCTACGAAGGGGTTACTGAAAAATCCGTCTGAGTATTTGGACGTAACAAAGAGCGTAACTGCTAAAACTAATAAGACGCCCCACCAGGTGCCTTCGGCAGCAGTGAATTGGTTGATATTACTTAGTAAAGGACTGGATAATCTGAATATTTGTCTGTTGAAAAATAATCCCATCACCAGATTCCATCCATAATGCAATCCTATAGGGATAATTATCGTACGAGTCTTAAAAAATCCTGCTGAAAACATAATACCGGCAAGAGCGGCGCTTAGCGCCCCCAGCCAGCTATAAGCGGGATTTAGGAAATGCATAAGGCCAAAGATGAGACCAGTAAATATTACTGCGTACTTTCTGCCGATCAAAAGGGCAAAATTGCTGAGGAACCACGAACGCATCCATAATTCCTCTCCCGCGCACTGAAATAAGCCACTAAAAGCAGCCATAGTAATAAGTCCGGCAGTTATACTGAGCGATGTGCCTAATTTGAAGGATATAGCAAATTGAGCAATAGAAAGTGAAATGGTCAATCCAGCAATGACAGCAGTCAATAAAAATCCAACTAAGAACAGACGTGCAGGTGAACCTGATAAAGCCCAGCCGATATTTTCCAGGGGTTCCTTGGATATAAATCGGGCAAAAACCCAGTTCATCAAGCCCATCAGGAAGGCGATCAAAAAGTTAGTTGCTGTTATTACAGCATAACGAGTCAAGTCGCTGGTCATTTCATACCGTAAATTTGAGCTTAGCGTTGTAGATGCTTTGATTATAAACAACCCTAGAAAGAGAAAGGATATTAGTAGTAAGATTCCTTTGTTTTTATTCATAACTAGCCGTATGTAGGCTTGTTGACATGATTAAGAGGAATTAAGCAACACTAACTTTAAAAACCCAGCCATCTAGTCAAAGACATAAACATAGCTTGTAATGAGCGACCGGTAGAGATCTTTGATAAATAGTTTTCCCTCCCCAATAATCAACAAGCCTTCTTCTAATTATTTAAATTCCCTAGGACTTGAGAAACGAATCAATTTTATACTATCCATTAATTCAATTTAACACAATGCTGGTTCGCTTTCTCCATATTCTACCACATTATTTCCATTTATTTTTCTTCGCAAGTAAAATATATTTTGCTTTAGCTTAACTTTTCGGCAACAATAATACCTAAAATCCCTTTATGTATATCAGCTTGCTGTGGCAGGAACTGCACAGTCCGTCCTTTATGCCTATGATCTGGACATTGTAGGCGTTCCTCTGGATTAATAAATGCCCACAATTTCGGCAGTAGGTATTGTTCTCCTCCCCTGCCAAGTTACCCGTATAAACAAATTCCAAGTGCTCCCGGGCAATATCTCGGGCTCGTATCATGGTTGCCTCTGGAGTTGGCGGCAGGTCTAACTTATAGGCCGGATGATATCTGGATAAGTGTAGAACGATATTTGGGTCCAGGGAAGCCAGCCAGCGCGATAATTCTCTTATTTCCCTTTCTCCATCATTTTTGCCGGGGATGATTAAAGTCGTAATTTCCACATGGATTTTGCCTATCACGTTTTCAACCGTTGCTTTGACAGCTTGTAGCTTGCCCTGGCAAAGCTCGGGATAGAATTGCTCATTAAATGCCTTAACATCTATGTTGCAAGCGTCTATATAGGGCAAGAGCCTTTGCAGGGGCTCTTTTTCCAGATAGCCGTTGGTCACCAAAACAGTTTTTAGCCCCTTTTCCTTAAGCCGGGGGGCAGTAGCCCATATATATTCATACCAGATAGATGGCTCATTATAGGTAAAAGCCAGACCGATAGAACCATCTTCACAGCTATTGTGGGTCAATTCCGCCAGGTTTTCCGGTTCCAGGTAATGGGTAGGGGGAACACCATGAGCTATGCTATAATTCTGGCAAAAGGAACAAGCCAGGTTACAGCCAAAACTGCCTGCCGATAGAATGCAGGAACCCGGATAGAAATGAAACAAAGGCTTCTTTTCTATGGGATCTAAGGCCAGTGACGAAACTTCACCGTAATTATAAGTAAAGAGTACTCCAGCGCGATTGCTTCTTACCCGACATAAACCCACCTGCTCATTTTTTAACCTGCAGTGATGGGGACAAAGTACGCAGCGCACCACTCCGTTATCCATTTTTTCATAATACATGGCCTCAAGCTCTGCCATCACCAACCTCCTATTAATAGATGCATATTTCGCAACTATACTCGGGGACATTCTCCCCTTCGGGGACGCCTGATGTTTCACCCTGCGGGTTCCACTATTAAGGTTCTGCGTATCCGGTGTGTCCCTGTACCTTACCGGTGTGTCCCCCTAGCTGAACCTTTTCACCTCAAAGCGCTGGATGGTATATTGCTCTCGGGGCGAAATGCCCCCCTTTTGCAGTGCTATCTGCAACTGTTGCTCCACCGTGTCCACCCCTTCCAGGTCAGGAAGAAGCAGCCCTCTTTTGCCTCCGCTGCTTACAATCACCCCATATTTTTGTGGGTCAAGGTCTTCTCGCTTGCAGGGCTCCGGTTCAGCCAATACATCTACCGAATAAACCAGTGTAGAAAGCTCACCTGCCTCTACTGGAGGAAAACGTGGGTCTTCTAGTCCTGCGGCCAGCGCATTGTTTTTAATTTCTTCGGCCAGGTTTTTATAAACAGGTAGAAAGGTGCCGATGCACCCTCTCAGTTGGCCATGTTTTTTTATGGAAACAAAGGCTCCGGCCCGCTCTTGCATCAATGCCTCCATCTCCTCAGGCAGATCCGGCTTCTTGCCGCTTTTTATATAGTTTTCCAGGGTCATCCTCGCCCATCTTACGTGCGGGGATTCAACTGCGCGTCTGGCTTCAATCAGGCCAGCCTGCTTGGATTCCAGTTTTACCAATATGCTCGGGCTCTGCTCCCCAGGATGTAACCCAGCAGTTAGATACCCGACGCCGAACGGCCCTTCATAACAAAAAACCTTAGTCTGGAAATCATAGCCGTCCATGGTTCCCATCATAATAACAATCGAGCAATAACCACATTCCCCGGCATTTTTACGCAACTTTTCGGGTATATCCAATAAACCCTCTACATCGTTCTGGGTGAGCAGTTCTTTTACGGTCAGATCGAATGTGCTGCCATCCGGATGAAAATCATAGGGTCCCTCATTCTTTAGTCGATGGGACATGTCGCCCGAAGCGACAACAGCGACTCTTTTACCCAGACTGTCCGCCGCCTCCTGTATTATCCTACCCAACGCGTACAGCTCTACATTGTTCAGATAGCCCACACTTATGGCTGCCACTGGCTTGTCCCCCATACCAGCCTTTTCCAGGTAGTAGAGCGGAACCAATATCCCATGATCAATTTGCGCATTTAATTTATGGCGCTGGGCCATATCCTGGTTAATCCCTATCAAGCGAATGCTCCGCGCTTCTGCCCGCATCATCAATTCCTGCACCAAGGCCAGGTCATTGGGGTGGCTCGTCCGCACATCGGGCCTGCCAAAACTACTCAAATCCCCGGATAGCTGTGGTTCAATCAGACAAGTAATACAATCTGAAAATACGTTGCCATGCGGGGTTAGAAATACAACTGTATCCGGTGAGGAATTAAGTAGTTCCGTCGCCATGGCTTGCATGGCTTGAATCGTAGAAATGGCCTCCCTCGCCCTATCTCCTCCCACCTCAGGTATTATTATAGGCGGGTGAGGCGACAGAGCCACATAAGTAATCATTCGCAATCCCCCTTAATTAAATATCAACGCTATTAGTTCAGCTGCCAAAAGGATATATTGGCTCAATTTTATCATAGCGGAATAACACTATTCCATTAATAAAATACTCAAATTCGTAGTTGACAGATGATGCGCAGCAAGAAGACGGGGAACGAGATTTTGCTGTTGACTGTGATCTGGGGCTAACAGATTTAGTAATTCTGCTTGCTCCCATCTCCGGAGGCTCGTTCTACCAGCTGCTTGCCGGGCGAGCTCCAGGGGCACCCTGTCAATCTCCCATCCATGGTCGATGACAGGCTCGGAACATCGTGTTCCTCGTCCCC
>CAYWFX010000058.1:0-16496 GCA_964457945.1 uncultured Syntrophomonas sp.
ATTCGGGAGCCAAGCTGGAAGAAAGCGGGCTTAGCGGAGCGGGCTTTTCCTCAGTGAATACGGGACCCAGCATACCAGCAGGAGCAACTATAATAATCTCGGGCAGCTTCGCATCGGTAAACATCAATGCACCCGGTCTTAATATAGAGGTAGCCGGGGGCAGCAGCATTGAACAGATTAATCTGGGTACAGCAGCCGGTGGAACTTCTCTAACCCTTGCCTTAGGAGCAAGCGTAAAAACTCTTCAGGTCAATGCTGTGGCCCATGTAAAAGGTGATGGCAACATTCAAACAGCCAACATAAACGTTAGCGGCGTAAAAATTGATAATCCTCCCGCAAACACTAAGGTATCGGATGGTATTGTGGCTGATGTGGGAGGAAAGGAAGTAAGCGGAAGTAGTGGTGGCAATGAACAGCCAACTAATACACCCCCTACCACCCCGGAAATAACTATAGAACCAGGATCGGGCATTGTGACCATCAATGATATCGTAAAGATTACCGCATTTTCTACTGATGCAGAGAAAGACGCAATCACCTATGAATGGACGGGAAGACTAAATGAATCCTCTGTTTATTCATCAGGAAAACACAATGTCTCGGTAATAGCAGTAGACGAACACGGTCTTAGATCCGAATCCAAAGCCATTGTGTTTTTTGTTCTCGATAGTACGGGGAAAAATGGAGCTCTAAAACTAGAGAGTTCAAAATCGAAAATAATTTATGAAAATGACATTAATGGAGCAGTCATTACAAAATATACATTTAATGTTCCATCCGTATCTGGTCACAGCAGTCCAAACGATTATGCCTGGGTAAAAGGATTTAACATTAACACCCAGCAGTGGGATCAACTTGATTATGCGAAAACCCTCAACGGGCAGTATTTTGGGAGGACCATATATTCGGGTTCATACTCAAAATTGGAATTTTATTATTATACAGATCACAAATGCATGTATAAAGAATCCAATATTTCCTATACGGTAGAATTTTCCGTTGATGAAGGTCGTGCCAAAATCATACCGACTGCAGGTAGTACCGTGGACCAAACAAATCTGACCATTTCCGGGCTGAAAGGTGCCAAATTGTGGCTAAATCCATCAGCAGGTACGGGCGGAAGTGTTCCAGTAGTAAATACGACCCGTGTTGCCGGAACTTACAGTATGGACATTACTGCAAGCGGAGATCATACCCTGGGAACAGGAGTATTTAAAGTAGTGGAAGTTGATAACGCCGACAAGATCATCGGATTCGGCACAGTAACTGTCACAGCTTCAGAGGTAGCAGCTGCGCCAGGGACAAAGCTTAGTGCAACAATCACACCAGCTGTAAGTGGTACCCCAGGCAGGACAAACCTGACTATTTCTGGACTAACCGGCACTAAATTGTGGCTCAACCCGAAAGCAGGTGCAGGCGGAAGCTATTCAGTAGTAAATTTGGCCCGTGTTAACGGAACTTACAGTAGGGATATTACCGCGACCGGAGACTACATCCTGAAAGATGACACCCTGGGAGCAGGAACCCTGGGAGCAGGAACTTTCAACGTTGTCGAAGTTGACGGCAGCAACAAAGTCACCGGATTCGGTACAGTAACCGTCAGAGCGTCAGATGTTACAGTAGTTCCAAACAACGCACCAACAGTAGCAAATCCAATAACAGATCAAACAGCTACAGTAGGTGATGGAGATGTCACAATAAATACAAGGTACACATTTGCAGATGCTGATTATGATCCATTAACAATCACAGCAGTATCAAGTGATCCAGGAAAAGCAACAGTGAAAGTAATTGATGATTCTTTATATTATCAAGGTCTTTCATATGTAGTAGTAAGCCCAGTAGCTGCTGGAACAACTACAATCACTGTAACAGCTAATGATGGAGATGAGGTAACGGTAGATGAAAAATTTGATGTAGTGGTATCAGGAGGACCAGTAGCAGCATCCGGCTTAACAGTATCACTAACAGAAGCTACAGTAGGATGTTCAGTTTATATAAGCATTACAGCAGCTGCAGATGTTAGCCATGCCGTATACTTCAGAGTGGTAGCCTCTGAACCAACAGCCCTTAATGTAGGAACTGATCTTAGCACTACAATTGCATCCCCACCCTGGACGTTGGCACCAACAACTCAAGAAGTACCAGCAAGTAACGGTCAATTTGTAGAAGCAGTTGAAGTTGAAAAAGTGAATTATTTGCTAACAAAATGGGGTAAATCAGTTGTACCATATTAAGGATGCTAAAAAATGAAATGCTTTCTATAATCAATTAGCGAAATGAGTCCCCTGTACTAAAAGCGCAGGGCGAAAGTTTAAGTTCCGCAGACAGAGTCGAACCAGGCTCACCTGCGGGGCTTTTTCTTTTCAGATACCCTAGCGGACAAAGAGCAATCCTCAGTTCCAAGGGGTATTGAATTTATCTTAATGATGTAATCAAACAAAAACCAAATTGAGTTATAGCTTAAAGCTTAAAGCCAACTGTTTATAGATAATCACCTCCAGCATTTTGGGCGGGGGTGATTTTCTTCTAAACATAGCCAAATAATGGGATTTAATTGCAGGAGAATTGTCTGTTAATGGAGAATACTGCATTTATATGTAATGCGGATGAGTTCTATAGAAGGATTTGTGGGTTCACCCAGTGTTACGGAATAATTTATGGAAAGGCAGGTAAGTTATGGACATGGTGAGGAAACAAATAGGACTGTTGGGTGCGATCATGCTATTTCTGTTTAGCATATCCTTATCCTTGGTAAGTCCTGCCCTGGCCGCAGATGCAGTTACTCCGGCCCAAACTCCAACAGTAGCACCGGTACTAGTATCTCAGTTTAAAGACGTCCCCTCTACTGAAGCTAACGCCATATATGTGAATTACTTAGCAAGTAAAGAGATCATCAAGGGCTATCCAGATGGAGGATTTCACCCCGATGAAGGACTAACTCGTGCCCAGGCAGCAACTATTATTGTCAAAGCCGCCGGGTTGAAAGTTGATCCCCAATTGCCGATGCCATTCAGTGATGTACCTCAAAGTCACTGGGCCAAAGACTATATAGCTGCAGCTTCCAAGGCAGGATACCTGAGTGGTTATCCCGACCAAAGCTTTCACCCTGACGAAAAAATAAGCCGTGCCCAGGGTATCAGTTTAACATTACGCCTCTCCAAAGAACCTCTGAAAGGTGCAGAGTTACCTAAGTTAAGCGACATAGACTCTAAACACTGGGCCGCCCCGGCAGTGGCCGTAGGACTGGCTTCTGGTATGGTAGGACTTAGCCCTGACGGCAAACAATACCTGCCTGATGCAGCGTTCACCAGGATAAACCTGGCTCATGCATTAGGCCTGCTGTTAACGGAAGATCCAGGGTTAAATACCACCAGCCTGCCCGGAAAAATAAAATCCATAATTGGAACGGTAAAAATAAAGAGCGGCAGTGGTTCAGAACAAGAGATTAAGAACGAAAGCAATGTTAACGCAGGAGAAATTATAATAACCGGAGCCAATAGCAGTTGCGAGCTAAGTTACCCGGATGGCAGCAGCATGCTTATAAAAGAAAACACGGAGATAAGCGTCAAAGAAGCAAAAGGTAGAATATATATCAAAACCGATGGCAGTGAAAGCATAGCTGTGGACTGGTTAAACCTGGTATTAAAAAAGGGAACCATGTTTGGAGCCTTGGCTACCAAGTCCGAAGGACAGAGCGAAGAAAAAACAACCAGCCCCAGTGAAAGCAAAAAGACCGGACAGTTATACCAGATAAACGACCAATTCATAGCTAGTCTAAATGGTTGGGATTTGTTAGCCGCCGATGAAGAAGCACAACCCTGGTGGAAAGTATCCCAAACCAAAAAAGTAAAAGTAAAAGTCGATATGCCATGGGGAGTTGCAGCTATCAGGGGCACATTTGTCATGATAAATGTAAGCCCCACTGGACAATCAACCATAAGCTGTCTTATCGGATCCGCCGAAGTTACCAATGGAGGACAAACTGTACCTTTGACCCAGGGACTGGGAACCCAGTTAACTACCTCTACTGCACCCCCAGCAGCTACAGTTGCTCTGACCAGAGAACAGGTGCAGGCATTCCAATCAGTACTGGCCTGGATAGAGACGACTGCTCAGACCATGGAAATCAATCAAGCAGCAGCACCTCCACCCCCTCCTATAGCGGAAGTCCCCACAGCTGTTGCTCCAACCAATCCGGTAGTTCCCGTCCCGGCTGCACCAGTATTACCAACAGCACCACCGGTGACTACCCCCTCATTAACGAGCATACTTAGTTCAGCGCTTACCAGCGCTAGCCAGACAGCAGCTTCAGCCCCTGCTGCTGTGACCACGACTCAGCCGACCAGCAGTACCAGTAGTCACATTACACTGGGTAGTTGGAGCCTTACAACTGTGGCATCAGTAGTATATGAAGCGGAGACAGTGGTATTAACCCAGGATTTCTATGTTACTAAGCCTTCAGCGCTTGGAGCCACCCAATATCAACTTCTTATTAAAGATAGTGGCACCTATTATCGTACTTTAAGTGCAATGACACCGGTGGGCCAGTATAGCAGGCAACTAGCAAAGATATTTGAAAGCCCGGGCAATATAATAGTTAAATTTTTCAACGATACTTCTGGCCAAATAGGGATGTACCAGTTGGCTGGCAATGGATTGCTGGAAAATCTGGCTACCAAGACTATATCAGGAACCATAACGCTTCCTGAAGGCAAGGTGGCTCCTATTGGAGGGATAAGACTGTCGCTTTACGCTTCTGGTCAAGATATTGGTGGCTATAATAATAACCGTCAAAGTCTCGTTATACCTGCCGGTGCTAGTTCTTTATCATATTCTATCCCGGTAGCGGATAACATTGAGACCGGTAAGTATAAGATCAATTACTTTATCTATGAAGCCTACGCTGAACCTTACGTAAGATTTGGGTTTTATGAAAACCCGGTAAATGTTATTGATGGCAGCAAGAGTAATATAGATTTAGCTATAGTTTTAGGAAAGACTATTTCGGGCCAGATCAACCTGCCCTCACCCAACAATAGCAGTAAAACTAAATACATCGAAATTAAAGTGGATAAGATCATAGGTGCTAGTACTGCATACAGTGTAGGCACCGGATATCCCATTTCGACAGGGCAAAGTTCTGCTCAATTTACCTGGGTTGTTGAACCGGGTGACTACAAAATAGGATACACAATTTCGGACAGACAATTCTGCGGCGAAAACAATTACCTGTCTTACGGATTCTACAATCAATCGGGAACGGTTATTAACGAAAATGATAGTACACTAATCACGGTAAGTACGGCGGATATTCCTAATGTGGATATGACCATATTAACTGGTTATACCATTACTGGAACCGTATCTCTGCCTGCTGGGCATACTGCCCCAACAGGAGGCGTGGGCGTAAGTGTAAGTACCTACAATAGTAACGGAAATTATTATTATGGTTTCGGTACTATAGCAGCAGGAAATAGCTCGGCATCATATTCGATAGCAGTACCACCGGGCACTTATACTCTGAATTTTTATACTTCTATTAATACTTATAATAGTACCAGTTACTTTTTTAACAATAACGATATTGGGGGGGTTACCGTTATTAACAGCAATGTAGACGGTCCCAATATTACTTTAAAAATGGATGCCCAGACCAATCCTTCAATGGGTCCCGAAGCTGCTAATTCATTTCCAGCCATAGACCCCGCAGGTATCGATAACAACACGCTGCTGGTGGGTAGGTTTGCCTTTAACTTAAATAGCCCTGCCTTTACCAGTTCATCTCTAGCGAATTTACTCTGTCCCAAAGTAAGTTTATATTACAAATCTCCGACAGGGCAGTGGTTTGATCTCCAGGCAGCAAGCAACGGATCTTATCTGACTAATTCCGCCAATGCTACCACTCCACCGCCTATTTATTACATTATGAATGGCCAGCTAATGTTCAATGTTGCCAATGATAATCTCTATTATCCTGCCCAGACCGACATCCCCTGGCGCTTTACGGTCTCGCCCCCTGATGCCGGTGTAGGAATATGCAATAGTAATCCTACTATGGCCAGTCTTTCAATACCATCTAGCCGTGATGAAGGAAGAATATGGGGAAGATTAGTAACCGGAAGTACAACGGGGACTACTCAAATCACTATGACGGCGACGGCTGGTGCAAGTAGCTGTGATAATTCGCCACTACCAAAAGTCATTTCGGTTAATGTCGTGCCGTATTTAAACATCAGTCCCAAGACAATAGACTTCGGGTATGCTACTACCCCAATGACTGTATTGGAATCAGTATATGCACAGAACCTCTGGAGCAGTGGAGATCCAGTAACCTTGGAACTGGTAGACCTTTTTTCCGGGGCGATAGTTGCCAACTCATTCATTCAATCTTTGGTAGTTAATAACAACGATATTAGCTTTAACCTGGCTCCCGGGCTTAAGCATTCAGTTTATGGCATCAAAGCCATTAAGAATTCTGCTGTAATTGGCATGTCCATATTTGCGGTTGAGCCTGCAGGTAATCAAGCATTCATCCTGGGTGCCACCTATAGCAGTACAAGTAGATTGGCTGTCAAGATGCAGTGGGTAGAATCTGGCAGCACCTTTGATTTAAGCAAGCTGACTTTCCGCACGGGTTCTGGAGGGTCCCGCCAATTAACTGGAACATACACATTGCATCCGAAATATGATGAAGGCCCCTTAGTTGCTGGCGAGTATTCTCGTATGAATGTGAATGGTGAGCTGCTTATATGGTTAACCGATGCTGACAAAACTGCAATTGAAAGTCTGGTGTCAGGCTTGGGTATTGGCGGCGTTACCTCGCTGGATGCGGCAGCCGGATGGAATACAGATGCGTCCAATAATGCTGCTGCTGCAGATGGTGGCAATGTGGTTACCGTTACCATCCCAACTTAAACCAACAACCAGCAGTTCTTGGAGCTAATCTAATTGCTTATTTGCACATCACCCCCGGCTGGAAGATAGCCAACCGGGGGTGATTGCTGATTTGCCCTGCATGGGCGATAACTTGGCGGTGAAAGTTCGCTACAGAATTGGTGGTAGGAACTGTTGGAAGAGGATAAGGGCGTCAATCGCAAGTTGGAGTCTGAAGGAAGTCTAATGTAAACGCTTGGTCTGACCAATTGAAAGCATACATAAGGAAATTCAGGGACGGTTCTTAAATTGAAGTGAATTAATCTTCGGGATATAATTGCGAAAAAGCAATGGGGAGATACTTATGCCAAGACTAGGACGAAAAAGGTGAATTTCAACCTATCATATAATCCAAAGGGGAAACGAGTATTCATATTCCTGTTGAATGATGACAGAGAAGAACCCCAGGTGTGTTCTATGGTTACACCTGGGGTTTTTAACTTTCTTACTTGTAACCTTTATCCGTAGATTTCTCGAAGCTCAGGTTCATATCGGTGAAAGAATAAACCTTGATGGGGTTGGTAAAACCCTTGACCAGCTCTTCCCCTACATAACTGAGGGAGTCCTTGATCTCACCTTCCGGGAGCAGATTATAAGAACGTTCTGAAACCAGCAGCAAGGTTTCAAAGAGTTTGGTCAGGGCTTCTACCCGGGAAGCCAGGTTAGCATCTTCACCGATCAAGGTATAGTCCATACGTTCAGGGCTGCCTACGTTACCTACCACTACCGGACCGGTGTTAATACCTACTGCTATCAGCAGGGGGAGATCACCTGTTTCGGCCCATTTTTTATTCAGTTCTACTACTCTCTCCTGAATATCTCGAGCTACCCTAACTGCTCTTTCGACATGGTCTTCATAGTAGACAGGAGCTCCAAAAAAAGCCATCACACCATCACCCATATACTTATCCAGGGTACCTCCGTGTTTTAGGATAGCATCGGTCTGCGCGGTGAGGTATTCATTTAAACGCGAAATAACATCAACCGGATCTTTATTCTCACTGAAGGCGGTGAAGCCTCGTATATCGGTAAACATTATCGTAACCACCTGTTTCTTGCCGCCCAGTGCCATCTGCTCGGGATTGGCCATAAGCTCGTCAACTACATCCGGTGAAACATAACGGGAGAACATGGCTTTGGTTTTGCGGCGCTGCATTTCGGCTGTGATAAAATCAGTAGCAGTTACTACCGCATAAGTCAGGAAGATAATAGCCAATGGAGCAGCCAGATTCAACCACATATGGTTGGCGTTCCATAAGTAGTAAACCGTACATAGTGTAACTGCTACAATTCCCAGCGTGCCCATCATTCCAACCCAGGGTCCTCGCCCGGAAACGGCCAGGCTGGTTAGGATAGCCATTAGGAACAGGAATATGAAATTATAGCCCCATCCTACTTGCCGGTACCAACTGGAGTTTAGGAAACTTTGTACTGTGTTGGCATGGATTTCTACTCCCGGTGCTGCTCGGGAGCCATTCTTAACCATGTTGCTAGTGGAATAGGGTGTTGCGTATACATCATGATCTTCGGCAGTAGCTGCCCCGATCAGTACGATCTTATCCTTAAAGTAATTTGGGCTTACGTTGCCTTTGATGATATCAGCATAGCTGATAGTCTTAAAGGTTTCAGTCGGTCCGTAGAAGGTAGGCATGGCTTGGTTGGAATCATTAATCGGAATTTTTTGGCCTTTAACAATTAGGTATCCCGGCATCAACTTTATGTCATTGGGGTTTAATTCTTCGGCTACCAAGTATGTAGCTAGAGCGAAGGACGGGAAAGGCATATCGAAAAGGTTTACATCTACCATGGATAGCCTTCTTACCACCTGATCTGCCTCGACAGGAGTATTAACAAAGCCGATTCCTGCTGCCCCCATCATTAGATTTTCCAAGGGCGCTTCTAAGCCTTCCATGATCTCGCCCGTTTCATCTTTGCCAAAGGTCAGTTTACTCGCTAATACCACCCGACCGTGCTGGGCAATAGCTTTGGCGAAAGCCTCGTCTTCCTGGGCATCCTTTTCTGAATTGAAAGTCAGGTCGAAGCCCACTACTCTAGCCTGGCTTAGTTTTTCCAAGAGGTCAGCGTGAACCGTCCGGGGCCAGGCCAGGGGACCTATACGGCTTACGGATGCATCGTCAATAGCTACCACCACTACATTTTCGCCGGGATTCTGTACCCCCTTAAGGCGAAACCAGGAATCATAGAGGGTCATCTCCGGCCTGGCAAAAATGCCAATCATAACCAATAACTGAATGAGCGCCACCAAAAAGAGTGGCAGGAGCCACTTCTTGTAGTTGAAGCCCGTTTTAGCCTCCTGCTTCACAGTTTTGGACTCGGGTGCCAGGTTAGTATCCATCTACTCATTCTCCTTCCTTTGGTGCCAGGCACCAACTTATCCACTTATTTTATCGGGGTTTGTACTCTTTGATGCAGATATTATTGTCTTCGGTATAGGCAATCTGGGGAACGGGATTTTTCGCATAGTCGCCAGAAGCCCGCGATATTTTATCACCGATGCGTAATTGTTTTGGACACAGGTTGAGAGCAAAAATAGTACTGCTTACATCTCCGTAACAGCCGGAGTGAGCAATTCCTGCTAGCTTACCAAGGACGATCACATCCTTGGCTGCGGTAACCTCAGCGCTTTCATGAACGTCACCCCAGATAATCATGGATCCTTCGCTGTGCAGATTTTGACCGCTGCGTAAGGTCCGGTAGACAAACATATCCTCACCGGCAGGCTTTTCCCCTAGACCGGGGACATGGACATTATGTAAAATCATGCCATAATCCAAGCATAGTCGCTGTAGGGCGGCAACCTCATCCCTGGACAGCTGCTGCAGCCCTTCCCCCTGAAAAAGCACTGGAGATCCCTCGAAAAGCTGCCGGTTACTTTCAAATCTATTCTTGAGGAGAGAAGCGTATTCCTCCCCGTTTCCGCTGGAGAAAACGAAAACTAAGCTTTTGTTTACACCCTTAATATCAATTTTAGCCAAACTCATCTACCTACCTTTTAATGGGATACTGATATCCAGCGCAGTACGTCTGCCTTCTGTGATAAAGTGCACCTCTGGAGTACCTTCAATTTCAACGTGGCTGGCAATAAGAGCGATTATTTCTTTTTGTAAAGTTTCCATTAACTGAGAAGAGGCACCGATGCGGTCATGGGTTAGAACCAATCGCAACCGATCATTGGCCTTATTGCGGCTAGAATTTTCCTCGTGGGCAAATACTTTTTTTAGAAATTCAAACACGGTCTGCTACCTTCCTCTCCTAGTTTTTAAAACCCAGGTTGCGTTTCAGTTTGCGCCAGAAAGAATCCTCTTCCAAGGTCATTAATTCCACATTATTGCCCAGCAAACGCTGTACAATGTTATTGAAGGCCTGAGCTGCCGTAGAATTATCGTTAAGAATAATAGGTTCCCCTCGGTTAGTAGAAATTACGACACTTCTATCTTCGGGCACCACTCCCAGTAATTCTATACATAGATGTTCCATCAAATCTTCTATGCTCAGCATGTCACCGCTGCGTACCATTTCTGGTCGGAGGCGGTTTACCAGCAGTTTGATGTCTTTAAAATCGGCGGATTCCAGCATGCCGATAATGCGGTCAGCATCCCTTACCGCAGATACTTCTGGATTTGTCACGACAATGGCCTTGTTGGCGGCGGCGATGGAATTGCGGAAGCCTTGCTCGATTCCGGCTGGGCAGTCTATAAAAATGAAGTCGAAATCCGGCTTGAGTTCTTCGCATATTACTTCCACTTGTGTGGTTGTAATATCATCCTTATTCCTGGTTTGAGCTGCCGGTAACATATAGAGGGCGGGGAAACGCTTGTCCTTAACCAGAGCCTGTTTCAGGGTACATTCGCCCTCTACAACCTGAATAATATCGTATATGACGCGATTTTCCAGGCCCAGAATTAAGTCCAGTTTCTTTAGGCCAATATCCAGGTCCATTACCACTACGCTATAGCCAAGTTTGGCTAAGCCGGTAGCTAAGTTGGCAACAGTGGTGGTTTTCCCAACCCCTCCTTTGCCGGAGGTAACAACGATTACTTGGCTATCCGGAGTCTTTTTTTCCATTAGATGGTCCTCCTCGTATATTGATTAGTTGTAAAATGTAGATATCCATACCAGTTTGGGAAAATCTTTATTTGCATATTAGACAAAAGCAGACACCCTTTTTATTGTAAAGCATATTGAGGTCGGAATAAACTTCTATTTATGTTAATAGAAAGAATTATCGAATATTTTGCGTAGAATACTCGTTAAGTGCTTATTTCCTCTGGGTAAGGAATATAATAATATTGAGTTAATGCTATATATCCATTATATAATAGGGAAGAAAAGTGAATCTCGATTAAAATGAGGAGTATTGATAAAATGAAATTATCTTTAAAATTGCTTATGACTCTAGCTGGCCTAATCATATTTGCCACTTTCTTCTATGTGGGGGTTTCCCTGACTCAGACCACCCCTAAAATTGCTCAATTCTTCACTGGCATAAATAGTTGGGAATATCGAATCCAGGAGCAAACCGTAGTCTACTATAGCGATCAGAAGGTAATGGGCAAACTGGGTTACCAACGCCAATATAGCGAGGATTTCCCTGAGTTTCTTAAGGAGGCTGTGGTAGCGGTGGAGGATCGCCGTTTCTACCAGCACTCCGGGTTCGACGCCAAAAGTATAGGTCGGGCTATATATAACGACTTGAAAGAAGGCTCCAAAGCTCAGGGGGCAAGCACCATTACTCAGCAATTAGCACGTACCGTGTTTCTGAGCACAGAAAAGAGCTATAGCCGTAAAATTAAAGAAATATTTATAGCTACCGCTATCGAAGGGAAGTACACCAAAGATGCCATCCTCAATATGTACCTTAACGAGATCTATGTGGGACGGGGTTGCTCGGGCATGGCCTGCGCCGCCAATTCATACTTCGGCAAAGACCTATCAGCACTGAACAAAGCCGAGATGACTATGCTGGCAGGTATTATTCAGTCCCCTGAATTCTATTCGCCTGAGCGTAACATGGAAGGATTAAAGCAACGTCAGCAAACGGTGGTGGATCTATTAGTTGAGCAAGGCATTATATCGGCCTCTGAAGGGCAGAACATAATGAAACAAAAACTGAATATTAAGAAGTTTAGTCAGAACCCCAACAACCATCCCTACTATATGGCTTACCTCAGTGCATTGCTGGAAGATATGGTCGGGGCGCAGAAGTTATACGGGGGTGGTTTGAAGATATATACCACTATAGACAGTCGAATGCAGAATGCGGCGGAGGCATCAGTGGTTAACAATGCTAATTCTTTCAAGAACCGAGGGATTACCGCCAAGGATATAGCTTTGGTATCAGTAGATCCCGTCACCGGAGGAATTATGGCCATGGTCGGTGGGGTTAGCTGGGATAAAAACCAGATAAATATGGCGATAAGTCCCCGACAACCCGGTTCCGCAATTAAACCCCTATATTACGCGGCAGCCCTAAACGAGGGGATTATTAAACCAGATACGATTCTGAACAACAGTAAACGTGATTTTAACGGATATAGTCCGGACAACTATGCGGCCAGCCCTGACAAGGTCACGGTAAGGGATGCCCTGGTTCATTCTTATAATGTTGCCTCTGTCGAGGTATTGAACAAGCTGGGGGTCGAAAAGGCCGCCAAGTACCTGGTTGATTATGGTATTAGCACGGTGGATAAACAGGATCAAAACCTGGCTTTGGCTCTGGGGGGGATGAGCAGGGGAATATCTCCTCTGCAGTTGGCTTCCGCTTACTCAATATTTCCAGCCGAAGGCAGGCACGAGGAACCTTTTACCGTGATTAAAATAGTGGATGCCGGTAAAAAGGTTATCTATGACGACCGATCCGGTTCCAAACAGGTTATAAAAAGCAGCAGCGCCATAAGCATGGACAAAATACTAAAGGCGGTGGTGAGCGAAGGGACAGGTTCTAATGCCTGGATCGCACTCAATAGCGGAGGCAAGACCGGAACCACGGAAGGGCGGAGCAGCAAAAATACCAGTCAGGATTTATGGTATGTGGGCTATACTTCCGAACTAGTAACCGCAGTATGGGTAGGTAACAGCGATAATTCGGAAATAAAAGGTTTTGGGACCTATGGTGGAACTGTAGCCGGTCCGGTATGGAGAGATTATATGAACAACCTCATTAATAAGTCGGTTTTTAGGGAGAAGCCATCCAGCCCGGTGGTTGAAGAAGTACCGGCAGAAGTACCTGCTGCGCCGATAACACCTGCTCCCTCGGAGCCAGGTGTGGTGCCCGGACCTCTGCCTCAGCCGACTCCAACTCCTGCCCCCGGCCCTAATGCGGTTCCGACGCCCGCTCCGGCTCCCAATAATAGCGATGGGAAAACCCAGTCGCCCCAGAATAAAATTCCGCCTCCAGCTACGAATACATCACAGCCGATATTGAACCAGTAAGAAGCAAGAGGAGGGTCTTTTGAATGCTGCTGGCATTTCTTGAGGGCATGTAAAAGAAGCGTACCTTTGCCATACTGCTTGTTGTATAATAAGGTAGGGTTCGATATTAGCATTACTTTTATCTCTCTAAAAAGAGGATAAATGTTCCTAATGGTCGAATAAAATATAGAGTAGAGTTAAATCGTAGCACGAGTGAAACGGCAGGATAATTAATAAAGGGGGAGTATAAGATGTCCGAAAAGCTGCATATTTTTGCTGTATCCGACTCGGTAGGCGAGACTGCTGAGAAGATTGCGGTCGCCTCGGTATTACAGTTCGATATTGAGAGAAGTATCACCCGTTTTTCCCGCGTAACCAAAGAAGATCAGGTAATGCAAATTATTAACCGGGCGATGGATGAAGATGCCATTATTATATATACCATGGTAAAGCCTCAACTCGCCGAATTTCTGGAAGATAAAGCCCATGAAAATGGGGTTACGGCAGTCAACGTCATGCAGCCTCTTTTCAATGCGATTCAGATGAAGACCGGTTTGAAACCCACCAATATTATTGGCTTGACTCATCAAAAAGATGATGATTATTTCAACCGGGTAAAGGCCATTGAGTATACCATTGATCACGATAATGGTATAAATATGGATACCATTCATGAGGCAAATCTTATTATTTTGGGATTACCGCGGACATCTAAAAGCCCCTTGTCCATGCACCTGGCCAATCTGGGGATGAAGGTTGCGAATTTTCCTATTGTCCTAGATACTGAGATTCCCAAGGAGATTATGGATTTAAAAGGTAAAGTGCCGATGGTAGGCTTAACCATCGACATAGATACTCTGTTAGAGTTAAGGAAAGAGAGAGCCCGTAGTTTTGACCTGCCCCAGGATATTGACAGTTTGGATGACCTAGTGGCAGAAGAACTGGACAATGCATACCGGATTTATGCCAAGCTAAAATGTCTGGTAATCGATGTCACTCTGGTTGACATAGAAGAAATAGCCAGTACTATCACTCATAAATTTAGCTTGCCATTGAAAGTGAGCCACCATCGCTTTTAATAAAAGGCATAACAGTGCAAGAGCGGGGGAAATTACTTTCCCGCTCTAGGCTGATGACAAAAGCGAATCGCAGCTCTTTGCCATCCGTGGCATCGCTGCACTGGCCCATCCTTGGACGTCGCTCAGCGTTATTTCAAAAAGCCCGTTCAATCAACGTACCTATGTACGCCTCAATCACGGGCTTTTCTCATGCCTTGATCTTCACTTCTGTCATCAGCCTGTTAGCTTGCCGCCTTTAGTCCCTGTCCACTAAATATAAGGAGATGCAGCTGGTGCCTTACGTATACATATTAAAATGTCGGGATAACACCTATTATACCGGCTATACTGTAGACATTGACCGACGCCTGCAAGAACACCAGGAGGGCTTGGCCAGCAAATATACCCGCGGGCGAACTCCCGTAGAGCTTGTATACCTGGAAAATCAGACCAGCAAGAGCGAAGCCATGCAAAGGGAGTGCCAGATCAAAAAACTAAACAAATTTCAAAAACAACAGCTAATCGATCTTTACCTCCGCTGAGTGTTCTTTTAATATTCTATCAACATTTCTCGAATATCTGCGAATCCATCTTTCTATGCACCGCTATCCCATCTAAACTCAAACTACTAACTAATTCTTATCTTCTCCCCTCTCAACTTCATGTAAAATTTAACAATTACATAAAAACCTAGCTTAAGGAGAAAATAGAATAAGAGAAACCAAGCATGAAGGAGGATAAGAAATGCAAGATAAAAGAGGATCAATTGTAAGCAAAAAAGATTTCATTAAGGACGGACTATATGCCAAAGAAGAGTACGAAGGTCTCCTGGTCAGTTCAGATATGCAGCAGGGTTGCTATAATTTAGGGGTGCAGCTCGCTGAAGACAAAGTATTGTTTGTTGACCAGGCTACAGAAAGCAACATAAATGAGAAGCTGCAGACATGGGTACCTCAGATACAGACTCTCCAGCGTCAGCATAATGTGAAAAATAATTCCGGAAATTACGCCAGATAACCTACATGCCCAAAAAAAGGAGGCGGAGCATGACTGATATCCAAAGCATTGAGACTCCAATATTAAGTATGGATGAATTTAAGATCGGTTTGATAGACAAAGATCAAACACCGGGTTTGCTCATCCGTTCTGATGAGAATGGATACTATAACATAGGTATCCAAATCAACGATAAGGAAGTCGTGAAAGTAGCTTCGGCTGGTGAAGATGATGCCATGGCGAAGATCGAATTCTGGTCGGATAGAATAGAGCAGGTAAAGCAGCGTTATAAGGATCGACAACCGCAGTTATAGTCCTTCGGGGGTGAATAAACCCCTCTTTTTTTGTTTGGAAGGGCATACTTAGCATATGCAATCAGTATATAATATACGTAGGGGGGATATTATGACTGATTTAAAACAATTGCTAGGATTTCCTTTTGAAGATCGGGAATGGCTGGTGAAAATGCTTTTAGGGAGTGTAATTACTATAGTTCCGGTATTAAACTTTCTAACCTTGGGATATTTTATCAGAAGTATTAATTATGGTTGGCGCGGTCGCCACAGTCTGCCCGATTGGGATAACTGGCCGGAATTGTTCAAAGACGGATTAATGGTATTTATTATCTCCCTGGCATATCTCGTGATACCTCTAGTCTCAGCTTACCTGATTGCTATGCTTCCCGGCATTGGAATAATACTGGCCTCCATAATAATATTCATAATGGGACTTATTATACCTATGGCAATTGCAAATTATGCTATGCGCAGGAATATAAGAGATGCCTTTAGCCTGGGAGAGATTTTCTACCTGGCGAGCCGGGTCTTTAACTTCTATGTTATAGGCTACTTAGCGGTTACCTTGGGTGTGATATTAGGGGTTGCACTTCTAATGAGTATTCCTTTGATTGGTTTTATTGGCGGAGTATTTATCTTTTACTGTGGGGTAGTCTTTTCGAACTTCCTGGGAAACATATACCACGAAGCTACTCGGAGATAAGAAACCAAAGCCACTTAGTGCTGTCAATGATCAGGGAAAATGTCACCCCTTACGTAGATAAGTGATCAGCAATAA
>CAYWFX010000059.1:0-16418 GCA_964457945.1 uncultured Syntrophomonas sp.
GTGTAGTCCTGAATTTTTGTTATTTCAGGTGTCTACTCAAAGGGGAGCATATCATGTCCTATAGCCTGGGGAGGGTTCTCGCTGTCTTGATAGCTTAGTGTCACGCCTATCCTTGCCCCTGGAAATATATACGCAGATTAGTAGTGCCACTTTCCGTCCAGTATTTAAGCCTGACATATCTGGCAAAGCGGTTGTAAACCAGTATTCTAATTTGCCCCGCATCGATATGATCATCAGCAATCGGATCTTCCGCCCAGTTAATTCCGTTGGGACTCAATTGCATTTGAACTACAGCTTGGGTAACGCCTTCGTTAATAACACAAAAGGAATAAGTAGCCAAATGAAAGACATCCTGAATGGTTGAATATCTATCGGTGGTATCGGCTGTAACATCTTCAACGAAATCCCGGGTTGGTCTAACTAACTCAAATGTTCCATTAACATCCACCGGTTCAAGTATCCGGGTTACTGATTCAACATTATTAATATTCAATCTGCCCTGAGCATCAACATTATATTTTTCTACCGGGAAAATCCTTGTGAAAAATACATCTTTTATCCATAGAGTTCCTTTTTCTGATGTACCTATTTCTACCAGAGCATAATCCATTCCTTGGGGTACATTTACTATCCCAGAATAGTAATCGTATCCTGGCCCTATCATGAAATCTAGACTTATAGAAGATTCCCGGGAAGAAGAGCGAGAAGAAAAATGGACTTTAATGGTTGCCCATAATTCATGATGGACTCCTAGTTTAGCCCCAATTTCCCATACCTGCTTTTCGTAAACAGGCACACTATATAGAGGATCCTGGCATATACTTGCTGGGTGCTTTGATGTTAGATTTTTAATCCCTATTCTAAAACTGTGTTGGTTATCCTCTTCCCAACAAAAAAGTGCCGTTTTATGTCCCTTGAATTTCTGCCAACCAGTTGGGAAATCTAATGTTCTATCAGGAAACACAAAATTATAATTAAATATCTGATTTTCGTTTGCTTCACAACAGATTGGATTCATATTCATATTTTAACCTGCCTCTTATATAAATGGCTTGACAGCATATATTGATCATCTTTTTATTCTATTCGAATCAAGCCTTATTGGTGATAGTTGAACCAGATCATGAATATCATGGGAGTATATAGACTTTAATGCTATATGTTAGGAGGATTGTGATGAACCTAAAATATAAAAAAATCCTAGTCACAGGTGCTGATGGTTTCATCGGCTCACACTTAACCGAAGAATTAGTAAGGTTAGGGCATAATGTGCGTGCCTTTGTTCTATATAATTCATTCAATTCTTGGGGTTGGCTAGATCAGTCACCTCAGGACATTCAAAATAAGTTGGAGGTGTTTACCGGAGATATTCGAGATCACTATGGAGTTAAAGAGGCCATGCAAGGCTGTGATGTAGTAATACACCTGGCAGCATTGGTGGCCATTCCTTATTCCTATCACTCTCCCGATACTTATCTGGATACTAATATAAAAGGAACCTTGAATATTCTTCAGGCGGCCCGTCAACTGAATGTAGAAAAAGTTGTTTGCACCTCCACCAGTGAAGTCTATGGTACTGCCCGGTATGTTCCTATCGATGAAGAACACCCCCTTCAGGGACAGTCACCCTATTCCGCTACCAAGATTGCTGCTGACCAGATGGCCACGGCCTTTTACAAATCCTTTGCTACTCCTGTTGCCATCATTCGGCCCTTCAACACCTATGGACCCCGTCAATCAGCCCGGGCGGTTATTCCTACAGTAATAACTCAGATTGCTAGTGGAGAACGGGTGATAAAAATGGGTGCTATTCATCCTACTCGAGATTTTAATTATATAAAAGATATCGTCCGGGGATTTATAGCTGTGGCAAAATCAGATGCTGCGGTGGGGGAAGTAATTAATATAGGTAGTAATTATGAAATATCTATTGGGGAACTGGTTGAACTCATAGCCGAAATAATGCAGACAAAAGTGGAAATACAGACCGAGCAGGAGCGCCTGCGCCCGGAGAAGAGCGAGGTAGAACGATTATGGGCTGATAATAGTAAGGCTAGAAAACTAATGGCTTGGATACCCGACTATGCAGGGTATGAGGGTTTGAGACGGGGTTTGACTGACACGATAAGATGGTTCTCCAATTCGGAGAATTTAAAGAAATACCGAACAGGTACTTATACCGTATGAAGATAGCATTTAGCTTACACGAAGTCATTAAAACTTTACGAAAAGTATTGCCCAGCGATAAAGATTTTATTGCCTTGCATGAACCGCTATTTAATGGCAATGAATGGATTTATGTGAAAGACTGCCTGGATACCGGTTGGGTTTCTTCCGTAGGTCAGTATGTAGACCGTTTTGAGAAGCAATTGGCAGACTATACCGGAGTGAAATATGCTGTAGCAGTCGTAAACGGTACAGCGGCGCTTCATATATGTCTGCAAATGGCAGGAGTATCGGCAGGGGATGAAGTCATAATGCCCGCACTAACATTTATAGCCACCGCCAATGCAGTTAGCTATTGTGGAGCTATTCCCCATTTTGCAGACAGTGAGGCCAGAAGCCTGGGATTAGATCCTTACAAGCTGTCTTCCTATCTGGATGAAATAGGCGAATTGCGGGTTGATGGTTGTTTTAATAAGAAAAGCGGACGAAGAATAAAGGCAGTAGTTCTCATGCACACCTTTGGTCATCCGGTGGATATGGACCCATTGGTAGGAGTCTGCCGAAAATTCAGGCTGGAACTTATTGAAGATGCAGCCGAATCATTAGGTTCATATTACAAGGGAGTTCATACCGGGAAATGGGGACGATTATCCGTTTTAAGTTTTAATGGTAACAAAATTGTCACCACCGGGGGTGGAGGGGCGATATTAACGAATGACGAATCACTAGCCAAGCTGGCCAAACATCTGACCACTCAAGCCAAACTACCCCACCCATGGTCATTCAACCATGACAGGGTGGGTTATAACTATAGAATGCCGAATATTAATGCGGCTTTGGGCTGCGCACAACTAGAGCAATTACCGGAGTTCATTGAGAAAAAAAGAGCCCTGGCCAAGCGATATCAGGATGTCTTCGCTGAAGTTGAAAGTGTGAAAATATTCAAAGAGGCCAGTTATGCTCGTAGTAATTACTGGTTGAATGTTTTACTTCTGAATGAAAAATATTCTAATGAAAGAGATAATCTGCTTGAGTTAACCAATGGCTTGGGTATAATGACTCGCCCGACTTGGACATTAATGCATAGACTTTCCATGTTTATGAACTGCCCGCGTATGGATTTGAGCGGAGCTGAGAGTCTGGAGAGGCGGCTAATCAATCTACCCAGCAGTGTATTTTTATAGGGAGATAGAGAAAATATTTTTTGCTGACTTTTTTAGCGTGGTTCTATCTACACTTATCTTCAGTTCATTTTTACAAGGTATAAATACTGCATATTATTAACCAAGCTACTGCTTTTAGCTTCCCAAAATCACCTTTCCGTAGCACACCCATATAATAGAATAATATAGCTCACAACTCTGTCTGCACCGGGCAAACAAATCGGAAAAAGAGTCTTAATTTGAAAAAGGTTAGAAGCCATGGAGGGATTGAAATAATGCCTAATTACAAAATATTCAATGACAGTGGAGCACCTCTTAATTCGCTAATGTATGGCCAGTATGACAACGGCTATGTGCCTGCTAAAACAGATAACTCCGGATATCTTTACGTTAAACCGTATGGATCTGCAAATATACCACAAAACTTACCTTATACAGCTTTTGGTGAACTGGAAGTTGCCCAACTGACTCCGAAAGCCGGATGGACTTTTGCTTATAATATAAACTCGGACATCGTGAATTCCAGCTTTTCCGGGACCGCCAGTATTACACAATCCGGGGGAATGGCTGTTATACAAACCGGTGCAACCAGCGGTTCCTGGGGGTATATTCAAACCATAGATTATCTGCGGTATATTCCAGGTATTGGAGGAATGGTTAGATTTACAGCTTTGTTTACTACCGGAGTTGCAGGGAGTAAACAGGTTATTGGGTATGGTGATGACAATGATGGTTTCTTCTTTGGCTACAATGGAAGCTCTTTTGGCATATTGCGCCGCCAGAATGGGACGGAATATTGGACTGCCGAGACAGCATGGAATATTGATCCAATGAATGGTTCAGGACCTAGTGGGGTTAATCTGGATCCCACCAAAGGAAATGTTTATCAGATTAGTTTTCAGTATCTGGGTTATGGTGCTATTGAATTCTCAATAGAAAACTCGACCACGGGAAGTTTTGTAATAGTACATCGTCTTCAGTATGCTAATTTGAATACGCTGCCCAGCATTTTTAACCCCAGCCTTCCGCTGTCCGCAAAAATCAATAATTCTGGAGCGGCCACTAATATTACTTTACAAACTGCCTGCGCCATGGCATTTCAAGAATACGGAACTATCAGTAGTGCTTTGTTAATTGCAAACTCATATACCGCTACCAAAAGCATTACAGCCAACACGGAGAATGCTATCTTTTCAATTAGAGATGTAAGTACCTTTCAAAGCAAAAGCAACCGGGTTCGAGTTAAACTCGAATTTATATCCTATGTAGCAGACGGAACTAAGAACGTAACTTATCGTCTAATTAAAAATACAACCCTGGGAGGAACCCCTAGTTGGGGTAGTATTAATGCCAACACCAGTGTAGTGCAGGTTGACACCTCCGGAACGACAGTAAGCGGTGGAAAAAATATCGTAACTTGGGCTGGCTCTAAAACCGAAGCGAACAATATCTTCTTTCCGGACAGTTCACCCGTTTATATTATACCAGGTGATACCCTGACCATTGCGGCACTTTCAACAGCTAACGCTGACATTGCCTGTTCCCTTACCTGGAATGAACTCTTTTAGCGGGGTCGCAAGTGAACAAGGAGCTGCTTCT
The DNA here is from genome assembly GCA_964457945.1 of uncultured Syntrophomonas sp. Lineage (GTDB taxonomy): Bacteria > Bacillota > Syntrophomonadia > Syntrophomonadales > Syntrophomonadaceae > PHAA01. Next base: position 4,929 of record CAYWFX010000059.1, read on the forward strand.
ATTGTTCATACATCGTGAGGCGAGAATATGTATATTAGAAAAATAGCGATAGTAACCGGCAGCAGGGCAGAATATGGCTTGCTTTACTGGCTGATGAAAGAAATAGTTGCAGATCCGGAACTGGAACTGCAAATTATCGTAACCGGAACACATTTGTCGCCAGAATTCGGTTTCAGTTATAAGAGAATTGAAGAGGACGGCTTTATTATTAATGAAAAGCTGGAAATCCTGTTGTCTAGTGATACAGCTACTGGAATGGCCAAGTCACTTGGCCTTGGTATAATTGGCTTTGCAGATGCTTTCCAACGTTTACAGCCTGATATGCTGGTAATCCTCGGAGACCGCTATGAAATAATGGCTGCCGCCCTGGATGCCATGATGCTGTGCATTCCCATCGCACACATTTCTGGAGGAGAAAGCACCGAAGGGGTAGTGGATGAAGCCATCCGTCATTCTATAACCAAAATGGCCCAACTGCACTTCGTAGCTGCTGAGATATATAGAAAACGAGTAATTCAATTAGGTGAAGAGCCCGACAGGGTTTTCAACTACGGAGATCCTGGGCTGGACAATATACAAAAAATTCAGCTTTTGAGCAGAGATGAGCTGGAAAAACAGATCAACTTCAAGTTTGGGGAACTGAACTTCCTGGTTGCCTACCATCCTGTTACCCTGGAAGCGAATAGCATGGAAGATCAGACTAGGGAACTGCTGGCGGCTCTTGATAGTTATCCTGAAGCCCACATAATCATGACCGGTTCCAATGCTGATACAGGTGGACGAACAATTAGCCACCTGATGGAAGAATATGCCCGGGATAGGGGAGATCGGGTTTTCTTCACATCATCCCTGGGGCAATTGCGTTATTTAACTGCCATGAAACACTGCCAAATACTCATCGGGAATTCATCCAGCGGAATTGTGGAAGCCCCAGCCCTAAAAACAGCTAGTATAAACATCGGTGACAGACAGAAGGGCAGGCTAAAAGCATACTCTATTATCGATTGCCAGGAAACCCGACGGCATATTACAAATGCCATAGATAAGGCTCTTTCCGCAGAATTTCAAGAGCAGTTGGCAGGTGTACAGTCTCTTTATGGAGACTGTAATGCTTCCGTAAGAATAAAGGAAGAACTGAAACATGTAAACCTGTCAGGGATTTTGAGGAAGAAGTTTTATGACGTTAAATTTTGGGATTAGAACTGAATACCAGCTTGGGGGCGAATTCGAACTTTCGGTTCAAGACTTTCTTGGACCGATAATCACTACAAACTCTTATTGCCCACGCAAAAAAAACCACCTCTATTTGGATACGGGGAGATCTGCTATCTATATAGCTCTATTAAGCATAATTAAAAAGGGTGGAAAAAGGGAAGCATGGTTACCCCGATATTGCTGTAAATCGGTCTTGTTACCTTTTATAAAGCTGAGATTCAAGCTGAAATTTTATTCCTTGGGTGGTGACCTGAAATCACCAATTAGCCTGCCAAAAAAGCTTGAAGGAGAGACTTTTTTCTTTATTCATTACTTTGGAAAAAGGAATCAGGTTATTCTTGATTATCTAGATGAAATGAAAAATCAGCAAGATTTTTTTGTGATTGAAGATTGCGTACAGGCATTGCTCAACAGCCAGGTGGGGACTCATGACTATGTGGTTTATAGTTATCGCAAGTTTTTCCCCCAACCGGATGGAGCTCTGCTGGCTTCGGATTTTCCTGTTGATATTGAGATGCTGGCACCCGCTGATGACGCTTTCGTTTCCCGGAGATTAATCGGAAAATTAATCAGGGAGGAGGGTGATGCAGACTTATTCCTAAATTTATTTGCGCGGGCGGAAGAAATTATCGATAGCTCCATCTGTCCACGAAAAATGTCTTGCTTATCTCATTATCTGTTGGCAAGAACCGATTTTGCTGCTATAGCCAGGAAGAGAAGAGGTAACTTTTTTTATCTGCTGCAATCCTTGAAGCAAGTATCATTAGAATATGATCTTATTCATCCGCTCTTTGATTTTCTTGAAGACAACGAAGTCCCCCTCGGTCTGCCGGTGGTCATAGATCCTGTTTATAGAGACGGGCTCCGTAACTTCCTAATAAGTGAGCAGATATATTGCCCGATACACTGGCCCCTGGAAGCAGAAGAGAGCATTTCCTGGAAAGACGAACAAGAGCTCAGCCGCTCCCTCCTAACTCTGCCTTTGGATCAAAGGTTAGACTACGCCGCTCTAGACTATTTGGTTGACAGACTTTTTCAATTTTTCAGGGAATAATTGAAGGAACATGAACAAGTGAACAAGGGGACGGTTCTTCTGTTCACTTGTTTAGCTATAAAATGGCAAACGGACGGTTCTTTTGGCATGCAGAATGCAATATCGTGCAAGCTTGGAAATCGTTGTACAAAGATTTCACCTGATTTTGTTAAACCCAGCCCATTTGAAACTATAGAGAGGAGATAAGAAATGAATCGAATATACATTATCGCTGAGGTGGGCGTTAACCATAACGGCTCTCTTACAATGGCCAAAGATTTGATTGACTTGGCGGCAGATGCCAGAGCCGATGCCGTAAAGTTCCAGACCTTTATAGCGGAGGAAGTAATCAGCCGCTTCGCCCCCAAAGCCCGCTATCAATCGCAGATCACCCCTGTAGGCGAAAGCCAGTTGGAAATGGTGCAAAAGCTGCAACTAAATGAAAATCAGCATGAAGAGCTGGTTAGACAATGTCAGTCCCGGAATATTGAATTTGTATCCACCCCTTTTGACCTACATAGCGTTGATCTGCTCGTTCACCGAATGAAGGTTTCCCGTCTCAAAATTGCTTCTGGAGAAATAACTAATGCCCCCTTAATATTGAAAGCCGCTCGTTCAGGCGTGGACATTATACTATCCACCGGGATGAGCAGTCTGGGAGAAGTGGAAACAGCCCTGGGGGTGCTGGCCTTTGGATATTGTGAAGGAGATAAAAAACCATCGCCAGCAGCTTTCCGGGCCAGCTATTCATCTCCGGAAGGCCAAAGATTCTTAAAGGAGAAAGTGACCCTCTTACACTGTACCACGGAATACCCGGCGCCTTTTGAAGATATCAACCTGTTGGCAATGGATACACTGAAGCAGGCTTTTGGCTTAAAAGTAGGTTATTCAGATCACAGTCTCGGTATCACAGTACCCATAGCCGCCGCAGCCCGAGGAGCGGCAGTGATTGAAAAGCATTTCACCCTGGCTCGGAACTTGCCCGGCCCTGACCACCAAGCTTCCCTGGAACCTTCCGAGCTGAAAGAAATGGTTAATTCCATACGTCAGGTAGAGTTGTCCCTAGGTTCTTCTCGAAAACTTGCCACCCGCTCAGAACTTCCCAACCTTTCTATAGCACGCAAGAGTCTGGTGGCAAGCAAGAATATTCAAAAAGGTGAAATATTCACCGCAGACAACCTGGGAATTAAGCGCCCCGGTAGGGGAGTAGAACCGATTTTTTACTGGGATTACTTGGGTAAAGCAGCAACCCGCGATTATCAGGCGGATGAGGAAATGTGAACAGGAGATCCATTGTTTTTATATAGGGGGGATTGTCTTGTCTGAGGATTTAGAATTTGTATGTCCGGCATATCCAGTAATAGCTGGTGTGCATCGAGAGCAAAAAGTGTTGTTTTCTTGTCCGGAAAAAATTGACCGTAATACAGGAATGATGTTGCTTATCTCAGGGTTTGGCGGGACTCCTGAAGCTAAGATATATAGAAAAATGAGAAGCCTTTTTGCTGATCAGTATAACCTTGTAGTAATACAATCAACTTACCTGGGAACGGAATTTATGGCTGATTATGACCAGATTAGCTTAGATACTTTACAAATACAAAAATTACAGAAAGAACTTCCCATTAATATAAAAAATCAAGTTTTTAGGAGTAATGATCAATTAGATTTAAGTCCATTAATGGCTGAAAACTTCCCTTTTGAAATATCCTTACAAGTTAGTGCTAACCTCAATGAAACAGATAGTAATTATGTAGAAATGGGGCCCATTCAAGCAATTGACTGTATGAGAGCATTGCATGCAGTGTACGAAATTATTAAAGATAATGGATTTCAAATAAATCTGAATAAAATTATAGTTTATGGGCATTCTCATGGAGCTTATTTAGCTCATTTATGTAATAGGTTTTTTCCGGATGTATTTTCATTTGTTCTAGATAATTCAGCCTGGATATCACCCGCTTATTTGAGAAGCCCACGTATATTGACAGGCAAAATCAACAATATGATCCTGGAAAAAGTTTTTACCTATCGAATTACATCACAAAACTATGACCATGAAATATATGATCTGGGCTATTTATATAAAGGATTCAAGAATAATGCCAACATAGTAATTTATCAAGGAGTTACAGATAATCTAATTGATCATAAAGTAAAAGCAGCTATTTTTAGACAGATTGCACATGTTAATTTTAATACAATCACAGCTAATAAAGTAGATGGGCTGGCCATTATATCCACCAACCATGGTGATGCGGATTTCGTTGAATTATTTCATAAAGAAGCACGAGAACATTCCAGCTTATTTACATTGGAAAAAAAAGGTGATGCGTTTAGTACCTCAGAAACTATCAAAACTAATCAAGCAATATATAAATTCCATTTTGTTGGGGGTGTTCCCAATATGACCATTAGTGAACAAGGGGACGGTTGTACTGTTCACTTTGGGCGTTATGAATAGTAGTGGTACCTATGCCTGTAAGGCGGCTGATCTGACGCAGGCTCAAACCTTTTACCTGCTTAAGCTGCATCAGGATTTCATCTCGTTCTTTTTTCGGCATTTGCGCTAGAACGCTGAGGGGCTTTCCGTTCAATGCTTCGGTAATAAGCTGTTCGGCTTCTTTATCATTTAGATGCTTCCTTCCTAGATGGTCAAGGTGCCTGTCTTCGCTGTTCTCATCCATGTAGGTGCAGAATTGTTTTATGGCGTTATCTTCGTTATCGCTGAATAGAGAAAGTATGAAATCAGTTTCGGTTAAACCGGATAAATACTCTTTGCCTCCACAATAAACAGCGCAACTACTCCAACGGTAGGTCTGTGGTTGCTTAGTTATTCCAACTTTAACCGGGTTTTGATGGATGTAGCGGATAACAGTCTTGAGGTAAACATCATCCTCAACACTTTCGCTTTTAAATCGATCCTGAAAGACATGTCCGACACGCTCGTATTTACAGTTGTACCAATGGGCATAACTGGTACCTAGGCGCTTCATAATACTGGAAATGCTCTCACTGCCTTCATCAATCAGCAGGTGAACATGATTGGTCATCAGGCAATATCCTAGTAGATGAACCTCCTTCTTGGTTATGATCCGTTGCAAGGTTTCCAAGTACCGTGAATAATCAACTACATCATGAAAGATGTCTTGGCGGTTAATCCCCCTCACTATTATATGATATATTCCAGTATTACTAATCTGCCTTGTTTTCCTTGGCATAATGCTCCCTCCTTAACTATTTCATTATATTACCACAAGCATATCAAGTGAACAAGAGAACCGTCCCCTTGTTCAGAAGGATTTCATCTTTTTCATTTTCGGCATTTCAACCAGAACTTTGAGAGGTCTTCCGTTCAAGGTTTCGGCAATAAGTTGTTCAGCACCCTTTCTCCACAAAAAACATAGAATGAAATATCAGAAAACTGATGAGGAGATATGATGTGCTGGTTGATTTCAATACCGCCCTAAAGGTGTTTCATCTACTAGCAGATGAACAGAAATCCCCCTATTTACACCCCTATTATGTTATTGCTGATGCGCTGAGAGACCGGGATTTGGAACCGGTCTTTTTTGTCTATAAAGATGGGGGAGAAATATTTTATCATGCTTTCCATTTGGGGAAGGTACGAGGAACCTATTTTTATGATATCCAGTCCCCTTATGCCTATGGGGGGCCCTTATCCTCAACCCGTGATGCAAGTTTTCTCTCTAGAGCCTGGCATGACTATATATCTTGGTGTCAGGTTAACAATATCCTGGCCGAATTCGTTCGTTTCCATCCTCGTCTTGAAAACTGGCGTTATTATCCTGGGGAGATTCAGGATATGCGAGAAACCGTCTGGATAAACCTCCAACATGAAGATCTCTTCTCTTCTTATAGTACGCGGGTTAGAACAACCATACGAAAAGCCGAGAAAAACGAACTGTTAGTAGAATGGGTAAAGACTGAAGAATGTTACCGGATTTTCAATGATCTTTATACTCGAGCTATGGATAGCCTGCAGGCAGATCATTTCTACTATTTTCCCTGGAGTTACTTTCAAAAGCTGCAGGATTGGCAACAGTCGTACCTGGCCATTTGCCGGAAAGACGACGAGGTGCTGGCCGCCTCACTCTTCCTTAAGGAAGCACATATAATGGAGTATCATCTATCAGCTAGTAGTCTTAATGGCAAGAAATATGGCGCCACCAATCTCCTCCTGAGTCAAGCAGCCATTATGGCTCGGGAAATGGGTTGCAGGGTTCTGCATCTGGGGGGAGGAACGGATAATAATGCGGATAATAAGCTCTTTTTCTTTAAATCTGGTTTTTCTACAAACCGTGCTTTCTTCAGAATAGGCAAAATTATTCATGCACCAGAGGTATATAAGAAGATGCAGGGAGATTGGCAGGATAGATATGGACAGTGTAATGAGAAGGCATTGTTCTACAGGTTCCCTGAAGGTTAAATAATATCTGAAGTTGAAAATGAGGTTTTATAGATGTGGAAGGAAATCCTTGTGCCTCCTAACACTCCTATTTCCAAAGCTATAGAAATAATTGATTATGCAGGTTTGCAGATCGCGCTGGTAATAAATGAAAAGGGACAGTTACTGGGAACTGTTACCGATGGTGATATCCGCCGTGCTATCCTCAAACAGCTTAGCCTGGATGAACCAGTTAGTAAAATAATGAATTCTAACCCCCGGTTTATTCACCGGGATCAGTCCCGAGAAACTGCTGCACTGCTCATACAAAGCAGTAAAGTGCGTCAAATACCAGTGTTGGATGAAAAGTATCGGGTGTTAGGCTTAGAAATTGCTGATGAATTATTATATTCTCCTCTCCGGGACAACTGGGTAATTCTTATGGCTGGGGGAGTGGGCAGCCGATTAAAACCACTCACTGCATCCTGTCCCAAGCCTCTATTGAAAGTAGGGGGCAAACCGGTCCTGGAAACTATCATGGAGAGCTTCATTGAACAGGGATTTCGTCATTTTTATTTTTCGGTAAACTATAAGGCGGAAATGATAATAGAATACTTTGGAGATGGTTCGAGGTGGGCAGCGGAAATCAGGTATCTACATGAAACCAAGCAGCTGGGAACCGCAGGGGCGGTGGGTCTGCTTCCAGCTAAACCGGAAGAACCACTGCTCCTGATGAACGGGGATATTCTTACTAAAATTAACTTTGGTCAGTTATTGGATTTTCACCAGAAAAATCTTACTGAGGCTACTATGTGTATAAGGGAACAATGCAGCCAGATACCATATGGGGTAGTGACTATCGATAAAAACCGCCTCCAACAAATAGACGAAAAACCGCAGCAATGCTTTTTCATTAATGCAGGACTATATGTATTAAATCCGGAGGTTCTCAATTATATTCCGGTTGGTTCATATTTCGATATTCCTGACCTCTTGAAAACTCTTTTGCAGAAGGGAAAGGAAATAGCTGTTTTTCCAGTCCGGGAATACTGGATAGATATTGGTCGATTTGATGATCTCGAAAGAGCTAATAATGAATTTTCTGAGGTGTTCGGATGATTAATGATCAGAAGGTATTGGGAATAATTCCTGCGCGGGGCGGTTCGAAAACAATTCCCCGCAAAAATCTCAAAATACTGGTTGGCAAGCCCCTAATCGCCTGGACCATAGAGGAAGCTCAACAGTCTGAATATATAGACCGTTTGATTCTTTCCTCGGAAGATGCAGAGATTATCCAAGTGGCCAGAGAATGGGGATGTGAAGTGCCATTCGTAAGGCCGCTTGAATTGGCCCAGGATGATACTCCAGGCATTGAGCCGGTAATTCACGCTATAAATACCATCGGAGAAAAATATGATTATATAGTATTACTACAACCCACTTCTCCACTTCGTACCCTAAAAGATATTGACGCCTGTATTCGTCACTGTATCCAGGAAGATGCGCCTGCTTGCGTTTCGGTGTGTGCAGTAGAGAAGAACCCTTATTGGATGCATACCTTGAACGAGAGCCAGAGGCTGCTCCCGTTGATGCAGGCAGGCCATTCTTTTGAACGCAGGCAAGACCTGCCTCCGGTATATGCTGAAAATGGTGCCATCTACATAGCCCAAACCAACTATTTACTAAAGCAGAAGAACTTTATTAGTGAAGAAACCCTGGCTTTTATCATGCCTGCAGAAAGATCACTGGATATTGATACTGAGATGGATTTTAGTTTTTGTGAACTCATAAAAACTAATCTATTGGGTACTTAAAACAAATTTTGGCCACTTATTCAAGACAATATAAATGAGGCAAAGGAGATTATTATGGCATTCATAGATAATATGAAGATGTTAAAGACATTTTTTCCTAAAGTTGAGCAAAAAATATTAGAAATTGAGAAAACCCTGGATAAAGGGCTGATCCGAACAGTTTCCAGTAAAGAAGGCACTATAACCCTCAAGGTTGGGAAACAGTTTATGCATGATAATAAGGAGCCTCTTCAGGAAGCAAGCAGACTGATACAACAATTCCAGAATATACAGGAGCATTCGGACATTCTTTTTTACGGAATCGGGATGGGCTACCATATTAATGCCTTTGTAGAGCAATACCCGGATATCCCTTTCTCGATTTACGAACCGGTACCGGAGGTATTTTATCAATTTTTGTGCCATGCAGACTTAAAGCAGATACCTCTACATTTAGTAAAAGATATCTATATAGAAAATCGGTCTGAAGATCCAAATGATTTTTGCAGCAGCTATGTAAAAAGGATACGCAGCTCGGCACTGGTCATCGATCTTCCGGCTTACCACGGCATATTCCCTGAAAAACATAAGGCCTTCTTTACTGCGTTTGAAAACCAAATAAATGAGCGACGCAATTCGTTGGTTACTGTTTCTGCATTCCAAAAACGATGGACAATAAACAGCATAAAAAACTTTATTCATGTTATAAACAGTCCGAATATCTTGCTTGGAAAAAATGACTGCTTCAAAAATAAGCCAGCCATTTTGGTTGCCTCTGGACCATCCCTGGAAGCAGAAATTGAAAATTTGAAAATTATCAAACAGGAGGGTCTGGCATATGTATTCTCAGTTGGAACCGCTATTAATACCCTTATTCAACATGAAGCTTATCCCCATGCTGCCTGTACCTATGACCCTACCGAGGACAATGAAATAGTTTGTAAAGAGGTTCTGGAAAAGGGGATTAAAGACATCCCGCTTATCTTCGGCAGTACAGTTGGATACGAAACTTTAGAAAAGTACCCTGGCCCTAAAATGCATATGCTAATCAGCCAGGACAGCTTGGCTGCATTTTATCTTAAACCTGAGCATCAAGATAGAGTCGAATTAATAAATGATGCGACAACTATTGCGGTAATCACCTTGCAGCTCTTAGCTAAGCTGGGTTTTAATCCTATCGTACTAGTGGGACAGAATCTGGCTTATCTAGAAAGGAAGCAGTATGCAGCAGGGTCGACCTTTCATCCGATAGAAGCACTTGAGCAAGCGCTGACAAATGCAATTTTGGTCAAAGATGTACATGGAAATGACGTTGCCAGCAGTCATACTTTCGTTCGCATGAGACAGCAATTTGAGAGTTACCTCAGTCATTATAAAGATCGGGATGTAATCAATACTACTCAATATGGTGCCCATATTGAGGGAACCAGATTTCAAAGTCTGGAAGAAGTTATGAAAAGCCAGTTGCAGGACAGGGTTGTTGATGATAGCTGGTTGGAATCTGGAGACTGTAGTTATGACTTGGAGTATTTAATTAAACAAGGCCATATTATGAATCACGCCTACGAAAATGTTAATCAATTATTTGGAAAGTGCAAGGTGGATCTGGAAAATATCAACGTTCTACGGGATTGTGGGGACCCGATAAGAATTGGCCAGAGCTATGACCAGTTTAATATTAGTATGGATAAATTAAGAAACAACCAGTTTTTTACTACCTTTATTACACCCATGAATAGGGTTGAGCTGGAGTTATTGATGCTCGCAGTTCCTGCGATTTCAGCGGAAAAAGACCCCATTATTAAAGCTCAAATGATGGAGAAAGAGTTTCGTTCATATCTGTCTAAATGTGAACTAGATATTCTCTCAATTAATACCTTGTTTAAGGAAATGAATCAATCCATACACAACTTGTATACGAAATATATATTGCAAAAAAAATCCGATCAAATAAAGATCCTGCTAATAGATTGTGATGGAATTCTCACCGATGGTGCTATTTACTACTCATCATCTGGAGATGAATTGAGAAGATTTAACTTCAAGGATCGTGCCGCTATTATCCGTCTACAGGAAAAAGGTATTGAGACCCTTCTAATAAACCCGGAAGGTAACCCCTTAATAGAAAATGTTGCTCGAAAACTAGGAATAAATACTATTAATTCCACTGGACAAAATAAAAATGAAATAGTATCAACGGTCCTTGAACAATATGATCTAGAATGCCCAGAAATTGCTGGGCTCTTTAATGATATGAGTGATTGGGAATCATTTAAGCAAATAGGTTTTAGCTTTGCAGTTGAAGATGCATCCCTAACCCTCCAGAGTGGGGTTGATTACGTGCTGACGATAAAAGGAGGACAGGGAGCAATAATGGAGATTGCGGAGCTGCTAATGCAGAGGAATAGTCGTGTTTGATGGTAAGGATTGGTTTTCATAACAAAGAGGCCGTCTTTTGGACAGCCCCTTTTGTTATGAAATGAATGTTTGTCATTTTACCGACTAGTATTCACCCTGGAAGTATACCAACAGGGCTCCACTATCGGTTGTAGAGGTATTTTGACCCCACATGCGTGCATACCTGACATGGTAATTTGTAGTATAGAAATTCCAGCTGGTTCCACTGAAATTTTTATATACATCTTGATCTATCCAGGTAGACTCACCACTGCCGATTACACTCATTTGTAATTTTGCTGACACAGCTTCTCCGCTAGTGCCGCTGAATTTTACAGCCAGAGTCCAGCTATTATAACCCAGAACATCCCAGACCCCGTCAGCGGTTCCCGAGGAACTACCAGACCAGGGAGCAGCTACTGGACCAGAATCCAGGGTGTTTCGACCGCTAAGAAAAACGCCAACAGTTCCGCTTATGGCAACAGTACCACTAACGCCAACATTTCCACTTACAGCTACGGTACCACTAACGCCGACGTTTCCGCTGACGGCAACAGTGCCACTGACACCCACGTTTCCGCTGATCTCAACGGAACCACTGACCCCAACAGTACCACTAACGCCAACATTTCCACTTACAGCCACGG
>CAYWFX010000060.1:0-3679 GCA_964457945.1 uncultured Syntrophomonas sp.
GTAGTCCTGAATTTTTGTTATTTCAGGTGTCTACTCAAAGGGGAGCATATCAAAAGGTAGCGGTCCCTTTTATTTTAAAATCAATTAGCAGGATTGACTATTTCTTTTTTAATTTGAATAGTATTGGCCAACTGGGTTAACTCCTCGGTCGGGATATTACCGGAGATAGTTAATGTAATTATCTGATCTCCCACCTTAATATCTCTGGTCAGTGAGGGGGGACCGTCTTGGGTAGCAATATTACTGGTAGTCATAATTGCCATCATTTTCTCGTGGTAGGGAGCGACCTTCAACTGAAAATTTTCCTTTCCATCCTGGCTCACATAATTATAGATAGCTTCATTATTTGCGGTATTATCTGATTTGGTGAGCTTAAAACGAGTGGGTACATTCTGTGGGATAAAAGATAGAATAGGGGCATCGCTAAGTTGATTTTCGATCCGGCTTGATCTACCTACTTCAAGATTAGTTGATCGTTTCATTGCCTCGGGAGAAACAGGCTCAGATAAAACTGAAGGAGCTATGGTCTTAGCTTTATTGACTGGAACCGATGTTGATTCACTTTCCAGGGTGCTGGGGGGTAATTTGCTTTGAGCAACTGAACCTGCTGCATTCAGCGTGGGGTTAACTTGGCTTAGCTTAATGGGGTCTTCCTTTTTGGCCTGAGTTTCATTGACGTTACCATTACCTAACTTAGATTGAATTTCAACTGGTTGTTGCTGAAAGGAATTGTCGGCAATATTGACTTTATTACCCGTATCCTTGAGGTTAGGTATATAAAGGCATAATGCAATCACAGCCGCTATAATAGCTAAGCTGCTATACCAAGAAATCCGTTTGAAATTAGGGGATGAATTTTTACTCATAACCAAGGGCTGAGGCTTAGAGCTAAAACCATCAACCGTAGCTAGTGAACTCATAACCCGTGCCGTAAAAGCTTCAGACAGTAGGGGAATATCTCCTGCATCGCTTAAGGCTTCATTTTCTATCAGAGTTAACTGGTAATTTTTTCGGCAGGACTCACATTCATTTAAATGCTCGGTTATGGTCGACTGTAAATCAGGGGATAGTAAACCGTCACAGTAATCATACAAGTTTTGATTAATATCCTGGCAGTTCATCGATTCTCCCCCTTTCTTCCCATCTTCTAATCATTATTTTCCGTAAGGCCTTACGAGCCCGGTGAACTTTGACTTCAACATTTTCCTTGCTAACTCCTAGCGTTTCAGCAATTTCATGGTTCGTTAAGTCTAATTGATAACGCAGGATAAGGACTGATTGGTAGCTTTCTGGGAGTTCCAAGAGAGCTGCTCGAATATCTGCTCGCAATTCATTTCTTTCCAGGGTTGATTCTGGGTCGCCATATTTATAGACAGGTTCTGATTCGCTTTGATTGGTAAATGTCTCGTCAAAGTTTAATAGAATCACCTTATTATTTTTACGCAGGGAACTGATGCAGGTATTTATAGCGATTCTATGTATCCAGGGGGCAAACTTTTTACTGCTGTCAAACTGATAAAGCTTTTGATATACGGTCACAAAAACCTCCTGGGCAATATCTTCTGCTTCTTGATACTGGCCGGTCATGCGATATATAATAGCAAATACAGATTTTTTATAACGATCAACCAGTTCTTCAAAAGCCGAAACTTCACCACGCAGAGTTTGAGCGGTTAGAATCTCGTCGGTAAGCAAAGTATGTCTTCCTCCGTTCGCTTCCATTCATATATACGTAAAACTGGGGAGAATCTTACACTGATAACTACATAATAATATCATGAATTATACCCCAACTTAAGGTAAAATAGGTTAATAAGAGCAAAATGTAACGGAAAAATAAGGGCATAGGGAGAAAAATCATGAAAATACTAGTTGATGCTGACGCATGTCCGGTAAAAGATATCATTGAAAAAATCGCTAAGGAATATAAGTTGAAATTGATTTTGGTATCCAATATCAACCATTTAATTGAAAGTGATTATGGCGAGGTGGTGGTGGTCGATGGCCTTTCGCAGGCAGCGGATATGGCCATTATAAACCTAACCCGGACTGGAGATATAGTGATAACGCAGGATTATGGTCTGGCTTCAATAGCACTGGCCAAAGGGGGCTTGGCTCTACATCCTCTGGGTAAACAATTTACCGAAAACAATATTGATGGCTTGCTCATGCAAAGATATATAAATAACAAGGTTAGAAAAGCAGGTGGGCGTATACATGGCCCCCACAAGAGAAATGCTGCAGATAACAACCTGTTTGAAGAAAGACTAACGGCAATTATTAATAATCATGCCGGCGAACGGAAATCCTAAGAATAATTAATTGCATTATTTTATTCATATCTTTAGAATAGTCTAAGATGCGCTTTAAGGTAGCATTTTTGCTAATTAATAGATGTAGATTTGAAAGGAGAATAGATATGTCTGATAAATGTAATACCTGTGGCTCCAATGGAAACTGTAGCGTTGATCCAGGTGCATGCGGAGTGGAGATTGAGAAAACACTCGTCGGTTCACTCAATAATGTTCGCAATGTAATTGTAGTAATGAGCGGTAAAGGTGGAGTAGGAAAATCATCGGTCACCGGACTCATTGCTGCCAGTTTAGCTAGGGCAGGCAAGCGCGTGGGGGTACTGGATGCAGATATAACCGGACCAAGTCAGCCCCGAGCCTTTGGAATACCCAGTAATGTCGGCATTAAAGCTACTGATTATGGGCTTATTCCACCTGAAGCCAGATTAGGGATAAAGATAATGTCCATTAATTTCTTTTTACCCAATGAAGATGATCCAGTTATCTGGAGGGGTCCCATGCTGGCAGGAGCGGTCAAGCAGTTTTGGGAAGAGGTAGACTGGGGTAATCTGGACTATATGATTGTTGATTTACCACCGGGAACCGGGGATGTGCCTCTGACCGTAATGCAAACCTTACCTGTAAATGGCATTGTAATTGTATCTTCCCCCCAGGATCTAGCCTTTATGGTAGTTAAGAAGACTATAAAAATGGCGCAGAAGATGAATATACCCATTCTGGGTTTGGTGGAGAATATGAGTTACGCAGTATGTCCGCATTGTGATGAAAAATTAGAGATATTTGGGCATAGCCAAGGAGCTCAGGTAGCCAAGGACACCGAAATAGATTTTCTAGGTGGTTTGCCCTGGGATATCTCGTTAAATACTCTGATTGATAAGGGGAAAATAGAAGATTATGTTTCTGAAGATATGAAATCTATAGTTGAGCAGATCGTTCTTAAACTACCATAAGGTCATGAAAATTAATTCCTGGATTGTGAATGGGAAGGATCAGATCATTGCCCCCTGGCCCTAATTATAAATTGAAGGAACAAAATACCAGCCTTGGCATTAAATTTGATTGACCGTTACTAACTGATCAAATTATAATAGTATAAAGTTGTTAATATGTGATATATAATCGATATTAGTTGGATAATTGGGAACTAGACATTTACATCAATTCTTCTTATACGATTATTGTATTGGGGGGTATGAGAATATGGGTACAAAATTATTTATGGAATTAAGGCGAATATTTGCTGAGTTGGCATCTACATTAATATTGGGTAAAAACAAAGATGCGGCAGATATAGCCATGACCCTTTCAGAGAAAAGCAGGGCTTTGGCGGAAGAATTAGCTAAATAGAGTATTGCCAAATGATTCTT
>CAYWFX010000060.1:3779-15647 GCA_964457945.1 uncultured Syntrophomonas sp.
TTTTTACTTGACTCATAGCCACGGTTGACTATTTGGTTTAACCATTCTATCTGATCTGGATATAGACTCACCATCATCTGCATAGTATTTCTGCGTTGGGGAGCAGAAGCGACTTTTGAGACTGCTTCTGCAATAGCCGGAGCTTCTTCTTGCATTTTAGGGTTGTTATCCTTATCTGATTCTGACGTATTATGTTTAGGCAAGGTAGTTTCAGGAGTATTCTTAGCCTTTTCACGAGCCAAAGACCATTGTTCCCGAGCCAATTTTTCAACAGCTGGATACATTTTGATATTGGGGTGGAATATGGCTATATTAAACCAATTCACGGCTTCAGAATAATTATCCTGACGCAGATAAAGTTCACCGATCAGATAGGCAGCCTGGACATCATTGAGGTTACCAACATGACTACTGGATTTCTGAAATGCCAGCAGATAGTGCTTTAAAGCTTCTTCCAGATAATAGCTTTCCGATTCGCTATTTCCTGCTTCTCGAGTTATCCAAGCGGCAGCTAGCAATAGCCCGGCAAGTTCTCCAGGTGCCACTTTTTTGAGTTGTGCGGTCCTGATAGCCAGCTTAAAACTGAGCAGGACAGTATCTAAATCCCTCTCCTTGCTAAAATCAACCGGTTTTTCCAACGGCATTTGGGCAAGAGCCGCAGATAATCCCTTAACCAGATTCATGGGCAAGGGCGTTGCGAAAAGGGTATTGGAAGCGGCATAAGTGCATGCCGGGCATACAATGATTGAATAGTGGGTTGGATTTGCCCCTTTATAAATAGTATGAAAATCGGATTCGCGCTCCCCGATGTAAACCTTGGAGCTTCTTACCGCAAGAGATGTAAATATCATTTGGCATATTGGACATGTGTATTTTCGTTCGAAATATGTGCTAAGTTCAGCCACTATAATCACCTCATAGAAAAAATTTCTCGACAATTGAAAAAATACCGCTAAATATTTAGCAATTATTAGGTAAAAATCTATATTGAATTATATTACTAAAAAATATTTTTTGATAGTCCCGGAAATAGTGGTAGTATTTATAGTGCATGGGTGTATGTTAAGGTTGGGTATTAGTCAAACAGGGAGGATTATTATGTATGAGATATCAGTCGCCCAGGATTTTGCCGCTGCTCATAAGCTGAATGATTACCAGGGGCAATGCAGTAATGTGCATGGACATACCTGGAAGGTTGAGATAAGCGTGACTAGCGATCATCTAAATGAAAGCAGTATGGTAATGGACTTCAAGGATTTAAAAACGGCTCTGCTGATCATTTTGGATCGATATGACCACGGCTATCTCAATGAAATTAGTCCTTTTGATACGTTGAATCCAACCGCAGAAAATATTGCCCGTGAGATCTATCAGGATTTTAAAGCTGTTTGCACCGGATGTAAACTGAGTAAGGTTAAGGTGTGGGAATCTGCCAGCAGTTGTGCGACCTACTGGGAGGATTGAAAATGAAAGCGATAGCATTACTTTCAGGGGGATTGGATTCCGTGGTATCCATGCTGCTGGCAAGGCAGAAAGCGGATATTGTTTTGGCCTTGACTATAGATTATGGTCAGAAGGCCCGGATTAATGAAATAAAATCCGCACAATCCTTTTGTTCGCTTTATGGTATTAAACATCAAGTAATCCAGCTTCCATTTATGCTGGACATGAAATCCGGTATTATTGAGGCTAGTGGTATGGAGGATAGCTCACCCTGGGTTCCCAACCGAAATGGCCTTATTATTAACCTGGCTGCCTGTTATGCGGAAAATCTTAAGGCAGATTGGGTAATATGTGGATTCAATCGGGAAGAAGGTGCCGATTTTCCAGATAATACCTTAGAGTTTGTGCAGGCTATAAGTCATAGTTTGTATTATTCAACTCTTAATAAAGTTGAGCTCCGGTCTTTTGTGCAGAACATGGACAAGATAGAGATAGTAGCTTCAGCCAAAAACCTGGGGGTTGATTTTGGGCTGATATGGAGTTGTTATCGCTCAGGTGATAAACCCTGCGGGGAATGTCCCTCGTGCGTCAGAAACCAGAAAGCATATAAGAAAGTGGGGATTGATTATGATCAAAACTTTAGTGCTGGAAGATCAGATTAAGTACGATGGTACCCAATTGCAGCCGCATTGGATATACCGTAATTTTAACATCTTGGGTGATGCTGTAGTTGCGTTTATTGGCGAAGTGGACGTAGCTCTAGATAAAATGGTGGATTTAACCGATGTTAAGGAAAAAGAATTTATCTATTCACCCCTAATGTTAAATTTTATCGTTGAACATTTTGACACCAATTTGGAGTTGGCGATTTATAGGCAACGCATGCTTATTGTAGCGGTTAAGGAAGAATTGGAACAGTATGAAATTATGGTACAGAGGATAGGGGATGACCTGTATATAAATCGGGGTAAGCTGTCGGTTTCCATTGCTACGAGTTCGGTTCTTTCAACATTAATACATATTGGACTGAACATTGAAACAGAGGGTACTCCGGTAAAAACCGCAGGGCTTAAGGAATTAGGAATCCATGATATTTCGGCCTTTGCCAATAATGTAATGCTTAGTTATAAAAGAGAACTGGAGCGCATATATGAGGCCCGGTGTAAGGTCAGGGGAATTACAGTTGAAGGCTAATCTCGCAGAGATTATGGAAAGTATCCAGGGGGAAGGCTTGCTGGTGGGCAGCCGCCAGATATTTCTGCGTTTTACAGGCTGCAACCTTCGCTGTGCTTATTGTGATACTCCAGCTAGTTTAGAACCCTTGCCATATTGCCGGGTAGCTAAGGTAACGGGACGAGGCGACTTGTGGGAACAGGTACCTAATCCCTTTTCAGTAGAACAGGTTCTGGAGCAGCTTAAAAACTACACCTCACAATGGATCAGTCTGACTGGTGGGGAACCGCTTGTGTGGGCTGATTTTATCAAGGAGATGGGGGCGAGTTTAAAGTCTAAGGGTTATAAGCTGCTGTTGGAAACCAATGGCACCCTCTATGAACAACTGGGTGAATGTTTGCCTTATATTGATCTGATAAGTATGGATTACAAACTTGCTTCGGCTACTGGTGTAAACTGCGGGGCGAAGCACGCTCAGTTTTTGAATGCGGCTGGTAATAAGCCAGTTTATATTAAAATTGTCATTGATGCGAGAGCCGAGAGGGTAGAAATCGAGGCAGCGCTGGGAATAATAACTAATGTTAACCCCAATATTACTCTCATATTACAACCCGTTACTCCAATAAGAGCTGCTGTTTCTCCGAGTATAGAAAAGCTATTGGATTTTCAGAAAATATGCCAGGAAAAAATCTCGGATGTTAGGATAATTCCACAAATACATAAGATGATGGGTCTAATTTAGCCAGCTTGCCTTGAAAATATTAGGTGCTTAAACTAAAATATACTGATGGAGATATGGAAAGGGGGAGCGGCATTGGCAGAAGAGAATGAGGGGAAACTGGAACTGATCTCCTGCAAAAGCTTCCAGGCCAATGATGAATTGGTGAGAGTAGTTGATTTTCTCAATAAAAATCTCAAGTCCAAGAAGGTCATGTTTGGTATCAGCAAAGACAAGGAAAATGATCTTATGAACATAAATATCTATGAGTTCCGATAAAATTATATAGTGGGGTGCCTTATGAGCAGAGAGATGAAAGATTTTCTGAAAGAAACTATCAGTGTAATTGTAATTGCATTTGTACTAGCTATGGTTTTAAGAGCCTTCGTAATTGAAGGCAGAATTATTCCTACCGGTTCTATGTTGCCTACTGTCCAGTTGCAGGACAGAGTCATGTTAAACCGTTTTATTTACCGTTTCAAAGAGCCAGAGCGCGGTGATGTGGTTATGTTTCAACCTCCAGATGAGCTTCATTCCTCGACTCCTTTTCTGAAAAGAGTAATTGGGCTTCCAGGAGAAACCGTGGAAATGAAAAGCGGTAAGGTGTATATAAATGGGAAAGCTCTTACTGAGCCCTATCTTGCCGAGCCCTTAAAGTATCAGTATGGGCCTGTAGTAGTGCCTAATGACAGCCTTTTAGTTTTAGGTGACAATAGGAATAACAGTTATGACAGCCATGAATGGAACGTATGGTTGACTCGTGATCGTCTCATGGGGAAAGCCTTTGCTACCTACTGGCCGATTAATCATATCAAATTATTAGATCGGGAGGTCTCCTTTTAATGAGGATTCTCTTGACTAATGATGATGGTGTTAATGCTAAGGGAATACAAGCCTTGATTAATGAATTGAACACAATAGCTGAGATTTATTTGGCTGCCCCGGATCATGAAAGGAGTGGAACCGGTCATTCCATAACCGTTTTTGACCCCATCAAAGTTGTCGAAGCCAAAATACCAGGAATTAAGCGGGGATGGATAGTCGGAGGAACCCCGGTGGACTGTGTGAAACTGGCGATAAGCCGTTTAATTAACGAAAAAATAGATCTGGTTGTTTCTGGTATCAATCATGGTTCAAACTTAGGAACTGATGTGCTATATTCGGGCACCGTTTCCGCCGCTGCTGAAGGTGTCATTATGGGTTCACCTTCTATATCTGTTTCACTTAATTCGTACCGGAGTGATGTGGATTTTACTTTTTCGGCCCGGTTCACACGACGGGTGGTATCGGCAGTTATGGAACAGGGCATAGACAGGAATACTTTGTTGAACATTAATATTCCAGTGTTACCCGCTGAGGAAGTGAAAGGGATAAGAATAAGCAAGCTGGGTGCCAGAAATTATGATAATCTTTTTGAAGAGCGGCGTGACCCTCGAGGTAATACCTATTACTGGTTAGGGGGAGGAGTCCTTAAGGAAGAACAGCACGAAGATAGTGATGTGTATGCTGTGGAACAGGGTTATATTAGTATTACTCCCATTCACCTGGATTTAACTGATTATAATTTGATGGAGAAATACCAGAAACTAAGCAGCACTTACTTGGATTCTCTAATACGGAGCGATGAAATATGACCCTGATTAGCCTGGCAATCAACATATTAGTTTTCCTGTTGCTTTTCAACTGGTCATATATTCAGAATAGACGGAAAAATTCAGATTATCCTCCTAAACCTATAAGCAGATCCTTAATATTCCCAGTATCTTTAGGGATTGCCTATACCTTGCTGGTTGATATGTATAAGGGTATTTTCTACTACCAGTTGTTTTTATTCTTGATAGTGGCAGGAGTTTTATTCTGGAAGTTGTATGGATCGAAGAAAAATGGCGAATAATTAAGATTTATTTTGCTACTTAAGCTAAAATATAGTACCATTTTTAAAGCAATTAAAAATATTGAGGAGGTTATCGGATGAAGGTTTACCCTACCAATGGAATACGTAATATTGCCCTCGTGGGGCATGGGGGTACAGGAAAAACATCATTGGCAGAGGTCATGATTTATAATACCGGAGCACTCAAGAGGCTGGGGAAAGTGGATGACGGGAACACAGTAGCCGATTTCTTACCGGAAGAAATTAAAAAGAAAATTACAATTAGCACGGCGGTAGTTCCCTGCGAATACCGGGATTGCAAAATTAATATATTGGATACACCTGGTTATGCGGATTTTTATTTTGAAGTGTGCGGTGCATTGCGGGTAGTAGATAGTATGCTATTAATGTTCTCTGCTACGGCCGGGGTTGAAGTGCAAACCCAAATTGTTTGGGAGGAAAATCCTGATATACCTAAAATCGCTTTCATTAATAAGATGGATCGCGAAAATGCTGATTTTTATAAGGTTCTGTCACAAATCAAGTCCACTTTTTCAGATAATGTGGTTCCCCTGCAGCTGCCAATAGGAGCGGAAGATAGTTTCAAAGGGGTAGTTGATCTAGTCAAGATGAAAGCTTACATATTTGAACCTGGGACCGGAAAAATGACCATAGAAGAGGTTCCTGCCGATATGTTGGATGATGTAGAAATGTATAAGATGGAATTAGTTGAAGCGGCAGCAGAAGCTAATGATGAACTGCTCAGCAAATATTTGGATGGAGAAGAACTAAGTGATGATGAATTAATAGCGGGTATAAAAGAAGCGGCAGCTTCTGGTTCGACGGTTTTTGTCTTCTGTGGCTCTACACTCAAAAATATGGGCGTTCAACCTCTAATGGATTTTATGGTTGAATGTTCTCCTACCCCTGAACGTAATCTTATGGTAAAAGGAAAAAATATTGAAATAGAACCATTTAGTGCTCAAGTATTTAAGACCATTGCTGATCCGTATATAGGGCGTTTAACCATGTTTCGTATTTTCACCGGCAAAATGAAGGCTGATAGCGTGATCTATAATTCAAGTAAAGAAAAAGATGAGAAGATATCGCAATTGCTAGTTATGACTGGTAAGGAGCAGGCCTCGGTTCCTGAATTATATGCTGGAGATATTGCGGCAGTAGCCAAACTAGCCGTCACTAGCACTTCCGATTCCCTGACCACAAAAGCCAATTCGGTTGTGATAGAGCCCATTGAGTTTCCTCGGCCAACCCTAAGTATGGCTATTGAGCCCAAGAGCAAAGGGGATGAGGATAAACTTAGCGGAGCCTTACAGAGGTTAATGGAAGAAGATCCAACTATCACTATTGAAAAAAACAGTGAAACCCACCAGACCATTATGAGAACGATGGGTGACACTCACATGGATATCATTACGGACAAGCTAGCCCGTAAGTTTGGAGTGGATGTTCTGGCTAAGGAAATGAGAATTCCTTATCGGGAAACCATCAGGGCCACAGTACAGGTTGAAGGTAAACATAAAAAACAAAGCGGTGGGCATGGTCAGTTTGGACACGTCTGGATCAAATTTGAACCAAATACGGAAGAAAAATTTGCATTTGAAGACAACGTATTCGGGGGTTCGGTTCCGCGCAACTACTTCCCGGCAGTAGAAAAAGGACTCTTAGAAGCTTTAGATGAAGGAGTTTTAGCGGGATACCCGGTTACGAGCATTAAAGCAACTCTATACGATGGTTCCTACCATTCCGTAGATTCTTCGGAAATGGCCTTTAAAATGGCTGCCAAATTAGCTTTTAAAAAGGGAATGGAAACTGCCAAACCAATTCTACTAGAGCCCATAGTAAATGTTGAGGTGGAAATACCGGAAACCTACATGGGAGATATAATCGGTGATTTAAATACTAAGCGAGGCAGGGTTATGGGCATGGAACCAGCCGGCAAGAGACAAGTGGTAAAAGCCCAGGTACCCTTAGCAGAAATGAGCCGATATACAATCGATCTAAAATCCATTACCCAGGGTCGAGGCAAGTTCCGGATGGAAATGGATCATTATGAAGAGGTTCCCGCGCTGGATGCGGATAAGATAATAGCCAAAGCCAAAAAGGAAAAGGAAGAAAAAGAGAAGTAGAAAAAGGGATAGAGAGATAATAAAAGGGGGAAGTTCTTATCGGGACTTCCCCCTTTTTTACATCCGATTTCTCATCTTTAGGCCAAATATATCATCTGTTGGTGGATGATCCATTATGTAATAAAAGCTATATTCCTTCTGGACCTTAGTTTTGCGGCTTGGCTCAATTAGGTATAAACTATAACTGACATATATCATGGCTGTCGTACAGAAAAGCAGGGCTATGATATATGCATTGTTTTGGGTTAACAAAAAGCCACAGAAAGAGAATTCGATCAAGATAACGCATAGCAATAACTTTCCAAAAAGAATTTCTACCAGCTTCAATACCTGATACCTCCTACGTCCATTTATGAGCAGTATTGACAGGCGGCAGTAAATTAATACACAATTATATCTGCAAACCATTATGTTTTTATAATAGTCCCTATAATCAAGGAGGCAAAGGATGGCTAATAGAATATTTCAGGCAATGAATTCCGTGACGATGATTGATAACCCGGTATTTCAGAGGGCAGCCATGCCGATGGCCATATTTATTATTTTCTGCTTACTTAGTATTCTATCTATACGGTATATCCTTCCATTAATAATAAAGCTTAGTTCTAAAAATGGGACAGATATAGATGAAAAGATATTATTAGCTTTTGCCAGGCCTATTCGAGCTTTAATATTCATCCTGGGAATTTACCTAGGCTTAAGATATTTACCTCTATCCTACTCCCAGGACATGTTTCTGTCTCATTGTTTCCGATCAATTCTGATAATCATTATAGCCTGGGGAGCTTATGCTCTATCGGGGATCGATTCGGTTTTGTCTGATGAGTTTAAAGAAAAGCTTAAATTGGACAGCATCTTAATCCCTTTTTTCTCCAAAATAATCAGATTTGTAATCTGGGCTCTGGCCATTGTACTGATTGCCCAGGAATGGAATTACAATGTGAGTGGATTTATTGCCGGTCTGGGTCTGGGAGGATTGGCCTTTGCACTGGCCGCCAAAGATGCACTAGCCAACATTTTTGGGGGAATCGTAATTATAATGGAAAAACCCTTTTCGATTGGTGATTGGGTGCAGACATCAGGGGTAGAAGGAACAGTTGAAGGAATATCCTTCCGCAGCACCCGCTTTAGAACCTTTGATCAGGCTCTGGTTACTGTCCCTAATTCTACTCTGGCCAATCAAGCCATAACTAACTGCTCACGCATGGGCAAACGCGAGGTAAGGTTTTCATTAGCGATTGATTATGCTGGGCCCAGGGAAAAAATAGAGAAATGTGTGCAGGAACTTCGCAATATGTTACATGACCATCCTGATATTCACCCAGAAACCATTCTGGTTTACCTGGAGAGCATTAATGTAAATAGCCTGGAAATCCTGCTCTATTTTTTTACCAACACCACCAATTGGGCAGAACACTTAGCGGTGAAAGAGGATATTAACTTTAGGATTTTGGATATACTAGCGATTGAGAAGGTATCACTGGCTTCTCCAGGTAGAACTATATATACGGAAATTATTAAGTAGGGATAATAACATCCCAGATTAATAATTACTTATCAATAATATATCAGTAAATATTGTGTCCTTTTTTGTACAGTGTTTCGAAAACGGACACTTTTTTGTTGGGCATAATTATGGTTTAGTAGGTAAAAAAATTATATAAATGCACGTGAATCTCGGTATAATCGAGTTTTATAAAGATTAATAAAAGTTGGCACGTAAATTGCATCGAATAGAAACAAGCTACTAGGTACTATTTATAATAAAAGGGAGGTCTGATCATGACTCAAATGGAATTGCGGATGGAAACATGCCTTTCTTGTGCTGATTTGGGTTATTGTTTGGTACGCTGGGGCCCAGAATGCAAACGGCAGGGAGGTACGAAGATACCGCGCATGAAGTCTATGTCTGTTGAAAAAATGCGTATAGGAGAAAACCAAAAATCCAACCATATAAGCAATAAGTCTAAGAGTGAGATCTTTGAGCCGATAAGGACAAGAGTGGCAAATTGGTGATAATCTTAAAACTCCATGGATGCTTGATTTGTAAAATGAAACTTGGGAATATTTCTAATATTTTTCATTAGGTTGAATAGAGCTAGATCCTTATTTTTTGCCTCAATCATAACATCGAAGTCTTTATTTAATTTTTTGGCCATTTGTAAAAAATCCAGGAATAATACTGGGTCAATATTATGAGCATGACTTCTAAACTTTTTATCATCCTTGGGACTTGAAACGTGAATTTTAGGTGCCAGGATTTCATGTGTCCAGGTATCGAATATT
The DNA here is from genome assembly GCA_964457945.1 of uncultured Syntrophomonas sp. Classification (GTDB taxonomy): domain Bacteria; phylum Bacillota; class Syntrophomonadia; order Syntrophomonadales; family Syntrophomonadaceae; genus PHAA01. Next base: position 13,420 of record CAYWFX010000060.1, read on the forward strand.
GCTGGCCAATAAGCTTTAATATCATCATTATTGTTATTACACCAATGATGATGTATATCTAATACCATAGGAATATCTAACTGTTCACAAATGTTTAGGACATCTCGGGCTGTATAAATCTTATCATCATTCTCAAGTATTATTCTTCTTCTCAAGTGAGTAGGAAGATTTTTGTAGTTATTTATAAATCTCTGTATGGAGTTAGTTTTATTACCATAACATCCACCAACATGCATAACAAGTTTTGCAGACGAATCTAATCCCATGCGATCAAATATTTTACTGTGATATTCTAAATCCTCAATGGTTTTTTCAAAAACATCTTCTTTAGGAGAATTAAGCAAAGTATAATGGTCTGGATGAGCACTTATCCGCAAGTCATTTTCTTTAGCGTAAAGACCCATAAGCTCCAATTTATCACCAACTGCGTTTAACCAATCCCAATTCTGGGTTATTGGATGGGTTGCCAGAGGAATTAATTTTGAAGTTATACGAAATACTTTGATATCATGAGCTTGATTATGATATAAGAGTCGTTGAGTGTTATCCAGGTTGGTATTAGCCAAAGAAGTTAGTTTATGAATTCTTTCCTCCTCAGCTTCAATCTTACTTAGATTCGCTACAGTAATGGTTTTGGATGGAGAACAATCTTCTAAAATCATTGACATTGCTACATAACCAAATCTAATTTTCAAAATATCACCTTGTATATTCTGTCTAAATAAAGACGCTTAGGTTTGCAGTATATATTTTATTATTATAACTGCTGAGATGTGAAGCTATACCCGATTATCGATACGCAAAAGAATAACAGAGCCCATAAAGCCCTGTTTTGATTGTTGAAAATGGCAGGGGAGACAGGGGTCGAACCTGCGACCCTCGGTTTTGGAGACCGATGCTCTGCCAATTGAGCTACTCCCCTACACTTATTTAACTCAGCAAGACACATTTTATCATAAATACAGGAGCGGTTCAATATAATTATGCAGGTTGAATAGGAAGAAAATTAATTGTATCCTTTAAATAGTAAATCTTGATGAAATAAAACTTCCGAGTTAACAATATATAGTCAGGTGGTGTAAATAGTGTTGAAAGATAAAATATTAGTATTAATGGGTGGATATTCTGAAGAGAGAGAGGTTTCATTAAGGAGTGGTGCTGCAGTATTAAATGCATTAAAGAATATTGGTTATGATGCAGCCGCTCTTGATCTAAAAGGAAATTCAGTTCAGGCTATTGCCGATTATAATCCCGATTTGGTGTTTATAGCCTTACATGGAAAAGATGGTGAAGACGGAACCGTACAGGGATTACTGGAGATAATGGGGATTCCCTATACCGGATCTGGGGTTACCAGCAGCGCAATAGGAATAAATAAGGTCTTGACCAAGAAGATATTGATCTATGAAGGGATTCCAACTGCAGCGTTTGCTATATTAAAAAAGAAGGATTTAAGTTCTAGGGAGCAAGAACTTAAATCCTTACTTGAAAACATTGGTCTGCCGATGGTAATTAAGGCTTCCACTCAGGGCTCAAGTATAGGGACATTTATTGTTCGTCAGGAAAGCGATGTTTTAACTACGATAGAAGCTGCTTTCGAATATGACTCCGAGGTACTGGTGGAGAAATTTATTGATGGAACTGAGGTAACTTCCACTGTCATAGGAAATGATTTCACCCAAGTATTACCCCTTATTGAAATAACTTCTGCGAATGAGTTTTATGATTATGAATCCAAATACACTCCCGGTAAATGTAATCATATAATACCGGCTCGAGTATCTGAAGAAATTCAAGAAAAGATAGCAAAGTTAACTGAAAGGGTATATCAGGCTATAGGTTGCAGAGGATATTCAAGAGTAGATTTTATTATTGATAAAGACGGAAATCCTTATGTGCTTGAGATAAACACCTTACCAGGCCTGACTGAAATGAGTTTGGTGCCAGATGCGGCCCGAGCTGCCGGTATAAGCTTCGAGGAACTAGTGGAGAGAATAGTAAGGCTAGGACTGGAAACACCAGTCCGCCAGAGGTGATTAATTCTTAGCAATTCGGCAAATTATTGCTTTTGAATAGGAACTAACATAAGTTTAGACAATAAACTTATGTTAGTTCCTGTGTTTTTGTCGAAAAAACAGATTCATTGCGGATAATCCTCAGAAAACTGACCTGCCTGTGTCAATCTGTTATACTATTTATGACAAAATATTGAGGAGATGAATTATGGA
>CAYWFX010000061.1:0-15558 GCA_964457945.1 uncultured Syntrophomonas sp.
CCTTCACACGGTGGAAGTCGTGGGTTCGAAACCCTCCGCGCCCACCATATAAAGTAAGTAATAGCGGGACTTTTAGGGTCTCGCTATTTTTTATGGGATTTGTTAAATTACTCTTTTGGGGACAATTACTTACCAAAGTCAAGCAACTAAATGTAAAATAAACAACCTATTCGAAAAACAAGAATTGATCATGAAAGCAGTATTTAAAGCTGCAACTATAAATAGAATAAACTACCTCATTAGATTGACAAATGACGTCTTTGCGAACTATCATGAAATAGTATATGTGTGATTTATGGGGGTTATTCAATGGAATACATGTCTGCCAGCGAAACGGCTGAGAAGTGGCAAGTAAGCATAAGACAGGTACAGAAACTCTGTGCTGCAGGAAGGGTAGTTGGTGCGCAGCGACTGGGCAATGGTAAGGTATGGATTATCCCCAAACATGCTGAAAAGCCTTGGGATGCCCGTAATCGAAGGGCTAATAGTAATGAGTAAAGAGAAAGTCCAGGGAGGACTAATGATTAGGAGAGAAACTTATGCAAGCGTAATCTATAAATAGATAGATTACTGCGAGTTTATTTGAAGGGCTGAATCATGCAAATGGGGTGATGTAATATGCTTGATTACACCAGGGTGATCGCTAATTTCATTGATGCGTTGCTTTCAATGAACAGAATCAAAGCCGCAAAAATATTACAAGAATGTTATGCGGAGGATAATGATTATTCCGTGCTGGAAAGAATAATTGGCGATTCTTTGCAAACAATTGGTGAAGATTGGGAAACGGGGTCTACTTCATTAGCTCAGATTTATATGAGCGGTGTGATTTGTGAGGAACTAATCGATCAATATTTCCCGCAGGCCAAAAATGAGAACAGTAACTTTCCCAAGCTTGCCATTGCAGTATTACTTGACCATCACGCCCTGGGTAAGAAATTAGTCACCTCTATAATAAAAGCGCATGGATTTGATATTCTTGATTTGGGAAAGGGCTTAAGTGTCGATGAACTGCTTAGACTTACCCTGGAAAATAATATTGAAATATTGCTGATCTCAACCCTGATGCTGCCATCCGCATTAAAAGTTGGGGTCCTAACAGATAAACTACGAGAATTAGGATCTGAAGTTAAAGTCATTGTTGGCGGTGCCCCGTTCAGGTTTGACCATCATCTCTGGGAAAAGGTCGGAGCTGATGCAGATGGGAAAAATGCTACGGATATTATAGACATTTTGAATAGGGTGGTGAATAGCGGAAATGGCTAATGTCAAGATGTCATCCTTGGAACGGGTAATGACTAGTATCGGGCACCAGGAACCGGACAGGGTTCCTATGTTTTTACTATTATCCATGTATGGAGCCAGGGAATTGCAGATGCCAATAAAAGAATATTTCTCATCGGCCCAAAATGTTGTAAAAGCCCAACTTATTATGAAAGAAAAGTACCAGAATGATTGTATCTATACTTTTTTCTATGCACCCATTGAGATTGAAGCATGGGGTGGAGAAGTGATTTTCGTTGATGATGGACCACCTAATTCAGGTGAGCCTTTTCTAAAAAACATTCAACAAATATCCGGCCTTCAAGTTCCCCGAATTGAAGAAACGGCCTGCCTGTTAAAAGTTCTGGATACTACCGCCCAGCTTAAAAATTCAGTGGGAAATAATACCCCTATTATCGGAGTTGTAATGTCCCCTTTTTCACTTCCGGTCATGCAGTTAGGTTTTGATAAGTACCTGGAGATTCTATATTTTCACAAGGATTATTTTGCAAAACTCATGAGAATTAACATAGAATTTTGTGTGGCGTGGGCCAATGCTCAGATAAAGGCGGGAGCCACTGCAATATGTTACTTTGATCCATTGGCTTCGCCGACCATCATTGAAAGAGATACTTATTTGGCAAGCGGTTTTGGAGTGGCTCAGGAGACATTAAGCCGAATCAAAGGCCCTACCGCTACACACTTGGCCTCTGGTCTGGCTCTGCCGGTAATTGATGATATAATACGCACCGGCACTCATGTGCTTGGTTTCAGTTGTAAGGATAATCTTGATGATATAAAAAAGGCTGCCAGCAACAGAATTTGCCTGCTGGGGAACTTGAACGGTGTCGATATGGTTAATTGGAGTTCCGGGCAGATAGAAGCAAATGTTAAGCAGATAATTGAGAAAGCAGGTCCAGGCGGCGGATTAATTCTTGCCGACAATCATGGTGAAATACCTTGGCAAGTACCTGAGGATGTACTGCTGGGAATTTCGGAGGCGGTTAGACAATGGGGGAATTATCCTTTGAAATGGGTGGGTGGAAATGAAAAAACTTAGTTTATATGTTTGCGAAAACCTTGCTCCAGAGTACCGAGAAGTTATCAGCAGCGAAGGATATGAGGATGTATTAGTTCAGACATTTCCATGTACCTGTGTCAACCGAATTAAACTTCAAGACCTTAAGGGGGTATTTAGCGAATATGATTGCTTTAGTACCGACAGGCTAATAATCTGTGGTGATCAATGTAACGTTTCAAAATTAAACCCCACTCAACTGTCAGCATTTAGAATTCTTAAATCAAATTACTGTTTAGAAAGTATTGCCAATGAAAGTATTATTGAATATATCATTCAGAAAGGTGGATACATAATTAGTCTGGGTTGGTTAAATAGATGGCAAGAAAATATTAATCAGGCTGGTTTTGACCAGAAAACGGCCCGATTGTTTTATGGCGACCTCTGCCAGGAACTGGTTTTATTTGATTCGGGAATTGATGCCTATGCTGCCAGCAAAATTGAGCAACTGGCTGAATACCTGGGAATACCATATAGAATAATCAAATTTGGATTAGACCGGGTGAGGATATTATTAAAGTCTATTGTATATGAATGGCGGCTTCAGGAAAAAAGCAATGAGTTCAAGCATACTATTAATGAATTAAGGCAAGCAAGCGCTGAATATTCGGCAATATTGAATATCATGGAGAAAATCGCTCTGACTTCCAGTAAAAGGGACATTGTTGATAAACTCCTGGAAGTATGCACGGTGGTGTTTGGAGCGCAAACCTGCAGATATTTAGATCTTGCTGATGTATCAAATCTTACACAATTCAACGAAGCAAAATTAGCCCAATCCTTAGAGGATTTTATTGCCAATCCTGAAAAAAACTTTTCCATATCGGAAGATCAAAAGCAAATTATGATTAAAATTAGTCACCAATCTGAGCAATACGGTATTTTGTTATTAAGTGATTTTATATTTCCCAAGTATGTAGAAAAATATTTGAATTTGGCAATTAGCATTTCTAGAATCGCAGCATTGGCCTTTTCCAATGCTCAAAAATATGAACTGCTGGTAAAAACTAAAGATGAGATTACATATAGGAGCCATCATGATGCCCTTACCGGTTTGTACAACCGCGAATATTTTAATAAAGCACTGCAAGAAAATTTACAAACCCCTTCTTTAGCCATTTTTATCTGTGATATCGATAAAATGAAATACGTTAACGATACATTTGGACACATTGAAGGCGACAAGCTAATCTGTATGACTGCGAACATATTGAAGAATTGTTTTCGGGGATCAGATATAGTTGCCCGTATCGGTGGTGATGAATATGCAGCCATAGTCCCTAACTGTGATTTGAGAACGGCTGAAATGCTTAAGACCAGAATAAATGAAGAGATCGCAAAGAAGAATGAAAATGATGCCAGCCAACTCTATAAAGTGAGTATATCTATCGGATACGCAATAAGAGAAAATGAGATAACAGATAACCAAGAATTGATTCATGAAGCTGATAAGCAAATGTATAATGAAAAAACACGAAAGAAAGCACCCACCATATAAAGTGAGTGATACAGGGCTTTGTAGGTCCTGTTATTTTTTGCCCAGGAAATGGATATCCCATGGAGCAAGCTTTAGCAGAATTTATTTTAGCGTAAAACGTATATCTAATCCGGGCAAATATTGATAACAAATAAACGTTTAAAGAGATAGAAAAAAAGGGATATTATAAAACATGGAGAATATTACCTGTAATAAGAAAGAGTGAGGATTTTAATATTGGATGCACCACCAATCTGGATAACGTTTTTGCATAACTATATGGCGGGTTTGCTTATGCCATGGCTGGGCCTGCTGTTGATAAATATCAGACCCCAGATGAAAAAGCTTTGCATGGTGGCGCTGGTCTATGCAATTTTGGGTGTTTTATTAAGAACTTTTCTTAATTTATCGTATGATATCAGCTTTTTAAGTCAAGTACTTATACTGATAATACTTGTTATGGTTATTTTCCATCTGGGCGCAATTAAATCGATTATTGCGACTGTTTTTGGAATAACAGTGTTGTTATTGGGAGAAACAATTTCTACAATTATTATCGTTAACCTATTTGGAGGAGCTATTGTTGCAAGTAATGACTCCATAAGACTGATTGTACCGCTACCCCAAATTATGATGACATTAATCATAATTTATTTTTGTACTCGGTTTGAATTTCACTTGTTTAATTTTAAACCAATAAAACAGGAGCCTATTGTTTCTTTTGAAAGCAAACGAACAAAGACGATAGCGATTTTAGTACTTATATTGCTAGTAGTTATATTTGTGCAAATTGTTTTTAACATATTTGTTATTAACGAGTCATTTGGATTGTTACAGGCGGTTCCCTTGGCAATTTCGGGGACGATTTCCGCAATTATTTTAATTCTGGGCGTGCTGGCGATGGGTTTATTAATTAGGCAGTTGGTTGAATTGACCCAAAAAGAAAGTCAGTATCACGCGCAAGCGATGTATATTGATACACTCGACGAATTATACACAGCGGTACGCAGCGAAAGACACGATATTATTAACCATCTGCAGACCATTTATGGTTTTAACCAATTGGGTTATACAGAGGAAGTACAGAATTACCTGAGTGAGTTGTTGGGCGGGAATATTCTTTCCAATGAGTTTATCGTAACAGGGACACCCGGATTAACAGCATTATTCTATATTAAGTCCGGTATTGCCAGAACTAACGAAATTGAATTTCATGTTGCTGTGGATCAACAGATAGAAAACTTAAAGGTATCGCCATATGAACTTAATAATATCCTGGGTAATTTGATTAATAATGCCTTTGATGCGGTAATGTTATGTGAAAATAAGCAGCGGATAGTTAATGTATATGTGGGAGCAGATGATTATAACTATGTTTTTAAAGTTTCTAATTATGGATATATAAATGAGGATACAAAACAAAATATATTGAAAAAGGGATTTAGCACCAAGAATGGAGAACATTCCGGATTAGGTCTGCATATTTGCCAAAGCTTAGCAAGAAAATACGGAGGCTGCTTAGAGATAAGAAATAGTGATGAGCATATGGTTGAGTTCTCGGTGTTATTCCCTAGAAACCTGGAAAAGGGGGACTTGCATGAATTTGCTGGCCAGAAAAATAGCTCATTTACTGGCTGAAAACGCCAATGATAATTCTTACCATGAGGATGAGATCCGCTATGGGTTGGAAATATTTCTGGGGGGATTACTGCAAACAGTAATTATTATGGTGATTGCCCTGCTGTTGGGAATAGGCAAAGAAGTCCTGGCTATTATAACTTCAGCAATACTATATAAGAGATATTCAGATGGCCCGCACTGTCAGGCCTATTACCGCTGTACCATAGTCAGCTTGGTTAACTTTATTATACTAGGTTACATATCCAGATACATTCCTGCAAACTACTTTCTGGTCTACATTACCTTTCTTGCAATACTATCAGTATTAGCTATCCACTATTACGTTCCAGGATACAACCCAGGCAATCCTATTACTGATGAGTCGATAAAAAGAAAGCGGAAACAGAAGTGCTATGGGGTATTGCTGTTAGTATTGCTGGCCAGCATAATTGGGGCCTATATATTAGATGAAAAGTCCGTTGCCATAGCACTTCTGTTAGGTATGTTCTGGCAGAATGTAACATTGCTGCCAGGTGGATATCTATATATTCACCTATGGGACGGGTTTTTTGAAAAAACAGAAGGTAAATTAAGAGAGAGGAGGTGTTAATATGTTAACGAAGTTTAGAGCTCTTGTATGTTCGACCCTGATAACCGTTTTTACTTTAATTGCGGTGGGTAGTGCGCTAGGTTGTCCGTGTACTAACTATCAACCGGAGCTGCCCAAGAGAGATTAGTTTAAGGAGTGTAGAATAAAGTGGAAACACCTATTTAGCAGGCTGGACAAGCCTGCTTTTTTATGTAATTCACTAACTGGGAGACCGCTTGCTCACCATAGTTTCCTAACCATAAGATTTGAAAGGTTAATAAGGTATAATATTTGAGAAGAAAGCTTTTTGGTGGGGAGGGTATCAATGAAAAAACATCAAATCATGGGGGGCATCCTGGGGGTAGTGGTAGGGGATGCATTGGGATTGCCGGTGCAATTTATTTCCCGGGAGTTGAGGAGGCAAAGACCGATCACCGGGATGGAAGGGTGGGGGGCTTTTAAGTTGCCGCCTGGATATTGGTCAGATGATTCCTCGCTGACCCTATGCATGGTTGAAAGTATCTGTAGACAAGGAATCGACCCCGCTGATGCAGGAGTCAGATTCCTACAGTGGTATGAAGACGGTTACTGGACACCAACCGGGTACTCTTTCGATATTGGCAATGCTACCACCGAGGCCATGGAACGGATGAGAATTGGGATAGCAGCAGAAAAAGCCGGGCCCCATGAAGAAACCGACAACGGCAACGGAGCCTTGATGAGAATCTTGCCGGCCGCCATATACCTGGCCGGGGAGGATGATACTACCATGGCGGAAGGGATACATTTGATGTCAGGCATCACCCACGGTCATCCCAGGAGTAAGGCGGCCTGTTGCCTGTATACCATGATGGTGCGGGAATTGCTGGCAGGTGCAACTCCCCAGCAAGCCTATCGGAGCCTGTGCCAGAGCCCGGAGATGACAAAAATGCCGGGAATGGTGCAGGGAGAGTTGCAGCACTTTACCCGTATATTATCCGGAAAAATAGATGAACTGTCTGAAACCGAAATCAACTCGGACGGCTATGTCATTCATACTTTGGAAGCAGCTATGTGGTGTTTGCTTAGGAATGACAACTACCAGGACACGGCGCTGGAGGCAGTCAATCTGGGTTGGGATACTGACACAACGGCTGCGGTAGTTGGAGGGCTGGCCGGGATAGCTTATGGCTTAGAGGGCATACCTGCGGAATGGATTCAGGTTCTACCTCGCCGAGAGGAGATTCTGGAACTGGCGGAAGAGTTTGCGGATAAGGTAATAGGTCATAAAACCAAGCTCAATTTGACTAACGGATGCTATTTAGTATAAAATATCTCTGGTAGTATTTTATGGGCGGGAGTAGCTCAGTGGTAGAGCACCGGCTTCCCAAGCCGGGTGCCGAGGGTTCGAACCCCTTTTCCCGCTCCATTTATTTGTGACCAAAGGGAACATCAGTAGTGCTCGTAGAGTGCTCCATTTTTAGTGATCCTGCACTATAAGTGTAGGGGAACATCAGCAACCTTAATGGTGTATCCGGCCTACCCTCCCTTAACTTTTAAAGTTAAGGGAGGGTATTTTTATGGTTGCAGTTAGAAGACTTAAGATTAATCCTGTCGTGCATACAAACTTACCAGAAGATATATGGAGAAATGGAATTTTATCAGACCTTTACCGGTAAACTTGGTTATTGGCAGTGCCAATGGATTGGCAAAACCGGTAAAAAGGAGAGCCAACCATATAATATTCTTGTCAAAGATGACTTTTCCCCACCCGATGGCGGGGTTAATTTAAGCGAGTAGATTTACCGGGGATTTAAAATATTAAAGGGGGAACTGTATCATAAGTGACCGATCGAGGGTGTAGTCGTCGACCTGCTTATTCTGGGATCATCGCGACAATTCTTAAAGGCTAACCGGGATAGTGATCACTTTCGGTATCAAGTACGTTAGGTCGTACTCTATCAGATAAGACATGGTAGCACCGAGATGAAAACCACTTGGAGCAATTCGTAAGTTCTGCTACGATAACCGTACCAAAACCTAATGACTAGAATTTACACAGATGTATCCCTGACCCTTCTTATGCATTGCGTGCGGCTCTTGACTTCCAGCTTTTTATAAATGCTTCCGATATGAGTTGTCACAGTTCGGAGGGTAATACACAATTCATCGGCGATCTCTTTATTGGAATAGGCATTACAGATGAGATGAAGCACCTTCTTCTCCGCAGGGGTCAGCGTTTTTTCAATTATGTCGAAGTCGGCGGGGTATATTGAATTCCTTGCGGCTTTCTTGGTCTGGGCAAGCAGATCCCCGGCATACAATGTCAGTTTGTCTGAGTTTTTATTTTTTCTGATAAACAACTCCAATAAAGAAATCATTGGTGCGAGTTCGTCCACAAAGCTTATGACATAGGCCTCTTTCATTCCGATGGAAAGAGCTTCTTTTATATATTTTACGGCCTCATCTTCATTCAGGTCCTTCACTGCGGCAATTGCGAGCAGGTTCAGTATTTCCACAATGCTGTGGCTTCGTCCCAGCCCTTCGGCAAAGCTTAATAACCGAGTCAATAAAATATTGGCATCATCATATCGCTGCTTTTGAATGAGGACGCGGGCGTAAACAATCAGCTCAAACTCACGGGTTCTGGATATTTGAGAATACACGCCCAGCCTGCTTCCCTCCATCCAGAGGTCTAATGCTTCAGTTTTGCCCGAATCAATGCGGAGACGCGCATGGAAGGCCTTAAGCATATAGCTCCAGTGAGGCTTTTGATAAGAAGCTACTATTTTTTTGCATTCTGCAACTGTTGCCATGGCTCCGTGAACATCGCCTCGGGCCCGCTTTATTCTGGCAATTGTCACCATAGCCGGTACCAGAGCGCCGGGACATCCGGCGTCCATCGCTTCACTCACTGCAGCGGCCAGCTCCGGAAGCGCTTCGGCTATTTTTCCATTTTCGTATAATAATTCACCTCTTAATAGTGGAGCATAGCCGGGGTATGTGCTGATCAGGTTACGATAGTTCATTAAAAATGATTCAAATTCAGCAGCACGATGGTCCCTTAGAAAATTCAAGGTCATATAATACACAGATCTATACATGGAAATGTCATACATATTAAGATCCACATAATCGGTATTCATGGCTTTATTTACCCCCAAGGATGCCGCATCCGACATTGCCGACAAAGCGTTTTCGATGTCTCCCTGCAATAGAAACAGGCTAGCTTTGACCATCATATAGGTAGAATAAACCGCGCTGTAAGCGGAAGGTGCTTCTGGCAGCGTGAGTTCCAGGTGATTTATGCAAGCCGTGGCCTGTTTGAAATCATAAGTGTATGTAAAATAAAATGCTTTTAAAATCATAATCATCGGAGAACCCTTAACGTATTCGTCCGGCAGTTTGTCAATCCAGGAGATTACCCGGGAGTATTCTCCTTGTCTGAACAGTATTTCTCCCTGACTTTCTATAAGGGGAAGCACTTTTTCATAATGAGTTCCCTTTAAATAGTGTTCGATCGCCTCTCTGTATATGCCGTTGGCTTCCAGCCATTCTCCCGCTTTAAGGTGTAAGCGGGAGATAGAGGCGGCGCCTTTTTTTTCTAACCTTTCTTTTAAAAAATCGGCAAAAAGATGATGGTATCCGAACCATATGCCGTCATCATCCAGTGCGGTAAGAAAAGTGTTCTGATCATATAGATCCTTCAATAATGAGCTTTCGTCATATCCTGTGACAGCCTGGCACAGAGGCCCGCACAGCCTGTCCAGCACGGCGGTTTTTTCCATAAAGTCCTGCTGCTGCGGGGGCCACATATTGAAAACATCCTCGGATAGATAATTATTTATATTAAGATTGCAGTCTCCAAAGCTTCTTATGGTATGATGTATGGATTTGTCGCTCTTCAGGGAGAGGACCACGGCAACCAGCGCGGCGGCCCAGCCCTCGGTGTAGCCTTCGATGATTTCAACTTCATCCTTTTGCAGGAAAAAACCTCTCGCTTTAAAGTATTGTAAAATTTCCTCCGCCCCAAAACGCAGTTCTTCGGTCCTAATTCTTACCAGGTCTTCCTTCATGCCGAGCCTGGTGAGCTTAAGCTGCGGCTCGGTCCGGCTGATCAGCACCAGACGCATGTTGGCAGGCATATAGGATATGAAGAAGGACAGGCCATCGTAAACCGAGGGATTCTTTATTAGATGCAGATCATCCAGGACCAGCAGAAAATTCGAGTCTGTATTCGCAAGGATATCTATCAAAATATTGAGGTGCAGGTTGGCTTTAAATAGCTCCTGCGAAGCAAATATGTATTCTGTCGCCCGGATGATCCCGTTGGAAATACCGTCCAGCGCGGTAGCGAAATAGCGCCAGAATGTAAGAGCGTCGTTATCACCGTCATCTATGGAAAGCCACGCATGCGGAATCGAGACCGTTTCCAGCCACTTCAGCACGGCGGTCGTCTTGCCATATCCCGCGGGAGCCGTGATGACCATGAGCTTCTTGCCGAGCGCTTCACCCAGCCGGTGGGTAAGTTCCCGGCGAGGCAAAAGCAGCCTGCCTGTTCCCGGTATGGTATATTTTGTTTTTAGCAGCCCGATATTGGCATTCAATTGCTATATCACCATTTTTCTTCCTTAATAAAACTGTTATTTATATATATATCGGCAATTTTTTTACAATAGTTTATGCCATTCATTTATGTACTGCCGAGCGCTTCTGTTAAAATATCGTACTTTTATACGATATGAAGCATTTTAAGGCATTGTTAAAATCAGAAAGGATAATTCTGTAACCCGAATGAATATCGGATTTTACCATTTTATCCAAGAAGTTTATTTACTCAAAAGACTACTCTTTTTACCCAAAGCATCAACATAATAGATTTTATCAAGGAGTGAGAAAAAATGAAGAAAAAAAAGCAAAGTGTGATTCTCTTTGGTCTTGCCTTTCTGGTTTTGACGGGTATCATGTTCGGTTGCTCAGAACCAACATCTGCGGAGGAACCTGTGGTCAGATATCTTACGCTGACCCCGGCTGCTTCAAGTAGTTTCAAAGTCAGTCTGGGTTATTGTACGTATTTCGATGTGACAGCCAACCTGTCGGATGGCACCACGATAAAAGTGACGGAGAAATGCACCTACACATCCAGCAATACCGGCGTATTCACAATCACGGCGGCCCAGTCCCTGGGCGACTGGAGTATAATAAACCCCCAAAATACAGGTGATGCAACGATGACGGTATCCTACGGGGGCGTAGACGCTCATCAATCGGTGACAGTCTACAATGATGCCATCACATCACTCCATGCGTACCCGGATTCTTTGACGATTGGTCCGAGTATGCCATACCAGCTGGCGGTATCTGCCTATGCGGGTGGTTTTAGTCTGAATGAGCCCACTTATTTGTTTCACTCCAATGTAACCTCCAGTTGCAGTTATTCTTCAAGCAACCCCGACGTCGCTAGCGTCAGCGCGACGGGACTTGTTACCGGGGTGGCTGCGGGTAGCGTAACGATTCGTGCGGGGCTGCCGGGGGGCGTTTACACTGATATACCTGTGACGGTCGCTGATGTGGAGCCCGTATCGCTGATGTTGTTACCGACCATACCGGGAGGGACCCCGGCTCCAGGGATACCAGATTTGGGAGAGATACCAATAGGTGTAGGTGTAGAATCTTGGCCCCATAAGGTCATAGCCAATATGTCGGACGGGTCGATGCGGGACGTGACTGCGGCAAGTAACTGGGTGTCGAGCAATTCCGCAATATCTACTGTGCGCAGGTTATTATATTTTCAGCCTGGTTATGCTCCACATTATGAATATGCATTTAAAGTGAATAATTATGGCGATTCTACGATAACGATATCTTACTCGAATCTTAGTTGCCGGTTAAAGGTATACGCCCCGTTACGTGCGCAGAGCATAACCGTGAGCCCGAGTCAATTAACGATAAATCAGGGTGATACTGCCCAGATAACGGTAACAGCACATTATAACGACGGATCGGCAGCCGAAGCTACCGGACAATGCACATTTGATAACTCAACCTATATACAAGACCCTTGGGGTGTTGTTCATAACGTTTCATACGTCACTGTCAGTTCAGCCGGCCTGGTCACTGGGGTGAATCCAGGTCAATCGACGCTGAAGATATATCTGGGCCCGAACACGAGCGACATCACGGCCAGTATACCGGTAACGGTGAATCCGATATTGAGCAGTATTTCGGCGGCTCCGGGTCAAGTGACGCTGAATAAGAATGAAACCAGTCAACTGGCGATAACTGCGCATATTTCAGATGGCAGTTCGTCAAATGTGACGGGAACGAGCAGCTTCTTGTCGGACAATACCGCTGTGGCTGTAGTCAGTGCCACCGGACTTATAACTGCGGCAGGGCCCGGCAGTACTTTGGTGACGGCTAGCTGCCAGGGCAAAACCGTACAGGTGCCGGTTGCGGTCAGTTCCTCCATAAGCCCCACTACCGCTTCGCTTGATCTGGGCACGGGCGGTGATATCCCCGTCACCATGGACCTCGGAGGCAATACCCTTACCCAGATTAGTAACTCGATAGACGGAAAGGTGCTGGTTCAGGGCAGCGACTATACCTTATCAGGCAACACAGTTACCATCTCCAAGAACTATCTTGCTACCTTGAGCGTGGGCAGACAGTACACCCTGATTTTTAAATTCAGTGCCGGCAGTTTGGCTGGTCTTACTTTTAAACCGACGGACAGTTCGAAAATGAATTCCGTCATTGCTCCGGCTAATGCCTTATTCGACATGACCACCGGCAGTCCGGACTGCGCGGATATCCCGGTAACCATGTCCCTTAACGGAAATACCCTGTTAGGGATCGCTTTTAGCGGTACTTACGGCCTCGTCCTGACTCCGGATACGGACTATACCGTGTCTGGAGACCAGGTGACGATCTTGAAAAGCCTTCTGTCCGGTGTCGGCCTCCCCGTAGGCACGACCACCCTGATCTTTTACTTCAGCGACGGATATGACACTACCACCGCCGCCCTCAATATCGAGGTGGTAAATGCGGGGAGCCTCGGTAGACCTCAGGATGTGGCTGTGGACGCATACGGCAACCGGTACGTCTCCTATGATAGCCATCAGATCATGATGACCGTGGCAAAAAGCGGAACCTATTTCGGCCGATCGATGACGGCCGGAAATACTTACTTGATCGCCGGAAACGGATCGCGTGGCTACTCCGGCGACGGGGGCGTCGCATTCCATGCCGTACTCTACAGTCCCAGCGGCGTGGCAGTGGACGCATCCGGCAACCTTTATATCGCAGATGTCGGCAATAAAAGGATACGTGAAGTGGCGGCGACGGACGGTACTCAGTGGGGACAGCCCATGACCGCCGGGCATATCTACACCGTTGCCGGGGTCGAAGCCCGCGGTGTGGAGGTAGATGCTGCCGGAAACCTCTACATCGCAGATGTCAGCGGTCAACTTCAAAGTCAAACAATCCTTGAAATGGCGAAGACGACCGGAACCCAATGGGGGCAGTACATGACCGCCGGAAGCATCTACACCATTGCCAGCAACCTCAATATACCCTACGGTATAACCTTAGATGCCTCCGGCAACCTCTATATTGCGGATACCTACAATAATGTGATCCGAGAATTGGTGGCAACGGACGGGACCCAATGGGGGCAGTACATGACCGCCGGAAGTATGTACATCATAGCAGGAAAAGAGAGCATCGTCCAAGATGGGAACGGCGGCTATTCCGGCGATGGTGGCAGTGCCGTTCAGGCCGGACTCTTTGTACCCTATGAGGTGGCGGTGGACGTTTTCGGCAACCTCTATATTGCGGATACCTACAATGAGGTTATCCGCGAGGTGGCAGCCCGGGACGGAACCCAGTGGGGCCAGCCCATGACCACCGGCAATATCTACACCGTCGCCAGCATCCGTTCTTGCGGTTTGGATGCGGACGCATCCGGCAGCCTCCATATTGCAGATTGGACAAATAAAAAGATTGTTGAAATGAAGCGAGCGACCTCCTATACCGTAACCTATAACGCCAACGAGGGTACCGGCAGCGTCCCGACTGACAGCACTACATACGCTGAAGGCAGCACGGTGACGCTGCTGGGCAACACCGGCGGTCTGAGCAAGACCGGCAGCACCTTCGGCGGCTGGAGCTACGGGTCTGCCAGCGGTGCGGTCTACCAGCCGGACAGTTCCTTCGCCATGCCGGCGGATAACATCACGCTGTACGCGGTGTGGAATAACGTCTCGGCGCAGACCTACAACGTGACCTATGACGCCAACGGGGGTACGGGCAGCGTTCCGACTGATATCAATGCATACACAGAGGGCAGCACGGTGACTGTGCTGAGCAACACCGGCAGCCTGAGTAAGACCGACTGCGCCTTCGGCGGCTGGAGCTATGGTTCTGTCAGCGGTGCGGTCTACCAGCCGGGCAATACCTTCGCAATGCCGGCGGGTGGCATCAAGCTGTACACGGTGTGGAACGCCGGTCAGCCGCAGACTTACAACGTCAGCATAGGAAGCCTGACCGGCGGCGCAATAACGGCCAGTCCCACATCAGCAACGGCGGGAAGCACGATCAATCTGACTGTGACACCGGACAGCGGCAAGCGGCTTAAAGCTGGAACCCTGAAGTATAATAATGGAACGCAGGATACAAGCATTACCGGCACCAGCTTCACCATGCCAGCCGCCAATGTAACAGTCAGCGCGGAATTTGAAGACCTGCCGGCAGCAACCTACAACGTCAGCATAGGACCCCTGATCGGTGGCAGCATAACCGCCAACCCGGCATCAGGGACAGCAGGTACGACTATAAACCTGACTGTGACCCCGGACAGCGGCAAGCAGCTTCAGAGTGGAACCCTGAAGTATAATGACGGAAATCAGGATACAACTATTGTCGGCACCAGCTTTACCATGCCGGTGGCCAATGTAACGGTGACGGGGGGATTCGAAACAGTATCGGGAACAGTCTACAGCGTTAACATTGGAAGCCTGACCGGTGGTATCATAACGCCCAACCCGGCAGCAGCCACAGCGGGAAGCACGATAAACCTGACTATAGCCCCGGTCAGCGGCAAGCGGATTAAGAGCGGGACTCTCAAGTATAACGATGGAACTAATGATACAGTTATTACTGGCACCAGCTTCACCATGCCGGCAACCAATGTAACGGTCAGTGCGGAATTTGAGACTATACCAGCGACAACCTACAACGTCAGCATAGGAACTCTGAGTGGTGGCAGCATAACCGCCAACCCGGCATCAGCCACAGCGGGTACGACTATAAACCTGACCATAACCCCGGATAGCGGCAAGCAGCTTCAGAGTGGAACCCTGAAGTATAATGACGGAAATCAGGATACAACTATTGTCGGCACCAGCTTTACCATGCCGGTGGCCAATGTAACGGTGACGGGGGGATTCGAAACAGTATCGGGAACAGTCTACAGCGTTAACATTGGAAGCCTGACCGGCGGCAGCATAACCGCCAACCCGGCATCAGCCACAGCAGGAAGCACGATAAACCTGA
>CAYWFX010000062.1:0-15236 GCA_964457945.1 uncultured Syntrophomonas sp.
AGTTTGCTACAGTTGATCTCATGTTCTTCAAAATAATACAGTACACCTGCTGCAGTAAACACGAACGTCATTCTCTTACTAATTTATTTAAAAAATGCCAACCCTCCATTAGTACACCACATGCGATTCATCGTTTATATTTTTGTAGATAGCACGAAATTACAGGCAGCATTTGTCTTCCAACTTCGTGTGGCACTAAAAATAAAAGGAGGATCAGCATGGCAGGAATTACCAAAGAAATGATAAAAGAGGATTTAATTGAGCTTTGCGTCAGGATTGGCGACCGCCACGTAGGCAGCCACCGAAACCAGAGAGCTGTAGCCTATGTAGCAGAACGCTTAACTGCACAAGGGCTGATAGTCACGCAGCCGGAATTTAAATGCATTGACTGGGAATACGGGGACATCGTTCTAACCGCAGGAGAAACGGCTTTTCAGGCTGAAATTGGTCCCTATTCCCTTCCCTGCGATATCCAAAGCACATTTGCAACTGCTTCCTCGATTGAGGAACTGGAAACCAAAAACTTCTCCGGTAAGATCGCTGTTTTACACGGAGATCTCTGTCAGGAACAGTTGATGGCCAAAAATTTTACATTTTACAACCCCGATCATCATAAGAAAATTATAAGCTTGCTGGAGCAAAAAAATCCGCAGGCGGTTGTGGCGATAACCGGTAAGAATCCAGAATTGGCAGGTGCTGTTTACCCTTTTCCTTTGATTGAAGATGGAGACTTCAATATACCGGTTGCCAATCTTACCAGCGAAGAGGGCGAAAGGCTTCTTCTTCAGGCAAGAACAGATATGCATCTTCGTATGGATTCTATGAGGATTCCTTCTTCCGGATGTAACGTAATTGCTGTAAAAAACGGAGAAATTACCGACCGCATAGTATTTTGCGCCCATATTGACACAAAAAAAGGTACGCCCGGAGCCATAGACAACGGCGGCGGAGTGGTTATATTGCTGGCACTGGCCGGTCTCTTGCATGATTACAGCGGAAAATATACCATAGAACTGCTCGTCAATAACGGGGAAGACTACTATGCCTATCCGGGCGGGATGCAGTATCTGGCCAACAATATTGATAAATTTGATCAGATAGCAGTAGCAATAAATGCCGATGGAGTTGGACTCAAAGGAAGCAGAACAACTTATTGCAGTTTTAACGCTGCTGATATGCTGAACCGGATAGTCAAAAATGTCTTTAGAGACAGCCGCAAATTCACGGAACGGGAGCCCTGGTACCAGAGCGATCACATGCTGTTTGCCATGAATAATCGGCCAGCTCTGGCTTTGACAACAGAGGATTTTAACAATACCTGGGCGAATATTGCTCATACTGCCAAAGATACAATAGATCTTATCGATATTGATATTCTCGCTGATACCGCTGTGGCCTTAAGAGAATTGATAGATGAGTTAAACCGCTATTTGTAAAACCGAGACTGTCGTTGATTGTTATGTAATCATCACCTGAAATAGTAGTTTCTCCGAAAGCTGGGGGTTCATAGAAATGGGACAAGACATGGTGGCACATACTTACTCAACTAAAGAACTTGCAGAACTGACGGGTGTTCATTCCAATACTGTCCGTCTATATGAAGCATGGGGTTATATATCCAAACCTGGCAGGCTGGAGACAAATAATTACAGGATATTTACCGATTTGCATTTATTGCAGATGAAGCTGGCCCGGATTGCTCTTCCAGGACCCTATCCCGTCAATGGAAAACATGTTCAGCAAATGGTAAAGGAATTCGCTCTGGGCAACCTGGATGAGTCTCTGGTTCTGGCCAGAGAATACCTAAATAATGTGCAATTGGAACAAAAAAGAGCTGTAAGGGCTCTGACTATATTGGATGATTGGTTTGCCAACCGCAGCTGCCAAAATGGCGATGGCCTTATAAAAGGCAGACTGAAAGCGGCCCAAATAATAGGAGTCACGCTTGATGCTTTGAGGACCTGGGAGCGAAATGGATTGTATTCAATTAAAAAGGATAAACACGGTACACTTGCTTATACGCAGTCTGATCTGGAGAGAATAGAAGTTATCAGGCTCCTCAGAAACTGTGGCTATAGTATCGTCTCCCTGCTGAAAGTATTCAACCAGCATGAGAATATTACGGAAAAACCTTCAATATTGTTATCTCTGCCCAATAATGACGGGGATTTCTTCTACGTTACAGATCAATTTATGCAATTTCTGCAAAACCATGAGCAGAGAGCCCAAAGCATAATTGTTATGATTGAGGTGTCTTTAATATCATTTAAACAATGATTTAACCCATATTACATCATCATGGGTTATACAGGAGAACACCCGCAGGAGAAATAAATATATAGCAGCGGTTAATAGGAGATGTAAATAAATCAAAGTGGGTTTTACAAGATTCATATCTTGCAGCAAAATAACAATGCCTATGGCACCGATTATACAGAATACCGACTTAACTATGCCAACCCAGTCTATTTTTAGTTTTGTAACCATTATAAGCCTGTTTATACTTAAGGCAAAATTCAGGATCCTTATATAATAAGTTGTAATAAGATACCCGGCTATAGCATACCGAGGGAGCAGCAGATATGTCATAATAACATTGATTAATGAGGTGAACATATTATACCGCATGGAACTCACCTGTTCATCAATGCCTTTCAGAATGTTATCCACGATATTGTCAAGGTACATAACTGGAATCAGCGGCGCCAGCACCATAATAAAATATGCCGCTTCCGAATTATTATAAATGGTCATGCCTAGATCTTTAGAATAACGCCAGAACATCCATGCTGCCCCTATGGATAAAATAATTCCCAAATTGAAAACACGGGCGATAATATAATTAAGCCGCTTATGACTGTTACTGGCCCTGCATTCTGCCAACTCCGGCACAATTAGCTCGGAAATCGATTCAAGCAATAATGAGGGAAACATTAGTACCGGCATGGTCATGCCCTGAATTACGCCAAATGTGGAAATGGCTTCTTTACTTGACTCACCGCTTTTTTTCAGTCCGTAGGGTATCAGCAATTGTTGAATGGTTCTTGTGATAGACATAATGTAGGCGCTAAAAGCGACAGGCAGGACTATATGGAACATGCGCAGTACCAGATCTGGTCCAGCCTGGCGGTTATTACCAACTCCCGGCCTTATCATTCCTATATAGGATAAATAGAAACAGGAATGAGCAAACCTCTCCTATACAAGCTCCTGCAACTACAGCCGCACAGGCATACTCAAGCCCCTTGGATAAGAATATAGAAAGGAACAGTATTGTCGCAGCTATTTTTATTAATTGCTCTAAATATTGAACCACCACTGATTTAATGATTTTACGCACTGCAATAAAGTATCCGGTTAAAACTGAAGACAAGGAGATAAAGGGCAGGCTAAAGGCAAAGATATGCAGCGGTAATATAGTTCGCGGGTCATTTAGCCAGAAGGTGCCGATATATTCTGCTTTTAGATTTATGATTACCATTGATACAACACTAAGTATTACCCCGAAAGCTAAGCAATTACGTACAGCCTTATTTGCTCCAGCCGGGTTCCCTTCCCCCATTTCCTCGGCGACTAAACGGGTTGTGGCAAATTTAATACCCGATGTTGAAAAGACGATAGCCAAAAAATAAATGGCGGTAATCAATTGGAAAAGCCCCATGCCTTCCTGGCCAAGTTTATTAGAAAGGTATACCTGAAAGGATATGTTGACAGTACGTAAAATCAATGAGGTTACGGTCAAAATCAGTAAATTTATAAATATTACTTTTACTCTTTTCAAATTTTCACCGCTTAAGCATTCATTTAATTATATCTATGGCCCGGACTATACATTTATTCGGAAGTTAAATTCAATAAAAAAAGCTCTTGCGAGCTGAAGTTACTGTTTATTGGGTAGTGTTGAGTTTTCTGTGGTCGGCACGATGTATTTACTGTAAAATATAATAAAGGTAAAATATGGGCAGATTTGAAAGACTGCGTAAGACATGCTTTCTAACCTGCGGAACAGGAGAGAAGTAATGCAGTATAAACAAAGGCTATTTTTACTGGTTTTGTGTCTGCTGACAACTCTAGTGCTTGATGGGTGCGGCCATTTCAAGCAAACCAGCCCAGGAGCTGAAACCGATTTAAAAATGACTCAGACTTCAGGGACATACGTTTTTGCCGCCTATCCTGACTACCCGGTAAATATACAGGCCGCAGTCAAAGGTTATGGGGTAGCGGAAGATTTCAGCAATGTGGAAAACAGCAGCCGATTTAGTTTTTCTCCTCAGGTTAAAGAACTTCTGGTGAAAAATGGCTTTGCAGTAGACCCAGCATCCTGGGGAGAAGAATTTTTCATGATGTATGAACCCAACCGCTATGATGGTATCCCTAATTTTGTTACCACTGATGCCATGCTGCACAACTACCATCTCTTTTTCGACAATCTGTTGGAAAGAACTGAAAAAGAGCAGTTGATAAATGAGTTAAAACACTTGAACCAGCTTATGATGAATGCATCCCAACAGCAGTACATTACTCTGCAGGGAGGCCCTTGGGAGAATGCAGCCCGGCGAAATCTGGCCTTTTTCACTACAGGCAGTCTGCTGCTGGACCCAAATGTGCAAATACCAGCCTCGGTAAAGACCGAAGTTGAACAGGAGCTGGCATTAATCAAAGAGCATCAGGCGGGCATGACAGTCTCACCTATAATGAATATAGGACAGGACGAGGTTGATATCCCAGCTGGTCTGAAGGAAGATTACACGCAGTACATACCCCGTGGTCATTATAACCAAACTCCGGAACTGCAGAATTATTTTAAGACTATGATGTGGTATGGGCGCTTAAACTTCAGGCTAAAAAGTGAGGATGAGACCCAATCAGCTGTACTGATCACCCTGGCCCTCAGCAGCAGCGGCGAAAATCTGAAAAGCTGGCAGACAATATATGATCCTACCTGCTTTTTTGTGGGAAAAAGTGATGATCTGGGATTCTATGAATACAACAATCTTCTCCTCCAGATTTACGGTAATGAAATTAAAATGAGCGAACTGACAGGAGATACTGCCAAATGGGACAAATTTATGGGAGAAACTAAAAAATTAAAAGCTCCGGCGGTTAATTCCATACCCATTTTTGATGAGAGCATACAGCCGGACCGGGAAAATGAAATAAAAGGCTTTCGCTTCCTGGGTCAAAGATATACCCTGGATGCCGATGTTTTTCAACGTCTGATCTATAGAGATGTTAAAGAAAACCCGGAGGGTGAAAGAAGAATGCTGCCGAAAGGACTGGATATACCGGCTGCCATGGGCAGTGACGAAGCATATTCCATCCTGCAGGAACTGGGAGATACCCGCTATGAAAATTATCCGGGAAATATGAATAAAATGAGATTCTATATTTCCGGATTGGATAAGACTACCTGGACCCAGAACCTGTATTGGAGTTGGCTCTATACCCTATTACCGCTTACGGTTGAACATGGTGACGGTTATCCATCCTTCATGCGCAATCAGTCCTGGTATCGCAAGGAATTGAGTACCTATCTGGGCAGTTGGACCGAGCTAAAACATGATACTATACTCTATGCCAAACAGGTATACGCTGAAGCAGGCGGTGGCGGTGAGAACCTTGATGACCGGGGATATGTGGAACCTAATCCCCAGTTATACTCCCGTCTGGCATCACTGGCGGCTATGACCCGGGAAGGATTGCTCAGCCGCGGTCTGTTAAGTGAAAGAGATGCAGATAGTCTGCAGCGTATGCAAGAGCTGTCCTTAATGCTGAAAGACATCTCTGAAAAAGAATTGAGCAGCACGGCTCTGTCAGATGCAGATTATGAACTGATACGCAGCTTTGGTGTACAGCTAGAACACTTCTGGATAGAAGCCCTGCGGGACAAAGCGAATGGAAATCGTGCCAAAATGTGGGATAATCCGGCTGGTCTGATAGCTGATGTGGCTACCGACCCTACCGGCACGGTACTGGAAGAAGGAACAGGATACATCTCGCAAATCTATGCGGTAGTACCATTAGATGGTAAACTACGTATTGTCCGTGGAGCTGTATATTCATATTATGAATTCCCGTGGCCGGCATCTGACCGTCTGACTGATGAAAAGTGGAAAGAAATGCTGTCCAACCAGCAAACCCCTGAACTTCCTAGCTGGACTGCATCCTTCATCGCCCCAAAAGCCAATAATACAGCTAATAATTAAGTAATGAAACGAAACCAAGTTAAGCTGGGCAAAATAATTATAATTACGCTGCTGCTGGCCTGCGCTCTGGGGTGGGTCAGCAGTTCTCGTGGATTGCTGCCTTTTTGGGCAGGTTGTGAGGAGCAAACAGTTCTAAAAGATATGGATCATGATGGCAATCCGGAATTGTATGTGCTTAATAATCGACATTTAGGTGTTTATGAAAATAACGAACTGTTGTGGCAATCAGCACAAGACTGGATGGTGCAGTCCTTTGTACTGGCTGATGTTAATCATGATGGGGTGGATGACCTGCTCATTACGGTCTGGAAGAAAGGCAATTACGGCTCGGATAAACCCTTCTGGATTCTCCAGGATGATCTGCGCTTCAGCAATCATCTTTTCTTGTACAATCTGCTGCAGGACCGCATGAAACCACTATGGATGTCCTCCGCTCTGGATCGACCTATAAAGACCCTGCAGATAGCAGACCCTAATAATGATGGTAAAAATGAACTGCTGGTGCAGGAAGGCAGCTACTCCATCAGCGGATGGATAAAGGCCTCCTGTACCTCTCCTGAATACAAACTCTGGCAGTGGAAAGGCTGGGGATTTTACCGACTGGACCCGGATATATGACAATGGGAACAGTTCCGATATCAGCATTACTGCTTTTACTTTCCACCGTCTGATTAAATGTGTATTCCTTCTCCCCGGGCACAATTAAAAGACGCTGGTCTGAGGTAAGCAAACGTATTTCTGGCAAGCTGCTTCTCAATGAAGCAGTGAAAAGAGCCATCGTTTTCGATGACTCTTTTCACTGCTTATGGTTATTTTAGCTTAACCGGAATCTGTATTTCAGTAAGCCATTCCTCGGGGTCTTCTTTGTTCCAGATGCCATCAATGTAGGACTCTCTTGGTAATCCCATTATTTCGTAACCGTTGGCCTCAATCCATTTCATTACTGCGCCATACGCCATTCCTATTTTACTATAGGGGCCTTGGTGGATAACACAGGCAGCCGTCTTGACGGCGTCAATTTTCTTAAATTTTATGTCATCTGAATCCTTGGCAAAATCCGTGACTGCTTCGCAGATCTCTACGTCTATATCAGACTCCTTATATTCACCATCATGGTAAAGTGTAAAGCAATAACCCGGTGTGGTACATTTCACCTTCTGTTCTTCCATATATTTGCCCATCGCAGGGTAAATAGTGTTAAAAGCTTCGTAGTTCAGAACTTTCTTTCTCATAGAAGCTATAATGACTTCTGGAAGTTCCTTTAAGACAACATCATGCATCATAAATATGACCTCCTGTTTTAGATTTTTCAAATAGGATTGAACCTGGTTAAGTTTTATCTGTTCATCCTCAATAGTTTTCGATATGGCGGACTGCTTACCTTCCAGATAATCAATCATCCTGTCAATAGAAATATCCTTGCCCATCACTTCAATTATTTCACTAAGCGAGAATCCGATCTGCTTAAGTGCAATTATCCGGTGCAGACTCAGCAACTGATCTGAAGAATAATATCTATACCCGGTTGATTCATCCACATGGCAAGGTTTAAGCAACCCAATATCATCGTAGTGTCTGAGTGTTTTTACCGTTATCCTATTCATCTTTGAAAAGATCCCGATTTTGTACATAAACATAAATCTCCTATGCGCATATTTGATCTATGCTTTAATTCTAAATCCTACCGTTACAGGAGAGTCAATCCTTTTAAAAAATTTTTACAGACCAAATCGAACCAGCAGTTATCCGTAAAAATCAACCTGCTCGTTTAGATTATAACGCAATAGTATTTTCCCTTTGAGCTGGTCAAGATCAATTTGCGTCACTCTATCTGACAGTCTTTTTATGGTCCGAATCCGATTACTTCTCGCTTAGTACCTGCATCATCGTTATCAGCAAAACAACGAATTTATTTATCATTATTATACGTCGAAGAAAGTTGGAAAAACATTCCCATAATTTAAGGTATTGTTAGGATACTTGAAAGGATTAGTAATAGATAAAAAGTATTAAGAAACCACTTGTTTATTTAAGCCATTGGGCAAGATGCCGGGTAAAAGATTTAAACGCACTGGGCAAGGCATATTTTTCGCGTACCGCCGCCTCATCCACCCAAAGGCCGTCTGGGACAGTAAGAGCATCTGCAGCATATACCAGGTATCCTTGCATATGCCATTCCATATGCGTGAAAACATGCCGTGACTCCT
This sequence comes from uncultured Syntrophomonas sp., assembly GCA_964457945.1. GTDB lineage: Bacteria > Bacillota > Syntrophomonadia > Syntrophomonadales > Syntrophomonadaceae > PHAA01. Next base: position 8,414 of record CAYWFX010000062.1, read on the forward strand.
CTACCCTGCGCACAGATAAGGAACAGATTCCCCATTCGTTCAACAAAGCAACCACATTCTCTTCACTAAGCCAGCCATCCAAAGTTGGAAATTCCCACAAACCCGCCAGCAATCCTGCCGTAGGGCGCTGCCGGAGAAATATCTTGCCCTGGGAAATTAGTACCAGTACTGTTTTTTGTTGCACGGCGCGAGGTTTGGGAGGGGATTTAACAGGGAGCCTGTCTACTATGCCCTCCTGAAAACCAACACACATCGCTCTAAGAGGACACAGCTTGCAGCCAGGCGATGTGTGCGGCAGGCATACCATCGCCCCCAGATCCATCATTGCCTGATTGAAGTCTCCTGGTCGTTCGCCAGGCAGCATGGCTTCTACTGCCGCACGCAATGTCCTCCTGACCCGCGGCTGGGCTATATCGGCATGGCAGCCTAGTAAGCGCGTCATTACTCTAAGCACATTGCCATCCACTGCCGGCACGGGAATCTGATAAGCGATGGAAGCAATGGCACCAGCAGTATAATCACCGATCCCGGGCAACGCCAACAGCTGCTGATAAGAAGCCGGAAGTCTACCGCTATGGTGTGCCACCATGATTCGGGCAGCCTTCTGCATGTTTCTCGCCCTGTTATAGTAGCCCAGCCCTTCCCACACTTTTAACAGCATGTTCTCCTCTACCTTGGCTAAAGCAGGGATATCCGGCAAGCACTCAACAAATCTATGAAAATAAGGAAGTACCACATTCACACGCGTTTGTTGCAACATGATTTCCGAAGTCCATACCCAATAGGGATCAGGCTGCTCACGCCACGGCAAGACACGGGAATTTTGTCCATACCAAGCCAAAAGCGGGTCTGCCAATAAAGGCAACCCTTGGGTTTGCCCTGCTTCCACCATATCAAAGCCGGTTAATGCTATATTGTTCATATTTAAATTCTTTGTACGAATCCTAACTTTCTTCATTTTAATATCATAGGTGATCAGCTCGGAAGTGTCTATTTGTATTGGGTGGTCCGAAAAATGAGGATGACAAGCCGCTCGGCGCTTGAACGTTTACAGTCTAACCTGTACAAAATTCCTTGCCGCTATAAAATCAGCGGCAACCTCACAATCAAGCGCGAATATTTTTACCCCATGCTTTTCTGCTTTTATCAGGGCTTTACCAAAAGCCCGATGGGTTGCATTATTTGGGGTGAAATACAGGACATCTTTCATTTGAACAATAAAAAACAGGTAAATATATTATTACATTACTTCATTATGATTCAATTGAAAGTATCATCGCATACGAAATTGCTTTAAAACAAATCGATCATTACTTCATCCTCGATCAAATCAGGGTTGAGACTACGGATTTTTTCTCTTTAGTTTGTTAACTGCTGAATCGCAGGTTATTTCATGGTAGTCCATATGGATCTCCTCTTTCATGAATTAAGCTGGAGGTTTTCCGCGTTTGAAGTCCTTATGGCTAATTCCCGGGGCCTTGTAGCGAGCCCAGTAGTAGGTCAGTGATGTATAGACGAAAAAGCGATTTATCAAGGGGCTGCGAAGCATTGCAAACATTAGGATATAGAGTACATAGATGATCGCCAGGGTCAGCAGCCAGTTAAGTACGAGACCAGATATATATGTAGCGGAATCACCCATTGGCAGCCCGGCTTCATTCATAAAGGCTGTTAAATAATATGATACCGGCAGCGAAGTGGTCAAAGCAATCATTAGAGCAACCATGGAATGGGAGGTTTCGATGGCCTGCTGGGGGCACGTATTCATACAGCGCATGCAGCTTTCGCAATAGAAGCTCCAATAAGGCCGATCGTCGATTATCCTGATCGCCCCAACCGGACAGTAATCCCCGCAAATTTTACAACCGTTGCATTTTTTCGAAGCAAAAAAAGTCTTTGCCAGAAAGAAGCGGCCCAAAATCAAATATAGGACGCTGATGGGACTCACCGCCAGATCCAGGGGTAGAAACACAAAGAAATACCACGGTATGCTGCGGTGGCCACTCAAGATTTTGGCACTGAAACGATCAACTTTGGTATGGCATTTATGCACGATAAACTCAACGGCACTAGGAAACAGGCCGGGGTGAACGGAAATCCAGTTCGAGGGCATATCCAGGGACAATAACCCTTTGATACGATAGCCTTTTAGAGTCAAAATCAGCATAGGGAGCAAAAGAGCCAGGCCCGAAAGGCCCGGTGTGTTCCAACTGCCAATTTTCATGCCGGCGCGTGTATTCAGCAGGAACACGGCATTACGGCCCCGCGGGAAAAAGAGGATATACTTCAGCATGAACCAGGGAAGAGCAAAGCCGTGCGTAGGATAGGCAAAACCAAGCAGAGCTTGATCGGGAGCTTGCTTGATTGCATGATGATCAAAGCGATCAATTGCCTGGATATGCGCCGACATTTTCCGGTCGCGGGCATGCTGGCCGATCCAGCGACATGCGGTCAAAGCATTTCCGGTTCCAGAAAAATAATCGATCCGAAGGTAAGGGCTAGTATTCATATAGTAATTGTCCTTCCGATAGAATCTCATCTTACTAAATACTTGAGCTTAATTTCAGGAAGCAAATCTAGAACGCTATGTCAGCAGAACCGCCACCGTGAATGAAGTAATACCTATCATCATTCAAATTGTGCCTTTTTACACTTTATAAAAACAAAACTTATAGGAGGTTTATCTTTCATATCCTTATTGGGCTCATCAATTTCTGAACACTCAATTAGCCCATATTTATTGAATTCTCTTCTTACTGAACCATAATCATAGAAAAATATTCTGACTCCTTTCATTGTCTCAAACCGGTCTTTACTTAATTGTTTGCCATTTCCATACATTGGTGCTTTCTTAGAAACGGCTGTAAAAACCATGTATCCGTTTGGTTTGAGCTGATTGTAACAGTCTTTTATAAATTTTCTTCTTTCACGATTATTTAACAAGTGAATAAGTGCATGACAAAATATTCCATCATAAAGTATATCATCGAAAGGCATGTCAGTTACTGAGCCATTATAAATTTTAACATTGACCCCACTTTGCCTTGCTAACTCAATCGCTGTTTTTGAAATTTCTATCCCCGTTACAGTAATCCCATTTTTATAAAAAACCTGTCCATTTCTGCCATATCCAATACCCGGGATCAATATGTGCTTAATGTTCTTCTCGAGGAAAAAGTCTTTTGTCAGAATGGCTGAGTCCGAAGGTTCAAAGCCCCACATCGTTTGCTTTTCTAAAAAACTTGCTTCCCAGAATTCCTTCATGTCATAATCACCTCTATGAAACATCCTATGCTTATAATCTTAACTGAATGGAATTACATTTTATCATATCATTATCATCAAACTCAAAATTAGGCCCCCAGGCCACTTCCCAATAGTATCCATCAGGGTCTGAAAGATGTCCTTCCGGCAAAATCTCATCTTAATGAATACTTGAGCTTAATTTCAGGAGAATGATATCGCGAATTATCCTCATTTGACGTTTTCTATTATTTGCCTACGTTCTTGATCGAGTTCCAATAGTTTTTGACTGTTTTGCTCCTTCATCATGTTCAGGTCATGAATAATCGCCTGTACCTCTCTTCCCCTCATCTTTAACTGTTGCAAAATATGCAACAGTTGCAGCCTCATCGAGTTCGCCTTCTTCAAATACATTTTTGATATGTCTTGATACAACAGATTTATCCCTTTGAAATAATTTCGTCATTTCTTTTAATGACAGCCAAACCGTCTCATCTTCCATCCGTACATCGATTTTGGTTTGTCCGTCATCGGTTTGGTACATGATGATTTCAGATCTGTTTTTAAATCCCATCCTCTATCGCCCCCAGTCTCAGACTAATTAATTAAATAATTACTGAATGAAGCAGAACGCATGTTTGCGTTAATTTTACCTTTACACATTAATTAATGCAATAATATTTATCACATTTTCTATGCAGAAGCCATTGATATTTTCGCTCAGTTTGCATAGACTATTGACGTAAGGAAAGTAAGGAGTGCCTTGCTTATGAAAGGAGTGATAACACATGGAGCTTGCAAAGATAACCTCGAAGGGACAGATCACCATTCCGGTTAATATTCGCCGAAAGCTGGGCGTGAAGGAGGGCGACAAGGTTTTGTTCGTTGAAGAGGCCGGGAAGATATATATCCTAAATTCTTCAATGGAGGCCCTTAAAGAAGCACAGGCCGCATTCGCCGGAGAAGCGGAACGCGTCGGACTGAAAGATGAGGATGATGTAGCCGCCATGATGAAGGATTTTCGGCGGGAAAGAACGGTAAAGTAATATGATGAGGGTCATGCTGGATACCAATGTGCTTATCTCCCTGCTCTTATTTCCAAATCCGCGCATGAACGCCATGATTGAGCTTATCTTCACAGAGCACGAGCTTGTGCTGTCCTCCTTTGTCGTCAGCGAACTGAAAGACGTTGTGCAGCGCAAATTCCCGACAAAGGTGAAGGCAGTGGATAGGCTCCTTCTGAAAATGAGTTACGACCTCGTTTACACGCCGGAGGAAATGGACGAAACGATGTTCAGAATCCGTGACGCGAAGGATTACCCTGTCCTCTATACGGCAATCATCGAGGATGTGGACGTTCTCATAACTGGCGACAAGGATTTTACCGACATTGAGATCGAAAAGCCAGCGATAATGACCCCCGCCGACTTCATGGCAAAGTACCTCTGATTGTTAGTATTCCAAAGACAACTGCCAGTAATTCTGTTGCTACAAGTATTGACTCTTCCTTACGATTTCCTATTCAGTATAGAAGTGATGTCATTTACGAATTCAATCGTCTTCCTCTCAATATGTTCCTTGAGTTCTTCAGGATGATCAAAATCCGGCTGCTCAGCTAGGGTAGACTCAAAGATGGAATCCACTCCCGGAAGAGTCTGCGACAGTTTATATTTACCTGAATTTTTGCCGCTCAAAAGCTTGATATACTCAGCTTGGATCTTTCTGTTTCTTCCACCCAGCCAAACTTCGAATTTACCTTGTTCATGCAAATATATGATGGCAATCTTTAGCCCTTTATTTTTCAAACCGGAAGGTGTAAAAGCGAAATATGTCATATCCATATAGCCGAAATATAAGGAGCTGGCTGTATAATCCGGATACATGCTCTCTAGATATGTGCTCAGACCGGACATAAAGGTCATGATTCCTTTGTAAGCTTTCTGGATCTGACCTTTGCTTAATTGAATTGTATATTCCCTAACATGATTGTTTAGTGAGTCCATAAATCTACTCCTCATTCCAGCGATATTTTTTATTCTTATGCAATGTGTCAATATTACAATTCATGCACAGTCCGTTATGACAGCAGATTATATTATTACACTCAGTACAGTGCCACGTAATCTCTTCTTTTTCCAAGAACATTTCCATACCGTTTTCTTGTATAAATTTCAGGTTTTCAATCATACTCATGTGGTATTTCGTACGGTAACGTTTATCTAGTGTTTTTAGCCGCTTGCACGGAAAGTCCTTACATTCAAAACAAAAGCGGACGCTTCCTTTTCCAAGCAGTTCACACTGATCGCCCAAGTGGGTACAGTTTTCTCCTCTGGGAATACAGCCGGGACAATATTTCTTGTGAAATCCTTGCTTGTTTAAATCGTTTCTCATCGCCTGATAACTAATGCATAATCGGCAATTCATTCCACAGGGAGCGATAAGCCTTTCTATCATTTTTGACCTCATTCCCTCCATAATGAGACTCCTTCTCATTATTAGCTTACCTGGCAGAATCAAATATAAATAATGCGAAGCTGATAGATGTCAGCCGCCGTCCCCTATTTGACACCGGTCACTTTTGTACTTTTTCTTTGTTATGTGCAGTAGGGCTAGGTAGTTTCTCCTTGCTTTGTGTGTCGTTAAATAAGAATAATGTGACAATAGGCTACTAAAGACAATGCTCACAATCTCCTCTATAATGGAGATTACTAAGAAGCAAGGGTGAATGGTAAGAAGAACTAAAAAGAATACTTATATTGTGCCATTGTTAATATAAAATATCTTTTGTTATTTTGTATTCTTATTATTTTCTTGCTGTCTGTCGTGAAAACAGACCTGCGATTATGACTTCCGCACTGGTCTGATATACTTCCAAAACCGCTCCGGATTATGATAAAAGTAAATTATTCTACCGGGGGAAGTATCAAAGCAGTAACCGGTGCCTGCAAAATCAAAAGTTGCCATTGCCTTTTCCATCTTTTCCTCCACACTACGATTTTCCTGCTCATAATCGAATGGCCCATGTTCAAAAACAATATACTCGGCTTCGGGAACATCAATCATAAGCATTTGTGGTGGTACTTCGCCTTTATAATCAAAAGGAAAACGTACACCATAACACTCTGTACGTGGAATACCCCAATCGCAGAGTCTGCCGTCCGGGTCATTAATGTACGCCATAATCTGACCGCTGCCGCTGTTAGATTCGCTCCCACCATCGTCATCCAATTTGCCCTTGATACTATCGAGTAAGCCGCAAATTGTTTCGCAGTCCTGTCCCGGAATAAGACTTTGCTTTTGCCAAAAATCCCAATACCCATTACTCTCATAGTTTTTAATGTGCAAAAATTTGTGTGCGGGAATGGTTACAAAATAAATTTTAACATCATCTGTAGATTTCATCATACCAATCTCTCCAAATCCTAAAAAGTAGCGGTCGAAAGGGTTTATTTTTGTACGAAGAACGACAGGCTTAGGCTTTTTTCGGTATTCACTTGGAGTTACACCATATGTTCCCTTGAAAGCTCTGGTAAAAGCTTCATGTGATGAAAAACCATAATCAAAAGCAATATCCAAAATG
>CAYWFX010000063.1:0-14770 GCA_964457945.1 uncultured Syntrophomonas sp.
GGCCACCACCAGCAGATAGGCTAATTCCGTAACTTGTCGGTGGATATACGCCAGCCCTTCATTTATCCCCGGCAGAGAGGATAGTGGAATAGATTGGTTAGAACCCCATGCCGAAATAGGCATGCGCTTTTCCAAAGCTGTAGTTAGCGAGCTGACCACCCCATAATGTTCCTGCAAGTAAACAGCCGCAGCATCCCGGTACAGGAACGCTATCCCCAAGCCTAGCAGCGTGCTAATAATTCCACCCACCGAGGCAATAAAACCCCTTTTATAACCAATAAGCCCGCTAAGCAGCAAAACAGCTATTATTACGTAATCTAACGAGTTAAATCCCATGCTATCACCCTACCTGTTATTAATTAACATCCACTGCTTCCCACTTTTCACACTCAATCTATTCTGAAAATGAGGGTTAGTTAACCAAACTATTAATAATTTACGTAATTTTGATACTGAATGACAGTTTTTCCCTCTCATCACGTACTATTGTACACTTAATATTATAAGGAGCGTGATAGATTTGCACACTTGGCGACAGAAATTTCTAACCTGGCTACTTGTTTCCCTAATGCTATCCCCCTTGCTGCCTTCGGTAGCGCTGGCCTCATCTCAGGTGTCCATACCGCTGGATCAGGCTATCCAAACGGTGAAGCAAAATTTTATTGTACCTCCCGAATATACTACTTTTAACTCTGGATTTAATGAGTCCCAAAATCGGCGCTCCTGGTCTCTGAATTGGAGTAATCCCACCGATAACGGCGGTAACTTTAGTGCCCAGGTAGATGCTGGGACCGGCGAAATCATTTCCATGAACTGTTGGAAACCTGAAACTCCTCCTAATAATCGGATACCATCTATCTCCCTGCCCCAGGCACAGGAGATTGGTATCGAGCTTTTGCAAAGGCTGGTTCCGAATCGGGTCTCCTCCCTGACCCTGATTCCTGACAGCCAGCTTATTTCCCTGACCAGTTACGGTCGGTCCAACTATACTGTGCGCTGGCAAAGGATGGTTAATAATATTCCGGTACTTGGTGAGGGAGCCCACGTGCAGGTCAGCTCGGATACTGGACAGGTAATGGGCTATAATCTTAACTGGTCTAATATTAATATGCCTTCGCCAGCTGGAGTCATTTCCCCGGACTCAGCCCGTCAGACCTTCCTCCAGGAGGCAATGATACAGTTGCAGTATATGCTTCCCAATGGCATGGGACCACGATCTGCCAGACAAAAGCAATCCCCGCTTCTGGTTTACCGTGTTGATCATCCTTCCAACGGAGTAATCGATGCCCTCACCGGGAAAGCAATTGTCCTCGAAGACGGACGCTGGATAGGCGGCGGAGGGGGAGGCGACGGAATGTATATGATGAACCAAGCCAAGGCCGAATTCACAATACCTAAGCCTCCGTTAACCCCCCAGGAGAAAGAGGAAATCGACCAAACCTCCGGCCTAATAAGCCAGGAGGCGGCTGCAGCTGCGATTAAGAAATGGGTAGATTTTCCGGCTAGTTTGGCCTTGCGTTCGGCTAATCTGGAGCAAGATTGGCGTGATCCGAACCTGCGTATCTGGAATCTGAGCTGGTCCTCGGCTCCATCGCCAGCATCCAGCCTGCCCTCATCAGCATCAGCCCTGCCGTTCAGCCTATATGGACAGGTAAGTGCCCGTACCGGCGAGCTGCTTGGCTTTAACCTGGAGTTACCTCAACACAGCGATGCAGCGGCCAACATGAGTCAAGAGGCCGCTCAGAATTTAGCCGATAACTTTCTAAAACAGGTGCAGGCAGAACGTTTTCTCCAATTAAAACTGGACGCGAAAAGCTCTGCCCGACAAAATCGCGGTGGAATGATCCCCGGAGACAACCCGACCACCTGGCACTTTAATTACCTGCGGACGGTAAATGGGATAAGCTTTCCTGATAATGGAGCTAATATCAGCGTAGATCGCGCCTCCCAGAAGATATCTTCTTATAACCTGAACTGGGTCGATAAAGATTTCCCCTCCGCTCAGGGTGTTCTCGGACTGGATCGGGCTAACGACATTTACCTGCAGGCAGCCCCCCTCACTCTAAGTTATTCTTCCGCCCAGTACAAGGCCGACAGAAGCCTGCAGAAAATGCGTCTGGTCTATCAACCCCAGCCCCCCTCTACTCAGCCATACTACAGTATGATAGATGCCCGAACCGGGGAAAAGCTGGATGAGCAAGGTCAAGCTGTTTCTCAAAAAGCACATGTCCGTATTTTCAACGATATCTCTGGAAGCTTCGCGGAAAAGGAAATCTCCCTGCTCGGTCAGGCTGGGCTCCTGGGCGAATATGGAGATGCCTTTCACCCCAATGAAAATATTAAACTGGTTAACCTGCTTCGGGCTATGCTGGATACTGCGAGCGGTCTTGACAGCACCCGGAATCTTTCTGATCAGGATGTCATGAAGCGTTCTCTGGTTCTAGGCTGGATTAAGGAAGCTCTTCCGCCAGACTCGGTGGTAAGCCGGGGACTCTTGTCCCAGCTTATGGTGCGTTCCCTGGCTCTGGAATACCTGGCCCAGCTGCCGGAAATCTATCAGCTTCCCTATCAGGATGGTTCCTCTCTAGGCACTGACCTGAAGGGGTATGCAGCTCTAACCTGGGGGTTGGGCATTATACGGGGTGACGGGGTAAACTTTGATCCCCAGCATACCATAAGCCGGGCCGAAGCAGCTTGCGCCCTGGTGAAAACTCTGGGGACGAAAACCCGTCCCTAAAAATTCAAGCACTTTTAAGTAAATCCGCCCGCTCTTGCCCCGACATTTTATTCCTCCGTTGGGCCCGAGGCGGGCTTTACTTTTTTCTACTTTTCCGCTTCTCTTTTATCAAATTCCCGTCATTTTAGCATTGTACCCTTAGCCTGTACAATGAGTCTCAGAAGCCAGCAGACAGCCGTCGGCTTTCAGTAAAGAGGAAGGAGGTGGACAATATGGCAATTAGTTCAACCACCATCGCGACCGATCTGGTTATGGTGATGGACAATGGGGTAGGCGCTTCCGGTCAAGCTCTAACCAAGGCTCGTAAGTACGGAGATGTTAAAACCACTGCCGTTAACGATGACATCTATGCCGTTGCTCAGAGCATTTCTGGCCTGCAGGACAAGAGCCTGGTCGCTGTGCAGCGCAAAGACACTGTAGAAATCGAAAACGCCTAAGCAACCCTCGGAGCGCAACCTTGTGCGTTATTTTAAAGGAAAGGAGGTGTTAATATGGCAGCACAGAGAGTACTGGAAATGGATTTTTCAACCGAACTGGGCAAAACTCAGCGTATGCGAGTTTATGAAGCCCGTACTAATCTCACCGGCGCTGAAGTGAACACTGCGATGAATAACATCGTTAGTAAAAACATTTTCTCCGGCACTGGCGGTCAAGTGACCGGCAAAGTCGGCGCCAGAATTGTAAGCACCGACAGCAGTGATCTCACCCTGGTATAAGGAATAATGTACGAGGACACACCTTCTACGCAACAACATTAACTGCGAGTTGAGGAGCATCAGCAACATTATTTGCGACCCGAAGGGAGCACCAGTAGTACCCGTAGGGTGTAGTCCCCGAAGGGGGGAATGTCCCCGGGTATGCTGATTCCCCCGGCGTATAAGATAATCCTATGCGCCGGGGGATAATGTAGGTAAGGAGGGAAGATATGAACGAACTATTAACTATAATCGGCAATGTAGGGTTCCCCATCGCTATATCCGCCTATCTTTTAATTAGGTTAGAGGGTAAATTGGTAGAACTGACGGCAGTTATCGGGGAGTTACGCGAGGCCATACTGGTTCTACCTGCTTCCCCTGCTTGGAATTCGTCCCTGGCCCGAAATCTTTCCTTAACCTCACCGCAAGAAGTGGTGAGACCTGCCCAGATGTATCCGCCGACCTAGTTTAATCCCTATTTTCTAAGCCCCGACATATAATTGTTCGGGGCTATTTTTTTGCCAAATTAATTGCAAATTTTTTTTTGCAAAAGATGTATGGCTGAGCGATATATGGTAATATGGAAACAAGGCTCCTTTATGGTTCTGGTAGGATCCTACCGCACTTTGTCGCGATTACAGATATTAGCGCATAGAATAAATTTAGCATTAATATTGTTGTAAGAACAACGGCAAGCCAAGCCTACTTGAACTCTCTACCTTACGATGCACGAAAACAGATAAGACGATCAACCAATTTTTTACTCTTCATTATTTAAACTTTTCATTATAAGAGGAAAGCGGGGTATTTTATGAAGGTACAAGACAGAATGACTCCCAATCCTTACACAACATCACCAGACACCAGCGTCGGTGATACCTGGAGACTTATGAACGATCATAAGCTCAGCCGCCTTCCTGTTTTGGATCGAGGTAAACTGGTTGGTATCCTAACCAGAACGGATTTCGGATCCCGACCCGATCTAAACTTCAGGGGTACATCTATTGCCACACGCTATTTCTCCAACGAACAGGAACAGTTGTTAAACAAGGTGAAGGTTCGGGACATACTGCCCGATGATCAATCCCTGATCACGATCAGCCCGGATGCCTACGTAGAACAAGCGGCCAAACTACTGCGCGATAATAAAATAGGCGGCCTGCCCGTGGTGGATGATAACGGCAAACTGTTAGGCATCATAACCCAAACCGATGTTTTCGATGCCTTTCTTGATCTGCTGGCAATTAACCGCAAAGGGGCACGCATCAACCTCAGAGTGGCAGATACCCCGGAAGCACTGGTTCAAATTGGGCAAATACTAGGCACATATGGAGTAAAGATAGAAAACCTGGTCACCATGGAGATTAAAGGCGAAGAACATCTGATGATCCTGCGGGTCAATACTACTGACTCCAAACCCATCGTTGATGATTTCAAAGCAGCTGGCTTCAAGGTAGAGTCCGTGATTGTTAAACAATAATTACTATTATTTTTCATATGTGTCCTTAAATAAATGCAGGAGGCGATCAAGTTATGGAAGAAGAATTAGAGAAAGAACAACCTCAGAAATCAGTGCTCGACCCCTATAAGATGTGGAAAAACTTATATTTTTCTACAGAAGAAACCTTAAGCTCTGCCGTAAAAAAATCAGTAAACACCGGCGATTTTGCTAATGGTATAGATTTCATACTGAACAGCTACTTGCAGTACTTGAAAATGCAGAATGAATTTTTGGCACGCTATATGAAAGATTCCCCCTTTTCTTCCAAGCAAGATGTAGCCCGGGTGGCAGAATTGGTAGTCTCACTGGAAAACAAACTGGATAGCCTGGAAGGGGAATGTGAAGAAAAACTAACGGATATTGAAAATAATACCCGTCTTCTTGCTGAGCAACTGGCTAAGCAACCAGAGAATGTGACCGCAGAGGCATTAAGCTCTGCTTTTTCTCCGACAATGGCCACCATGGAGGACATAAGCAATCGGGTAAGCGCTCTTGAAAAAATCGTAAAAAAGGTAGATACTTCCCTAACCGAGATGAACCAGCTAATGAAAGCTGAAACTAAAAAGACGGCAGCCAGTGCCCCTGCCCCAAAGATACAAAAGTCCAAAACAGCGCCTAAAGAATAAACTAGCGGAGGTGATCTTGGATGGATGATGACATTCTCGTTCGTGGAGATTCGGCTTTTCAGATCGGCGAAACTCTAGCTCAAACCAATGAGCACTGGATGCATACTACAGCCCGATGGCTGGAAGTACTGGCTTACGACCATAAGCCGGCCACTGGTCGTTCTCCCAAAGAACTGCTATGGCGCAAGAATAAATCCAAGCTATACCACTACCAGGCCAACACCGAAAGAAAGTACCGCACCCCCATCCTGCTAGTATACGCTTTGATTAATAAAGCCTATGTCTTGGATCTGACCCCAGGTTTTAGCCTGGTGGAATATCTGGTCAAGGAAGGTTTTGATGTTTACTTGCTGGACTGGGGGGATTTCGAGTGGGAAGATCGGGAGCTCACTTATGCGGACTTTGTATATGACTATATCGCCCCTTCTGTAAAACGGGTGGCCCGTAACGCGCAGTCGCCTGACGTTAGTATAATCGGCTACTGCATGGGCGGAACTATGTCTACTATGTATGCCGCCCTATTTGATAAACCAATTTTAAAAAACCTGGTATACCTGGCGGCTCCAATTGACTTCACCAACGCCGGAACCTATGATGTATGGCTTAAGGCCCAGGGTTATGATCCGGATCGTATTGCAGATGCCATGGAACTAATCCCTAAAAGTTTTATAGACTGGGGAACCCAGATGTTAAATCCTATGGCCAACTACCTGGGAACTTATACCCGCCTGTGGAAGACGATCGAAGAGGATAAACCGATACATTTTTGGAAGGTACTGAACAAGTGGTCTAAAGATAATGTTAACTTCCCCGGAGCAGCTTACCGGGACTGGATAAGAGATTTTTATCAGGGCAACAAGCTAGTCAAAAACCAGGTTGTCCTGCGTGGAAAACGGGTGCAGCTGCAGAGAATAAAAGCAAATCTGCTAGCCTTGGTAGGAATTCGGGATCATATCGCCCTGCCTCACCAGACAGCAGCTGCTCTGACTTATCTAGGCGGTAACGACAAGACCTACCTGGAGTTCCCGGTAGGACACGGTGGACTAGTTCTGGGGGAAACTGCACGAGATAAGGTCTTCCCCGTATTGGCCTCCTGGTTGGCGGAACGTTCTGAACCCTGGTTAGAAGAAGAATAAGTCAGATGATCAATACTTATCTGCCTATTATTATCAGTTCCGCAACCGTATATGTATTTATTGTTTTGGCTATACGACTATTTGGCAAGAAAGAATTGGCTCAATTATCAGTAGTTGATCTGGTTTTTATTCTACTAATAAGTAATGCTGTCCAAAACGCCATGGTAGGTAGTAATTCTACCCTTTCCGGCGGATTAGTTGCTGCCACTACTTTATTTGTGGTTAATTACCTGTTGAAAAAAGGGCTTTTGCGCTCTCGTATTTTCAACCAATTACTTCAAGGCAATCCATTGATGCTGGTTTACAACGGTGAAATTATTCAAAAGCATTTAGATCAGTCCCAGATTTCTTTGGAAGAATTACAGGCTGCAGTTCGAGAACACGGGGTAGAATCCATTAAAGAGGTTAATCTAGCTATCCTGGAGGTTGATGGTAATATCAGCGTCTTATCAGATAATTTCACCAATAAATCAGTGAAAAAGCGCAAGGCTCATAAGCTTATCAGTAAAAATAGTTGATGCGACATCTCTACTCTTCACATTAGTTTGTATAACTACTTTTTAGGAACTATCCAAAATAAACTAGTCATTCATTCCTCTACCTTGAACTCGTAATAAATTCCTCGCTGCAAACTCTAACCTTAATATTTTGCGTTGAGACACTCAAGTGAAATTTTTTACATTTCAGGAAGGAATCCAATTGAATCTCTAGAATTTATAAGAGCAAAATAACTTGGAGGTGTTTATTCTGAAAAAGAAAAAATCCACTGCTTTATACCTACTAATAGCTACGCTGCTACTCAGTCTCTTGACTGTGGCAGGATGTGCCAGCGCTCCAAAGGCAATCGAAAAAACGAGTACTAAGGATGTCCCCGCTCTAGCCACAGAATCAGTATACCAGAGGCCAGCCGAGATAAGTTCAGCAGATGCTGCTGTTAAGTTGCTGGTAGATGGCAATAAACGGTTTACCAGCGGCTCCATATTCAAGAAAGATCTGGGAGCCCAACGACGCGAAGAATTAGCCACTAAGGGCCAGAAGCCCTTTGCAGTGATACTAACCTGTTCCGATTCACGGGTTCCTCCGGAACTCCTGTTTGATCAGGCACTGGGAGACCTCTTTGTAATCAGGGTAGCCGGTAATGTAGTGGCCCCCATTGAGATGGGCAGTATAGAATATGGGGTAGAGCACCTGAAGTCGCCTCTGGTAGTTGTATTAGGGCATGAAAATTGCGGCGCCGTTAAAGCCTCTGTAGACGGTGGAGAAGCACCAGGCAGCATCGGTTCGATTGTAGAGAAGATTAACCCCTCCGTCCAAAAAGCCAAAGCAACCGGAGCAACCGGAAACGCCCTTTACGAAAAGACTGCCGATGAAAATATTAATGCCACCATAGCTGAACTTGATAAAAGCCCGGTTATTAAGCACCTGGTGGAAAAAGGCAGCCTAAAGGTGGTCGGAGCCAAATATTTCCTGACTTCTGGGGAAGTTGTTTTTAATCCGGCCAAATAAGTTGGCATAAGTATATCCACTTAATTGCTTTATACTTTTTTATCTATGCAATCAAAAAGGCTCCCCTTGAATTTTTTCAGGTGGAGCCCTTTTTATTATAAGCGTGGTTCAAGAAAATAAGAAAGCTAAGACCCTAATACTATAGGCTACAGACTCATCCAAACCCCATTTTTCTTCAACCATTCTTTCTGATTTTTATAGTCAGGATTTATTTCGGCAACTAGATTCCAAAAATCTTTGGAATGGTTGAGGTGAACTAAGTGACACATCTCATGAATTATTACGTAGTCCATTACAGTTAACGGGGCCATAACAATTCTCCAGTTAAAATTCAAGTTGCCTTTGGAGCTGCAGCTTCCCCACCTTTTCTTCTGGTCCTTAATTAATACACGATTAAAATCCTTAGAGATCTTTTGTTTATAGTAATTAATTCTTTCCTGAATTTCCTCTTTTGCTCTCTGGCGATACCAGCCCTCTAAAGCACTCTCTATAGTTTTTTTGTCTCTTGTGGGGGTACAGACATATAGTCTTCCCTGCTTTAACTTAACTTCTGGTCTGCCTAAAGAAATATCTTGCTCCACCTGCAGTTGATAATCCTCACCCATGTACAGAAATGATTCGCCGTCCACAAATTCCTTAGGGATATGTGACTGCTGGAAGTTTTTAAAATATTCTAGTTTCTTAATAATCCATGAGGCTTTAGCTTGAACTTTTTCCATTATAACTGCTTGGCTAGTTCTTATTGGTACTATGGCGGTAACTTTATCTGGAGCCTCAACTAGGATCGTCATGCTCTTGCGCTTCCTAAAGATAACCTGAAACTGAATCGCAACAGTACCATATTGAAATGCTAATTGCATTTATAATCTCCCTTAATTTTTAACAGCCTAAAATCTTTCTTGGAGACTAATTCTCATAGTTCATTGTATTCTCACCTAACATATATATCAACAGACATATTTATAGAAACTGCCTTTACTTCTAATGATCATATCCGAATACTAACCTCATCTTTTTGTGATGAAAAAGGGGCCTTCTGGGCAGAGAAAACAGCAACGTCAATACCCAAGGTCCTCAGGGATAAAAACGCTCTCACAATAGCTAGCTGAGGCGAATAAGGAGAAGCGGTTTTCTTCTGCCCTTTTTATATGCTTCTAGCTATGTTTTCTGAGGGAAAAGTCATTTAATGGGAAAACAAGGACATAAAAATACCCCCTTAGTTTAAGGAGGTATGTGTCGGTCTAATTTTACTAATGTTCATTAAACACAAGTAGTTATTTTAAGATGACGGGTCTTGGATAAAAAGCAGCTTACAAAAAATGACGTTTCAGATTATTACAATTATCAGCATAAGCAAAATACATAACTCTCAATTTGCTTAATATCTTCATTTGGCGGAAGCGTGTGAGAATCGAACTCACCCGCCGCAGGATCACTACGGCGCAAACTGGATTTGAAGTCCAGGCGGCCCACCAGGACCGATCCGCCTCCAGAATATTGCTAATTGATTATATTCGAAGTTTCCCTTGAATGTCAATTATAGCTCCCGGAATGGGTTAGCCCCTTACAAGTTGTCCTCCGGGGAAACAATAACCGATTCTACTTCATAGCCTCCCTTTTTCAGTTCCTCGATGACATCCTCACAGTCCAACTCTTCCAACCGCAGGATCATTTTATATTGGCCTTTCTTCTCATCAAAATAGACTACGGTATTTAAAATGTTTTTGCCTTTGTCTGCAACTATTCCCGTAATGGCAGCTATGGTTCCAGGCCGGTCAGAGGTATAAAAATCAATGCGGCTATGGGTCTTTTTTACTCCCAGGATATCAATAAAAGCATCGAATATGTCCGTTTCGGTTACGATTCCAACTAACTGGTTGTTTTCTACTACGGGCAGCCCGCTGATACGGTACTTGCGCATCACTTTGGCCGCAGTTTCTATATATTTATTCGGCTCAATGGTTATTAGTTTTTGCTTCTTGGATACGACATCCTTTATCTTGGTCTTGGCCAATAGATAATTTAGTTCATGGATGCTTAGGGTGGTTGCAGAAGACGGCGCTGCCTGGTTCAAATCGCTCAGGGTAATAATACCAGTAACCTTGCCCTTCTCTACTATTGGCAGCCTGCGGATATTGTTCTCCTTCATTAACGAGAATGCGTCATTTATGTTGGTATCCATTCCTACTGTTCTTACGGTTTCTGACATCCGATCTCTTACCTTCATCGCTCATTCCCCCAATCTTTTTTATCCGCCCAGGTAGGCTTTTTTAACATCCTCGCTTTCCAGCAGTTGTTCGGCTGAACCCTGTAAAACGATTTCTCCAGTCTCTATTACGTATGCCTTGTCGGCTATAGAGAGCGCCATGTTAGCATTCTGTTCCACCAGCAGGATGGTCGTTCCGCGTTCGTTAATATCCTTTATTATGGCAAATATTTCTTTTACCAGTAGGGGAGCCAGTCCCATAGAAGGCTCATCCATCAGCAGCAATTGGGGCCTGGCCATCAGGGCTCGCCCTATCGCCAGCATTTGTTGTTCCCCTCCGCTTAGGGTTCCGGCCATTTGTTTACGCCGTTCCTTCAAGCGAGGAAACCTGGTAAAAACGGTTTCCATATCCTCCGTTATTTCTTTTTTATCTCTACGCAAATAAGCTCCCATTTCCAGGTTTTCCAGCACTGACATAGACTGGAATACCCTACGTCCTTCGGGCACCTGGGATATCCCCATGGCCACAATCTTCTCAGGAGCTGCTTTGCTAATATCGAGGTCTTTAAAAAACACTGACCCATTGCGAGACCTGAGTAATCCGGATATAGTTTTAAGGGTCGTGGTCTTCCCCGCTCCATTGGCCCCGATAAGGGTTACAATACTTCCCTGTTCAACTTCCAATGACATTTTTTTGAGGGCATGAATCGCGCCGTAGTAAACGTCTATGTCTTTAATCTGCAACAATGCTAATTCTCCCCTCCTGTCATTTAGTGGGCAAATGATATTTTAACCTTATATCTCCGACCCTGCGAGTAAAATGCGTTCTGTCATAGTATTCTATCAATGGCAGTGCGTACTTGCGAGAAGTATCAAAAATATCTCGTGCAGTGGCCAGCGTAAGTTCCTTCTCCCGAGTGAAATATTCGTTTAAGAGTTCCTGGCCGCTTTCTATCGCGACTCTTGAAAAATACAAACTTTCGTTTATTTTAACTAATTCTCCCTGCTCGGTTAAATAAGCAATTATTTCACTGATCTGTGCTTCCTGCAAACTTGAACTTGCACTAATTTCATCCAGTCCCGGAGGTGAAAATAGTCTGTCTTTCATTATATTCCTTATATTACTAATAATCTGTTTTTCTTTTTCACCTGGTTCAGGCAGATAGCCAGGTATTCCTACTAGGCTATTCTTAATAACAATCCGTCCCTCTTCTTCAAAGTATTTCATCATAGCATTGAACACCCTGGGATTAATTTTGCCAAATAGGCGGCTCCTCATGTCCTCTTTGGGATAGCCCGACCGCAGCGGGTATTTTTCTTGATAATGGGTGATGGTGTAAGCAATTTGCTCATAAATCAATTCCATTCCCTGATTACTCAGGTAATTCCCTTTACCACTTATATCCACCACTTTTTCATCTTCCAGCAACTGATTGATTTCTTCCATAATCGCTTCCTCCGTGCTGCCCGTTCTTTTCGCTAGTTCAGCTACGCTAAGCGGTTCCTGATTCGAATTCTCCAATTCGTGCAATACCACATCATAGAGACTACCTTCTTCTTTTATTGCCAGGTCATTTAAAACCTCTTCCTTGAATCGTTTCTGATGGGGAGCATTGGGGTCTATAATGCTGCCTCCGCCAATGGTATCAACCGGGGAGTAATAACGTATCACAAAGGGATCGCCTTTGTAGGCTACCACCGGTTTTTCCATCACGATCTGCACATAGGCTTCCTCTCCGGGAACCAGTTCATCCCGATCCAGCAGTACTACCCGTCCCAGGGTCTCATCAGTCCCAAGGTGAAATCTGATCCGGTTCCAGTTTCTGAGGGTGCGTAAGCTGTTGCCTAGGAGCCGTAGTTTAGTATCCACCCGGTAGCTAGGGCTAAGATATCCGCTGCTGGCCACCAAATAACCTCTTTTAATCTCATTGACCTCTATTCCCTGAAGATTTACCGCTACCCTTTGCCCTGCATAAGCCGTCGTCACTTTTTCATTATGTACATGCAGAGTTCGCACTTTAACCATTTTCTGGGTTGGCATCAATTCCAATGTATCCCCCACATGAATCTGCCCCGACCATAGAGTGCCGGTTACCACCGTACCGAAACCCGCTATGGTAAATACTCGATCAATAGGCAATCGAGCCTGTCCTACTATTGGTTTCTCTACTACCGTTGATGCTACTTGCTCAATGGTTTGCAGCAATTCGGGAATACCTTCGCCGGTCACCGCTGAAACTGCCACTATCGGACATCCCTTTAATATCGTAGCTTCGATGTATTCTCTTATCTCATCTTCTACCAGCATGAGCCATTCTTCATCTACCATATCCTTTTTGGTGATAACTACTATGCCCTTATCTACACCCAGCATTTCAATAATATCTGCATGTTCTCTCGTTTGCGGCATCACTCCCTCATCAGCCGCGATAGTAAACAAGACCATATCAATTCCAAATGCTCCGGCCAACATATGGCGTATAAAGCGTTCATGCCCGGGTACGTCTACAATAGCTGCCTTTTGCCCCCCTGGCAGGTTAAACGGTGCAAATCCCAGTTCAATGGATATTCCTCTTTGCTTCTCTTCTTTGAGCCGATCTGTCTCGATGCCAGTCAGTCTTTTTACTAGAGTAGTCTTGCCATGATCTATATGTCCGGCGGTGCCAATGATAAGTCTCTTCATCGCTTTCCTCCCGGTTCGTACTCTTTTTCCGCCCTACTTTGCAGCGCCCGCTCTATCAATTCAACCAGTATTCCAGCATCTCCTGCCAGCAAAGTACGTACGCTGATAAGCATTTTGTCTTCTTGTTTGCGGGTAAGCAAGGCGGGATTCATTCCTCTTAGCTGTTTCGCCAGAGTTTCCAGTTGATTTTCTTGGAAGGCTATTTGCACCCCATAGCCGGGAATTTTGTAAGTAGGGTAGGCGCCTCCTCCTATCATATCATCTGTTTTTATAACGCTTATCTCTTCGATTCCCCCTATACTTCCTAGCTTCGTGACTAAGTCCGCTCTTAGTCTCTCCGCCTGTTCCTCTAATTCTTCTGGTGCAATGGTGAGCATTTTAAGCACCGGAATATCTTGCAGAGGATTACCGCTCAGATATTCCAACAGGGTTCCTTCCAGAGCCGCTATAATAAGCTTATCCACCCGCAGCGCACGGGTTAACTGGTTTTTCTTCATGGCAGCGATGTATTTCTTCTGGCCCACAATAATGCCTGCCTGCGGGCCACCTAGGAGCTTATCCCCGCTGAAACTAATAATTTCCGCACCGCTGTCCACGCTCTCACGAATGGTGGGCTCATCTTTTAGTCCCCATTCTCCCAGATTGGTCAGTATCCCGCTGCCCAGGTCATGCATAACCGGTATTTTGCGCTCCTGTCCTAGTTTAACCAGTTCGCCCAGCATTACCTCTTCCGTAAATCCTACTATCTTGTAGTTGGAGGTATGGGCAGAAAAAAGCAGGGCCGTATTCTCAGTTATAGCCTCTGCATAATCTGATATATAGGTTTTATTAGTGGTTCCTACCTCTACCAGACGCGCCCCACTCTCTTTCATAACCTCGGGAATTCTAAACGCTCCCCCAATTTCTATAAGCTGTCCTCGCGATACAATTACCTCTTTATGTCGGGCCAAGCTAGTCAGTCCCAGTAGAACTGCCGCAGCATTATTATTGACCACCAACCCTGCCTCTGCACCAGTCAGGGTAATCAAGAGTTCTTCCACATGCCGATATCTAGAGCCTCGTTCTCCACTATCCAGATCAATTTCCAAGTTGTTATAGTCTCGGCCCATATCGTTTAGGTAGCGCAGTGCCCGGTTACCCAAAGGAGCTCGTCCCAGGTTAGTGTGTAGTACTACCCCGGTTCCGTTGATGACCTTTTGCAGGGTTCCTGTACTTGCTTTTTCTATCAATATATCTAAACGATCCATAATCTTTTCGGTCAGGTCTTCTTTACTATATTCTCCCCCGATCAGGCGTAGTTCCTGCCTGCTAGCCTCAACCGCCTGCCTTAAGTTGCTCATTATGAAATCCCTATTATACAGTTTGAGCAAACTCTTGCTTTGCGGCAGCATTAATATTTCATCTATAGCGGGAATATTTCTGAGATTAATCACTTTAAACCTCCTTGCCCCTGCTAAATAATTGGATTATTATAAGGGCGATCAAGAAATAAACTAGTCATTTACTCCGGTCTTTTTCTTAGCTCATACTTCGTTATCAAAGCTGGGAATACGTTTAGTATGACTGCGCTTTGACGCCTTGTCTAGCGCGAAGCAGCTCTTTGCCATCCATGGCACCGCTGCATTAGTCCATCCTTGGACGTCAAATCCTCGGAGTATTCTGCCTTATTTATTCCTTGAT
>CAYWFX010000064.1:0-14695 GCA_964457945.1 uncultured Syntrophomonas sp.
TATTGCTGATCACTTATCTACGTAAGGGGTGACATTTTCCCTGATCATTGACACTGCTTTTGTTTCAAGCTGTACCTCTTGTCCAAAAACAACAATCACTTGAGGCAAAATGACCATCCCAATCAGTATTAACAGTGGAATAGCCACAGCTATTGAGAATTTTTTTATATTACTCATGCAATTGCTCCAGTCTTGTAGTTTTTCTCATCTTTTCAAAATAGAATCCAAAACCTAGTAACAGCAGTCCGCCAATAATAAAAAACATAGATTTTGGTAAAAACTCAAATGTATCTACATAGTACCTAAAAATGATAGCGCAAATAAATGCCACGCTTATGCGGCTTCCCTTACTAATTAAAAAGAATAGAAACACTAAAAAAGCTATTGAGAATACTATACTTGCGTAACGCATTGAATATCCGTTTGCTATCGGCATCCATATTTCAGGTATAGTCAGAATCATACCCACAATACCAAATAAAATGTTGCCTTGAATACGAAAAACATTCTGCTCTAAATTGTGTTTTGCAAAATACATCAAAAGGCCAATTAATAAAAATATTAATGATATGTATAAGTCCTTAATATCAAGTCTTGATAACAGTATATATATAAAACTCAGTGTTGTGATATTTGCAAAGCTCAATAGAAGTCTTGATTTTCCAAAGTATTTTAACGCCACTACATATGCTACTGGCACTCCAATCCAACCAGTATAAGGAAATACTGACTGATCTAATGAACCCAAAAGGTATACTAAAAATAATATGTTAGCAAATAGCATTATATATTTATCTTTAAGACAAATTGCCATAGGAACTGTCCCAATAGACCATAGCATAAAAGCTGCAGTAAAGTCGCCTCCGAAATTGTATATTTGCCCTATTAAAAATATGCCAGCTCCGTATATTATCATTCCTAAATAAATTAAGCTTCTTCCGGTTTTTGGGTTATCCTCAGATATTTTAAATCCAACTAAGTTTGTCCCTACTAAAGCTCCAAATATAATACATAATTTAATTAAATGATTAATTGCGTCCCAGTTACTCGCTACAAAGCTCAATATTCCAAGCCCTACCAAAATTGCTCCAATAGTTGCCACAACCCTAATAAAATTGATTCCGCCACTAACTTCATAAATCCCCAACATCTCCATCTTTTGCTCTATCGTAATGATGCCAGTATTTTCAAAGTGGGTCAGCTCTTTAGTAACTAACAATAAATCAGACTTCTTTATTTGCCTCTTCAAACCTTGTTCCCCTTTCCAATTGATTTCACAGCAGGCATTTGTGCTAATTCTTTATGGTAACCTCAACCCAGGTCCCCTTCGGGTCAAGGGTCAATATGTTTTATAGTGTTATTATTACAATAAGTATACAGGTTTCGGAACTTCGGTATGTTGGAATTGGGAGAATATCTTATTCAAAAGCATAAGCTGCTCTCTTAAACAGAAAAGGAAACAAGACCAGCCGAGCATGAAAAAATCAGAACGTGAAGGGGTTGGATCATGAATATTGATTGAGTACTTACGCAAAGAAAATTGAAAGAAGATTGTGCGGATGGATATTCATGCTCTTTGATCATAAATATCTTGTTCCAGATGAGTTGACGGAAAATTGAAGGTGAAATAAGAAAAGAATAAGAGGCGATATACATATATTACCTTTTTAATTATACAGCTTGACCAATGAAATGTATACTAATATATATTTGGCATAAACTTTTTTAGTAACCTAATTTTGTAGATCTATCGCCCGCAGCAATTGTCGAAGTATTTATAGGTACCATCAGATCCGGTTGTCGGCCTTTTATGTTGCCATATTTTGATAAAAACAGATAAAATACAAGTTGAAATTAAATAGTGCTTGTATTTGCCCAATAATGGTCATATAATGGTAATTGATTTAACAATTCTTGGAATATCATTTTTTTCAAACCTTTCTATTCTTTCAAACATTTCTATTCTTTCATAAAGTGCCGTGTAAATATATACAAGGGTACTGGCTAAACCTGCAGCATAGGCTTTATCAGTATCTATTGCAGGAACGTAAAGCGAGTATCTCAAACATCTGAGGCATTGATATGAATTTCATTCGTATCAGACGAGGTTGGATGTATTTAGTTGCATCGATTGGGCATCTAGGATGATTCGGCAATGCCTTCTTCAACACGTTTAACAGCGGATTTATCATCGAGTTCATTCGGAAGCATCTTTTTGAATTGCCCAACGCAGGCTTTATGGTGAGTTGTGTGTTCAGTGGCACAGTAGTCGGGTGGTTTTGAAAACAGAGATCAGACTTGTTCGGGTTAATGATCAATGCCATCATTAGGTAAAGTGCTGTAACCAGTTTTGATAAGTGCTTCAATAAGCATTATTCTTCGAATTACCGTTGGAAAGGGGTGATTCCTGAAATAAAGCAATGGTTATATATTTGACTCATAAACGAAAGGGATGGTGTTTAATGAAAGAAATGGGTAACGTCAAAGCTCAAGAGAACATAATTAAATCCTTTACTATGGCTGACAATATGATGAAGAAATATTGGGACATGTGGCAACTCAGCTTAGGCAGTCTATCATGGACCCAAGATCAGCTTGAGACGATGACAAAAAATCATTTGGAACAAAGTAAGGTTGCCCGTGAAGCAAGCAACAAGGTAATGGAAGATTTAATGAAACAAGTTGAGAAAAATCAGATGCAAATGCAGAAAATGGTGCAGCAGGCGCTTAAGATGACTTTCGAAAATGTGGATATCCCATTTTACAATTATTGCAATGAAATAAAAAATAAGGTTGAGGAAGTATCTAAGAAAATTACCCTCCAGTAAGTTGAAAGGGGGCCAACAAATCTCTGAGGATAACAAGAATGACGAAAAGAGTTTATTAGCAACTACGAAATTCACTCCAGATTAAGCCCTAAGCTATGTGTGGATAACGAAATACGAGGATCTGGTGAACATGATGTAAAAGCCCTCATCTGTTATACTGACGAAGGTTTAGTAGCCGAAGTCAGCAACAGAAGAGGGCATTCATGAGCCATTTGAGTCTTTCATATACGAAATTGAATTCACATACCATCAAAACCACCCGTTGAATGGTTGGTCATTATTATCGTTTCTTTTCCATAATATTTTCAATTAACTTAGAGCTAATCTTGCGACTCTGTCCTCGATCTGTGCGATATCTAGGTTGAGGTTGACTTTAACTGCGTGTGATAGACATTAAGAATACCCCTATAATAAAAAAAGGAAGTATTCCAATGGGACAGGTAAGGTATGATCGTGAATTCAAATAGCATGTAGTTTAAAAGATTCTGAATAGAGAAACTACCTTTATAATTATCTACTAACCCTCGAAAAATTGCTTTCATTTCAGATTCACCCCATTGTCCCAAAGCTATCCTCATAACCGCATGATACAGTTATCCTTTTTCATCTATAATGGATATTCCATTAACTTCTAAGAAAAAAAACAGGCCAGCAGCTAGAGCGGAAGTTTACCCGTTACTTTTCCCTGGCATGATGACCTTCTATCACGGGCAAGAAGCTCTGCCTTTTTTTGCCTAGCATTGAAAAAGTATTATGTTTGCTGCCAAGAAAGTTGTATTGCATGTTGGGGATATTCACCATCAAATGCATAAGTCCTGTAAGTAAAATCAAGCTCAATAGGAGATGTGTTTATGAAATTGGAGACTAAAAC
The DNA here is from genome assembly GCA_964457945.1 of uncultured Syntrophomonas sp. Lineage (GTDB taxonomy): Bacteria > Bacillota > Syntrophomonadia > Syntrophomonadales > Syntrophomonadaceae > PHAA01. The sequence continues at coordinate 3,700 of CAYWFX010000064.1, forward strand.
CATTCAAGAATCAGCTACCGTATTAAGCCAAATTATTCTACCCTCACAAACTAATCCCGCCGGAACCGCACATGGGGGAGAACTATTGAAAATGATGGATAACTGCGCTGGTGCCTGTGCTACCAAACACTCTCGCTCCATTGTGGTTACGGCTGGAATTGATAACATCACCTTTCATTCCCCAGTTTTTATGGGTAATTTAGCCATTTGTCATGCTTATATGACTTACGTTTCTAACAAAACCATGGAAATTGCAGTAAATATTGAAGCGGAAGATTTATTTAAGGGTATTAAGCAATGCTGTATGACAGCCCATTTTATCTTTGTTGCCCTGGATCAGGCTACTATGACTCCCAAAGCTATACCGCAACTGGAATTGGTAAATGAAATGGAAAAGCAGGAATTTGAAATTGGAAAAGTTCGCATGGCCGATAGAAAGAAAATCCCTTGGCCTGCTGATTAACTTTGTATTAACCCGCAAGCGCAAAGTGTGAACGGTGCAAGTCAACAAGAACGAAATCGCTAGCGTGATGGTTTTAGGACCGTAGTTAAATTAGAAATCATGCAAAAAAGTGAAAAAGTATGGCCTTTTTGTGGTATTGTTTAATCGCCAAAACCAAACAAACCAGTAAGGGAACATACTTTTTTCACGTTTATGATTATACCATTTGCTAAGAAATCAACACATAGAATTTCTAAGAAGATTAGATCCCCACCACCTTCTGATGGTAATCGACTTATATGAGGATAAAATTATAAATGGGGACTTACATGGTATTCTCTTAAAAAGCATAAAGAAACAGATTTAGTAATCTAACTTTATTTGTGGTACAGTACCTCTGGGGCAGGTCAGCTGTACTAACCCATTATGATAGATTGACCCATAAGCTAAATCCCCAATATTAAGCATAATAATAAGAGAGAATATCTCTCCTTTTTAATTTTAGTGTCATTTGGGTGTGCCCAGTATTCGCCTGTGGCTGATTCTGATGACTTTTCAAAATTAAGTTGACCCGACCCTTGGGGTCGGGTTTATACTGACCTTGAAGGTGATGTAGTAATGGCGAATCTAATTAAAATCGGCGATTTTATTAAACTGACCGGAAGTACGCTAAAAACCATTGTCTATTACCACAAGATCGGTTTGCTGCCGGATCCAGAACGCTCTGCGGGGGGATACCGCTTATACGGGCCGGTGGAGCTGAATCGTATGCGTTTGATAAAACGCTTAAAATCCCTGGGATTGGATCTCAAACGCATTAAAGAGATAATAGGGGATTTGCAGAACCCCAAAACCTTGCGGGAAGCTTTACAGTCTTTGCGCATCGAATTGTTAAAGGAGAAGCAAACCATGGAAGAACGAGTGGCGAAGATTGATACATTACTGGGCGAAGAAGACAAGGTGCTCCTGAATGAAGATAGTGTCACATCCCCTTCTTTTCAAATGATCACAGAGATAATGGGTGAGGATCAAATAGATACGTATGCCCTGACCTGCCCGGAACTCTTTGACCGGCACCGTAAATTGTATAGCCTTCTAGATGATTTCCAATTGGGCGAGGATTACCGGGAAACCTTCACCGCCCTGGCTGAGTATTTTAAAGCGCACCCTGAGCAGTATCAAATGGCTTTGAAATCTGGAGCACGTTTGTCCAGGCTAGCCCAGCTTCCCGAAGATGATCCGGAGATTGAAGCTTTAGCCCAGGAATCTGTCGCACTCATCAAGAGTATGCCTTTGGTAAAGGAGCTGTTATACAACCAGGCAGGGATAAAAAAACCTATGGAAAGCTTAATAAACGAGATGGTTACCGGAGTTGCCTCACCTGCCCGTATAAAGTATCAGCAACTTTTCGAAAAATATCTCAATATCAAGCAAGAGGATTAAACCGCTTTATAAAAAGTGTAGTACATTGCGCTTGGCTCTGCAGACGGTATTGAGCATGGGGGCGTGATTAAAATTATAAGATAAAGAGGTAATTTCCATGGAAGACAATACTAAATTGTCCAAGCCCAAAGCCTATCTGGTGCCGATAATAATTATGATCGTGATGAGCCTTGTATTCTTCCTTCCCGCAGGTTCGTTAAGGTATTGGCCGGCATGGATCTGGTGGTCTGAGATTTCTATCATGACGTTATTTATTACCGCTTATTTTTTGAAGAAAGATCCCGGGCTTTTATCGAGACGAATGAAGGTCAAAGAAAAAGAAAAACAACCTGGTATTATACGCATCTTATCATTCTTATCTATGCTCGCCTACTTAATTCCCGGTTTTGATTACCGTTATCACTGGTCGGTAGTACCGGTTTGGATTATAATTGCCGCTAATGCTTTGGTCTTTTTGGGATATATATTCATTTTCTTGGTCTTTAAGGAAAATAGCTATGCTTCGACTGTTATACAGGTGGATAAAGATCAACAGGTTATTAAAACCGGACCCTATGCCATTGTTCGCCATCCAATGTATACAGGGTTGTTAACCATGATGTTGTTCACTCCCTTAGCCCTTGGTTCTTATTGGGCACTAATATTTGCTTTGCTTTTCATACCTACGATTATATTCAGGATAAGGAAAGAAGAAGAAGTGCTGTTACGGGACCTTCCTGGTTACAAAGATTACTATATAAAGACACATTATCGTTTAATTCCATCAATTTGGTAGATATTTAGTACGGCCTCAGATTAATGACTATCCTAGAAGACTATAGTACATCCAAAATTGGAAAGCAATCTGCTGGAAGATCATTAGAATGGAGGAAGTAATTATGAACAAGCACAGATATGAAGAGGATCAAATGCAGAATTTAGCCGACAAGGTGTCAGAGAAGGCATGGAAAAAAGATTTTCCGGTTGAAGCAGAACGAACTTTACATCTGGTTCGACAGCACGATCTGGTAGGAGTGATGATAGCCCAGGCTATAGAACGGGGGGAATTTGACAATCTGGAGGGGGCTGGAAAACCCCTTAACCTGGAGGAGAATCCCTTTGCGCCGGATGAAATGCACATGGCCTATAAAATCCTCAAGGACAATGGCTATGCACCACAATGGATAGAATTAAGTAAGGAGATCGGCACCCTCAGAGCAAAATTGAACAAAGAAGTTGATTACTTCAAAGGGTATACACGGATTGTTTTTAGCGAAAAACGAAGCAGTGCGGCTATACGCCGATATGAACTAAAAAAGAATAATTTCTATTCCCACAGCCGAGAGCACCTGGAGGAAATTTCAAAGAAAATATTAGACTACAATCTTAATTGTCCCGTTTCTGGATTAGGACGGGCTAATTTCGACATAGATGATGAGATGAACAGCATAATTAAAGACATTGAAAAATTAATCGACTAAAAAGGTTCCGTTTACTTACGTAATTCACTCCCTAGCCTCCTGTTATGGTTATATTGATAATGGAACGATGACTATGACATTTTCGTTCTCTAGTTTCAGCCACCACCATCAGAATCAATGACTTTTTTGATTCCCCTCAAATGATATAATACGACGCCACAATTGCTTGGCCAGGCTTTCTACTTGAGAACTTCTCTCCTTTTCACTGAGTTTTTCATTAAACTTATCGTTTGATAATTGGCGTTGGGCGATTATTGTACTGATAATGTCCACGCTCTTAGGTTGTTTTTCGAAAAGTTCGCTGAGATGGTCGCGGTAAATCTCATAAACGATTACATCCGTGGTGGCTCTAATTGTGGCTGTACGCGGCTCACCCGTTAACATGGACATTTCACCGAAAAACTGCCCTGGCGTAATTTGTGCGATGGCAAGTTCGGTATTATCCCTAATAACAATCACCTTTAGCACACCTACTACAACGATATACATCGAATCTCCAGGATCACCTTCCCGGAACAAGGTTTCCCCAGAATCGAAATAGCGAAGGTTCATTTTGGAAGCAATCATTTCCAGATATTCTTTCTCTAATTGCTCCAATGCGTCAACCTGACGGAGCAGGGCTATGCGGCCCTGCTCTGATCGATAATCAACAGTCTTGGCAGGCATAGGTGCATAATAAGCATCAGTTTTCGGATAGGCAGGTGAAATGCCTGATTTTTGGAGGTTAGTAATTATGCTTTCCATAACCAGATCTTTTGATTTCCCTGGTCCGATTAGTCTCGCATCAATCCAATATTTAACCTTGTAGTCAATACCCATGGGGGTGATCGCTTTGATGCGCACTTTGGGTTCCTCATGTTTAATAAATCCTTTTGTATCTAAAAGTGCCACAACGCTGGAATGCACAATCCGCTTGACATCTCGAATAGCAACGGCAAAGTCAAAAGAGAACATAATATCCATCTCAGATTCACTCGATGGCCTGGAGAAATTGGTTAAGACCATAGAACTCATTATGCTATTGGGAATGATTATTGTATTATTTTCATCGGTTTTCAAGCGTGTGGTTCGCCAACTAATATCTACGACCTGTCCGTCCAGTCGTTCCTTATTAATCAAGATGAAGTCGCCGATTCGATAGGGCTGATCAAAATTTATCGCCAAACCCATAAAAAGATCCATAATTAGGGAGCGCAGGGCAAAACCTAAAATCAAGCCAACGAATCCTGATGCAGCCAGGATGCCTGAAATCGGACGGTGAAATACGTTGCCCCAGATGCATGCGAAAGCCAACAAGTAGAGAAGCGCGAAGACCATATATTGAGCAATCCTCGGAAGGACTCCTTTACCACTTCCTTGCATCACCCGGTTCCAGGTTAGGTTAATAAACCGTCCGATTAGAACCGCACTAAAAAACCAAATTGCACATTTAGCAACATATTGAATATACAACGGATCTACAAGCAAATTAAGTTTTAGTATGGGGTATTTAAGTAATGCGATACTGCCTAGAAGAAGCAATGAAGGTACTATAAAAATGCTGGCAAATTTTTTCAAGACTTATTTCCTCCCACTTATTCAAAGCGATATTGATTAAGAAAAACTTTATATGACTAATCTCTACCCTTGGGCAAGCCCCATCCTACAACGTTTTAGAATTAGACAACGTCTATTTGTATGCTATCACAGCTTATACTAACTGAGAAGTAGTAACAACCCAATTATAACAATAAATACCGTTGGATTGGTTGATAGAAATCCGTCATCCGTTTCGAATTTTATCATTAATATATATTATAAAATTATATATATTTAGACAAACAGTAATATAATGAGCTTTTTATAGTACAAATGGGCAGGTGTTTTGCATCCTGCCCATTGCTTTTTTATATTTTCAAGAAACATATGGCCAGCCACAGCATTGCGTGGTATAAAACCATGATAACAAACTGGCAAGCAGATTAGCTTTTGCCTTGTTTTTAACACTCTTTTCTTGCATATACCATAAATAAAGGTGATATCACGCTTTGAGATACTTTAGTATAATTAGCATTACTGTTTTCTTCATCATAGATACGTTTCTCTATATCTAAATCCAATTCAATATATTTCATACCAAGTGAAATAAGGACTTCCACGTCCCACTGAGGACGAGTTTTTTCGCAGATGTATAAAGATTTTGCAATTGCATTGCGTTCTTTTAATTGTTCTTCGGTTTGTGTCGGATGGAATAAAGGTTCGCCCAGTTCATCGGCCGATTTGAATGCTTTACCATAATTTGAGTCAAAATTTAATATTGCCCCGTCCGGCCTAAGTACGCGACACATTTCGCAGTATACCTTTTGAGGGTCAGGCAAAGTCCACATCACATTGCGGGTTATTATAAAATCGAAGCTCTCATCAGGAAATTCAAGGTTTTGAGCATCCATCTGCTGAAATATAATCCCATTATGTCCTAGATTTTCAGCATTTATCTTAGCATTTTTCAACATAGCATCCGAATAATCAATGCCTGTAACATTACACCCTAAGTCAGCCATAATTAATGCAAAAAAACCGGCTCCTGTACCTAGATCTAAAACTTTTACCGGCCCGGATTTAGTTATATGTTCTTTAATTACCTCTGTGTACTTCTGGCGTAAATCACTTTTAAAGTCATGCAGACGCAATCCGCTGAATTCATCTGCCCGCTCACTCCAGTACATGTTAATACGATCTTGCATCATCAATCTTTCTCCTTCACTGCTTTAAGTATAAAGTCAATTACAGGCTTTAATTCGGATAACTCCTGCCCTTTCACGGCAAATTTTCTTTAAGTACCCGCTAAACAACATTTTCTCGTTACCGGATGCAGAATATTTTTTTAGAATGGGACATAAAGTTTGCTTAATGATCTACAATTCTTTTGCACTGTAATCTTGTACTGACTTGTCATCGTAATTCGGGATAGTCTCTTCTGATTTTTGGAATGCATCCCTGGCAAGTATCTGTATCAATTATCTCCACATCTATGCCATATAGATTTCTCATATGCTCGGTCGTCACTATATCCTTTGGATTGCCTTCTAGATCAATAACACCATGATTCATCACCGCAGCCTTATCGGCATAAAGAAGTGCATGATCGGGATGATGCGTGGTCATAATAATTCCCACTCCTTTTTCTGAAAGCTGACGCACAATATCTAAAAATCTATATTGATTGCCAAAATCCAGATTTGCGGTGGGTTCATCGAGCAGCAGCATCTGTGGTTCCTGAGCCAGAGCAGATGCTATTACAACCAGTTGTCTTTCACCACCCGAAAGACTTGTATAAAGCTTATTGTATAAATTAGCAATTTTTAAAAATTCCAAGCACTCATAAGCTTTTTCCTTATCCTCTTTACTAGGAGTAGAATATAAACCTATATGAGATGTTCTGCCCATAGTAACTACATCTATAACAGGAAAGGAAAAAGCAGGGGCGAGGTTCTGGGGAACATACGCTACCATACGGGCAATATCTCTTCTGCTGTATTCTTTTATATTTTTACCGTTAAAGCACACATTGCCACTTTGGGGATGCAAGAAACCAATTATACATTTTAAAAGTGTGCTTTTTCCTATGCCGTTTGCACCAAGAAAGCAAAGAAAATCAGTACTTTCGAAGTGCAGTGAGATGTTTTCAAATACAGGCGAACAGTTTTTATATGCAAAACTAATATCTTTAACATCTAAAATCATTTCCAGTTCTCATTTCCTCTCATCATGAAAATGACAAATATAGGTGTGCCTATAATAGCGGTTACGATACCCAGCGGAATTTCCTGCCTGATAAGGCAACGACAAAAATCATCAATTATCAGTAAATAAGCTGCACCCAGCAATATACAAACAGGAATGAGCTTTCTGTGATCCGGTCCGACAAGCATTCTTCCCAGATGCGGAATAACCAGACCAATCCAACCTACCACTCCTGAAAGACTAACTGAAGCTGCCGCCAATACAGAACCTGATATAATTAAAACTGCCCTGTCTATTTTTACATTTATACCAAAAGAAGCCGCTGATTCTTCACCCAAAGAAAGCAGATTAATCCGCCAGCGATATGCAAATACAACCGCGATGGCAACCACTATAAACGGTAGTATTCTACCTAGGGATAGCATATCGGAGCTTGCAAGACTCCCCATAAGCCAATAAACGATTGTAGGCAACTTATCCATAGGATCGGCAATATATTTTGTCAGCGAAACCAGTGCTGCAAAAAATGAACTGCAAACCGTACCAGCCAATATTAAACCAATCGTCTGGCGTGATGAACGGGAGCCTATAAGATACGTTAGTCCTACAGACACCAAGCTGAACCCTATTGCAGAAAACTGCGTACCTATCGTGCCTGCCGACAAAAGTATTGCGAGAGCAGCGCCAAAACCAGCGCCATTGGATACTCCAAGCGTATAGGGCGATGCAAGGGGGTTTTGAAATATCCCCTGAAAAACGGCACCGGATACCGCAAGCGCAGCGCCCACAACCATAGCAGTTAATATGCGTGGTAAGCGGACGGTTATAACCAGATTGGATGCCATAGGCGTCCAATCTGGTTGCGCAAACGGAAAAATCTGATTTAAAAGAATACTGGCAACATGCTTTATACTGATCTCATATGAGCCAAAAGTGAGAGAAACAAGAAAACTTAACAACAAAAGCGCTATAAGTATAAGCAACAAGGCATTCCAACGCGCTTTTTCTCCTTTAATATTCGTTTCCACGGCTTATTTATCCTCAGTGTAAGGTACTCCATAATAAGTCTTATAGAAATTTTGAACCCTTTCATCCAGATTGATATCTGCAAAAAGATTAGGATAGAAAGTTTTAGCCAACCAAAGCTCCCCTAAAATAATCGATTCAGGAGTAGGATGTCCCCATATTTTTGTGTATTCAGGAGCCATATAGAGCTTGCCTTTTTTTACAGCGTCAATTTCTGCCCATGAGGGACTCTTCTTTATTTCATCAAGTGTGCTTTTGTAACGATCCTGAACAAAAATTACTTGCGGATTCCATTTGTAGACTTGTTCTATTGAAACAGTGGTATAGCCTTTAATTGTTTCTGCAACATTGTGGAGACCTGCATGATTCATAGCTACACCAACATATTTGCCGGTGCCGTAAGTTTGCAGGCCGCCCTTGGGGTTAGCCATATATGCCTGAACTTTTTCTTTGGCAGCCATGCCGCTAAGACGTTCGGCAAGCAGAGTCTGGGTTTTGTTCATGTCTTCTATAAGCATAGCTGCTCTTTTTGTAGCAACCTCGTCACGGCAAACATTTGCAATAATATTAATTGCTGCGGGAAGACCATCCTTATAAGCTAGTTCCGGATCTTCAAGATCGGGGCTTAAAGTGGAAGCCTGCATTTTATCTGCAGTATAGAAGCAAAGGGTAACACAAGGAATGCCCAGGTTTTTAAGTTTAGTATAGTATTCTTCGGGCAGCTGCTGAGCCAGGAATACTACATCAGGTTTTAAAGCTGCAACAGCCTCAACATTCAGCTTATCAAGTCCTCCCGGGGTAGGTAAACCAGCCAAGCCGGGATATACTTCCAGAGAATAAGCTCCAAGGTTATCCTTGTAAGTATCTAAAACTCCTACCAACTTATCTCCCTGGCCAAGTTCAAGAAGAATATCAAGAGTGTGATGCTGTAAGACAACAATTCTTTTAACATCGGCTGGAATTTCTACTGTGCGGCCAAGCTGGTCCTTAACAGTAATTGATTTAGCCCCAACAGGTGCGGTCGTTTTTTCTGTTGTTTTGGATCCGCAACCAACAATGCATGTGCAACAAAACATTAACGCAATCATAACTACAATAAATCTCTTTTTCATTTTTCCATCTCCCAATCAATTTATATAATACCATTCCATAATCAAGTCCAGATAAATCTCCTTTTCCCGAGCCCAAATCTGCCTTCTACTTCATTTCGTTCACAACCATCTGCATATGCTTTGGGGGCTTCTTTTTTCTCTTCCTCCTTTCATTTTTCGAATCAACGCTGGTTTAGGTTTTTGATGTTTGGTAAATGCGGGTTCGGGAACCGTAAGCAAACAAAACCTGCTTGTTTTATAACCAAAAATAACAAAAGCCCGGCAGAAGGAAATGCCGAGCAAAAATAACTATCTAAATAGTCACTAGCCATCCAATAAACAAGAAAAGGCAAACCGCAAAAGCAGTCCGCCCGTTATCTGGCCGAATTTAGCTTCTCCTTTCCACATTGGGAGGTATGTAAGTTTCCCGACACACCCTTTCGTCCTGAAAACCCTGGTTTTCACTTTAGGTTGACTGGCTCGGAGTATATATTTAGTTGTTTAAACCTTTATTGCATTTAATTTCGACATTAAAAGACGAACTCCTGCAAAATTAGGAAATGTTTCCGAGTTAATATATATCTTTCCAGAATATGTAATGATATGAGACACTGGGAATTGCTTAACTTAGATCGGGTTTTAACAGCAGTAACCCGGTCAAATCCTTATAAACTATCTCCATTTCCAGATGATCACCTGCAGCATGTGCCACTTCAACGCTCACTCCCAGCGAATCTTTCGTGAAATAAAATTCTGCTGTCCGCTGTTTAAAGCTATCCATGAGGTCCTTGCTATCCAAGCTATTCAATAAGTCCTTTAATACTCCGGCAGATTCCAGGTTCAAGTCCGAACTGTAGGTTCTGTATTTACTTGTATTGAATTTTTCAATGAAACTGTTGTTAACAGTCACAACATCACTTAAGGCAAGCCTTTGTCCTTTGGCTAGGTCAATATTGGTGGTATGAAGCAGGCGGACCGGATAGGCAGCTTCTTTTACTACGGCCAATCCCCGGTATTGAATACTTAGAAAATCGATGCCCTGGTATTTAATCTCAAATTCCATATTCAAATCCAAACTACTTAGGTTGTCTTTATAGTCATCCAAGACTTTCAAAGCTTCTGTCTGTATTAATTCGTTGATTTTCTTCTGTTTACTGGTGTCACCTAATTTGTTTAATTGAGGATAGTTGATTTTTACATTCTTTTCAGCATAGCTGGCTTTTTCAATCTCGTATCTATCATTGGCGGAGGTACTCGCCTTATCTTCTACGGTGATCGTGGCAGGGCTTAATTCTTTCGGTGCTATTTTATCTGAACACCCGCTTATTACTACAGACAGCAGTAAAACTAACATAATAAATAACTTCTTCATTCATTAATCTCTCCTAAATTTAAAAATATTAGAATCCACCACACCTAAATTGTATGGTGGATTCATTATAGCTTATATCACCCAGTGAGTAATTCTTATTGTCAACCTATATATTGTGGGTTTTGTGACATAATATTACCCACCGAGTAGTTTTTAAAACTTTTTGGTAACACCCGCTGCTGGCGGGCTTGGTTATGAGCTTATCCAGGGCTTTTTCATTTCTATGAGGTCAATTCAGATAGTAGAGTTTCTAATATTAATATACTCTATCTTCTATTAAGAAATATCATATTTCGATAGTTTTTCATAAAGCGCTGACCGGCTTATCTTTAATATTCTAGCCGCCGCACTTCTATTGCCTTTGGTCTTTCTTAATGCATCCAGTATAATTTCTTTATTAACATCATTTATTGCTTCCTGATAGGATGATTGTTCATCG
>CAYWFX010000065.1:0-14516 GCA_964457945.1 uncultured Syntrophomonas sp.
TCCCGGTCAGGGACATACCTGCAGCCAGGTCTTCGATGCTTAGTACATCAGTCCTGAAAATAGGCAGCGGTAAATCCTCCCGTGGGTCACGATGCGGCTTTAGCAAACAGTCAATCACATCTCTTAGGGTTGGCTCCCCTGCTCCCAGGCTTGGAGCCAGAATTTTTATGTCCAAAGCTTCTAGTTTCGCCGCCAAAGAAGCTTGCCCGATCTCAGCAGGAATTGCAGCGGCAACTTCAAGTACCTTCATCGCCAGGTCATAGGATTCCGGGTGGATGGCAGTAGCATCCAGGGGATTTACCCCTGCGGGGACTACCCCCTGCGGGGACTTCTGGTGTTCGCATAAATTCACTATTAAGGTTGCTGGTGCTCCCTTAAGGTCACCCCCTGCATAGATACGCAGAAAGCCGGCAGCTTGCTGAAATGATTTGGGTCCCAACTTCGCCACTTTCATTAATTGTTTGCGGTTATAAAATTTGCCGTTGGTATCACGGTATTCTACAATATTGTTGGCCACAGTAGAAGAAAGCCCGGAAATATAGGATAGCAGAGACGCTGAAGCGGTGTTAAGGTCTACCCCCACCTGGTTAACAGCTGATTCTACAACCGCAGTCAGGTTATCCTCTAATTTCTTCTGAGGCAGGTCGTGCTGATACTGTCCTACCCCGATTGCCTTAGGCTCTATTTTTACCAGTTCCGCCAAAGGATCCTGCACCCTTCTGGCTATAGATATCGCGCTCCGTTCCGCCACATCCAGGTTAGGAAATTCAAGGCCGGCGAGCTTGGAGGCTGAGTAGACACTGGCCCCGGCTTCGCTAACGATAGTGTAGGGAATTTGCAGATTCTGGCTCTTAATCATAGTTGCTACAAACTGCTCGGTTTCCCGGGAAGCCGTACCATTGCCGATTGCAATAGCGGTTACGTTGTACTTTTGCATACGTTTGAGAAGAACGGCCTCTGCTTCAGCAACTTTCCTTTGGGGTGGGGTTGGGTAAACCACTCCCACCTCCAGCATTTTCCCAGTTTCATCCACAACCGTCCATTTGCAGCCGGTACGGTAAGCTGGGTCCAAACCCAGTATAACCTGCCCTTTTATAGGCGGCTGTAAGAGAAGACTACCCAAATTTTTAGCAAAGATATTTATTGCGTGTTCTTCCGCTTTTTCACTTAGTTCATTCCTTAAATCCCGCTCGATAGATGGTTTAATCAGCCTGGTGTAACTGTCTTCTATGGCAGTTGTAACATAAGTAGTAGTAATGCTGGGTTTAACATAGCGCCTGATTAAAAAGTCAGTAATTTTTTCCACCATAACCGATATTGAGACCCGGAGTATTTCCTCACGTTCACCACGGTTGATTGCCAGTATACGGTGAGGCGGGATCTTGGCAACTGCTTCCTGGTAGTCATAATACATCCGATACGGTGATTCCGTCTTGATATCTTTGGTGCTAACCACCAGTATTCCTTGTTTGCGGCTGTAATCTCTTATCCAACGCCGGGCTGCTGCGTCCTCAGACACTTGCTCGGCAATAATATCCATAGCCCCCTGCAAAGCGACTTCAATTGTGAGAACCTGATCGGAGAGATACCGTAGTGCTTCTTCCTCAGGCTTCCCTTCGGCAGGGAAAGAAAGCAGGTAGTCAGCTAAATCTTGCAGTCCTTTTTCACGAGCCATTGATGCCCGGGTTTTACGTTTCTGCCGGAATGGAAGATAAATGTCATCAATCTCGATGATCTTTGCAGCCTTGCTAATTTGCGCCAGCAGATCATCGGTGAGCTTGCCCTGACCATCGATAAGACGGATTACTTCTTCTTTCCTTTGCTCCAGATTACGGTGGAATTTTAACCGTTCTTCAATTAAACGAATTTCATTTTCGTCAAGACCTCCGGTAGCCTCTTTGCGGTAACGAGCAATAAACGGGACGGTGTTGCTATCATCTAATAATTGAGCGACCGCCTTTATTTGTTTGATAGATATATGTGCTTCTGCAAATATACGGTTAAATATCTGTTCCAGCTATAATACTCCCTTTCTTTTTAGACATATGCTTATATGAATAAGCATATGTTAATCAGTCTTTTTCCCGTGCATTTATCTGCTATTGTAACATAAGGGTACGAAAAATCCCCGACGTATTCTGCCTGGTTTATTCTCTGATAGTCCCTAATTCCATCTTCCCACTTAGTGCCTAGCAACTAGATAATGTCATTCACACTTTTTAGCTTATGGCATCACCTGCATCATTAGATTTTTAAATTATAAAATTTTTATAAAGTCTATAATGTTCATTTAGAAAAATAATGATTTAAGGTATTATATTAGCATTGCTTCTTTAACAATAAATGCTTCTATTGCAACATTTTACTTGTTAAAAGACAAGCCGTACATAGGCCTGTTGTTTATGCCCGCTTTCCAACTTTGTCTGCCGTTACTGGTGATAAAACCCCTCAGATGCAGATATCTGGCTGGATAAGCTAAAAAAACTATTTTATCAAACTTGAGGAGGGAGACTTTCAATGCGTAAATATTGGGTAATCATTCTGGCCGGTTTATTGCTATTTGTTACTCTGGGAGGTTTATGGTACAGCAAAAAAGTTACCCCAACCGGGGCTCCAGTTAGGGATACAACGATAACCGTCCTTAGTGCCAAAGTAAAAACTGGTTCTTTGGTAGAAACAGTTGCTCTTAGCGGAAAACTGGAGGCACTAAATTCTGCCAATGTTGTAGCCAAATCATCAGGAAAAGTCAGTGGAATTACAGTGGACGTCGGTACTCCCGTATCAGCAGGGCAAACTATGGTTAGCTTGGAATCTGATGAACTTGCCGCCACCATCGCATCAAGCCAGGCAGGTGTAGAAAAAGCCCAAATCACCTATGATTTAGCCCAGAAGAAATTTGAACGAGGTCAGATGCTTTTAAAATCAGGCGCACTTAGTCAAGCTGATTTTGACAATGACTACCAGGGTGCTTTAGATAAAGCGCGGGCTGATCTTAAGTCTACCCAAGCAACACTGGCGCAAAACCAAGTCCGCTTAAACGATACCTTGATTAAATCTCCATTGACCGGTGTGGTTACAGCCAGAAACATAAATGTAGGCGAATTAGCTGGAGGATCTACGGTATTAGTAACAGTAATGAACCTGGATAAACTGGTGGTAACAGTTAACGTAAACGAAAATGAAGTCAACCGCCTAACGGTAGGCCAGGAAGTGGGAGTTAAGGTAAGTGCAGTTAGCGAAACTCCGTTACAGGGAATCATAAGCAATATCGCCTTGGCGGCCAACCCCTCCACTAAGGTCTTTCCAATAAAAGTTCAAATAGACAATAATGATCATGCTCTAAAACCGGGTATGTTTGCGGAAGCATCTTTTACCTGGGTGGGGAATCCAGGCTTACTGGTTCCTAACACTGCAATTGTACCAGATGACGTTAATAAGAAAGTTTATGTAATTACTGCAGGAGTGGCCAAATCGGTCCAGGTAGTGACCGGGGAGTGTGATGCTCAAAACACCCTAATCATATCCGGAATCAAAGAAGGCGACGAAGTTATTAAGAACGTCCCCAACACTCTAAAAGAAGGGGCCAAAGTGAAAACTAGCGAAGGTACGGCTAAATAATAACTTGCGATTTAATTATTGGAAAAAGGGGTGATGGGTTTGCACATAACTGAACTAGCAATTAAACGCCCTAAAATGATGTCCATGGTAATCATGGTTTTCGTAATCCTGGGCTTTTATACCTATGGTCGTATAGGCGTAGAATTGTTTCCTGCCATCAACACACCCTTTGTCTCCGTTAGGGTTAGCTACCCCGGCTCTGGAGCCGAGGAGATTGAAGGGCAGATAATAAAGCCCATTGAGGATTCTTTAGCCTCTTTGAGCGGAGTAAAGAGACTAAGCTCCATGGCTTCAGCTGGAAGTGGAAGTGTTTCACTGGAATTTGAACTGACCGCTGATGCTGATCAGGCGGCCATGGATGTTCAGAAAAAGGTTGATGCAATAAAAGGTCGTTTGCCAGATGGAGCTTCAGATCCGGTAGTCAGCAAGGCGGACATGAACGATATGCCCATTTTGACCCTGGGTTTAAACGGGGAACGCACACCCTATGAACTCTATACCCTGGCTAATGATGTAGTTAAAGAAAGGCTGCAGAGGGTGCCGGGAGTAACCCAGGTTTCCATTGTGGGCGGACAACAGCGGGAGATCCAGGTTAGCTTAGACAAAAGCAAAATGGAAGGCTTTGGTTTATCTGTTAACCAGGTTATTGCCCGCCTAAAAACAGAAAACCTTAACGATCCCAGCGGACGCTTGGAGCGACCCGAAGCCGAATATAATGTACGTGTTCTAGGCGAGTATCGCAGCATCAAGGATATTAGCGATATTCAAATACCTACTACTTCTGGATATGCTGTACCACTTAAGGAAATCGCCACGGTGAAAGACGGTTTCGTGGAAATCCGGCAGCTTAGCCGCTTAAACGGAATTCCAGCGGTAGGTATTCAAGTCAATAAGAATAGCGACGCCAGCGTTGTAGAGGTAGCTGATGCTATAAAAAAGGAATTAACTAATATCAAAAAGGACCTTCCTCCTGATTGCCAACTGGTTATTTCTAATGATTCTGCCGATTTTGTACAAAAGTCGCTGAACGGTACCGTGAGCAGTATTATCGAAGGAATTCTAGTAACCGGATTAATACTTTTTCTATTCCTAAGGAAATGGCGTTCTACAGCTATTGTTATGCTGGCCATCCCTACCTCTTTGCTGGCGACTGTAATGATGATGTATTTTATGGGTTTCACCTTCAACATGATGTCCTTAATGGGCCTCGCACTTTGTATCGGTATCCTGGTAGATGACTCCATCGTGGTACTAGAAAACATTGATCGCCATTTACGAATGGGCAAGACCCCTTGGAAGGCAGCCCTCGAAGGGCGCAGCGAGATAGGCATGGCAGCCGTCGCTATAACCCTTTCAGATATTGTCGTATTTGCACCTATTGCCTTTATGGGTGGAATGATAGGCCAGATGTTTCGGCAGTTTGGTCTTACAGTGGTATTTGCTACCCTCTTTTCCTTGTTCATATCATTTACCCTGACCCCCATGCTGGCTTCGTTGTTATTCAAACAAATCGGCACGGAAAAATCAGAACCAAGCCGGCCATCCATATTTGATGGACTTTGGCGTCGTACCATTCCTCTGGGAGCTAAGGTTAAAAACAAATATGTCAGACTCTTGGCCTGGTCCATGTCCCATCGTAAAATGGTACTAGCCATTTCCGGCCTAGCCTTCCTCCTAAGCTTGACCCTCATTCCGTTAGGACTGATTGGCACTGAGTTTACCCCTAAAACTGATCAAGGGGCTTTATCCATCTCGCTGGAGTTACCCGTGGGAACCTCCATGGCTAAAACAAATGACGCCTTAAAACAGTTAGAGCAATACGTGGGCCAGATACCGGAGATACAATTTTACCAGTCCTCACTAGGTTCTGGGGGGCGTGCTTCCGCAGCCGGTTCCAACACAGGACGAATAGGCATCCGCCTGTTACCGAAAAATGAACGTGAAAAAACAGTCTGGCAGGTAGCAGATAGTATTCGCCTCTGGAGTAAGGACTTCAAAGAAGGCAAACTTACGATTTCAGTCTCCGACTCGATGGGCCCAGGAGGAGGTGGCGGGTCAGCTGTTTCAATAGTGGTAGCTGGCAAAGATCCTGATAAATTAGTTAAGCTAACTGACGAGATTAAGGCTGTCATCGAGCAAACTTCAGGAAGCGCTGATGTAAACACCAACTGGAATCTAGGCCAACCGGAAATTCAGATACAGCCAAATCGCCAGCGACTTGCTTATTATGGGCTTTCCCTTAATGATTTAACCCGTACCCTTAGGACTGCTATTAACGGAGAAACAGCAGGTGTATTCCGGGAAGGTGATAAGGAGACCGATATTACTGTAAGTCTATCCGGCGCTGACAAACAAGACATTAACAATTTGCAGAATTTAACTGTTACCGGCAGTGGCGGTTTGGCTACGCTGGGACAGCTGTCAACCATTGGTTTCGGCAGCGGCCCTACAAATATCCGGAGAGTTGATAGACAGAGATCCATCACCATTTCCGCAAATGTTAAAAACCGTCCTTTAGGAGAGTTCATGACGGAAGTAAAGGCAAATATCGCCCAGGTTAACCTACCCAACGGCTTTAACGTCACTTATGGGGGACAGGATCAAAGTATGCGGGAGAGTTATGCTGATCTGTTTTCGGCTTTGGCATTATCAATAATTCTGGTATACATGATCCTCATAATGCTCTATGAGTCGTTCTCCACCCCTTTGATCAGAATGCTGTCTCTGCCGTTGGGCATAGTGGGTGCGTTAAGTGCCCTGGCCCTTTTCCGCAACAATATAAACGTTTTTAGTTTAATTGGTATAATCATGCTGGATGGGCTGGTAGCCAAAAACGGAACCTTATTAATTGACTATACTCACACCTTGATGGATAGAGGGAGAACCTTACGAGAGGCGTTAGTTGAAGCAGGCACCACCCGTTTGAAGCCAATATTGATGACGACCATGACCATGATTGCAGGCATGCTGCCTACAGCTCTGGCCTTAACCGAGGGCGCCGAAATGCGCAGCGGCATGGCCTGGGTAATAATAGGCGGATTGTTTACATCGACTATTTTCACCTTATTTGTAATTCCGGTCGTTTATACCCTAATGGATGATTGGCAAATAAAGCGTCGTAAACGCCGTGAAGGTAAATCCGGACCTGTTGAAATCAGCCCTGAGCCATTATCCCTATCATGACATTCATGAAATAAAAGGCCAGAAACATAATGGACAAACGAAAAGCGGCCTCTGGGGAAACCACCCAAGGTCGCTTTTTTTCGGAACGACGAAATAATAATCCACGCCCAAGCAAAAGAGCAGCTAGTTTACTCATCTACTTGGGCGGAAGGCCACCTTTCTTCTGCTTCTTGTTGCCGGGGCTAGTGGTGCCGAAACGATCCTCCGGCCCACGCTTCATGCTGCCCTGGGATGCGCTCTTTTCCTTTTTCTTTTCAATAACTTGGCGCATTATCTCTAGGCCCTTGTTATTCTCTTCCATAATTTTTATCCTCCTAGATCTTATTACCATTAATTATTATATCACAGGCTGCGGTAAATAATCCGCTACTTAGCAACAAATGCCCAGCTAGCTTCCTGTAAGTAAAAACACTTATTTTCCTTTACATAATAAAAATATATAAATATACTTTAGAACATGTTGGTTTTATTTTAAAGGAAGTGAGTATGAATGCCCAAGTTCATGAGTTTCGAGGATGTTATATATACCTCCAGCAGCCGAGAAATGCCCTGGAACCCTCCATTTAGGATGAATGTTTACTATTATTTGGTTGATGGTCTTCTAATTGACACTGGACCAGCTTCTTTGGCTGAGGAAGCGATAGCCTTTTTTAATGCGCATACCATAAAGCAGGTATTTTTAACTCATATTCACGAAGATCATAGCGGAATGGCCTACTGGCTGCAGGCAAACAAACAAGTGCCGATTTATATGCACCCGGATTCTGTAGATGAAGCTTTACAAGAGCCAGACCTGCTGCAGTACCGGCTGGATATATGGGGAAGACGTCAGGCATTCCAAGCTGAGCCGGTAAAGAATACCATTAGGACTGACAGCTACGTTTTCAGGGTAATTGATTCACCCGGCCACTGCCGTCATCATAATTCACTATATGAAGAAAATAAAGGATGGTTATTCTTGGGTGACCTCTTGAACAATCTTAGACCCAAAAGTATTTTCTTCGAGGAAAATTTAAGTGAGAGTATTTTATCAATCAGGAAAATATTAACCCTCAATTTCAATACCGTATTATGTCCCCATTCAGGTATTCTTCCAAATGGCAAGGAATTATTGACCCGGAAACTAAACTATCTGTTGCAGTTACAACAGGAGATAAAGGCCTTAAGAATAAAAGGATTTACTGATAAAGAAATTGAAGGTCAGCTTTTTCCCGGGCCTGATAGTATTTCTCGAATGACAGAAGGAGATTTCTCTCCTTATTATATTGTGAGTACCCTATAGGTCTCATCCTTGCCTTAATCCTCGTCTGAAAACCCTACTAAAACGTGAGTAGAGTCACAGAATGGTTTGTTTTCCGATCTGCCACAACGGCAAAGCGTTACTCTATTACGAACCTCGTACTGAGTTCCGTTACAGGCTTCAACGGTAATACCGCCTCTTACCCAAATTGGGCCGCTATAGCCTTTTTTAGGTCCTTGGATTAATCCAATTGATGGTGCAAACTCCGGTTCTATCTCTTGGCCCGTCTTTTTGTCCCAAGCTACAAGTCTTCCCGAAGGACAGTCACAAGCCTCTTGGATGGCTATCTCGCGTGAGTTCGGATTATTAGAATCTTTCGTAAGTTTCCAAGCTCCGCTTGCCCGATCACAAAACTGGCCGGAAGCACACAGCCTTTGGGCATCAGTCAACACCAAATCAGGTCCCTGAAGCCTTTTGGCCTGATCGAGATATTTTTCCGTGCTGGCTGTTTCAGTACCATCAAATTCAATCTCTATATGAGTCTCATCGCAGTAAGGCTTCTTTCTAGATTGACCACAGCGGCAAAGCGCATATTTCTCTGCATCAGGGTAACCAGCGCCCTCCTCCCAACTAAGTGAAAACCCTTTATTATCAGTAATTATTTTCTGCTTGGCCATAGGAATGCTGCCCGTAACCATATATGGTCCATCTTTCGTTACTTTAATGTTAGCAATTTTATGGCTTGCATCATTCCTGGATTCTTCATTGTTGTCAGACATGAATTACCCTCCTATTCACTCTCAACGCTTTCAAAATTACAAGTTTCAAGAACCATACGTACTCAAACTTGTCCCTTGTATTAGTATTCCATATGTTAACACTTCATACAACGCATATTATCTATGTGCTTAATGATACTAAAAGCAATAAGCTCTTTCATCTTCAAAACTGCTGAATATTTTATTAATTTAAAAAAGCATAAAGAAAGAGGGATACTATTGCTTAGCAGAGATGGCGTTATTGCCCGTTATATTTTTGCTTTTTGTTTTTTCTTCCTTTCGGGCAGTGAATTAATTACTGGATGGCTGGCTACTGTAAGTGGGGTTCTGGGAACCATCGAATTTACTACTGCCGTTCTTTGGTATTCGCCGCTGTATGATTGGGCAGAGTATTTAAAATTAAAAGCAGATCCACACACAATTCCCAAAGAGGATAAATTATAATAGGAATACTTCGTTATTTTAATCCCTTATGCCACCTATCTGAAAGAAGCTTTCTCAATCTAATCTCTAGGCTAGCTTAACTAACCTGTACTCTTTTTTCCTTTTCCACCATCTTTTTCAGCTATAATAGTATGGTAATGTTTACTAATATGTGGTATGCAAAGGAGAGAGAATATGAAGAAGAAACTGCTTTCATGGCATATTGCAGGAATCATTTTTGTTATCTTGTTCGGCTCTGTTTGGCATTTTGTTTACTCGCTATCGGGAAATAACTGGCTTATAGCTTTGATAGCTCCCGTAAACGAGAGCGTCTGGGAACATTTAAAATTGGCACCAATACCTCTATTATTATTTTCGCTATTACAATATTTTTATATAGGTAAAGTGAACAAGAATTTTCTCACTGCCCGGGCTGCGGCTTTATACCTTATACCTTTTTTAATTGTAGTATTACATTATTCCTATCGTACCCTTTTGGGGCATCCTGTTCTTGGGTTAGATATTTTAATTTTTGGCATTTCAGTTACCATTGCTGAACTAACAAGCTATAGCATCATGGTCAAAGACTCTCTTCCCAATAGATGGCGATACTTTTCTTTGATGGCAGTGTTATTTTTGTTTATTGTTTTTGCATTTTTCACCTATAATCCACTGCAATGGCCTGTTTTTCTTGATAGTAAAACAAATAAATATGGTATTTAATATGACTCTTGCTTGGTTCAATGATACAAGCAGCACCTCTTAAGAATATTAAATAAATTAGGAGAAATTGCTTTTGCTAATAATTGCTATAGTCTTCATCAACTTTGCCGCAGTGTTTTATTCAATAGGAGTTTGGGCAGAAAAATTTCAAGGCAAACTTAAATGGTGGCATGCGTCAGTATTTTGGTTAGGACTGATCTGCGACACCATAGGAACCACCGCAATGAGCTTGTTGGTTGGCAGTTTGTTTCAATTTAACTTCCATGGAATAACTGGCTTGTCCGCAGTATTATTGATGCTTTTTCATGCAAGTTGGGCGACTCTCGTATTAGTTCAGAAAAATGAAAATATGATAAATAGGTTTCATAAATTCAGTTTTATTGTATGGATTATTTGGTTAATTCCTATGATTACAGGTGCTATTTTTGGAACTACTAGATAGACTTAACAACAAATGCGACCTGAGAAGTCAGTCCCCCCTAGTCGCATTATCGCTGCTTTAAACTTGTTAACAAATACTCGCCTAAATTTACATATTATAAAATGCAAGATTACCTTCTAATTCGGCATCGAGAGGAACATTAGGCCTGACCAGTTTAGAATAATGAGCTTGAATTACTTTATTGTGTTTAATTCTCCATCCCTCATATTTAGTAATGTATGGATTATATAGAGGATGTTTTTCCAAGTTGGCCCTTATTGTTTTTGAAAAAGGACAATATTTTAAAAATATCTCTCTAACTACTTTATTCAGGCGAACTATGCCTTTGGATTCATAATTAATCCAGGTATGGTAGTCCGATGCAAATATCTCTCTAACATTATTCCGGTATTTTGCAATCTGTGTCTTTATTTTCTCTTTGGCATCGTTGGATAAGTCTCCATTTTTCCTATAAAACTGCAAATAATTAGAATAATCAGCTGTTAAGGAGCTTTGGTTCCCGTCATTCCGAACATAACTGAACATGTTTTTTGATAAATCCCATCTAAATCTTGCTATTACCTCTATCATCAAATTATCTAAATCCTCATCAGTAAAAATTGGAAAGATGAAGCGACCTGGGGAGCTTTTTACTCTACCCGTTAGTTCCTGCCACATTACTGCCCGCGAACCAAATATCGGCATTAAAATCAAATCAGGCAGAATAGATTTCATTATCAGCTCTTTTTTTATCCCTTTTTCCGGCATGTTGCAAACAATTTCCCGGTGAAAAGCAGAGAAATCTACTTGTAAAATCCTATTTAAGCTTTCTTCAATTATTTCAGGTGTAAGCAATGCTTTCGTTAAATCACTGCTTATCATTCCACTATGAAGTATCGGAAAATATCGACTCATTTGACCACAACAAAGTTTCTGTCCGATGTTGAAAAGATTGTTTATCTCGTGGCTAAGCCTGGCATCTGCGTTATTATCATATCCAGGTTTATCCTTATCGTGAAGTTCTCCTCGCTTCTTTTTTTCCCTGAATACTTCATAATAATCCAAACCAAATTCATTAACTGAAGGTTCTTCTTCCATATTAAAAACTTTTTCGAGCCAGTCTTTAAGATTATAAAACGAACATTGTCCCTGGTTAACTGGTTTATCAACCAGTTCATAAAGCAACCTGGTTTGTTTAGGTTCTAATAGCTTTTCGTCTATATATGCATATTTAAGAAACATCTGATATAGTCGACTAGGGTTATTTTCAAGCGATACTTTTTTTAATACCGAACTATAAATTTCAAAAAAAGTCGAACTGATTGCATCTCTGATTTTCAAAGCCTCTGGGTCAAGCAAAGACTTATCTGCCAACCTTCTAAACTTTTCGAGATTTATCTTGAACATAAAAGCATGTTCTTTAGATATATCAGCATACACTAGAATTTTTGAGGTACTATTTATTAGTTCCTCAGGAATATTATCAATTCCCTCATACGTTTCGCTTGTGAACTGATTAATTATTTCGTTCATTCAATACTTCACCCCAATTCAATCTTAAGCCGTTGTTATTAATCATTAAAAAGTATCAAAATGGACTTTTCATACCAAGCCTTTAATCGTCACCTTCTCCCAACAATTCTAATATAATTGCATATTGTTAACACTTTAAGATAAACAGACATACTATTCATATTTTCACAAAATTATCCTGTTTTGTGCAATTATACACCCACCCACCCGCCAAAAAAAGAGACCCTTTCGGGTCTAAATAAACGGGACATTGGCCCTATATATATTTTTTAAATAGGTCCTTTTTCATATAAACAAAACTATCGAAACCCAATAAGGTTTTTCTATATATCCGCCATACGATGTGGAAGGCCTAGTTTAATATCCTAAGTCATCATTTACCACCAGCACTCTAATATCACTGGCTGACGGCATACGATCGAGTATAACCGTAATCCGACAAATCCGATCAGGCGAATTACAATCGCTGCAGAAACCGGTGACAGCACAGGGTGTTTCCCTATTTAGACGTCTCGCATTGGAAGGAGCGGCAAATTCTTTTATTCTCTTGATTGCTGCCTCGGTATCCTCAACAATCTTGTTGCGACCAACGACAACAATTACTTTTCTGGGACCAAATGACATTGCCCCCACTCGATTACCATTTCCATCAATATTAACTAGTTGTCCAGAGAGGGTAATGGCATTGCTGCTGGTCAGAAACAAATCACACGTTAACTGGCGGCGCCTAATCACCATTTTTTCATCGGGTGATAATTCAGGAAGACCATGCTGTAGTAATTCCTTGCCCATTTTCCTCAGCTCTGGTTCTAGCTGCAATTCTTCCACAGTCCTTGAACCACCGAATCCTACGGAACTCGCATTTTGAGCAGCACAAATAATATTTTCATATGCCTCTTGCTTATTTTCGCAATATACTGCCTCAAAACCATTTTTATGCAGGGCTTCCACTGTCTTTTGGCATTTTTGCTCATAGACCCATCTGAGAGGATTCTTGCTCATTTATCCAACCTCCAATATAATGATTTCGACCTTCTTATAGCCAATTTTTTTGTCTCTGGAATTTCATTATTTCCTGCTGCTTATCACCTTTAAAATTTCATGTTTTTCATTGTTTCCTCATCGAGGATATTATATCTCATTTAAATACCTTCGTTATTATTATCACTTTCACCTGCCCATGCTTTTTCCTGTCTGAGAGCTGATGAGTTGCGTCTGCTTAAATATCATATGGACAAGCATCTAAAAACGAAAAAACTATAGAGAACGACACCCATGGTAAAATATAGATATTATAATGAATAATGCGCTATGGGATGAAATCTTGTGAAATTATAACAAAATATAATAAATAAGCGGGCTATCCCAAATCAAAAAGGACTTCCATCCTATTGTCATAATTATCATTTTCCATTAGATTTTACATAATAAGGTTACTTATAAACATATTGTTGTCTATTTAGTAACCAGAGAAAAGGAGGGACCAGCATGAAGCGTAAGAAGAAGCCGCTGTTGCTGACTGCTTTGATCATATCATTGCTACTGAGCTTTATCACAGCAGCATCCGCAGCTGATAAGCCAGTGGATACATCTGCGGCAGCTAAAACTGAGCAGCTGAAACAGATTTTCTCAGACGTAACAGCTACAGACAACAACGCTATTTTCATAAACTACCTAAATAATCGGAAAATATTAAGCGGTTTTCCGGACGGGAAATTTCATCCTGAAGAAGGACTGACCCGGGCTGAGGCCGCAGTGGTATTAGTAAATGCTGCCGGACTAAAAACCCCCGCCGTAACCGAAACCGGATTTCCCGACGTAAAAGCTGATCACTGGGCAGCAGCCACCATAGCAGCAGCCAGCAAAGCCGGCTACCTGAAAGGATTCCCCGACGGAACCTTCAAACCCGAAGATAAACTCACCCGAGCCCAGGGAATATCATTGGTAATGAGATTATCCACCCAAAAAGAACGTCCCCCCCTGCCCGTACTTAAAGATATGGAGAAAAGCCACTGGGCCGCCGGAGATATGGCAGTAGCCCTGGCAGCAGAAATGATCGGCTTGTCAGCAGATGGCAGGCAGGTATTCCCCGAGGCAGTAATGAAGCGCGGCAACCTCGCCCGCGCACTGGGAACCCTGTTGACCAAGGATCCCGGACTCTACACCATCAGCCTGGAAGGAACCATAAAAGATGTTAAAGGAGACGTTAAACTTATCCGTAAGGGAACTACCTCCCCACTTCAGAATGATAGCTCCGTATTATTAGGAGATACCATAAAGACAGGAAGCAACGCCAGTGCCAGCATATTCTATCCAGATGGCAGCAGTGTACTCATAAAAGAAAATACCGAGATAAACATAAAAGAATCCATCGGCAGAGCCTTTATAAAAAAAGACGGTTCCAGCGGAACCGCAGTAGAGAATGTCGATATAGACCTGAAAAAAGGCACCGTATTTGGAGCTCTGGCTACCAAACATGAACCAACCGAAAAGCAATCGGCTAGAATCAACTCCCCCTTGCTGGCATCACTTGACAGCAAGCAATTTATTGCTGATCAGGATCAGGCTCCCTGGTTTCAGACCGCCCAGACTAAAA
>CAYWFX010000066.1:0-9870 GCA_964457945.1 uncultured Syntrophomonas sp.
AAAACAGGCATTCGGTTATTGGATTTCTTATGAAGGACCAAAATCTTATCTCCATATAGTAGCAGTGCCTTTGTAGAAAAAATAATTCGTTGGGATTCATTCATGAATAATTCCCCTTCCCAGGAAGTGTCGACAATGACCTTATGAGCTTAGAATACATGATTTCTACCTCAAAGGAAAGACATATCGGAAACAGTCAAGTTTGACACCTAGATGCAGGTAAGCTCCTCTGGGCGATAGTTGCTTCGCTGTATGTTATTAATAAATGTGGAGGGCTTATATGAGAGTCCATCTATTTTTCCTTGTTAAGAAATGCATCGACCCGCTGATGGAAGTCATCATGGGCAAACATCTCATTTAGGTACTTCGCTTCCACGAGATGTCCTTCTCGAAGGCTTAATTCGAAGCCTTCATTCATAGCCTGCTTGGATGCCTGTACCGCCTGACCTGGCTTTTGGGCAATCAATCTCGCCAATTGCTGGGCTTGCGGTATTAACTCTTCAGAGGGAGTGACGTATTCTACAATACCTGTGGAAAGAGCTTCAGCAGCGCTGATCTTTCTTCCGGTAAAAACTAGTTCCTTGCCTCGTCCGTAGCCGATTAAGCGTGGCAAGCGCTGGGTGCAGTAGACTAAGCCGATATTCACTCCGGCCGCGCATAAAAAAGCTCTTTCATCCATGACCCTGATATCAGCACATAAGGCTAGCTCAAAACCTGCTCCCATGGCAAATCCATTAATGGCCGCTATTACCGGGAACTTTACATTGCTTACTATATCCAGTATATGGTAGAGATGAGCGAAGAAGCTTTTATTGGCTGAAACATCATTACTAGCCAGTTCTTTTAAATTAGCTCCGGAGCTGAAAGAGTGATTTCCCTGGCCGGTAAGTATTATTGCGGCAATGTCGGTACCAGCTAGTTCTGTGAAGGTCTGCCCAAGTTCATCCATCATTTGCAGCGATAGAGCATTTGCTGGTGGTGCATTTAGAGTGACCATTGCTACCTTGTTTTCTATTTTGAGTTGGACCTGCTGGGTTGGACCTACTGCCATAGCTAACCCTCCTCCAAGGTTCATATAATGTTTATATTTCGTGATACCTCAACAAGTACCTTCTTTTTCTGGAATTGATGATGAATCGTACATCGATCCTATCTATACTATAAGGTGGTGAAAGGCTTAGGTAAGGCGGTTCCAGTAGTCCGGGAAACGCCTGGCAAGCATATTTTTTACGATTACTGCCTCTTCCATGCCTAAAGCCAGACTGGCACCAGCATAGAAAAGGATGCCCAGCAGCACCGCTGCCAGTACCGATATTAGCTCATCTATCCGGGTACTGAAGCTGAGTACGCTTAAGAGCAGGTATATAGTACCCCGTACCACTATGTACATAAAAGCCGAAATTGTTAGTGAAAGACCCAGGCTGGATAGAATTTTACGGCCATCTATGCCCCCCAGGCGCAGGCGCAGGATGAATGTTAATAAGAGCATATTGAAGATTCCTGCCAGAGAATAGGCCAGGGCTAATCCCAGGTGACTGAGCGGACTTACTAGGAGAAAAGAGAGAATGATATTTAGCACAATGGTTGCTATCGCTACACTTACTGGAGTTATCGTGTCTTTCAGAGCATAGTAGACGCGGTTTAATACCTGCAGGGCAGAGTAGGCGAAAAGACCTAGGGAGTAATAGACCAGGGCATGGGCGGTTGCCAGGGTATGAGCCGGGGTGAAGCTTTTGTACTCAAACATCAGGCGTATGGTGGGTTCACCGATGGCCAGAAGCCCGGCTGTCGAAGGCAGGGTGACAAAGAAGATGCCTCGTAAACCCAGGGATAGAGTGCGTTTGAAGTCTTCGTGTTCGCCACGGGCCGCTTGGGCTGTCAGGGTAGGGAATACCGCCATGGCAATGGACATGGCGAAAATCCCTAGGGGGAGCTGCATAATACGCTGGGCTAAACTCAAGGCAGTTATACTACCCGGATCCAGTCCTGAAGCCAAATGTTGGCTGATAAAGAGGTTGAACTGAGTAACTGACAGCCCAATAAGTACCGGGATAGTCAAAATAGCGACTTGTCTAAAACCTTCATTATGATAATCCAGGGAAGGGTAATATTTTAGGCCGACCTTAATCAAAGCAGGTAATTGTACCAGGAAATTTAGAAACGCTCCCGCCACTACTCCATAAGCGAAGGCGACTATGCCGATTTTATCCATAAAGGCCACTCCTATCACAATGATGCCCAGGTTATAAATAATCCCACCTAGAGCAGGGGTAGTGAAGTGGTTGAAGGAGTTAAGTACTCCCAGAGCCAGGCCATTTAAGGCCATAAAGAAGCATTGCACGAACATAACACGGGTCAAGAAAACAGCCAAGTTATGATAATAAAGAGGTAATTTGGGAGCCAACAGGTATAGCAAAGGGTGAGTATAAATGAAGGCCAAGCAGATAAAAAGTATTAAAGCCAGCATGGTATAGTTAAATACCACACTAGCCATCTGCCAGGAATCTTCCTCCCGGTCGGTAGCCAAGTAGGAAGAAAAAACAGGGATAAATGCCGAACTGAGTGCTCCTCCGATCAGCAGCATATAAATGAAATCAGGCACTGAGAAGGCTACAATATAAGCATCGGTATAGTTGTTTTGGCCGAAGCGGGTATAGATGAACCAGTCTCTGGCAAAACCAAGTAGTCGCGATATCAGAGCCGTTAAGGCAATAATCCCAGCCGCTTTGGCAATTATCTTATTTTGAGTTCTCAAACATTTACCTCCATTACCACCTTTGGATATAGCAATGCCAGTAGTAAACGATGGTACTCTGCCACTTTAACACTAGCTGATGGCGTTTTCAAGCGATCATGTTAAGTGAATTGGAATTATATATTGTACTTTCTTTCGATTATTTCAATGAAGATTGGTGTTAGTTGGGGGTCAAACTGGCTGCCGGCATGTTTGCTAATTTCAGCGATGGCATCCTGGTGGCACATGGCCTTGCGATAAGGACGATCGTTGGTCATGGCGTCATAAGCATCAGCCAGGGCCAGAATACGGCATTCCAGGGGAATATCCTCGCCAGCCAGCTTCAGTGGATAACCCTGTCCATTCCACCATTCGTGGTGCTTGAGAATCCAATCGCTGATTTCCAGTAAGACCGGAGCAGAGTGGGCGATGCGATAACCAATGTCACAATGTTGTCGCATTTCCATAGTTTCGGCTGGATTTAGCGGGCCTGTTTTAAACAGAACCCGGTCAGTTATACCTATTTTACCTACATCGTGAAACTGCGCGAGTAGGCAAAGGTCGGCTACGCTGCGCTCGCTTAGACCGATGCTGACCGCAACATCTCGCATCAGATTTTGTATGCGTACCGCGTGCCCTTCGGTTATGAAGTCTCGGGCCTTCAATGCCTTCATCAGGGTCTGCAGCATAGCGCTGCTAGTGCTCTGCCGGTGTAGGAGTTTATCCCGGTACATATTATCATCAGCTTGTTTGAAGAGACCATTTAGGCTGGCAGAATTCTCACTGGCAATGGCAAAACCTATGCTTATGCTCAGGTTCAGTCTAGGGGAGCGAGAATTATATAGGGATACGCCCTCGCGGATTCTGCGAATGGCAAGCTCCAGAGTATTCCTTTCGCTTTTGGGTAAAATTATGGCGAATTCATCACCCCCTATCCGGGCTATCATATCGCCGTCTCGCATGGATTCTTTGAGAACGGTGGCGGTATCTATGAGCAGCGTGTCTCCGGCTTCGTGTCCCAGAGTATCATTGACCCATTTCAGTCCGTCTAGGTCGCAAATGATCAGTCCCACTGGGTTATACCGACCGCTCTTTAAGCGCCGCATCTCCTCTTCGAAGTAAGCCCGGTTATAAAGGCCGGTATTGGCATCGTGCAGACTCAGATAGCGCATCTTTTCCTCAACCAACTTACGTTCGGTAATGTCACGGATGATGACGAAAATTTGCTTATTCAGCAGGGGCAGGAGGCGGGCTTCAAAAAAGAGCTCTTTGTTTTGTAAGGTCAATGAGTATTCGCAAATTGTTATCGTACCGGTACCCTGTACCTGTTGTATGGCTTCCTGAAAAGTCAGGGCAACATCGACCAGAGGGATATCCTGAATACGTTTGCCCCGCAACTTTTCGGGGAGGAAGTACAGATTGCCGGCATCTCTTACCTGATAGTTTACAATAGTTCCAGCCTGATCCAGCCAGAAAAAAAGGTCGGGGAAGGCCTGAATGACAGCCCTCATCTCGGAATTTGCCTGTAACAGTTCCTGCGAACTCAGCTCCAGAGAACGCTCCAGCAATTCCAGATTCTCATCATTATCATGATAAGCATGGTTGATTGCATTCAAGAAGGCGTGCCACTCTTGGGGGGGAGAGAAACTATCAGAAAAGTAGCGTCGTAGTTGACGTTGTAGCAAGCTATGCATTTCCAATATTCACACCTCCGCAAATGTGGTGATGGTCATGGTCTGGTTGTGTAATTTTGATTTGCCTCCAGTGCGTAGTGGGGCAATCTCACCATAAGAATAGAAGCCAGTCAGGAAGGTTCCTTTGCCCAAGGTATCACGCACCCCTTCAAGCTCCTCTTCGGTTCTCTGTTTGAGAACCATCCTTCTGCCGACGCAACTGATGAGAATAGCCAGTTGCGATGAGTCGCAACCCAACGTTTCTTTGCTCATTTCGGCAGCGCCGGTAGCCCCGTCAATCAGGCGTTCAAAATTAGTGCTCATCAGGCGGACATAAGAGCCTTCCGGCATATCCCCCGCAAAGGTCATACTCTGCTGTTCTTCATTTATCGCCAAAACAGTGCGTACCAATCCGATCCCATCGGAGGTACGAATAGATAGAGGGAAAAGCATGGCGGTAGCGGGCAAACCTGTGGCATGCTTCCCCAAATATTGTCTATAAAGATCCAATGCCGACTTCCCGTCCATTTCGTATAAGATATTGGCTTGAGAACGGGTAATCAAGCGCTCGGGGCCAAAGGGAAACCAGCCTCCCTGGCTTCCGTAACCGACCCTTAATCTATCTCCATAAAGTCCTAAACCTACAATCGTATCGCTGGTGGCGAATCCGTTCAAAAAGACCAGGGTTTCCTGAAAAAACTCTCCATCGGCAGCTAATCCTCCAGTAACTGTAACGTGTTCGGGTAGGTGTTGAGTGAGCCCTGCAACCAATTCGCTGCCGTTTACTAGTAGGCCATTGGAGATCACTATGAGATGTGCTAGTCCTTCACGGGGCAAGGATTGAGCTAGTCTCTGGCCGGCCTGAAAACTATTCTCTTCTTCGTCTAACTCTATTTGCAGTCCACGAACCTGGGTGTGCTCAAATTCGATTGCTGTGCATACCAGAGAATTATCTGATATTCGGGTATCACAGATCTCGCCGGCGGTTGAGCAGCCGCAAATATAGGCATTCGGATAGAACTCCTGCATTTCCGGCCAGAACTGGCCTTGATTCAGAATACTGGTAGTGCCGAATAACAAAACCAGTTGGGCCGATTCTCCCAGGGACGTATGGCCGTATTCCCAACCGCTTACTTCTGTCCAGGTTCTTTGTTCAATTCTCATGTTTCCAGGGCCCCTTCTACTCATCGTTGTGGTAATTAATACCTTTTCAGCGTATCGGGTAAAAATTTGGGTTTGCCATTTGTTAAATATTAATGTCAATATTGTCATAATTCTACAACTATAGGTAAAATTCCTCTATGCAAATCAATATGAGTCATAAGTCCCGGGGTAAGTATATTTTCGTTGTCTCTGCGCTGATACCACCGGTCTCTCTGTCCTGCACGATGGGCCTATGGTTAAAGTTCCACCTTCATGATGTTTGAGAATTCCAGCTGTAATAGGAAGCAAATCGAGGACGGACTGGGCAATACGTTACCACTTATTAAGCACTGTAATCTAAGGGGGGTGAAACACCCTTTGGGGTAATGCCACGCTAATTAAATTATGGAAATTTATACGGAAATATCTATACATAATTTATAAATAACTTGACAATACTATTGATAGATTATATCCTGTGTATAGGATAAAGAAAAGGGGAAATATTAGTGGCTGATGTATCTCGTAACCAACCTGTTTACAACATAAGCATTGCGGCGGAATTGGTAGGTGTCCATCCGCGCACCCTGAGAATATATGAAGAAACAGGTCTGGTTATTCCGGCGCGAACTGAGGGGAATACTAGACTTTTTTCTAATGCGGATATTGAAATATTGCAGCATATTCGTTTTCTTATTCAAGAAAAGGGATTGAATCTAGCTGGGGTCAAACTGATACTTATGGTCGAAGAAAAGTTAAGTATCCGCATAGAGGAATGGTGTGAGTAAGATTAATTTGGAGGTGTTTAGTAATGGGAAAAGCAGTAGGAATAGACTTAGGTACCACTAATTCAGCGGTAGCTATTATGGAATCAGGTAAACCAGTTATCATAGTCAATGCGGAGGGAGATAGAGTTACACCTTCGGTGGTAGCTTTCACCAAGGATAATCGACGCCTGGTTGGGACCTTGGCCAAGCGCCAGTCCATAATGAACCCGGAGGCGACCATTTATTCGGCTAAACGCTTTATTGGTCGCAAGTATGATGAAGTCAGTGAGGAGATGAAAATTGTACCCTATAAAGTTGCTCGCGGTAATAATGATGTGGTACATTTTGACATTCAGGGAACAGCTCATGCTCCAGAGGAAATAAGCGCTCAGGTTTTGCGCAAGCTAGTTGATGATGCCTCCAACTACCTGGGGGAGAAGGTAACAGATGCGGTCATAACAGTGCCTGCTTATTTTAATGACGCGCAGCGCCAGGCTACCAAAGATGCTGGTCAGATCGCGGGGCTAAAGGTACTGCGGATAATAAATGAACCAACTGCAGCTGCGTTGGCATATGGTTTGGAAAACCACAAAAATCAAACGATTATGATTTTCGACTTAGGTGGGGGAACCTTTGACGTCTCGGTATTAGATATTGGCGATGGGGTTGTGGAAGTTCGCTCTACTTCAGGTGATACCCATCTGGGTGGGGATGACTTTGATAAGATGGTGGTTGATTGGCTGGCTGAGGAATTCCAGAAAAATGAAGGTATTGATTTGCGCAAGGACAAGCAGGCTTTGCAAAGGCTTTATGAAGCAGCCGAGAAGGCCAAGGTAGAGTTATCCAGTACCACTACCACTACGGTTACGCTGCCGTTTATTACGGCTGATGCCAGCGGCCCACGGCATCTGGATATTAAGTTAACTAGGGCTAAATTTGATGATCTTACCCATCAGTTGCGGGAGCGCTGTTTGGTATCGGTTAAGCAGGCTTTAAAGGATGGCAATCTTACTGAAAAAGATCTAGATGAGGTTATTCTGGTGGGCGGATCTACTCGTATCCTGGCAATACAGGAATTGGTGCGTTCCCTTACCGGTAAGGAGCCCAATATGTCAGTAAACCCTGATGAGGTAGTAGCTTTAGGAGCGGCAGTTCAAGCTGCGATCATTACCGGAGAAGTTAAAGATGTGCTGCTCTTGGATGTTACTCCACTATCATTGGGGCTGGAGACCATGGGCGGAGTAATGACCCGCTTGATTGATCGTAATACTACTATTCCTTGTCAGCGTATGGAAATTTTCAGTACTGCTGAAGACAATCAGCCCTCAGTTGATATTGTGGTTTTACAGGGTGAACGGGAAATGGCTAAGGACAACCGCCAGATTGGGCGTTTTCGTCTTGACGGCATTGCACCAGCGCCACGAGGAATGGCGCAGATAGAAGTCACCTTTGATATTGATACCAATGGTATATTGAGCGTATCAGCTAAAGATAAAGCTACTGATAAGGAACAGAAGATTACCATCAGCGGTTCCACCAACCTGGATAAGAGTGAGATTGAACGTATGGTGCAGGCAGCTGCTGAACATGCCGCTGAAGATAAGCAAATTAGAGAGAATATTGATGTTAAAAATGAGGCGGACTCCCTGGCTCACCAAGTGGCCAGGACCCTGAAAGATTTGGGGGATCGGGTTCCCGTGCAGGATAAGGACCGCTCAGAACAGTTGATTGCCGAAGTGCAGGCTGCTATTGAAGCGGAGACCCCGACCCAGAAGCTGCGAGATTTAATCAGCGACTTACAGCAGGCAGCCCATGGTTTAGCTGCTGCGGCACATGAACCGGAAGCATCTGCGAAGGGCAGCAGCAAGGGACAGGATGATACCATTGATGCTGATTTTACAGAGGATTAATGGGAAAGATTCGGGAACGATTGACACTGGTTTGTCCACATAAGTAATATTTGTCCGTGCAGTCCGTGTCTATCGTTCCTTATGTAAGGCAGGTGGTGTGATTTGGAATACAAGGATTATTATAAAGCTCTAGGCATTAGTAAGACAGCCACTCAGAAAGAGGTTCAGGCGGCTTATCGTAAATTAGCCAGGAAGCTACACCCGGATGTCAATAAAAAGCCTGATGCGGAGGACAGTTTTAAGGCTATTAACGAGGCTTATGAAGTCTTGAAAGATCCCGAGAAACGTGAGCGCTATGATACGCTAGGGGCTAACTGGCGCGAGGGAGAGAGATACAGCCCGCCTCCTGGCAGTGAGAATATACGTTTTGATTTTGGCGATGGCAATGCCGGTCAGTTTAGTGATTTTTTTGAAGGTCTCTTTGGACGTGGACGGGGCCAAGGCGGATTTGATCAGGAAATGCCCGGATGGACTATGCGGGGGACAGATCAGGAAACAGATATAGATCTGACTCTGGAGGAAGCCTATCATGGGGCTAAGAAAACCCTGCGCCTTCAGCAATTAGAAAAGGAAGGTTCCACTTATGTACCCAAAAACCGTGAAATCAATGTTAATATACCTAGTGGAGTTAATGAGGGAAGCCGTATCCGCTTAAGTGGTCAGGGGGGGACTGGTTCCGGGGGGCAGAATGGCGACCTATATCTAAGGGTTCATATCCTGCCCCATAAGCTATTTACCCTCACCGGTACTGATCTGGAAGTAGAAATACCCATCAGTCCATGGGAAGCAGCCCTAGGAACTAAGGTGGAACTTACCACATTGACAGGTAAGGTCAATCTAAAGATACCTGCGGGGGTGCAATCGGGGCAGAAACTGCGTTTGCGTGACAAGGGTATGCCTGCTGCTAAAGGTCTGTACGGGGATCTTTTTGCAGTAATTAAGATTGCGGTTCCTAAAACTCTTAATGAGAGAGAACGGGAGCTATTTGAGGAACTTTCTCGGGTGTCAAGTTTTAGCCCGCGCCCGGCAGGAAGGGAGGCTTAAGCATGGAATATCGGCGTTATTGTTTAGTGCTCCGTCGCCCTCCATTCCATCCGGGCTTATTGTCCCTGACAGAAATTGCCCGTCAGGCATGCGTTCATCCGGAATTGTTGGAGCGTATGGTGGATTTAGGTTTAATCGAACCGGAGCAATACAGTCCGGAAATACTATTTGCTCCGAGAGCAGTTGCTGATGTTTGTAGGGCACTACGTCTTCGCAACGAGCTAGGGATTAATTGGGCCGGGGTAGGATTGGTTATGGATTTACTGGAACGAATAAACCAATTGGAAAAAGAACTTGCCAGATCAGAGGCTAGCAAGGAATAAGCAAGGTAGAATATATGAATAGCAGACACACAGACAGAGGGACGGTTCTTTTGTCTGCTTACCATCAATTCGAGGGCAGACATAAGAACCGTCCCCTTGTCTGCTAGGATGAGACATGAATAAGGAGGTGTATAGGGATGGATTTAAATAGATTAACTGAAAAGTCGCGTGAGGCGATACATGATGCTGAAAACAAGGCGGTGGGGTATGGGCATCAAGAGGTTGATGTCGAGCACTTATTACTGGCTCTGCTAGAACAGAGTGATGGCTTGATTC
>CAYWFX010000066.1:9970-13877 GCA_964457945.1 uncultured Syntrophomonas sp.
GTTGATGTCGAGCACTTATTACTGGCTCTGCTAGAACAGAGTGATGGCTTGATTCCAAGTCTTTTTAATCGGGCCGAGATTGACCCTGCCGCAATTATAAACGAGTTGGAGAGTCATCTGGGCAAACGCCCGCGGGTTTCAGGCGGAGCTAGTGAAGCGGGTAAGGTTTACGTAACCCAGCGCTTGAATCAGTTGTTGGCTCGTTCAGAACAGGAAGCTGGGCGCCTTAAGGATGATTATGTCAGTGTTGAGCACCTGGTTTTGGCGATGTTTGAAGAAGGATCTTCCGGGGCGTCAGCGCGTATTATGAAAGACGCAGGTCTAAGCCGGGATAAATTTTTAAGCGCCTTGACAGCGGTACGGGGCAACCAGCGGGTTACAAGTCCTACGCCTGAGGCTACTTATGAGGCACTGGAACGCTATGGCCGAGATCTGGTCGCTTTGGTGCGGAGCGGTAAATTGGACCCGGTTATTGGGCGTGATAGCGAGATTCGTGATGTGATTCTAATTCTATCCCGCAAACGTAAAAATAACCCGGTTCTAATAGGGGAGCCGGGAGTAGGTAAGACTGCTATTGTAGAGGGTCTGGCCCATCGTATCGTTCGTAATGACGTACCCGAAGGGTTAAAGAATAAGACCATTTTTGAACTGGATATGGGATCTCTGGTTGCAGGTGCTAAATATAGGGGTGAATTTGAAGAACGTCTGAAAGCGGTTTTGCAGGAGGTAAAACAGAGCGAAGGCCGGATTATCCTATTTATTGATGAACTGCATAACATCGTGGGAGCAGGCAAGGCAGAAGGTTCCATGGATGCAGGCAATATGCTGAAGCCCATGCTGGCCCGGGGTGAACTGCACTGCATCGGAGCAACTACCCTGGATGAATACCGGAAGCATATTGAAAAGGATGCCGCCCTGGAACGGAGGTTTCAACCTGTTATGGTGGATGAACCTACGGTTGAGGATACTATATCCATACTTCGGGGTTTGAAGGAAAGATACGAAGTTTTCCACGGGGTAAAAATTCACGATAATGCCCTGGTGGGAGCCGCTGTTCTTTCCGATCGCTATATATCGGATCGTTTTTTGCCCGATAAGGCCATTGATTTAGTAGATCAGGCCTGCGCTATGGTAAGAACAGAAATTGATTCCATGCCAGCTGAGCTGGATGAAATATCGCGGCGCATTATGCAATTGGAGATCGAAGAAGCAGCCCTGAGCAAGGAAAAAGATAAGGCCAGTCGAGAAAGGCTCATGGCTTTACAGAAGGAAATGGCCGATATTAAGAGTAAGTCTGATTCTATGCGGGCCAAATGGGAGTCGGAGAAAAATGCTATCCATAAGGTGACTGCGCTGCGGGAAGAATTGGATCGGATCCGTCAAGAAATAGAAAGGGCGGAAAGAGATTACGATTTGAATCGGGCTGCCGAGTTAAAATATGGGAAACTGCCTGACTTGGAAAGAAGGCTTAAGGCAGAGGAAGAGTTTATGGCACGCAAACAGAGTGGAGTGAGCGTTCTCAGCGAAGAGGTTACCGAAGATGAAATAGCCCGCATTGTATCGCGCTGGACCGGGATTCCCTTAACTCGCCTGGTGGAAGGGGAGAGGGAGAAATTGCTCCGACTGGATGAAATATTGCATGAACGTTTGGTGGGCCAAGATGAAGCGGTCAGCCTGGTGGCTGATGCTATTATTCGCGCCCGGGCAGGCATCAAAGATCCGCGGCGCCCAATTGGCTCATTTATTTTCTTAGGGCCGACCGGGGTAGGTAAAACTGAACTGGCGAAGACCCTGGCTCAGTCTCTATTTGATTCGGAAAAGAACATGATACGTATCGATATGAGTGAGTACATGGAAAAACATACGGTTTCCCGTTTGATTGGAGCCCCTCCCGGCTACATCGGCTATGATGAGGGTGGACAATTGACTGAGGCGGTACGCCGTAAGCCTTACGCTGTTATTCTTTTTGATGAAATTGAAAAGGCCCATCATGATGTGTTTAATGTTTTATTACAAGTCTTGGATGATGGCCGTATTACCGATTCACATGGGCGTACGGTTGACTTTAAAAATACCATCATTATTATGACATCTAACCTGGGATCTCAATACCTCTTGGAAGGGATCAACGACCAGGGTGAGATTAGCGAAGCAGCACGTGATCAGGTTATGAATGAGCTTCACAAGTGGTTTAGGCCTGAATTCCTGAATCGGGTAGATGAGACTGTGCTCTTCAAGCCTCTTACTTTGAAGGAGATTGGACGCATCGTAGAATTGATGGTGGATGATTTACGCCAGCGTCTACAGGAACGACAGATTAAACTGGAATTGAGCGAAAATGCGCGATTATTCATAGCTGCTGAGGGATATGATCCGGTTTATGGGGCCCGTCCCTTGAAGCGGTTCCTGCAGAGTAAACTTGAGACCTTAGTAGGCCGTGCTCTGGTTAGCGGGCAAGTGGTGGACGGGGCCACCATTCAGGTTGACGCTAGGGATGGGAAGCTGGAGATTAACTGGCTTAATCCCTAAAAACCGGTTTTATTCACCTTTGTTAATGAAAAAGCATAAATTGTAAATAGGCGCGGATGATTATGTTTGCGCCTATTTTTCTAGTTATAACTATATGTTATTTTTCATATAATAGGCAATGTGCTATAGTTTTCTTATCGAAATGGGGTGAGTTAGAGATGGAAATCCTTTATATGGATAATGCCGCTACTTCCTATCCTAAGCCGGAATCCGTCTATGCAGCGGTTGACCATTTTAACCGTTATCTGGGGGCAAATCCTGGTCGGGGTACCCACCAGCAGACTTTGCAGGCCGGGTCTATCCTGTTGAATGCGCGCGAGGCTTTGGCACGTCTTTTTAATATTAATGATGGTACCCGTATTGCTTTCACTTTAAATGTTACGGAGGCCTTGAATACTGGCATTAAGGGTTTATTAAACCCTGGCGATCATGTGATCACTACCAGTATGGAGCATAATGCGGTTGCTCGTCCCCTTACGGTTATGACCAGGATGGGTGTTGAATGGACTGCGGTTCCCGCTGCTTCCGACGGTGCTCTGGAACCGGAACTGGTTAAGGATGCTATTCGGGACAATACCCGCCTTATATGTATGTTACATGCCTCTAATCTTACCGGTGGTATTATGCCAATTGCCGAAGTGGGAAAAATAGCCCGAGAACGGGGTATTATTTTCATGGTGGACAGTGCCCAGACCGCAGGAGTACTGGATTTGGACGTAGAAAAGCAAAATATTGATATGTTGGCTTTCACCGGCCATAAAGGATTGCTGGGACCCCAGGGAACAGGTGGCTTGTATATTAGGCCCGGTATTGATATCAGGCCCTTAAAAGAGGGCGGAACCGGTTCAATGTCTGAATTTTTGGATCAGCCCGACTTCATGCCCGACCATCTGGAAAGCGGAACACCTAATACCCCAGGAATAGCTGGACTTCTTGCCGGGGTGGAGTTCATTCAGAAAACCGGTAGGGAGAAGATTCAAAAGCATGAACAGGAATTAATAGCCATGCTTATGGAGGGAATGAAGGGAATCAACGGGGTTTTATTGCATGGCCCGTCTGACTGTACTCAGCGAACATCGGTATTGGCCTTCAATATCAAAGGGATGGACTGTGGGGATTTGAGCCTGAGACTGGATTATGAATACGGTATCACTACTCGTTCTGGCTTACATTGTGCCCCCATGGCTCACCAGAATCTTGGAACGCTGGAGATGGGAGCATGCCGATTAAGCCCTGGCTTTTTTAATACTGAGGCGGATATTCATAGGGTGCTGGAAGCGGTTCATAAAATTGCTGGCAGCATTTAGGAAGCAAGGGGACATACGAAACCACTGAAAAAGTAGCTTTTTTAAAGTAGCGGGATTACAATTTACAGGAT
>CAYWFX010000067.1:0-12895 GCA_964457945.1 uncultured Syntrophomonas sp.
GGACACATTAGCTTATTCTTTTTGAAAATGTGTCTTGACAACGGGGGGCACTATATATATTGATAAAATGAATCCTCCATCTCAGGTTGTTGAACTTATTGATGCTATTCGTCAAATAGGGAATATTTCAGCTCATGCATTTGAAAACGATATATCAGGTGAAATTATTGAAGTTGAACCTGAAGAGGCTGAATTATGCCTTTCCATATTGCATCTTATGTTTGACTATCATTTTGTTAAACCTAATTGGGCTAAAAGAATAATTGAACAGACAAACAATAAGTTACAATCAGCAGGCAAAAATGTAATTAAATTAAAATGATAAGGGAATAATTATAATCGATAATATACCCTCATGCACGGAGATGAAACAAAAATAATTA
Organism: uncultured Syntrophomonas sp.; assembly: GCA_964457945.1. Taxonomy (GTDB): domain Bacteria; phylum Bacillota; class Syntrophomonadia; order Syntrophomonadales; family Syntrophomonadaceae; genus PHAA01. Next base: position 384 of record CAYWFX010000067.1, read on the forward strand.
TAATTCCTTCCTTATGTGGTAAAATATTGTTATTAAATTAATTTACCACGAAAGAAGGAAAGAAAATGACAGTCGATATACCAGTAAACATGAAATTTGAATGTCCACAATGTAAAGAAATTATTCAGCATAATTATAAAGAGGAAGACTTGTTAAACCACACTCATTTAGATTTTACATGTCAGAATTGTAATTATACTGAACAAATTAAAACTGCCGTACTTATAGAAAAAGCCAAAGAAGAAGTTATAAAAGAAATCAAAAAGAACTTTAAAACAGTATAAGATTTACCTGTTCAACTATTTCTTTAACTGTTATTCCATTATTAAGTTGCCATTGAATTTCCTTTTTACTTTTTTCATTAAATTGAATGATCATTTTAACTTCCATTAAATTTTCACCTCGCAAATTAATCTTAGAGAGATAACCCCTAAAATAAGAAAATCCTTATAGTAATACCATAAGGAGGCCAAAGTATGAATAGATATCAAGAACTCATTAATCAAATTAAGGGTAAAACTATTGAATCAATAGTTGCAGATTCCGATGATGACGAAAATCCTGCATTTGACATTGTTTTTACAGATGGTACTGTATTAGAGTTATATGCTGATAATCTAAAATGGGCATATGAAGAAAATCCAGATGAAATAAGTATAAAATTACTTAGGTAAAATGAGAAAAGACCTCTCTTACAGAGGTCTTTTCTATTTATGCTAGTTATGCATTTTTTTCTAATCGTTCAACCCTAGACATTATTTTCTTAATAGAATCAAACATTCTATGATACTCACATTCCGAGCAATTATTTGAATCTATATTTAACATTTTACTTAATCTAGAACTAATTTCTATAATATCTTTATTACTAATTGCATCTTCCGCAACTTGCCCAAATAAAGTTGAAATATGAACAAATCTTGCATCGTGTAAAACTAATACTCTTTCCCAATATCCGCCTTCAATCTTCTTAGGTATGTAATATAAATGATATATATCAGTAGATTTATTCTTAATTTTTTCGTATTCTTCTAACTTTTCTAAATAATCTTCTCTCGTTTTAAAATCTTTTTCTTCGGGTCTTTTGATTGATTGTATCGGTATAATGAATACATTATTATGATATTGTTTGCAAAAATCAACGTCTTGAAAAATTAAAACTGGACGGGATTTAGCTCTGGTAACTACCACTATATCCTGATTGGCAATATTAGTTCCTTCTTGATCCTTCTTAGGTTTAAATCCATTTTCCTTTACAACAACTTTGCCTTTGGCTTCAAATCCTATTTCTTTAATATTAAAGATTTTGTTTCTATCATTTTCTTGGTCAAATTCAAAGAATCCTAAAGGATTTTGTTCAATAAATTGAAACCCATTAAGAACCGAATTTCCAAATTTTAAATCATCGATAAACACAGAAAACCTCACTACATTTCTTTTAGATATATTTTTGAAATTAATTGATCATCGTCGAACAATAAATACTTTTGATTTTGTAAATGCTTTTCTTTGTCAATATTATTATTGGTCTTGGCTTTATTTACGTTTTTTCTAGTTTTTAAGTCATTAAATTTAATAACTTTTGCCATAAAGCCACCCCTTTTTCGTTTTTTCAATACGATAATATTCTTATCCATATCTTACCACCCTCTATACAATGTTACAAGATAATATTCTTAGCTTTGCCAACTTAGAAGAGGAGATATTCATATTGGACTAATTCATTATCCCTTGTCTCAAAACCATAATATTTATCATTTATAATATCTAATTAAATTTTGTGTCTATTGAGGGGTCATTTTAAGCAGTTCGGATACGGTTACAAATTCATACCCCTGATCTTTAAGATTTTTTATAACCATCGGCAGTGCTTCGGTAGTTTGTTTGCAGGTGTCACTGGCGTGCATAAGTATAATATCCCCTGGATGAACCTTTTTGCTAACCCTGTCTACAATGCTATTAACCCCCGGATTCATCCAATCAAGAGAATCGGTTGACCACTGAATTACTTCGTATTTCACCTCATGAGCCCCTTCTATTACTTGATCATTATAATCCCCATTGGGTGTCCTGATTAAATTAGCATCTACACCAGTAACTTCCTTAATATTATTATGGGCTTTCGTTATCTCTTCCTTTATCTCGTTTTTACTCAAGTTGCTTAAATTAATATGACGGTAACCATGACTTGCTATTTCATGACCATCAGCCTGAATACGTTTAGGAACTTCCGGATATTGCTTAACCCAGGGGCCAGATAGAAAGAAAGTGGATTTAATATTATTTGCTTTTAAAATATCAATGACCGGAATAGGTGTGTTATTGCCCCAACTTATATCAAATGTAAGGGCAACTACCTTTTTGTCTGTTTTTACTTCATAGATAGGTTTTAATTTGTGATAGGCTTGGACATATACTACGCTACTGGTCAACAGAATTGTTGAGATTAGTGCTATAAAGGCGATCTTGGTTCTGGCTTTAAGTTCATAAAATCCAAAAATTCTAGGCATTTTTCAATCCTACCTCCCTCTCTCTATACGTTTTTACATTTTTATTTCCTGAAAATCAGCTTTATTCCATATTTCCTAATTTTATTAATTCGCTCATAGTTACGAATTGATACCCTTCTTTGGTCAGTTTATCCAGCAAAATGTCTACCGCCTTGGCTGTTTCCAGGCCATTATTGGCCCCATCATGAAGAAGTATAATCTGTCCGGGCTGAATATTTTTTATGATATGACTAGCAATTGCAGCTCCGCTGGTTCCGACTTTCCAATCCTTACTATCCTGTTGCCAGGTCCAGTAGGCGATTGTTAATTGTTCAGTCTTGATTAGATTTACAAGATTATCAGACAGATATCCTCCAGGTGGGCGGAAAAGTAAAGGCTTTTGCGAAGTGATTTTCTCAATTAGGCTAGTAGTTTTATCGATTTCTTCCTTGAAAATCTCTGGTTTATTGCTGGTAAATGCGGAATAGCTATGGCTATAGCTGTGATTAGCAATTTCATGACCCTCTGCCGCTATTTTTTGCAGCATTTGCGGTTGTTTTTCAACCCGATTGCCTACTACAAAAAAGCTGGCATGGGCATTATACTTCCTTAAACTATCCAAAACCGCAGGTGTTCTTTCTGGATCGGGACCGTCATCAAATGTTAAGGCCACTGCCTTCTGGGAGGTTTTAACCATTGTAATGACCACCTTCTCCTGCTTCCATTTATTCATATTAGGATGTAAAGCGACGTTGAAGGTGCCGATGGATAAACATAGCAGAAATATACCGGTGCCCATGAATCCCAGCGTTCTTTTCTTGAAAAGTAAAATCAAAACGTACCTCCTCTATCATCTGCCCATTATTTAGAATATTAATGATTAGTCGAAAATGGACAGGGGTTCGACTTTATTCTGCTAAAAATATATTAACGATAAGCAAAAAATATGTCTCGAATATTGATAGGCAGGGCTTTAGTGGGATGCCAAGAAGTTTAAGGGGCTAATTAAATAAGTTGAATATATACTTTCCGACATAATTGTATCGCTAGCTTGAAAGTAAAACTGCGTATTTGCTGTATTTATTGAGGTAAACTATATAAATATCTAAATTGATTAAGAAGGGTTATGAGGTGATTAATAATGAGGCGCATTTGTCTGATATTTATGATTGTTTTAAGTATTAGTTTCATTAGTGGTTGTAAATTGGCTAACCAGGAGAATAAAACTAAGATCTCTCCAACAGTTAACGCTTCGGACTATGTTCCTTTAACTAAAGGCAGTTATTGGGAGTATGAGGGAAACGGGAATGAATATGCGTCGTTTAATCGAAAGGTATTATTTACCAAAGGCAATTTGGCGCAGATATCTGAGGATAATGGGGGAACAGTTATTACCAAAATTATTGAGGGTACTAATGATGTGGTTAAGCTAGTATATTTTGAAGGTGAAACCTATCAACCATCAAACATGCTTGAAACAGGTTTTACTGCCAATTCTGAAGCTATTATAATAAAATCCCCTCTACAAGTTGGAACTAATTGGACTGACAAAGACGGTAAGAAGGAAATAGTGACACTTGATTCCATAGTAGACACTCCGCTTGGAAAAATCGATAATTGTTTAAAGATTAAAATTACGAACAACAACTCTACTATTTATCAGTACTATAAGAAGGATATAGGTCTAGTTAAACAGGAATTTGTTTCTGGGGATACTATGATCACATCTACTATTAAAAAATATCAGGTTGAACCTAAGTGAAAAAATTAACCCTTAAACGTATTTATTAATAAATAACACAAAAATACCGGGGCTTGCAAGCCCCGGTATTACTGATTTCTTATGGTGGGTCGTATTGGATTTGAACCAACGACTTCTTCCGTGTCAGGGAAGCACTCTCCCGCTGAGTTAACGACCCATAGATCCCTATGGCATATCTTTTTCAATTATTTTTATTTCAAAATCGCTCCCAAGCTCATTTAGTATTATAGAATAGTTACAGGAATTAGTAAAGAGTCAGCTTCATATTGATCCTTTACCTTTAATTTTCTTAACGCTTTCCTGGTAGTTTATCATCATTTTATTTATTCTTTTGTTGCCAATATATTTACCATTATCAGGAGACAAGTTCTAATATTTGCAGGACAATACTACCTTATAGCGAATGTATCATTATCACTAATTGAATGAGGGAAATTATGAGCTTCATACAAAAATACATTTATAATAAGAGACTTAAACAGCTGGATCAACTCCTAGAAGCATATAAAGAGGAGCGAATTGAGGATTACCAGCCGGAGAGGATAATTAAAAGCAAAAATGGGGCACCAATATATTTGGTTCACTGTACTTCGACAGAAGATGGACAATTATATGGAGGCTTTATTTACGTGTTAACAATTAAGGGGTTTAATGGATGTCTAAGTTATACAGTCTTAAGGAATAAAGATCTGTGTATTCATATTGAGGACATTAATCACAAGATATTAAAGCAAGGTATAGGTACACAGTCACTAATGTATCTTGATGAAATTGCCAGGGAAAGCAGTATTAATAAGATTACTGGTTGGTTATCGCCTATAGATTTGGGGACCCATAGGGAAAGGCTGCTACATTTCTATACGAAAAACGGGTATCAAATTACTGAGGGAAAGGTTCCAAACTTGAATTTTGAGGGCTTGATTATAACTAAAATTTTATAACCAAGCAGGAAAATGCTTCCTTTTAGAGAATGGTTTAAGAAAAAGGGGGAGTGAAAGTTTGCAGAATCATGGGTTGTTTTTAGACTTAGTAAAACGTAGCGCCGGAGGAGAGACATTCCACTTGATAGACGTATTATCTGATAACTACCCACCCCGGCAAAGAGCGGAACAGGCAAAACAGCTGGCAGAAGATGGGCTTATAGAACTAAAACAATTAATTGCCAATGATACTAGCATTACAATAAAGGGTACCTTTACCGAAAAGGGATTAGCACAGATTAAGGCCGGAAATATTATATAACAAAATTAAAGCATTGATAATTTAGCCGTTCCTAAGGGAGCGGCTTTTGCTATATAGATAAGTTAATAAACAAAGCCGGACATCAATGCCGGGTGCGAAAGTTAAGTTAAAGACTATATATGGATTGTTTGGGATTGTAGTATAATGTTGAGAATTGATGAAATAAATGTTATCTGCTGAGGCTATTACACCATAAGCGTGGGTTAACCATAATTTACGCTCTGATACAAATAAAGCTAGACAACTAAGGAACCTGAAAAATGGAGGAATAATGGTTTTGGGCATAATTAACCAGTCGTTAATTTTAAGCTTAGTAAAAAAAGCTGGAAAATCAAGAATAATGGTCTTTTATTTGATAGCTTTGCTGCTTTTAGGGGCAATATATATTCGTTTTTCTTGGATAACAGCTTACGATAATGCTATGGAACAGGCATTAACCATAGCTAGAACAACAAAGACGTTATTACAGGATAAAGCTATAAGTAATCTGGAAGCTAGTCCGCAGGATATCGAAAAAATACAATATAAGCATATCAAAGCTAGCTTAATGGAAATTGTAAGAGTTGAGAGAAAAATTCGTTTTGTTTACCTTTATACTCAAAAAGATGAGAAGCTTTATTTTATGGTTGATTCCGAACCAGTTGACTCCAAAGATTATTCTCCACCCGGGCAGGAGTATACTGAAGCTGATCAGGCTTACCATCAGCCTTTTATCAATGGCGAAGCTTTAGTTACCGGTTCGGTAAGTGACCGCTGGGGAAAATGGGTAAGTATTCTTTTACCTATTACTGACCCTGAGTCAGGAAAAATAATAGCGGTTTTGGGAATCGATTATGATGCAAAAACATGGAACCATGCTATATGGTTGTCAGTAATTCAGGCAACTATAATAGTATTGGCCTTGCTTTTGTTGTTTTTGTCATTTTGCAGACTTTTAGTTAGAAATAAAACATTAAGGGAAGAAAGACACAAATTATTCCTTGCCAACGAGGAAATTGAAAAACAAAAAATAAATTTCAAGAATTTCTTCAACACAATTGGTGATCTCTTGTTTGTACTCGATACCGAAGGCAGAATCATACACATTAATAGTACTGTTTTAAAGAGATTGGGATATTTGGAAAAAGAACTTATCGGCAAATCAGTGTTGCTTATCCATGACGAAAAAATAAGAGCAGAAGGCCTTCCCAATCTGTCCGACATTTTAGCTGGCAAATCGAATTCATGTACAATGCATATAGTAGCTAAAAATGGCCAAGAAATACCAGTGGAAATAAAGGTGGTTGTGGGTGATTGGAATGGAGAGGAAGCTTTGTTTGGGGTTGCGAAGGATATATCTGAGCTTAAGATATCGGAAGAGAAGTTTGCCAAGGCATTCCAATCTGGTGCTGTATTAATGGCAGTTACAAGAGTTGAGGATGGTTCATATATTGATGTGAATGATGCCTTTTTAAACACCTTGGGTTTTAATAAAGATGAAGTCATTGGGAAGAAATCCTCGGATTTAAATATATTTGTCAATAGAGAACAAGGAGCAGTCATAGATAAAATGGTGGAAAGTGATGGCAGGATCTGTGATCTCGAAATATCGGTAAGAAGACGGGATGGTTTGGTACTTACAGGTATTGTGACAGTTGATACAATTGAAATTGGAAATACCAATTGTTTGCTGACCAGCATGATGGATATTTCTGCTCGTAAAGAAAGTGAAGAGAAAATTAGGTATCTAAGTTTCCATGATAGTCTAACCGGTTTATATAACCGGGCATTTTTTGAAGAAGAATTAAAAAGATTACACACGGAACGTTGTTTGCCAATAAGTGTAATTATGGGAGATATAAATGGATTGAAACTTTTAAATGACACTTTTGGACACCAAACAGGTGATGAATTGTTAAAATTGGGATCAAAAATACTTAAGAAAGTTACTCGGCCAGAAGACATAGTAGCCAGAATTGGCGGTGATGAGTTCGCTATTCTTCTGCCTGGGACTTCTGAAAAGGATGCCCAAAATTTGGTTATAAGAATTACAAAAGAATGCGATGAAGTAGAGCTTAATGGGATAAAAGTCAGTATTTCATTAGGAGTAGCTTGTAAAGAGGATTTAGAAACTGATATTAATGAGATTATGAGATTAAGTGATGAACGAATGTATAGCAAAAAGTTATTGGAAGGTAAGAGCAGCAGAAGTCACCTAATTACTTCTCTCTTGGGAATATTGAATGAAAGAAACTTTGAAACCAAGGAACACTGTTATCGACTAGCCTTATTAAGTAATGAACTAGGGCAAAAAATGGGCTTAAGTGATGAGCAATTAGAAAGACTAAAAGTTTTGGCGGTGATGCATGATATTGGGAAAATTGCAGTTCCAGATGGTATTTTAACCAAACCTGGGAAATTAAGCCGAGAAGAATTTGAGAAAATAACCAGACATCCTGAAAGTGGATTTAGAATTGTAAGTATGACACCTGAGTTTGCTCATATTGCTGATGAAATTCTAAGCCATCATGAAAGATGGGACGGAAAGGGATATCCTCGAGGATTAAAAGGGGAAGAAATACCCATCATTGCTAGAATATTAACAGTAGCAGATGCCGTTGATGCCATGACCAATGATCGTGTATACCGGAAAGCTATGTCATTATTCGAGGCTAAGGCAGAGTTAGTTCGAAATGCAGGCACCCAATTTGATCCTGAAGTCGTAAGGATATTTATGGAAGGGGTATAATTTCAAGGGTCGGAGTTATTGACAGTTCCAAAAAAAAAAGTAATGCCGAGGATTTGTAACCCTCGGTATTTTTACGTCATTTGCGATGAAATTATCGATGTCCACAAATTTGTCGAAAATATATTATGAAGGGATAGGTGTTGATGTGATTTAAAGATATCACAAATTTAATAATCTACTTCCTTTTGGTGTCATTTTTATGGTTATATCATTTACTTCGTTTTTGAAGTTTGAGATTGACCTGCCTTGGGCAATACCTTGAGCTACAGTTTTAATTAATTTTACGGTATCCATATCTGAGGTCACCTTTGCGGTGTATCCGGAATTTAAACTTATAATGCTATTCATTACATTTTTCTCTATTACAACTGACTGATGCTTATCACTATTTTCTCTGAGATCTAATCCTATATATATAATTTTATCTGCAACGAATGCAGAAGCACCATTTACTCCCATAACTTTTCTCGCTTCGGTTACTGCTTGGTTCGCTGCTTCCATAGGGGAGGCTGGATTTAAAGGAGATTTGGCCATTGGAGTAGGTGAGGCATTTTGTGGGGGAATTGGAGTAGTAGGTAGCATAGGCTGTGCCGGCTTTTCAGCGGTTATGCTACAGCCTATAATGACTAGATTCACCACAATCAATAAAGCTATGAGCACGAGTAGTCTATGCTTTGAAGTGTTCAAACAGTTGCCTCCTTTATTGTTTGCTTATATTATTTCTATCATTTTCAGCGTTATACAATATAATTGGACATGAAAATAACTTATGCATCAGGTTCACAATTTTAGCGAAAACATTAAGCAGGTTTAGAATCTGTAAGGGGAGCTGCTGCCAAACAATTATTAAAACACACTATTACAAATAAAATGCGTATAGCTATTTAACTACAAAATGTAGTTTAGGGCACAAATTTTGGATGGCTATAACTGAATAATGAAAAATGGCCTCACATATAATAATGTAAGCATTGATTAGGAGGCCGAATATGGTTTATGAATTGCAAATTACTACGGCCGCTGATAGCACGCCTTTCCTGGAGCAGTTTCGTGAGAAATTTTCCTGGTTAGAAGAGCACGGCTATGCTTTGGGGGTAAATAAGTTGGCGGATGAGCAGGGCAATAATTTATTTATCGATTTGAGACTAGAGGGTGATAAAATTGAGCCCCACTATAAAGAAGAAGATATTGTTTATATTTTTAAGCATCAAGTAGCGGAGTTTTTAGCTGAGCACATCGTGAAGGATTGGGAAAAAAAACTGACTTGGAAGGAAGTTACCAAAAAAGGCCGCCACATCTCATCAGGAGATCAACCATTCGTTTTAGATAAAGCAGTAGATTTTCTGAAACGTTGCAATTCTAATGAGAGTCTTAATTTATTGATGAATTACGGTCGTAAAAACAAAATAGCCCATAAAATTTTGGATTATATATATTATCATCACACCTTAGTTATGGAGGGCTTCATCCAATTTTGCATGCAGGATTATTTAACCGAAATCAAATTTGCAGTTGATTTAGCCTGCGAAGAATTAAGGAATGAAAAGGAATATAATGAGTTTGTTAAGCTTCTAAGATATTTTGTGGACACCCAGGCTCCCATGATTCAAGAAGTAAATATTCTAAGGGACAAGAGGGGACATTTTTCTCTTTGGGATGGCAACGGGGTCAGGATTGAAGAAAATCATATTAATTATTATCTGGATGATATGGCGCGCGGGGAGATAAATTTGGATGATGTGTTAGTAAGTATTTTAATAACAGTTGCTCCTCGTCGTATTGTGTTACATAACAGCAATGATTCAGGAAGTGAAACCGTAAAAGTAATTAAAAATGTATTTTCAGAACGAATAAGCGAGTGTAAGGGTTGTGAACGATGCTTGGTAAGCAAAAAGATGGATGGCAGAATCACTACCGGGAATGATAACCGCTTCAAGTGAAATCAAGCTGCTAGGCTAATGACAGAAATGAAGAGCAAGGCATGAGGAAAGCCCGTGATTGAGGCGCGTAGGTATGGGGACGGACCGTCTGCTTCGCAGTAAGGTCACGTCCCCGTATAGAGTACGTTGATTGAACGGGCTTTTTAGAATAACGCTGAGCGACTTCCATGGATGGCAAAGAGCTGCGATTCGCTTTTGTCAACGGTCTGGGGCTGGGAGATGTCTCTCAGCCTATTATATTTGCGGTAGTATACAAAATCTGATATTCTTTTTAGATAGTAATGGATTAAATGATTATATGTCGTACTAGTTTATTGTAATACCTCTAATCAGGTAAATAGGCTTTAATTTTCAGGAGGTGTGAACATGATTTACATAAGATTAAAGGATGGGAGCCAGCGGGAATACCCGAAAGGGATTAGCCTGCTGCAGGTTGCCGAAAGTATCAGCCCCAAAATGGCTAAATTTGCGGTGGCGGCTGTATTTAATGGTCAGGTTAGCGATTTGAATGCTATGGTTCAGAAGGATGGCGAATTAGAGATTCTCAATTTCGAAGATGAGCGAGCACGCCTGGTTTACCGGCATTCATCGTCTCATATTATGGCTCAGGCGGTGAAAAGGCTCTGGCCCAAGACTAAGTTTGCTATTGGTCCTGCGATTGACAAAGGATTTTATTATGATTTTGATACGGAACACACCTTTACCCCCGAAGATTTTAAAATGATTGAAAAGGAAATGGAAAGCATCATTAAGAGTGACTACCCTTTTGTGCGCCAGGAGCTGTCAAGGGAAGAGGCTCTTAAGTTTTTCGCAGATAGACAGGAAGATTACAAAGTAGAATTGATTCAGGATTTACCAGAAGATGCGGTGATTGGCCTTTACCAGCAGGGGGAATTTGTGGATCTCTGCAAAGGTCCGCATGTCTCTTCAACAGGTAAACTTAAGGCAGTTAAGATTATGAGTCTGGCCGGGGCATATTGGCGGGGCAGTGAAAACAATAAAATGCTGCAGCGGATATATGCCACCTCATTCCCCAAACAGGCCATGCTGGACGATTATCTCAACAAATTGGAAGAGGCTAAAAAACGCGACCACCGTAAATTAGGCAAAGAGTTAGGTTTGTTTGTGCTTTTAGATGAAGGACCGGGATTCCCATTTTTCCTGCCCAAAGGGATGGTTTTGAGAAATGAGTTGGAACAATACTGGCGTTTGCAGCATCAGAAAGCAGGCTATCAGGAAATTCGTACCCCCATCATACTAAACACAGAGCTTTGGCATCGTTCCGGCCATTGGGATCACTACAAAGATAATATGTATTTCACTAAAATTGATGAAGAGGACTATGCGGTCAAACCTATGAATTGCCCTGGTGGAATTCTAGTTTACAAACAGAACTTACATAGCTACCGGGAACTGCCTATTAGAACTGGCGAAATGGGTTTGGTGCATCGGCATGAGATGTCCGGAGTTTTGCATGGTCTTATGCGAGTACGCGCCTTTACTCAGGATGATGCCCATATCTTTATGCTTCCCGAGCAGATTATTGATGAAATAAATGGCGTCATGAACCTGATTGATCTTTTCTACAAACAGTTTGGCTTCAGCTATCATGTAGAACTATCCACCCGGCCTGAAAATTCTATGGGTTCTCAGGAGGTCTGGGATATGGCTACTGATGCATTAAAACAGGCTCTGGAAGAAAAATCTGTGCCCTACAAAATAAATGAAGGTGATGGAGCCTTCTACGGCCCTAAAATAGATTTTCACCTGCAGGACTCACTAGATCGAACCTGGCAGTGCGGAACCATCCAGCTGGATTTTCAAATGCCTGAAAAATTTGACTTGACCTATATTGGCGAGGATGGGGAAAAACACCGGCCAGTTATGATTCACCGGGTCATTTATGGCAGTATGGAAAGATTCATAGGCATACTTATTGAGCATTTTGCAGGTGCTTTTCCGACCTGGCTGGCTCCGGTTCAGGTGCGGGTGCTGCCCATTACCGAAAGACAGCATGAATATACTGAAATAATAATTGCCAGGTTAAGAGATGAAGGCATTAGAGTTGAAGTGGATAAACGCAGTGAAAAAATCGGATATAAGATAAGGGAAGGGCAACTGCAAAAAATACCTTATCTTTTAGTTATAGGCGATAAAGAAACAGAAGCCAACGCTGTAGCTGTGCGCCATCGCAAAGCAGGAGACCTGGGTGCTCAGGGACTGGATGAGTTTATCGCTATGATTAAAACTGAGATTGCCGATAAAATCATTAAATAGTTGGTAGTCCTCAGAGGGATGTCAATGATCAGGGAAAATGTCACCCCTTACGTAGATAAGTGATCAGCAATAAT
>CAYWFX010000068.1:0-12831 GCA_964457945.1 uncultured Syntrophomonas sp.
TATAATTTCTTTATTAACATCATTTATTGCTTCCTGATAGGATGATTGTTCATCGCTCGCTTTTTGAGCGTGTAAGATATGCATGGGAAGATGATCTGCATCCATTTCTCCCTCCCAAACATAATTGGCAGCTCTTTCAATGGCATTTTCTAGTTCCCGGATGTTTCCTGGCCAGCGATATTGTTGAATGGCTTCTTTAGCACGATTGCTCATGCCAGATACTGATGTACCTAATATATCATTATATTTTTCAATAAATGTTTCGGCTAAAGGCAGTATGTCTTCCGCTCGAACCCTAAGTGGAGGCAGATATAGCTCAATTACATTTAATCGGTAGTACAGATCTTCTCGGAAAGTTCCTTTGGCTATGGCTTCCCTCAGATTACGGTTGGTGGCAGCAATAATCCTCACATCAACGTTCTGAGTATTTACTCCCCCCACCCGCATGAACTGTTTATCTTGCAAGACTTGCAGTATCTTGACCTGGATAGAGAGTGGCATATCTCCAACCTCATCCAGAAATATTGTGCCTTGATGGGCCTGCTCAAAATATCCCGTTTTTCCTTTCTTGGATGCTCCAGTAAACGAACCCGGTGCATATCCAAACAGCTCAGATTCGAAAAGAGTCTCTGGTATAGCTACACAATTGACTTTAACAAAGGGCATTTTTGCTCTTGGACCAGCAGAATGAATTGCTCGCGCAAACATATCTTTGCCAACCCCGCTTTCCCCAGTCAAAAGAACTGTAGAACTACTCTTAGCTATCCGTTGAGCTTCGTTTTTAATTTGCATAAATTCATCGTTCATAGTAACTATATGGTCAAATTTATCTTCCCCGCTGGCCCCCTGTTTATCAAGTTGGCTGCGATAGTAATCAACCTGTTGCTGTAATGAATACCATTTTCTGGCTATTTCTTCGAGCAATTTATTGTCATCACAATAAACTGTACTGACAACTCCAACTGGTTCAATATCTTTACTATCTTCTGCTATGATAGGAACATGTGAAACAACACATTTTTTTTCATTAATGTGGCAAATATCCACTTCCGTTACGCCAGTTTTCACTACTTGAGCCCTGCCACTGGAAGGTAAAAATTCCCTTAAAAACTGACCCTCAACTATGTTAGTTTCGCTCCCCACAAACTGCTTGGCTATTCTATTAACAAATTTGACCCCACCAAATTTGTCCGTAACAAAAATACCAAATGCCGAAGCACTAAGAACTGCATTGAGTGTTGCATGAAGATCTTTAACTATTTCTAGTTCCTTAGCCATTTGCTCAAAATCTGATATATCTAAAAATACTATATTAGTACCTACCTGCTTATCATTTTCGATTATTGGAACCTGGTTGACAATTGCCGAAACTGATCTAAAATTATACCTTACCCCAAAACTACGATTACCACTATAATTAATTTCCGAGAAGACCTCGTTTATATGCTTCCCCTGAACTTGTGCAAAGTTAATTCCAAACATTTTTTCCGCAAATTGATTAACTCTCAAAATGTAGCCTTTGTCATCCACTGTAATAATGCCCTCTTGCATCGCCTGGAAAATGGATTCGAGAAGGACGTAAGATTGAGAAATTATATTTAAACTGGTCGCCAAATACTCCTTATTACCGGCAATCCCCACTACTTTTCCGCTATCGTCAACAACTGGTACATTGCCTACCCTGCTTTTGTTCACCCTCATTACTAACGAAATCTCATCATAGTTGAGTCCCTCGTTAATAAATATCGGGGAATCTACAATATAAGGGGTACACTCATCATCCAGGCTTACTCCATCGAGCAATGCTTTATACAACCTGCTATTTGAGAAAACTCCAATCAATACTCCCTCTTCATCAACCACCGGAATGGTATCAAGCTTATATTGGCTAAAAATATGAATGGCCGTCCTTAAGGAATCGCCGTGATGAATAACCTGGATTCGTTTATTCATCATATCCCTAATACTCCAACTATCCTTCCCAATATTCATAAATCCTCACCCTCTCCGACTTACATGCATGATGTTTTTTAAGCTGATAGGGATATTACTATTAGCAATTAAATGCACCATTTTATATTATCTTCATTATAAACAGATGATTTTGTTTATTGCAAATATTCGACAGTAATCCGGTTTATAATTATCTGTCATAGTCTGATCTAGCTTATAACGACCGGAGACTAAATGATACCTACTTATCACGATTAGTTACTGTTTCACTCACACTTTTCCCCTATCCTCATATAATAAATAAGGTTGCAAAGTAGTTATATTTCTAAGGGTAAGGAGAGGAGGAGTTAGTCTTGCTGAAAAGGTCGGTCATAATTGTCATGGCCATGATGTTGATCGTTGGCACGCTGATAGGGGGATGTTCGAAAAAGGCAGAAAATACGGCCCAGCTCACAACGGTTAATCTGGTTGAGGTGGTGCGTTCCATTTTTTACGCCCCGCAATACGTAGCTATCAGTCAAGGTTTTTTCAAAGAAGAAGGCCTGGATATTAAGCTTAGCACAGCACAGGGCAGCGATAAGGTAATGACCGCGTTGCTTTCTGGAACCGGCGACATTGGTCTAGGAGGTTCTGAGGCTCCCATTTATGTCTTTAATCAGGGACAGACAGATTATGTCGTTAATTTCGCTCAATTAACCCAGTGTGATGGTTCTTTTCTGGTAGGACGTCATCCAGAGACAAATTTCAAATGGGGAAATCTGAAAGGTAAAACTATTATTGGTGGAAGACCCGGAGGAATGCCCGAAATGGTACTGGAGTATATTCTGAAGCAGCATGGGCTGACACCTGGAAAAGACGTCACCATTATCACTAACCTGCAGTTTACCGCTACAGCAGGTGCCTTCAAAGGTGGAACTGGAGATTATGTAGCCCTGTTTGAACCAACGGCCACCCTGCTTGAGAAGGAAGGGGCTGGATCTGTAGTTGCCTCCTTAGGTACCAGCAGCGGAAAAATCCCCTATACCGTGTTTATGGCCAGAAAGAGCAAAATGGAGAAAGATCCGCAGATGCTGCAGAAATTCACTAATGCCGTTTACCGCGGCCAAATCTGGGTGAAATCACACAGTGCCCAGGAAATTGCCCAGTCAATAGCGCTATTTTTCCCGGACACAGATATTGATGGATTAACTAAAGTAGTAGCCCGGTATAAGGATCAGGATACCTGGGGCACAAATCCTATGATGAGTGAGCAGCAATATGTATTTGCGCAGAAAATCATGCAGACAGCTGGAGAACTTACAGCTACTGTGAAACCAGAGGTTCTTATAACCGATCGCTTTGCTAAACAGGCTGTTCAGAATGTACGTTAGATTCTGATAATCCCATTATAATCCAGGTGCTGCAGCTATTAAATGGATGGAGGTGATTTATGTGTCTGCTTACCAGGTTGAACTTGACCACATTGCGATGACCTATCAGTCTCCTTCTACGGAGACCGTAGCCATTAGCGATGTTTCCCTAGGAATACACTCGGGTGAATTTCTATCAATTGTTGGTCCCAGCGGCTGTGGCAAATCTACTCTCTTAGATATTATCTGCGGACTGATAGCGCCAACCCGCGGAACTATTAAATTGGATAGTCCGGTGGGATATATGCTTCAGAGAGATCATTTACTGGAATGGAGAACCATTCGTAATAATTGCTTATTAGGCCCGGAACTGCAAAAAAAAGATATGCAAGAAGCGGGGCGATACGTAAATCACCTTCTGGAGGCATATGGCCTGGCCGACTTCGCCGAATATTACCCGCGCCAGTTGTCTGGAGGGATGCGGCAGCGCGCTGCGCTAATCCGCACCCTGGCGTTGAAACCTGATGTATTGCTGCTGGATGAACCCTTTTCAGCCCTGGATTACCAGACTCGCATCGCGGTAGGTGATGAGGTGTGGGCCATTCTTCGCAAAGAAAATAAAACTGTTATTCTGGTTACTCATGATATCGCCGAGGCAATTTCTATGTCAGACCGAGTGGCCGTGCTTACAGCACGTCCAGCCCGGTTAAAATGCATCTATGATCTGGATTTATCCACAGCCGAAGCTCCTCTGCAGAGGCGTCAGGACGAACGTTTCCGAAAATACTTCGAAGCTATCTGGAAGGAGTTGGATATTCATGTCGACCTGGCCTGATCTATCAACCGAACGAAAGTCCTATCTTCAGACCAGACGTCGGCACCGGCTGGCCGTCTGGGCAACCCAGTTTACGATTCTGCTAGCTTTTATCCTGATATGGGAAATAGCTGCTCGTACCAGGCTTATTGATCCCTTTATTACTTCCCAACCTTCCCGAATTATGCAAACGCTTCTTAGACTTCACAATGATGGATCAATTTATAATCATATCTGGGTGACCATTATGGAGACCTTCTGGGGGTTTACTCTGGGAACGTTAGGCGGCTTCCTTTGTGCGGTTCTTCTGTGGTGGTCGCGATCTCTGCACGAAATTAGCGAGCCATATTTGGTTATTCTCAACGCCATCCCGAAAGTAGCTCTAGGTCCATTACTAATTGTCTGGCTGGGTAATGGCTCCGCAGCTATCATAGGTATGACCTTATTAATATCTATCATTGTTACAATTATTAGTATGGTTAACGGTTTTTTTGAGGTAGATCCCGATAAAATCAAATTACTGCGTGCTTTTGGAGCTTCACGCCTGCAAGTTTTGATAAAAATTGTTATACCTGCCAGTCTGCCATCAATTATCACAGCTCTTAAAGTAAGTGTGGGTCTTTGTCTCGTAGGCGTAATAATGGGGGAATTTCTGGTATCCCAGGCAGGATTGGGTTATCTAATTGTTTACGGAAGCCAGGTGTTCAAACTAGATCTGGTTATGACCAGCATCATTATTCTAGCTCTCATTGCCGCTATTCTTTATGGACTTGTTTCTTATGCTGAAAAAAGATTGCTCCGCTGGCAAAAATAGTCTGCACTCCCCCGCCCGTTTTTGGTCAGGAAGAATCTCTGCTATAATTAAGATAATCGTAGTGAATGGAGAGATTTTTCTATGCGTATGACGTCTTGGGCGGGATTGAGCCGTTTTTTAACGGTTCTCAATTTATTTATCAGTATCTTCTGGGCTTTTTACTCTCTTAAATATAAAAAATGGTGGCATAAAAAATCCTGGTTAGAAGCTAAACGGCAGGAACTTTACACGTCTCAGGCGCGCCGCTTTCGTACCACCGCTGTAAACCAGGGCGGACTGCTTATCAAACTAGGTCAGTTTTTCAGCACTAGAGTTGATGTTCTGCCTCAGGTCACCGTCAGGGAACTCGCTGGCTTACAGGATGAAGTCCAACCAGTATCCTTTAATGAGATTCGCCAGGTGGCTGAGAACGAATTTACCCGTCCGCTAGCTGAAATATATGCCGAAGTGGAGGAAATGCCAATCGCGTCGGCTTCGTTGGGACAGGTTCATCGGGGCGTGTTAACCGAAGGACAAACCGTTGCCATTAAGATTTTACGACCTGGAATCGAGGATCTGGTACGCATAGACCTTCGAGCAGTTCGCAAAATTATTGATTTATTGAAAATATTTACTGACTGGGAACGAGTGGTTGATTTTGATGCTATTTACCAGGAATTCTCCGACACTCTTCAGGAAGAGCTTGATTATATCCAGGAGGGCCATAATGCGGAAACCATTGCCCATAATACTCAGGAAGATGCCGATATATTAATTCCAACTATTTACTGGGATTATACCACTCAGCGGGTTTTAACCATGGAGTTCATGGAGGGCATAAAAATATCTGACTACGAGAGACTGGAAAATGCAGGTGTGGACCGGAAGGCAGTGGCTAGCAAGCTTTTGCAGACTTATATTAAACAGGTCTTGGTGGATGGATTTTTTCACGCCGATCCTCATCCCGGAAACTTGTTCGTTACTGAGGATGGACGCCTGATAATGATAGACTTTGGCATGGTGGGCACTATTCCCCCGGC
Source organism: uncultured Syntrophomonas sp. (assembly GCA_964457945.1). GTDB lineage: Bacteria > Bacillota > Syntrophomonadia > Syntrophomonadales > Syntrophomonadaceae > PHAA01. Next base: position 5,950 of record CAYWFX010000068.1, read on the forward strand.
TCTGAGGGATATCCTGGTAGAATTGGTTATTGCTCTGGTGAAGCGTGATTATGTACAAGTAGTCGCATATTTGAAACGAATTGGTTTTCTGCGTTATGATGCTGATAATGAGCTGGTAGCCAGGGCGGTAGGGGTGCTTCTTGAAGCAGCTCTTGGATCTAGCCAGGACCTTTATTCTGCAGACTTCAGTGGTCTCTTGACTGACCTGGAACAGCTTTTATACGAGCAGCCCTTTCAAATTCCGGCCCAATTTACTTTCCTGGGCCGGGCACTCGGAACTCTATATGGGCTATGCATTGGATTGGATCCTAATATTAACTTTTTGGATGAGTCCAAACCTTATCTGAAGGATCTGGCCAAAGGCGAAGCCGGTCTCTGGAACCAGATTAAAGAAAAGGGCACCCTCCTGGGGAGTTCTCTAGTGGAAATCCCTCCCCTGCTAGAAAGAGTACTGAGCAGAGCCGAACGAGGCGAACTGAACCTGAAAGTCCCATTATCAAGTATAAACGATGCGATCGCCGCTAACACCAAGGCGGTCAAGATGCTAGCTTGGGCTCTAGGTTTCGGCTTCACCCTGCTCACTGCCGCTTATTTGTTGGTCAATCAACTTTACACTGAAGCTAGATATGCCTTCTATGGTGCTGGATTAATCTTTTTGTTGATGCTCCGACTAAGCTTACGCAGCGGACGAAATCGAACGAAGGCACCTCACCCTCATATGGTAATCCGCCGCGGAAGAGATTCCTAAACTCCAATAAATAAAGAAATAAAAAAACAGCCGTCCAACATTTAAGGACGGCTGTGCTCATATATAAGAGTATGAAGGTATATTTTTAGCTTCGATTATATTATGAGCAAAAAAGAGGGGAAAGTTTTAGGCTTACAATAAGGTTCACAATGAGCTTAAGAAACTGTCTGGCTAAAACTTCTTCTTAACAAGAACTTATGAACTTGCAAAACAGCTGCTGCTACCCTTTTTAACCTTATCGGCTCACCTGATAACAATTTATGAAGTGAAGGGAGGAAAGGTTACAAAATGAAAGAAATTTTTTATAAAATTGGTGAAGTAGCTGAAATGTTGAATATTGAACAACATACCCTGCGCTATCTGGAACACACCTTAAGATTAAAAATTAAACGAGATGAACGCAGTGACCGGCTCTATACCGAAGCTGATTTGGAAACTCTCCGTTTAATAATGAAGTTAAAAAATGAAAAAGGCCTTAATACTACCGCCATAAGAATGGCCCTGGGTAACATGGAAGAGTCACCGGAAACGGCTCTAGCCACCCAGCCAAGCAGTGCTTTATCTGTAGATGTTACAGAGTTAGCCGTAACAGTTCATAGAATTGCAGATCAAAATGATGAACTCCTTTCGCAGAATAAAATATTGCAGCAAAAAATCGAAGAACTTGAGGTCAAAATGGCAAAAAGAGATGAAAAAAGGGAGGAAAGAATTGACGAGTTAATCAAAATATGGCGCAAAGAACAAGATGATCGTAATAAATCCTGGTTATCTAAATTAACCCGTAAGTAGAAATACGGAAAATATTTTCTAGCAAATTTATTGCATAATATGTTATTATTTTTCATAAGGTAAAAACTCCCCTGGTAGTGTAGCGTAGGATAGGAAGTTATGGGGAGCGGAGTTTTGAACTTTTTTATTTCTTAAAAACTTAGTTGTAGGATAGGAGGATGGGTTCGGATGGATGTACTACTTACGTTAGTACCAATTGTTGCTGTGCTGTTTTTTTTAATTTGGGCAAAATGGCCAGCAGATCTCAGTGGTTTTCTAGGATGGGTCATGGCTCTACTGATTGCTTTCTTCTTCTTTCATACGTCCTTTAAGGTGGGCTTGACGGTTAGCCTGGCAGGGATTGTAGCCTCATTTCCAGTTTCACTTATGGTCGCAACTTCTATTTTCCAGATTACCTTCCTTGAAAGCACAGGTGCCTTAAAACGGATTGTAGCTTTTGTTAAAACCATTGCAAAAAACGATCACACCATACAAATTATGATTATCAATATGGGTATTGGAACCCTCTTGGTATCCGTGGGTGCTACCCCGGTCTCAATACTCCCCCCTATTATGGTCGCATTAGGTTATTCTACTTTTGTGGCTGTGGCGCTACCTGCCTTAGGCTTCGATTCCCTTTGTACCTATGCTCTTTTAGGAGCACCTTTGGTGGTATTTTCAGATATGACGGGTACATCTCTCAACGAATCGGCTCTAGTCTTCTCTAAATTTATGCCGATAATTTCTACTATGATTGGCTTTGGTATGCTCTATATAGTAGGAGGATGGCCCAAGATTAAAGAAGGTTTTATTCCCTGTATGCTGGCTGGTCTTAGTATGGGATTGACCGCTATGGCAGTGGCACATGGCGGAGTAGGCATAGTGTTGACCGGAGTCATCGGCGGTGCAGTTACCATTGCGGTAATGTTAATTTATATGAAGTTATTGGGTAAAAAAATTATTGACCGCTCCGGTGCCACCGCGCAAGATATGGAAATAGAGCGCTCCATGTCATTAATAAAGGCCTTGGGTCCTTGGATGATCCTGATCGGGTGCTGCCTGTTAATTAATTTCTATCCTCCGCTTTACAAATACTTATCTAAAGACCTGGCTATGCCATTATCTATTATTCCTGGTGCCAAACCGATTATGACCAGAATGCTCTGGAATGCTTATACTTGGGTTATTATCAGCACCCTGCTGGCTGTACCCTTTATTAAACCCAGTGGAACCCAATGGAAAGACATTATGAGCAAATGGGTACGCAGAGCGCCACGCCCGGCATTTTCCGCTGCGATATTCTTTGCGATAGCTTACGTAATGATGTACTCCGGCTATACTCCTAATCCGGGAAATTGGCAACTGGCAGATTCAGCTAATAACATGATATCGATTCTGGCAGTTAGTTCAGCAGATTTTTTCAAGGGTTTATACCCGGCTGCTGCAACTTACTTAGGGTTACTGGGTGGGTTTGTAAGCGGCAGCGAGTCTTCTACTATCGCGTTGTTTACTAAATATAACCTACTGACCTCTAAAATATTGCATCTTAATCCTCTGGTAGTAACTGCAGGAACCGCTATTGCTGGTGGTTTGGCCAGTGTAATATCACCAGCCAAATTGCAAAATGCTGCCGCCACTATTGACGCTATGGGGATAGAATCCCAGGTCATTAAACTAGCAGTGGTAATATCCATAATCTTTACTGCTGTAGCTGCCATACTGACTTTTATTTGGGCATAAAGATAACCCGAAAAGGTCTGAGGAGCGGATTAACCGCCGTGCCTCAGACCTTTTTTTGCACTTTTTGTACCTAACCACTAGAACATTGCATCCTTCCTCCTTAACTCATCCTCACTTAGAATCCAGGACCGTAATACCTACAATACAGCATACAATAATGACATATTAATACCTATTCTTTTTAGGCAATTATTGGGACTTAATTCAGCTTTCATTCAGAAATGGTCCTTACACTAAGTATGAACTAGAATAATCTACACCATTGCGGCCAATCTATATTGAGGTGAGATTGCTGCAAGGGAAACATAGAGTGGATGTATATAAATACGATTGAAAAGAGGCAGCGATATGGGAGAAGGGATAAATTTCGATAGCTATAACGATAGCACACAAGCCCGGCATACAAAAGAATGAACCAACAATCAGCGCAACAAGAATCTGCTTCCGCATTCACTAGCTGCTCCCCGAACTCATCTCTAAGCTATCCGAAACAAGAAACAAAAATAGGGGACTCCTCCAGAAGTATCCCTCGATCACAGCATACCATAATGACATATTGATTCAGACAGTTGAAGGTTTTATCAAAATGGTTATTGATACCATTACATTTTATGATAAAACATTTTCTGCTGATTACATATAAAGTGCAAAAAGGCCGCATTCCCTCCCGGCCTTTTTGCAATCATCGTTGTATTGTTTGGCTTTTTACCATTCAATTAAGCTTTCACTAATTATCAAGACTCCTCATGGGATGGCTCAGCTACAATATTCGCCCACTGCTCCCCAAACTCATCTTTAGCCATCCGCACTGCGGCTTCAATCAACCCCTTTACCTCATCCGGAGTTACTTTGAATCCACTCTCCTCTGCTCTGGCTGACAGCCAGGAAGCAGCTTGATTAAACTTGTCTTGCCCACCCATTTGCTCTGCCATCCGTATTGCTAAGCTGGCCATCTCCTTTTTGGTAGCTAGCTCCTGGTCAATCTTCTTAACCCCTTCCACACCAATCTTGCGCCGGACCAGTTCTACTAATCCAGCAACCAAAACCGGCAGCATTACAGCCAGAATCTGAGCAGCAATGTTCGTAACAATGGTTTCGCTCATAAATAATTCCTCCTTTAAACTATAACAACGCTGTTACTTAGTGCGTCCCAAGTAACCTTATAGCCTAACGCTTCAGCAAAAGCTCGAACTGGTGCATAGGTTTTTTGGTCGAGTACTTGAACTTCAAGCACGGTAGAACCAACAACTACTTTTACATAAGATGTGGGTACTATAGGTATTGTTACTGGCAGAACTAATGCAGTATTCGTGTTTGCGTCCCACTGGACAGACCGCCCGATTAATGTAGCCAACTCCCTGACTGGGGCATAGGAGTGATTGTCGACTGCAATACCCTGCATGATATTACCTTTGAATTGGATGTTGACCGCAATTACCTGGGGCTTAGATAAATCCGCAAACAATCGCTCCCAAGGAAAATTAGGGCCCGGACAGTTCGGGCGGTTTACACTATCAATCCGGTAATGGCCAATTATATGATCCTGATCTATCGATATCCCAAACTTAGCTATCAGTTGCCGGTGAAGTTCAAGAGTTGCCTGATACTGAGCCTCGGTTAGTTCACCACCCGATAAACACTCATGCTCAATCCCGATTGTGTACCTGTTAGGGTTGGTGCCATCATACAATGGCCAATTAGGTTGATTGACAATACCTGCGTGCCAAGCGGTATCCTCATCATTGACCAATTGAAATATCTGTCCAGCCTTGGTCACCAGGTAATGCGCACTAGCCTGGGACGACGGATTGCATAGCCATGATAATGCTCCGTCAGCTGACCCTGCGGTTATATGGTCTACGATCGCTATGATTTTTTTATTGTTTCTCCTGGATATATAGTTTGGAGATTGAATATATTTCACATCCACTTTAAACATCCTTTCTACTCACAAATAAATGCTTTATAATGGGGTATATTAACGGAGGTAGTCTTTATGGACAAACATAAGATAGGTATTTATTGTATTCGCAACATAATAAACGGGATGATATACGTTGGACAATCGGTTGAGATGGAAAAAAGATTCAAAAGACACAGAAACAGCCTTAGTTGTGGGAAACATCATAATGATTTCTTACAAAGAGCGTGGAATAAACATGGCCCCGATGCGTTTGAGTTTGAAATACTCGAAGAATGCCAAGAGTCAGAACTAAACGAAAAAGAGTATTATTACATAGAAGAAGTTTTTAAGTCACGCGATTATAAAAATGGTTACAATGGACGAGAAGCCGGTTCCAATGGAAGACATTCCGAAGAATCTCGTCGCAAAATGAGTGAATCCACTAAAGGACAAATTTGCAAAGAAGAAACTCGCAAAAAATTTAGCGCAATGTATTCCGGTTCGGGCAATCCCATGTTCGGCAGAAAGGGAGAACTGGCCCCGATGTTTGGGAAATGCCTTTCGGAAGAAACGAAGTTAAAAATTAGCATAAACAGAAAAGGCATACCCGTTTTACCCGCAACTAGAAAAAAAATAAGCGAATCCTTAATGGGTAAATTAATAGGAGAAAAAAATCCTTTCTATGGTTGCCACCATTCAGAAGAACAAAAATGGCGTTGGTCTGAAACAAGAATAGGAATACATCCTTCCGAAGAATCTCGCCGCAAAATGTCTATTTCTCGTACAGGACTTAAAATGTCAGAAGAGGCCAGAAAAAATATTAGTCAAAGTAAACTAGGAGACAAAAACCCATTTTACGGCAAAAGCCATTCCGAAGAAACTAAACAAAGATGGAGTATCTCAAGGCGCAAATACGACCAAGAAACCGTATCTGCTATACGATTAGATATATCTAGTGGACTTAAAAATAAAGATATTCAGGAAAAACATAATATCACCAAAAGCACTTTAAGAAAAATTAAATTTCATATTAAGCCCTACTCTTGATGATTTACCATTCGCCCTGTGCTGTAATTGGGACTGAGTGCTTGTTGAATCTCCATGAATATGGCCTCCTTTTTATCATTTTCTAAATGTTTTTCAGAAAAGCTAACCCCTGCTTCCCGTATGCTCCTATACTTTCTTCTCATATGAAAGCCCAAACATCTAGCTTCCTTCGCATGTACATCACGTTTGTACTGAATTCACCTAACTCATATTGGCCCTGCTAAGTCCTTTTCTGAACTATCAACATTTGTCTGCGATTTGGTTTTTTCAAGAACAGAATTGGCTACATTGGCTACCGATACTCCGACCACGCCCAGAATTAATGAACTGAGTATATTGACCAAATTCGTTGAAATATCACCCCGGCGCCAGTACATGAGCAAACAAAACACCAGTGTAACTAACATGCTTACCATGAGGGTTGAGACTCTCTTTTCCTCCAAAGAAATTAGTTTATTAATCATATCCATTAGCTTCGCCCATCCTTTCTCCTTCCTTGTACGTTTACATCACACAACTTCTCCAAGCTATTACGCAGAAACAAAGTTATCCACTTAAAGGTCTTCTCCACTTGATTATCCCTGAACCAGTCTAAAACTTGAGCAGAGCTAACAGCAGGAATTAGTCCTATACCATAATATGGTTGCTGAGTAGTATTGGTACCAACGCATCCTAA
>CAYWFX010000069.1:0-12413 GCA_964457945.1 uncultured Syntrophomonas sp.
TGCGCTCGGAGAAGCTCTTCTGGTCTTTCTTTCGGACGGGGGTTCGACTCCCCCCGCCTCCACCATTAAAACAGTCTAAAACCCTTTAAAATAGGCGTTTTCAGCGATTATAAATTTATTGAGAGGGCCAAGTATAGTTCCATAAGAATCCCGTAGAATCGGGAAGTATATTTAAGCATGCGTACCAATCGGCGTACTAAATTAGACTTGTTTATGATGCAGGAACTAAATGAAAATAATATACTCGTAACGTAATACCGGGATTTATACGCCTCGGTATTTTTGTGCTGATTAGGTGGAGTAGTTGCCCACAACGAGCTTTCACACCCAGCTCCGGAGTACTAAATATGGTATCCCTGTAAATCCCTGGTTGTTTCGCAAGTCCTATTTCATTGCGTTTGATGTTTAAGGATATCTCTGTTTGTAGCTTTAAACTGTCAATGCTACTACTACCTTGGCCCAAAAAAGGAAAGAGCCCGAACGCGAACGGCGTTCAGGCTCAGTTTGGAAATTTAGATTTTTATTAATAAAGTGGAAAGAAGAAGTTATTGAATTCTTTCGATAATTCCTCGTTTAAAATATGCTCTATTTCCTCTACAAAATGCGGATTTTGATAGAGGGAACGATAGTAGTCCAGCATCTGTTCGACGCCATTGCTGGCATCCTGTGTAAAGCGACCGCTTTCGAAGGCTCGGAAAACTTCAGCCTTGATTCTTGGCTCCTCGTAACTTAAACGACGAATTGCCCTGTCCATAGCCCTCCAGAACCGCCAAGAATATTCCTTTGTAAAATTATCAATAAACAATTTCTTCAAGCCACACTTTACTTCTATCTCCCCCGCACTCGAAGGGCTGAGCTTTAGCGCTTCATATAACGAGGCTGAATTTGAAGATAGTAAATCAATGTTTTTGAGTTCAATCTGATCTAGAGTAAAAGCCGTAAATGTCCAATGGGACGTGTGGGCGGCTTTCTTTACATCGCCATCAATATAAATGGAAATCCGGCCGTTTTTAACGGCTCGGGAGACAAACTTGTAGCCGTTGTATACGGAGTCTCGAAAGGCATACGCAGTGTTCCAGTGTAACCACTGTGTTATGTGATACTGCGAACTGATCTGCGCCAAGGTCGAGGCCATTTCTTTAACGGCATCATGGCTAACAACGTGGAGAAGGAAGTGAAAACCGTCCGTTTCCGGCTGGGATACCTTGAAGAAGATAGGTTTCTCGGAGTTGAAGAGGTTTTTTTGAAGCGTCGCGGTAATTTTGAACAGGTAATAAAGGGCAGAGCGATTTCCGAGGGATTCCTCAAGCTGCTTTACAAGCGAGTCATCCATATTGTCTAGGTCATTTAGATATGCGGTGATTTTCTTTGGCTGGTTTGTTAGGAATCGAGCGTCCTCAGCTCGAAATCGAGTCTTCCACTGATCCCTTATACCAGAGAGTCTAGCCCAGATCCTGCGCATTTCCTCCGTGAAAGCCGCTTCATCTTCTTCGGCCTCAACCTGTGGCGTGATCTCCTCGTCTGCTCTAGCAATACCAAGGAATACCGGGATATGATTACGCTTGATTTGTCGCCCTTCTTCACTTTCAGACGAAAAACGCCTCTGGATAGTGCGCATGTTTTCGTCACGCAGACCAGCGGGAAGCATCAATAGGATACCCTGGCAACCGCTGTTCAACACTGCCCTGAGCCGCTTAGCAATATCATAGTCAGATTCCTGTGTGTCTTGAGTAAGCCCGACAGAATCGACGAGCACTAAACGGAAGGGAAGCCTGCTGTCCAACCAGAGGCCGCTGTCTAGCTGCTTTTTGAATTCGTTACTGAACAAGGTGCCCATCCCACAGGCTACTTCGTATTTTTCAATAATCAGGGAAAGAGGGGAATATGGGTCGAGCAGCGCAGTAAAAGATTTACGATCTTCCTCATTGTCCATATCAAAGGAAAAGGTTGCGGTCTCGCATTCCTTAAGGGACTCAGACAGAAGCCGTTCCATCCTTTCCCAGAGTTCCTGTTCGATTTCACGGAGCAACGCACATACGCGACTATCCTTTTGTTTACGCGCGCTATCCCAACGTTGCCGCAATATGTCTCTAAGGGCAATGATCTTGGCTTGTTCTTTCTCAGCATCTCCCTTCATTTTGGATACGGAAGAATCGACCTCTGATGTATCAAAATTTTCAAGCAACAATTTAGCACAAGCGTTGGCGTGCTGGAATGCTTCTGACTTGAGCTGTTCCAAGCGGACCGCACCATTTACATTAACGTGGAGATCCTCGGCATACTTGCCGGAGTCAATGTATGCGGTCAGCGCAGACAGGGGAAGCCCCGAACTTTTTGAACCCTTGGCGAAGCTGGTAATGCTATGCTGAATGGCGAAAAAAACAGCGTCCTCATCAACGCGTATATCATTGTCTAGGAAACTGCGCAGGGTGATACGAAGCTGGAGTTGAGATGTATGCTCAGAATTCTCGTTGATGTAGAAATGAGTTGGGATCAATGTGGTCTGAGCCGAAGAATTTCCTACAATCTTGGCAGCGGAACTTATCGACCGGGGCAACAGCTTTGAGGCTAGAGAACTCTTCCCCACACCGGATACGCCAACTAGTGCGAGTCTGGGTACACCAATGGTATTGGGATAAATACTTTTTTTCATGCTTAGATGCCTCCATTTTAAATTATTTGTGGAAAAAGGCATCAAAAAACGATGCCGCACCCCGCTAGGGAAAAGGCATCGTCCATCTCAAACTAAACGCGATGCCGCCCTGCCCTGTAACCATCTAGGTACAAAACAAACCGCAAGATGCCATCGCATATAGCGATACACCTTCCACATATTTAAAGTACTATTCAATTGTGAGATAGTCAAGTTATTTCAGCAAAAAATTTGTCTGATATCCATTCTATGAACTGAATAGGAAATAATTATTTCATTTTGCAGGGTTTAGTATCAAATGTGGCCAATAAGTATTTAATAATCTCCTATATAAACAATGAAAAAGTTTTTCGGAGTAATAATACATATATTATTGGTGAGAATTTTAAAATAAAGGTGCTCAAGGTGTAATGTTATCCACTTCCTGGAAAAACAAATTATAAAATCAGTATGAATTTAGCTTGAATCATTGTATATTTTAATGAAGATGAAATTTATTTATAATTAAAATGTTATGAGGGATTTTGATGGCTACAGCTGATCAGATCAAAGCGCTAATTAAAGCTCATTTGGATCAGGACAATGAAAAATTTAAAACTACAACCTTACAGATCGCAGCATATGAGGCAAAACTTGGTCATACAAAATTAGCTCGTGATATCAAGACGCTTCTGGAAAAGACAAATATCTCTAAAACAAGAGTGCTCCAGTTTAACAATCAAAATCAGATGCTTTTAATGACTACTCCTGATGATAGGTTAGGCGATTTGGTCATATCTGAAGATGTATATGATAGAATAAAGCGCATTCTCAATGAATTTACTAACCGCAAAAAGCTAAGAAAATATGGTTTGAATAACCGTAGAAAGATACTTTTGGAGGGGAAATCCGGTACGGGTAAAACGATGACTGCATCAATTATTGCATCGGAATTAAGTCTGCCGCTCTTTACCGTCCAAGTGGATAAATTAGTTACTAAGTTTATGGGCGAGACCAGTGTTAAATTGCGCCAAATATTTGATGCTATCGAAAATATTACTGGGGTATATCTATTTGATGAATTTGATGCTATAGGTGCTGACAGAAGTATTGATAATGAGGTCGGCGAGATGCGTCGGGTTCTTAATTCATTTCTGCAGTTTATAGAACAAGATGTATCTGACAGTATCATTATTGCAGCTACAAATAATCAACGTATGTTGGATAAGGCGTTATTCCGCAGGTTCGACGAGGTTCTTCACTATTCACTACCGTCAGAGCAAGAAATATTTAGATTGTTTAAAAACAAACTGAGTGTTTTCTCACCGAAATTTATTCATTCTCACGAGTTGATAAATAAAGCAATCTCATTGAGCCATGCAGAAATATCACGGGTTTGTGATGATGCAATCAAGAATGCAATATTAAACGATGTTGATATTACGCAGGAAGACTTGATAAAACTTATTGAAGAGAGACTTGCTGTTTATTCTAAGGAGGCCAATTAATGCCTATTGACAAGAAAAATATCTTTCTATCTGGCACTGTTGAGCCTCTGCCCTTTACGTCAAGAAGCGCTTTCGGTACAGAACGAGCTATTCCATCGAGGGATGTAGCACAACATGCTAATTTCTTAAAACGTAAATTTAATGAAGCTTATGCACAGAATAAAAATCTAACGCAACAACAAGTCGCAGCAATTAGATATAAGAAAGGTGTATATTTGGAGTTCGCCGGGCAACATAATCATGATTTAGTCGTAAAAAGTCTTGAAAATATCCCTAATGGAATTCGTTTGTTAAATGTTCGGACTGATGATGATGCTATAAAGGCAACGGTCTATGTTCCAGACGGAAAAGAATCATATTTTATCAATCGTTTGGAAGAATATCTATCCAAGGTAACTAAAAATGGCGAGCCTAAACATAAAGATCTTATAAATAGCATTGAAAACGTAAAGTTAGCATTTCTGGATTCCTTTTGGGTTGGTAATAAAGAAGACATACCAACGGAAACCCCTGTATGGTGTGAAATATGGTTAAGAGTTGAGGAAGACCAATATGATGAGGAAGAAACTTCATTTGTAAAAATGTGTAATGAAATTGGCCTTTCTTACGATGAGAAGGCCATTCGTTTTCCAGAGCGCATGGTAAAACTTATCCAAGCCAATGCTGCTCAGCTTGGTGAATTAATCAAAGGCAATAAATATGTGGCGGAAATCCGTCGTGCTCCAGAAGTTACGAGCTTTTTTGATGAATTATCTGCTCGAGAGCAAAAAGAATGGGTTGATGATTTACTCTCACGGATAGAATTTGGCTTTACTGATTCATCTGTCTGCATTCTTGATACAGGTATTAATTCAGGGCATCCTCTACTTGCAGCAGCTTGTGATGATGAAACCATTCAATCAGTAGAAAGTGAATGGGGAGAAAGTGATCATCACGGACACGGAACTGAAATGGCTGGGATAAGCCTATTCTATGATTTAAAAGAACGAATTCTTTCTAATAATATTGAAACAGTTGTTCATCATCTCGAATCAGTAAAAATACTCCCTCCTACTGGGGAAAATGATCCTAAACTATATGGTGCTATCACACAGAATGCTGTATATTTGGCAGAAGCTATTCGCCCCAAATATAGGCGGGCGGTTTGTATGGCGGTCACTTCTAGTAAATATAATACCATTGATGGAAGCCCAACATCCTGGTCCGGAGCGGTTGATAGTATAACATCTGGGGCTACTGGCGATAATGAGAAACGCTTGTTTTTCATTAGTGCAGGCAATATTTATCCCCACGAGTTAGCTGAGAGCAATTATCCTAATATAAATATAATTCATTTAGTCCAAAGTCCAGGACAAGCGTGGAATGCATTAACAGTTGGAGCATATAGCCATGATATTGAAATTAATGACCCAACAATGCACGCTTATCAGGCGGTTGCAGATAATGGAGAATTATCCCCATATAGTTCTACCTCTTTACTATGGGATAAAAAATGGCCTATTAAGCCTGAAATACTCTGTGATGGCGGAAACATCGCAACTGACGGCACAAACTATACTGAGTGTGCTGATTTATCGTTACTAACAACAAATTTTAGACCAATGACCAGACTTTTTAGCACTATTTCAGGTACAAGTTCTGCAAGTGCACAGGCTGCTTGGATAGCAGCACAAATTATGGCTGAGTATCCAAACATTTGGCCTGAAACGGTTCGTGCATTGATAATTCATTCAGCACGTTGGACGGAAAAAATGAAAGCGCAATTTTGTAATCCTGATAAAAAATTAACTGGACGTCGTAATTTACTTCGTACGTGTGGATATGGAATACCGAATTTGGAAAAAGCAATACAATGTATGGATAACAGTGTAAATTTAATAATTGAAGAGGAATTACAACCATTTGTTAGTGGTGGAATGAAGGAAATGCACATTCATAATATTCCTTGGCCACGAGAGGTTCTTCAAGATCTTGGCGAAACACCTGTCGAAATGCGAGTAACACTTTCATACTATATTGAACCTGGGCCTGGTGAAGTCGGTTGGAAAGATAAATATCGGTATCCCTCATGTGGATTACGTTTTGATGTTATTAACCAAAACGAGACAAAAGAAGATTTTGAAAAGCGTATAAACGTCAAAATGCGTGGTGACGACAAGAAGGATAAGGGTGAGGGTAGCAGTGGCAGCGAATATTGGTTTTTAGGTACAGATAATCGCGATGTTGGATCAATTCATTCGGACTTTCGCCAACAAAATGCGGTTGATTTGTGTGATGCAAACTATATTGCCGTGTACCCTGTTGTAGGCTGGTGGAGAGAGCGTACACATCTTAAACGATATAATAGAAAAGTACGATACTCACTAATTGTTTCTATTTCAACACCGAAGGTTGATGCTAATCTTTATACACCAATTATTACACAGATTAAAATCAGCATTGATAATAGTGTAGAGATTGAAGTTCCTAAAGCCAAAAGGAATTTGAACTGATGGTTTATTCTAAGTCAATGCACTTAGTGGAGAACATATTTGTGATGAATACTAAATAAGGGCTCCTGTATATCCCAAGTTGTTTCACCAAGTTCTATTTAATAGCATTTGCTGTTTGCCTAGCTGTATCACTATATTTAGCTACTTTTAAGCTGGATAACTGTCAAAACAACTGTCAGATTATGATCTCTTGTTCTTAGATTTTATATCTTTCAAATAACGCGTAAATGTCCAACCTTGAATGGACTGTTTATTTTCATCTAATGACTTGATTAAAGACCAGTTTCTTTTTTTACGGATTACAATGATGGCATCACCAAATACCAGAGTGCCTATATTTCTGGATTTTGTTGAATGATCTACCCTTATAGGTAATTCATCAGTACTTACAAATTTATATGACCAAATTGAAGGAGATTCAAAATTAATGCCACCAAAATAATCTTCGGGATTACGATGAAATTCTCTTATTAATTGGGTTTTGTTTTTTGAAATAAAGTCAGACATAGAATAAGCAATATTACTATATGAGGAATGAGGAACCATCGTAAAAATAAAAAGCAAAATATTAAGAATAATACTCAGATACTGAAGTATATCACTTTTTTTATGACTGAGGTCATTTTTCATAGCTGATTCATTGATTAAGGAATTTAATGTCTCAGTTTTATTCTCTGATTCAGATATTCTTTTGTTGATATTTGAGATATTTTCCTTGATTTCTTCTCTAGTGAAATATTCACTTCCGGCAATAATGCTACCATCAGGATTAATAGAAATATCCTTAACGTCAAATTCGTTTTCTAAGTGCTTTTTACTAAGCGTTTCCCAGTCAACTTCCTTATACCAATCATATTTAAGGCTTGTTTTATTGATCAAGTCTTGATTTTTATTTAATGCTTCAGAAAGCCCCCAAAGACTAGAGAGCCTATGGGCCACTTTATCGGATAATGCGAAAGGGATAAAAAGCTTAGAAATAGCCGCATTATTCATTTGAGTGAATTTATTGAAATCTTTTATGCTTTTGCTTATCTGTCCAACAGCAGAGTAATTTGATAATGAAGATGTTCCAGCGATTTGACTAAGCGCTGCAATATTAGGATTTATAATCCTATTAAATGAACTTAAGGATTGTGTTTTATATATAGCTTGAAGTGCGCTGGAGTTTAAAACTGGGTTTAATGGACTTAATGCTTTTCTAAAAGATTCAGTTGAGTTCGATAAACCTAGTAATTTATTAAGGTGATTATATCTTGATAGACCTAATAAGTCGTGATTATTGAAACTCATAAATTATTTCTCCCTTTTTATTGATTACCACTTATAGGGATTGTATTACCACCCTTCAAAACAATCAACCATGTTTCGACATAAAAAATTTTAACGATTATATAATAGCCAGAGATTACAACCGCCATTATTTTTTACTTTCCTGGCAATTTGGTTTTAACACATTCTTAATTCCTTATAAATTCATGGATCAAGCAATGTTTACATGCTTTTTCGTGTTATATACTTAAATTCTAATATTCTCAGGCGGCATATAGCACGAAATCCACCATTTGTCTGCTATGAGCCTTGTTGTTTTGGCGTTTATACAGAACACCATCTAGGGAAGGATTAGGGGGCATTACTTATAAGTAACCACCTCCTAACTTATAAATAGGGAGATCATGGTCTGACAAGAATTGCTGGCTTGTTGCGAAGATTGCCACTACCTATTATTATGGTGATAAATGGAAATATAATAGTGTCACTACATCATAGGAGCATTCCTGTAATCCTTAAAAACGGTCTTTGAAAAAAGAGACGCCCACCAATACAATTGAATTGTGCTGATCCCGACCAAAGAGGCACAAAACAATTGAAAGAGGAGGCGTCCCTATATGAAAAATACACAAAACGAGAAGATTTCGCAAATCAAAATTACAACCTTGGTAGTATGTATTGATGTAGCCAAGGAAACCCATTATGCAAGAGCCTTTGATTATAGAGGGATAGAGCTGTCCAAGCTGCTAAAATTCAGCAACACTGCAGAAGGATTTCAAAGACTGGAAGAGTGGATGCAAAACATAAGTCGGCAGCATAACAAGACGGATATTATCGTCGGCTTTGAACCCACTGGACATTACTGGTTTAACCTTGGAGATTACCTGAAAGATAAAGGACATAAACTGGCCATAGTCAATCCGTTTCATGTCAAGCGAAGCAAAGAATTGGATGACAACAGTCCAACCAAGAATGACAGAAAAGACCCAAAGACCATTGCCAGGCTGGTGAAAGATGGCTGTTACCGGGATGTGTATATTCCGGAAGACGTGTATCAGGAACTGCGAGAAGCAGTATCTGAAAGAGACCGACTGGTACAGCGGATGAGCTCCATCAGCAACCAGGTAACCAGATGGCTGGATATTCATTTTCCAGAGTTCAATACCATTTTCAAAGACTGGCGGGGCCAAGCTGCAATGCAGGTTTTAAAGAACTTTCCTACCCCAGAGAAGATCATAGCTGCAGGTGCAGTTAAGATTGAGGGAACCTGGAAATCAACCATGAAACGCACAGCAGGCTTAAAACGAGCTCGGGAATTGGTAAAAGCAGCCGAAGCAAGTATCGGCAGAAAAACCGGTTTGGTAGCAGCAGAAGCCAGTCTGCAGAACCTTTTGAATGAATATGAACTCTATTGCCAGCAGTACGAGCAACTGGAGCAACTGATGCTGGAACTTCTGCAACAGGTACCCAATGCAGAGAAACTGCTGGACATCAAAGGCGTTGGCCTGATCACGGCAGCAACCTTTGTAGGTGAAGTTGGAGATATTTTATTGCCCATATATTATAAAAAAGCTAAGGGATAAAATTGAAAAGTTCGACATTTACTATCTTGTTTTATCTACTGTGTGTTAAAATATTCCAATAAAGGGGCGTTAATGCTAGTTCTGAAAACAGGCAGATACTGATCAAAAAATAGGCCACCTTAATCTTTAAAGAGTGATTGGCTGTTTTGATTGGAGTTAAAACAGCTATTAAGAAAACGATGCTATCAATATTTTATATATTTTTGATTTGATGAATAAATTTGATTCACGGATCTAAAGTTCTGAGAGCTTATAATGAACATTAAATATTTTCTATTGTAATCTGGCCAAGAAGGAGCTCTCTTAGGCCCAATAGGACTGTAAGATTATGAGGGGGAGTTAAATGCGGGATCAAACTTTCTATATGCACTTTCCTTTACTGCATATAAACACTGAATATCAGTTGCTCGGAGGCATACTTGCACCATTTTTATTTTCTGAATTTGAAAAACTAGATAGAGACTGGGCAACCTCAAACTATTTCAACCGCTCTTATCCAACAGTCTGGAAGATAAATAGTATTGAAAACAATATGAATAAATGTACTGAATTAGGAATGTTAATTTACAATGCTATTCTCGCTACTACTGGACACAAATACCCAAACCCACTTAATTCGATGATTTATTACTATTCACCTCCAAATGTTCATCGCAGATGTGGATGTTATGATCGTACATATCTGCTAAATGGGAATCATCTTGATATTTTGTCAAATGATGAACTCATGAGGATAAAAGAATTATCAGAAAAATGGGCAGGATACGGTTTAACACATGAAGACGCAGTATTTTTACCATTGAAAGCTTTATCTTTGACAGCTTCTGGAAGTCTTTCTCCGATTCTAGCCGCTCTTCCAATCGTAGTTTCATTAGAAGGGTATCTTCTCGAAGATGAAACCAAGGGTATTTCAAAAGAACTTGCCAAGAGTGCACGGTTCATACTGGGCGATTCATACCCGCTCGATATAGAGCAACTTTTTCGTGTGTTTTACGCTTGGAGAAGTGAGATAATACACGGACGTTTTCCATCGGAAAGGTATACGAAGCACTATGCTTCGTTACAACGAATTGTTGCTGACATCGTCATAAAATCGATTGATTTGTTTATGTATAATGGATTAAACGGGGATAACATAACTGACTTTCGTAAACAAATAAGGAGTGGACTAAATGCCTAACACAAAATACGTAAATCCAGGGTTTGCAAATACTCTTGAACTTGAGTTTTATGTGCTACCTGGACTTCAAATGGAAGTTGATGCATTACATCTTTGTGGTATTTTTCTAACACGGTTGGAATATCAAGACTGGATTCTTTTGGAAAAGTCACAATTTATTGACGATCTAGAAGGTAGCTTTGTACGTCACCCTCCGTATTTTTGTGTTTTTGGAAGCTCAGATCCCGATGTTTCCGAAGAGGTAGAGGATTACCGTACAGAAGAACGAAGGTTTATTGTAACAAGGTTAATTCGCTCATTACGATTGCTCCTTAGCAATGAAATATATAACTCCCTTGAATTCATATCTTATAAGCGAAAGGGTAGTTTAATCAGTAGAGATCCTAATAAATATGGTAGATTATCATACTCAATTGGGAAAATGTACACTCTTACAAATGATGATTTACCTATGTTAGAAAATGTCATCAACTCTTTAATGATTTTTGACATACATCGAACTAGCCCGACTGTTTTTTTCGCGGAATTACTCTTCAATCAATCTTTTGATGTTTCATTTCAATCAGAATTAGAAAAATCTCTCGTTTTGTTAGGCGCAATAGATGCACTTATTGGTGTTGCAAAAGTACCTAAAATAATACCGATTTTTGTAGACGAACCAGAAATGGCAGAATTTCTATCACGCTATCGCAATCTCCGAAACATGATCGCACACGGAAAAACAATGAATACGAACGGAGCAGTTGTTTATCTGAGAAGAATAGCTCGAATACTACTATGTGAAGCAATCGCTTATATTATTGAAAATCCCTCCAAAAAGGACGTAACTGGAGATGCTTTAGTTACGCGATTATTATATTCATCTAAACCCTTGGGTCCTAGTAGACTGGCGAGTTCAGGGTTCGAACTAATTCCCAATCCAATAATCATATAATTTAAGTTAAACCTTTTATTAACCAGTGGTAGCCTTAATACTAGATGCCAGCAAAACTTACTGCAAATTCTATAAATGCAATTAATAAATATGTAAAACCATTTTAAATGGCAAAAATAATGATTAAGGGTTCGGTGTGTTGGGATGTAGATCAGGTAACTCCCAAATCATCTTGATCTCTGCTTATCTAGTGGTCATGTTTTAATCGGTCATGCCATATATAACAGTCTAAATTTTTGGCAAGCTTATGTTTATGTAAATTATTTCCGGCAAACGTATGCTTCTAAATTTAATAATTGCCATAAATCAAGGTGCCATAAATAGGTCATTTGTTAATGCTAAAAGGCAAACTTACGCTTCCAATCGTGGCAAACATATGGGTAAAGTGACAGTAGTTGCTTCAAAGTGGTTTTTTATGTGCAGATATCCCCGAAACGCACTTTTATGTTACTTTCCATTCATACAGACCACCAACTTTTATTAAAGATTTATAAGCGCAATGCAGTGACGTTTTGAAAATATCGCCGCTGTAGCCTGTCAAATAGGTTCAGAATTATGGGATCTTTCAACAATTATAAAAACCTAGAAAATACGAAATTCTTTAGCCTATCTATATACCACCTCGCAAATATGTGATAAAATACCCGTTGTCCACGCTGATCCTAGTGAGTTTTCCAGTGTGGCAAGTTTGACTTAATAAAAAATTTTAGTATGTTTATTAAATAATTTGAGTTTATATATAAGAGATCATTATATTTGTTGGAGGCACTCATGAGCATTTTGAATGTAGAAAATGTATCCTGTGGATTTGGTTC
>CAYWFX010000070.1:0-11820 GCA_964457945.1 uncultured Syntrophomonas sp.
GAATTCGATGGTTGGGCCGTGTTGAGAGACATTAGGAAAAAATCTACTGTGCCTATCATCATGCTGACTGCCAGGGGCGAAGAATCAGATGAGTTATTTGGATTTGAACTGGGTGCTGATGAATATGTAACTAAACCATTCAGTCCTCAAATTTTGGTTGCCAGAGTTCAGGCCTTGTTAAGAAGAACGAGTAATAATAGCCTTCCTCATCGTTTGATTAATGGCCTGGAGATAGACGAGCTGGCTCATTACGTCTATGTGAACAATCAGCCTATAGATTTGACTCCCAAAGAATTTGAACTGCTGCTGTACCTGGCAGATCATGAAGGTAGAGCGCTGAAAAGAGAACAGATCCTAAATGCCGTCTGGAATTATGACTATTATGGAGATATTCGCACAGTTGATGCGCACATCAAAAACCTTCGTCTGAAGATGGGTGACAAGGGTGATTACATTCAAACTGTCAGAGGGGTTGGATATCGATTTGAGGTAACGTCATGAAAATCTCTATTCGAACCCGACTTTTTATCACGGTAAATGTACTTATTGTATTTTTTGTCCTTTTTTCATGGGGGATGAATTCATTCTACCTGGAAAGGTACTATATAGATCAAAATAAGCAGCAACTCCTCAGCACTACAGAGATGATAGATGGGATATACAATGGAAATCCTCTGGAGCTGACTCTGGAAATGCAGAAACTAGAGAGTATTAAAGGTCTGAATGTGCTTATTTTGAATAAAGATTTTGAAACCAAATATCGGTCCAGGGATGCAGTGAGAATAGACTCCCAGAATCCCGTTCCCCCTCGGCCAGATATAGCCAGATCTGAATTAAAAAGACCTGAGCCAAGTATTCTCCTGGTCACTACTAACCTGTCTGCGCTTCAATTAGGAGAAAAGATTTTTGCGGTAAACCATGATCCAACCTTAAACACAATGTTATTGAATATAATAAGCATGCTTCATAACGGCGATTATATATTGTTAAGTACTCCATTGGTTTCGCTGCACGAAAGTGCCGCTATTGCTAACCGTTTTTCTCTTTTTACAGGATTTCTGACAATTATAATCGGTAGTTTGGTTGTTTTTATTTATTCCAAGCGTTTTACCCGTCCGATTTTAGAGTTAAATGCGATAGCGCAAAAAATGTCCCAACTTGATTTCAGTGAAAAATATGCTTCATATAACCGGGATGAACTTGGAGCGCTGGGAGAAAGCATCAATTCTCTATCTGACCAGTTGGACAGATCTATTTCCGAACTTAAGCAAGCCAATGAAAAACTGGTTGAGGATATTGAGCATGAACGCAAGATTGATGAAATGCGCAAGGAATTCATATCCAGTGTATCTCACGAATTAAAAACCCCAATTGCATTAATTCAGGGCTATGCAGAGGGTTTAAAGGTAAACATTGTGGAAGACGAAGCTAGCAAGAATTTCTATTGTGATGTTATTACCGACGAGGCTAATAAAATGAATAAAATGGTCAGGGAATTGTTGGACTTATCGCAAGTTGAATCAGGCAATTTTAGCCTGGAAAAACATAAATTTGATTTATCTTTACTGCTTAAGCAAATTCTTAGCAAGTATGAGCCTCTGTTAAAAGAAAAAGAAATTCTCTTAAGCGGTAAGCGGGGAGAGAATATCCATGTGAGCGGAGATCCTTTGAGAATTGAACAGGTCCTAATGAATTACCTCAATAATGCCATTAATCATATTGATGATCCCAAAGAATTAAGGATTAGTATGGAAGTATTAAACCAGGTCGTACGTATCTCCATTTTTAATACAGGAAGACCTATTCCCGAAGAATCACTGGACAAGATATTTACGAGTTTTTACAAGGTTGATAAGGCTAGAACCCGAGCTTATGGAGGTATTGGACTAGGGCTGTCGATTGTAAAAGCTATTATGGATCTGCACCAGACTAATTATGGAGTGACGAACAGAGAAGATGGAGTAGAATTCTGGTTTGAACTTAATAGAGAAGACTATTTTGATGAAAATGGAAGGACATGATATGCTTGTCCAGAAATTAACATCTAATTTTCATACAGTCTTCATAGAACCTTCATAAAAGGATCCTATACTAAAGCCATACCAAGAAGATAAAAATGAAGGGAAATGATAAGATGATAGACCAAAAAACTGTAAAAAAACTTCTTAGCGGATTTTTAATTGGGGGATTATTACTGGGATCAGGCGCCGCAGTTTTGGCAGATAGTAATGCTTCAGAGGCGAGCAATCAAGCTAATGGTACTCCGCCCATCCATGGCCCTAAGATGCCTGGCATGCAACAGGCTAATCTGGAATTAATGCAGTCCATATATGCTGGACTAGTAAGTGATGGCAGCCTCACCCAGGCACAGGTTGATGCAATTATAGCGAAGATCACCCAGCTAGATGCGGATCGTAAAGCGGAAATGGAAAAAATCAAAGCGATGACTCAAAGTGAACGCGATGCATATTGGCAGGAGAACAAAACTGAGAAGACCGAGAAAACTGATTTATACACTCAGCTAGTTAATGACGGTACCATCACCAGCGAACAAGCCGAGAGTATTAAGTCAGCGATCCAGAATAAAATGGCTGCCCAAAGAGAGGAACAGTTGCAGAAGACTTTGAGCGGTCTGGTTGACAAAGGAACTATTAACAGTGAACAATCTGCAGCTATCTTAGCAGAAATTGCCCAGGAAGATACGGCCCGTCAAGCAGCGATGGAAAAAATGAAAGACATGACTAAAGAGGAACGGGAAGCCAATAAGCAAGAGAACAAAAGCGAGAAAACCGGTCGTTTCGCCGATCTAGTCACAGCAGGTACCCTGACCCAGGCACAAGCCGATGAAGTATCGCAGGCTCTGGGCAAAGGTTTTGGTCAAAAGGGACCTAGTGAAAACGGAACCAAAATGAACTCTGAAGATAGGCAAGCACAGCTCACTAGCAACTTGAGCAGTCTGGTTGAGCAAGGAACCATTACTAGTGATCAATCGGCAGCTATACTGGCATTAATTGCCCAGGAAGATACAGCCCGAAAAGCGGAAATGGAAAAAACCAAAGCCATGACCCAGGCTGAAAGGGAAGCGTATCGTCAGGAGAATAAAACCGAGAAAAGTAATCCATTAGCACAACTCGTTACAACGGGTACGCTTACCCAAGCGCAGGCAGATGAAGTCTCAAAAATATTTGGAAATGGTAAGGGCCAGAATGGGCCTAATGACAATGGCCAAAAACCTTCAATGGGAACTCGCCATCAGGGTCCTATAGGAAGATAATGATCTATCCCGATCCCAAGTTGTCACAGGATGCTCTGCCATACCGATGACAGAAGTGAAGAGCAAGACATGAGAAGAGGAAGACTTTGAGTAGTCTTCCTCTTCATTGTATATTTTTATTATAGTTGAGCTCTTCGTCTAAGAAATATGGCAGAAAAGTTATCTAAATACATTGCTATTTGTAGTTGTATCAAGGTACAATCATAGCAACAATAGAGTATTTCTGGCAATATTGAACAGGAGGCAAATATGTTTAACATCGGACCATGGGAACTGGCACTCATACTCTTGGTTGCATTGATTGTAGTGGGACCGGGCAAGCTGCCTGAGGTAGCTAGATCAATCGGAAAAGGGATCAACGAGTTTAAAAAGGTTGCCGGTGGATACAAGAAAGAGTTTCAAGATGCTATGGATGGTGTAGAATCGCCAGTCAAAACACTCAGTTATGAGGCGCCGGTGGATAAGAAAGATGAAGTTATAGAGACGGCGGACCATGGATCGCTGGAGCCAAAGGTGGATCCTATTCATGATATGGCTAACAGTTTTGATGCTACAATTCTGGAGAAGAAGGAAGAAGTTATCAAAGCAGATACGGCATCCTCTTCTGCCAAAGAGCAGTAAAGCTGCCAGGTATGTAATTATTAAAAAAACGGTGACACCAGTCAAAAAGAATGTTACTATACAAAAAGTATAAAAAATTATAATTTAATATGCTCTTATCCAGAGAGGTGGAGGGACTGGCCCGATGAAACCCGGCAACCGACTGTTAAGGTACGGTGCCAAATCCTGCAGGGCAGGGACTATCAAGAAATAAATCAGTCATTTACTCCGGTCTTTTTAGCACTATACTTCGTTGCCAAAACGCGATAATACCTCCAGTATTACCACGCTTTGACGTCTCGTCTAGCACAAAAAATCCTCGGAGTATTCTGCCTTATTTATTCCTTGATAGCCCCTCATTCCTGGAAGATGAGAGGGGACTGTAATAATGAGCCCTCTTTGCAAGAAGAGGGCTTTTTATATAGGAGACTTTAAAGGGAGTGGTTTTATGGCGGTAGATCTGGCGGCTTTACTGAAAGAAAGAGTCTTGGTGATGGATGGGGCTATGGGCACCATGCTGCAGCAAAGAGGTATGATGCCAGGACAATGCCCGGAACTGTTTGGGGTAGAGCATCCAGAAGTGCTGGCAGATATTCATCGGCAGTACCTGGATGCAGGTGCTGATATATTAGAAACCAATACCTTTGGAGGGAATCGGTTCAAACTAGCCGAATATGGCTTGGAAAATAGGATGGAGGAAATCAACTCTGAGGCGGTGGGGATAGCCCGACAAGTGGCTAAGGGGCGTGCCCTGGTGGCAGCCTGTATCGGCCCGACGGGCAAGTTACTTAAGCCTATGGGGGATATAGAATTTGACGATTTATATAACGATTTTCGGGATCAGGTGTTAGCTTGTGAAAGGGCTGGGGCTGACCTGATTTCCATTGAGACCATGAGTGATATTGGAGAAATGCGGGCTGCTTTGATCGCTGCTCGGCACCATAGCCGTTTGCCGGTTATCGCCCATTTAACTTTTGAGGCCGGGGGAAGAACCATGATGGGGACTGATCCTCTGACTGCTATGATCATAATGGATGCGCTTCAACCTTTGGCAATGGGAGCCAATTGTTCGGGTGGGGCCAGAGAACTTCTGCCGGTTATCCAGACTATGTCTAAGTATACTAAGAATTTTCTTTCGGTTGAACCTAATGCCGGTCTGCCTCGGTTGATAGAGGATAGAACGGTTTTTCCGGATACCCCGGAAGAAATGGCTGAATATGCCTTGCGGCTAAAAGATGCCGGAGCTAATATTATTGGCGGCTGTTGTGGAACCACCCCCCTGCATATTCAGGCTATGGCATCGGTACTTAAAGGTCTTTCTCCGGCGCGTCGCGAAGGTCAGAAATATTTTGCCTTTGCCTCGCGTGGAAAGCACTTTTTCATAGGCCCAGGCCAGCCCCTGGCTATGATCGGTGAGCGGATAAATCCCACTGCGCGTAAAAAGCTGGCCCAGGATATCAAGGACGGCAAGATGCAGGTAGTGGTTGATGAAGCGAGAAAACAAGCACCCATTGCACCTATGCTGGATGTGAATATGGGGGTTCCCGGGATTGATGAGCCCCTGGCGATGAAGCAAGCGGTTATGGCTATACAGGATGCACTGGACATACCCCTGTCCATTGATTCCACCAACCCGGAGGCAGTGGAAGAGGGCTTAAAGAATTTTGTGGGTAGACCACTTATAAATTCAACTACTGGTGAAGATAAACATTTGGAAGTAATCTTGCCTTTGGCAAAAAAATATGGAGCGGCGGTTCTGGGCTTGTGCCTGGATGAAAAAGGTATTCCTGAGCGAGCCGACGAACGTTTCCAGGTAGCTAAAAAGATTTACCGGCGAGCTAAAGAATACGGTCTGCGCGATGAAGATATTTTTATCGATTGCCTGGTCAAAACTGCGAGTGCTGAACAGTATCAGGTGATGGAGACCATAGAAGCTTTACGTAAAGTGAAAGAGGAATTAGGTCTGGGAACGGTTTTGGGAATAAGTAATGTCTCCCATGGCCTGCCTGCAAGAGATATTTTAAATTCTACTTTCCTGGCTATGGCCTGGTCGGCTGGTTTAGATTTACCGATTCTGAATCCTTTTGATGTCAGGATGATGGACGTGAATCGGGCTGCAGCTGTGCTAATGAATCGTGATATTAACAGTTCGAACTACATCGCCCAATATAAGGATTATAAATCTGGGGGCGAAACATCGCCCCAGGCCATGAGGCACGCGGTTTGTGCAAAATGTAATATACCGGACCAACTGCAGGCCCAGGGGATGGAGAACGTAAAATCTCCACAGGTTTCAGAAATTGAATATGATCCGAATCTACCTGCTGATACGATACGCAAGCTTATCAAAAAGGCGGTATTAACCGGGGAACGTGATAGTATAGAGGCTCTAGTCGAGCAAGCCCTTAAGGAAGATAAAATACCGGCCTTGGAAATTGTTAATCAGGCTTTGATTCCTGGGATTGAAGAAGCTGGAGAATTATATGATCGAAAACAGTATTTTCTGCCTCAGCTTATGATGGCAGCGGAGACTATGAAAAGGGCCTTTGCTCGCTTAAAACCCCACCTGGCAATGGAGGCTCAAAAGGAAGTTGGGGTTATTGTAATCGCTACAGTAGAAGGGGATATTCACGATATTGGTAAAAACATCGTGGCTATAATGCTGGAAAACTATGGTTTCCGGATGGTCGATTTAGGGAAAGATGTCGCGGCAGAAACGATACTAGCCGCCGCTCAAAGAGAAAATGCGGACATAATAGGGTTAAGCGCCCTGATGACCACAACCATGCCTCGCATGCAGGAAGTGATTGAGGGTGTTAAAAGGATGGGACTGCGTTCCCGGGTTATGGTGGGGGGAGCAGTTTTAAATCAGGAATATGCTGACCGGATAGGCGCGGATGCCTATTCAGAGGATGCCCGGGCGGCTATTCAGACCGCCCAACATTTGATGAGTTTATTTGTAAAGTAATTGAAATGAAAAGAGCAGATTTCAATTCTTAAGTAGGGAGGATGACAAAGTGACGGCAAAGAAAAGCTATGAAGAGATTAATGAAAAGATTAAGCGTGGGGAAGCGGTAGTTGTTACTGCCGAAGAGGTTATAGGCATTGTAGCCGAAAAGGGCTATGCGAAAGCGGCTCAGGAAATTGATGTGGTCACCACCGGAACCTTCGGCCCCATGTGTTCATCGGGAGCCTTTATAAACTTCGGACATTCCAATCCCCGGATAAAGATGAAAAAAGTGTGGCTCAATGGGGTAGAGGCTTACAGTGGGATTGCAGCTGTGGATGCTTATATAGGCGCAGCCCAGTTGCCCGAAAATGATCCGGAAAACAAGGTCTTCCCGGGTAGGTTCACATATGGTGGAGGACATGTGATCCATGATCTGGTTGCCGGACGGGAGATAAGGCTCGAAGCTGAGGCTTATGGCACTAATTGCTACCCCAACAAAAAAGTGGATACCATTATAACCTTGAATGATGTGAATGATGCTTTCTTGTTCAATCCGCGCAATGCCTATCAGAATTATAACTGCGCGATAAACCTGGGTGACAAGACTATTTATACCTACATGGGAATCTTGAAGCCCAAAGTTGGCAATGCCAGTTATTCCAGTGCCGGGCAATTAAGCCCGCTCATGAACGACCCCTATTATCGTACCATTGGAATCGGCACCAGGATATTCCTGGGTGGTGGGGTTGGCTATGTAGCCTGGAATGGAACCCAGCATCACCCCAATGTGGCCCGGGGTGAAAACGGGGTGCCCCAGGGAGGGGCTGGAACTTTAGCATTAATTGGTGATCTTAAACAGATGGATCCCAACTGGCTGGTAGGCTTGAGCTTTATTGGCTATGGAGCTACCATGGCTGTGGGTATCGGCATTCCAATTCCCATCCTGGATGAAGAAATGCTGCATTATACAGCTGTAAAAGATGAGGACATTTATTGCCCCATCGTTGATTATTGTGAGGGTTATCCTTATTCCAAGCCTATGGATTTAGGATTAGTTAATTATAAGGACCTTAAGAGTGGTAAAATAATATTTAAAGGCAAAGAGGTCGTAACCACGCCTCAGTCCAGCTACCCGCGCGCGCGCAAGATAGCGGAAATATTGAAAGGCTGGATTAAACGAGGACAGTTCGAATTGACTCAGCCAGTAGCAAACATCCCGTCAGCAGATGCCGACATCGTTTTCAAATCCATCCCGGAAAGAAACCCCGGCGGAACGAATTTAAATGGCGGGAATAGGAGGGACTAAGATGAAAAACAAACTAGTATGCTATTTTTCAGCAGCCCAATCAGAACAGCCTATCATATACAGGTTGGTAAAAAACTATGACCTGATTATTAATATTATTAAAGCAGATATTAACCCGCAGAAGGAAGGATATTTGGTTCTGGAACTGGAAGGCGAAAAAAATAGCTATGATGAAGGAGTTAAGTTTATAAAGAGCCTGGGGGTGGTGGTAGAACCTCTCAGCGAAACTGTTGTATGGCAGCCAGAAGTTTGTATTCAATGCGGAGCCTGTGCCTCGTTCTGTCCGACAGAGGCTCTAAATATTGATCGTGATTCCATGGAAGTTTCGTTTGATGACTCTAAATGCGTGGTTTGTGGTATGTGCCTGGACTGTTGTCCCACCCGCGCAATCCAACTGCATTTTGAAATCAAGGAGGCTGTATAAGGTAGCTATGGATAAAAATGCTGGTCACCAGTACGTCAAAAGGGAGTATCGATCCTTGCACGAAGGGAAAGACCTGCATTATTTTCATCTGAGCTTGAAAGAAACTGACCTGGCTATTGGTGTAGATACTGCAAGCTACACCAATAGCCTGCTCTCTTTATGTGAACAGGAGGTCAGGAAGTTAAGGGCAGATTTAGAGACTTATATCAATCTGCACCCTGAGTTTCGCACCTCGTTTGAGCCAATCACCCTAGTTCCTGGAGCTCCGCCCCTGGCTGTAATTATGGCTCGGGCTGCTTTCCAAGCCGGAGTGGGGCCAATGGCGGCAGTAGCGGGTGCTTTTGCCCAGGCCGTGGGAGAAAAGCTCAGGACTCGCGTTAGGGATATAATAGTTGAAAATGGCGGAGACATATATATGCATTCTTCCGCCGATCGATTAGTTTCAGTTTTTGCTGGTCAGTCGAAGTTTAGCAACAAAATTGCCATCAAGGTGCAGGCATCAGAGACTCCGCTAGGCATCTGCACTTCATCCGGCACGGTAGGTCCCAGCGTGAGTTTGGGCAAGGCTGATGCAGTAGTAATCAAAGGTGTAAATGCAGCCTTGGCTGACGCAGCAGCCACCGGCGCGGCCAATCGGATACAGACAGCAGAAGACCTCTTACAGGCCGTTGATTATATTAAGAATATAAAAGGAATAACGGGTATACTGGCTATAAAGGACGACCGCATGGCCGCCTGGGGTAATATAGAGATAGTTCCTTTGTAAAATGGGGAGGTTATGGATATGAAAATTGCTAATAGTATTCTAGAATTAATAGGCAACACTCCAATCTTAAAATTGAATCGCATGACCGGAGATGGTGATGCCGATGTATTTGTTAAATTGGAGGGCTTTAATCCGGGTGGCAGCATCAAGGATCGTCCCGGCCTGTACATGTTGGAAAAAGCAGAGGAGTTGGGGCAGCTGCAATCCGATTCCATTATCCTGGAAGCCACCAGCGGAAATACTGGAATTGGTTTGGCCATGGCCGCAGCCCTTAAAGGCTATCCTATTGTTATCGTCATGCCCGAAAATATGAGCGAAGAGAGAAAGAAGATACTGCGTATTTATGGTGCGAAGCTGGTTCTGACTCCGGCATCGCAAGGAATGACAGGAGCAGTATGTGAGGCCCAAAAGTTGGCTCAATCTGATCACCGCTATTTCCTGGTCAAACAGTTCGAGAATCCGGCCAACGCGGAAAGCCATGCAACCAGCACTGCCTTGGAAATCATGGAACAAATGGAGGGTCGGCTAGATATCTTCGTTTCAGGAATCGGCAGCGGTGGAACTATAACCGGGGTAGCCTCTGTACTGAAAAACAAATTACCTGGTATACGCATAGTGGGAATTGAACCGGCCAGTTCTGCAGTGATTAGCGGAAGCCCACCCGGTATTCACAAAATTCAGGGGATAGGAGCAGGATTTATTCCGGCGGTGTTGAATATTGACTTAATAGACCAGATAATTGCTGTGGATGACAACAATGCCATAGAAACCTGCCGACAGTTAGCAAGCCGGGAAGCCTTACCGTTAGGCTTTTCCTCGGGAGCGGCTATATTTGCGGCTCTGCATTTAGCTAAGGGATTAGGCCAGGGTAAGAGAATTCTGGCCATTGCTCCTGATGGAGTCGATAAGTACATGTCAACTGAATTATTTGCGTAATATTGGAGGAAAATAAATGAACTCGAGAAAACGCGGGGTACTGACGAGGATACTAATATCCTTAGGGATATTTGCTTATATAGGCTACCAGTCTCGGTTGGTACTTCCAGGCCTTGACCTCGTGGTGATGATAGCCTTCTTTACGATATATTTGCTCTGGTCAACGGTTTTTGAAGCCTTGATTTACGAGGATCCAGATGAGTATGTAATCATGGATGATGACCAGAAATCTTATATTTACCTGCAATTAAGCTTCATGATAGCTTTATTTTTTGCTACAATTGATTTCGTGGGACTGCATTATACCCGTATCAAGGTTTTGGAACCCAATATCATTTATGCTGGATTTGCCCTGTTCATCGCTTCTTGCTTGATTCGCTGGTGGGGGTTTAAGTCCATCGGTAAATTTTTTAACCCACGGGTCGCCATCTACCAGAACCATCAACTTGTCATTACGGGTGCGTACCGGAAGATCCGGCATCCTCTATACCTGGGATCACTGCTTAGCTTTTTAGCTATACCCATGGTTTTTAATTCCTGGGGAGCACTATTACTTATGCTTTTGACTACTTTACCAGCGCTGATTTATAGAATAAAAGTAGAAGAGGAATTGCTGAGCAGTCATTTCGGTGAAGCCTATAAGACGTATAGCCAGAAGACTAAAAAAATGATCCCCGGTATCTGGTAAAGAATAAAGCAAGGAGGCACTAACATGTCGGGACATAATAAATGGTCAACCATAAAAAATAAAAAGGCCAAAACGGATGAGAAAAAAGGTAAAGAGTACACCAGATTGGCTAAGGAGATCATCCTGGCCGCTCGTTCTGGAGGTGGGGACTTGGCTGGCAACTCCAAACTGAAACTGGCTGTGCAAAATGCCAAGGCAGTAAATATGCCCAATGAGAATATTACCCGGGCTATAAAAAAAGGAACTGGTGAATTAGAAAGCGATGCGATTGAAGAACTCATATACGAGGGCTATGCTCCGGGCGGGGTAGCCGTCATGCTCGATATCGCCACAGATAATCGTAATCGTACCGCTTCTGATATTAGACATCTGTTCGCCAAAAATAATGGCAATCTGGGGGAAAACGGCTGTGTGGCTTATATGTTTGACCGGGTAGGTCTGATTGAGATCAAGAGGGATAATATCAAGGTGGATGTGGAGGAATTTATGCTCCAGGCTATTGAAGCAGGGGCAGACGATGTAAAAGAAGATGATGATATCGTTGAAATCATCACCTCCCCGGATAATTTCATGGCAGTAAAGGAAGCTATGGAAAAGGAAGTTGCCCTGGAGGAAGCTGGTATTGTAATGCTGCCCGAAACTTCTGTTGAAATCAATGACGAAGCGATGGCTGCCAGAGTTTTGAGACTTATTGATGCGCTGGAAGACCACGATGATGTGCAGAATGTATACGCTAATTTTTCTATTCCTGATGAGATACTAGAGAAGCTCATGTAATTAGGGGAAATTATTTTGCATATATAAGCAAAAGCACAGGGGACGGTTCGAAACCACTGAAAAAGACCCAACAATAAATAACAATAATACAATTAAATA
>CAYWFX010000071.1:0-11817 GCA_964457945.1 uncultured Syntrophomonas sp.
AGCTTTGGCTTCCAGCATGGCTTTGTAAACATTAGGTGGGGCACCGGGAACATTGGCAAAGGGTGCCTTCGGATCACTTAAAACTTCGGCTGCTTCCTTGTATTTACCTTCAGCCTCCAGGCTTTGCGCCTTAGCAATCCAATCGTGTCCAGGTTGACCTGTGGAAGCCTGTTTTAGAAAACTACCAAATCCGCTTTGAGCTTTGTTATCAAATACCATACCTGCACCTGGGGCTGATTGATATGGCTGAGACATTGGCCCAAACTTACCAGGGTTCAAGCCTTTCATAAGCTCCTGGGTTGGGAAATCCATTGTCTTCTCACCCTTTAAAACCTTGCCAAATTGATCGGATGTCATGTTAGTGGGTAGATTAACGCCAAATTTATTAGCATCAAAGTTTTCGCTTACTTTATCAAGGGTCATCCCGTCGGGAATCTTAACTAGGGTGCCGGGAATAAATGCTGGCGTGCCAAAACCGCCGCCAGCGGCTCCGCCTGAACCCATCTGACCACCAGCAGCACCGGTACCAGTGCCGCCTGGGAATTGGCCGCCGGTTGCACCGCCACCGGGAAATTGACCACCGGAAGCACCGGGCATACTAGCACCTGAGGCACCACCAGATCCATTTATACCACCATTAAATATGGACGAACCTCCGAATACTCCTGCTGAGGAACCGGAAGCTGCTCCACCACTGGCACTGCCACCACTGGCACCGCCACCGCTGGGCATACCGCCACCGCTGGGCATACCGCCACCACTGGGCATACTGCCACCGCTGGGCATACTGCCGCCGCTGGGGCTACCGCCACCACTGGGGCTACCGCCACCGCTGGGGCTACCGCCGCCGCTGGGGCCGCCGCCGCCACCGCCACCGCCGCCGCCACCGCCACCGCCGCCGCCACCGCCACCGCCACCGCCACCGCCGCCGCCACCGCCGCCGGGCTGGGCGTAAGCTGGAGCCAGTGCGAAGTAGAAGGATAGGGTGGAACCAAATACAAATAGTAGCGCAACAAAAAGAACAACTGATAGAACTGGTTTTTTCACTCAATACACCTCCTTGATTATGATGAAAACATAGTCTCTTCCTGCATTTGTCATCCTAAACTTAGGTTTAATGGCACGAAGGTAAATGATGACAAGTCAGGAAGTTATGTTAATTATATATAATAATTGAGTGAAAAGCATGTCAAATTTATATAATTTAGAAGGGGATGTCTAACTCATCTAACTCATGTTAAAGCGTGGAAGCTTCTATTTCGTAACAATATAGGCGGTTTGGGAGGAGGTATCCCAAGTTACAAAAAATCCGAGTGACTCGCAGGCAAATCTTAAGGGTATAAAAATATGCCCATTAATAATTTGAGAGCGTGTATCCCTGTCTGCATTTTGCGCATTGGCTATTACGTTATATGAATCGATTTTCATGCGCACACTATTTTCTCGGCAGGTTAACGTAGTTACTTGTGTCTCAGCATCCCAATCCAGTTTACCTGCAACAGCAACTGCCAGATCTAGAATAGGTACAAATAGACGATTGTTGCTAATAAATGGATTTAGCTGAGTTGATAGAGGATTGTCATTGATAATGACTGGTATATTATCTTGCGCGATAGGCTTGCTTTCTTCAGCTTTTAGCTTGGCCAGGAAAACATCGCCGGGATCGTATCGGGAACCTATTGAGCCGGAAATAACATAACTACCATCACAATTTTGGCGAATACATTCGCCATTATCATCGTAGCTTCCACCCAGCGTCTTCTCCCAGTGTTTATTTCCCTGAGAATCAGTTTTTATCACATATATATCTATTCCACCGGATCCATAAGATCTAGTGCAACCAACCAGAATGTAGCCGCCGTCTGCCGTTGGCTGGACAGAATTGGCCCAGTCATCGCCCATACCACCAAAGGTTTTCTCCCATGTTTTGTTTCCGCTGGAATCCGTTTTAACCAGAAAAACATCAAGGCCACCTGCTCCATAAGAGTCTGTAGAACCCGCCACAATGTAACCCCCATCAGTAGCTGGCTGAACTGAATCTCCCCTATCATATCCACATCCACCCAGCGTTTTTTCCCATTCCTTATTTCCATTAATATCTACCTTAATCAGATAAGCATCCACGCTATCAGAAACATTGGACTCGGTTTGGCCGCATACTATAAATCCAGTATCTGTTGTACGATGCAGTGAGTAAGCAAAATCATCTTTATTGCCCCCCAACGTTTTTTCCCAGATACGATTCCCTGAGATATCAGTTTTTAGCAGGTATAAATCGGAACGGCTGTTCATGGTACGGTCGGCATATTTCCAGCCTGCCATTAGATAGTTACCATCGGTGGTTTGCTGGATGGAATTAGCCCAATTTCCACCATAACCTCGAAATAGGTATTTTTCCGTTCGTGCTGTTTTAGGATCTAATTTAATCAGGCAGGTGTCCCCGCCATTGATATAAACTTTTTCATATTTGTGCGTGAAGGTGGAATTGGTACCACCGGCTATAATATAGCTATCGTCTTTTGATATTTGCAAAGAAATGCCTCCACTATCACCCTTCCCGACAAAAGTCTTTTCCCACTCTACGGGCGGACTTGCCATTGCCTCACAACGAAATGTGCCTATGAAAAAGAGGAAAAGGAGTAGGGGAAACAGATGTTTGATAAGTATAATAAGAATTCGCCTCCTTCGCTTTATCCAACATATATAATGGATAAGAAGATTTTATAGTAAAATGTTGATTCTCTGCTGGGACACGATTTTCCTCCTCAATTATTGAGGGTGTTCGACTACTCAGAAGGTATTCCTTACTTAAATTTGGAGATATGGGGAGAAAGGTAGGGTATAAGATAATATTGCTGGTGAAAGAAGGAAGAATATGTCGTATAATTAATTACAATTGATGTTGATTGTTTATTTATAAAGTTTAGTTTGGGGGTAGGTCAGTGATTCGGCTTCCGGTAAGTGAGTTGTGTAGTGGTATGGTGGTTGGGCGGTCCATAATTGATGCTGAGCAACGGGTACTGCTATCTAGTGGGCAGGTTCTGACCGAACATTTTATAAAGCGGATAAAAGAACTGGGCGTTGCGGCCATTTTTGTGGATGATCAGATGGGTTTGGAAGAATCACTTTCACCGGTAAGTGAATCTACAATATTGCAAGCAACCCATACATTAAAAAACAGCTACCAAAAGTGCTTGAAAACTGGTCGATTACAGATAGGAGCCGTGAAGAAGCAGGTTGACTGCATAATAGATGAATTAATTACTAATGGTAATGCTATGGTAGGTATGGCTGATATTAAAAGCTATGATGACTATACCTATCAACATAGCGTCAATGTATGTATTCTGGCCATTATGTTAGGGCTTAGCAAGGGATACAACCGAATTCAACTGCAAAGACTGGGCTTAGGTGCTTTGCTTCATGATATCGGCAAGATTACAATCCCTATTGAGATACTGAATAAGCCAAGTGCTTTGAATAACGAAGAAAGAATAATAATCATGAGCCATCCCTGGGAAGGCTTTAATATGATTAGAAGTTCAGGACAGGTTTCGCTGCTTGCGGCCCATGTTGCCCTCCAGCACCATGAACGATTAGACGGCAATGGTTATCCTCGGATGATCAAGGGAGATTCTATCCATGAATTTGCTCAAATAACAACAGTTGCTGACATATATGATGCTCTGGTATCGGATCGCCCCTACCGATCTGGCTTTAACAACCAGGAAGCCCTGGATATCATTGAACAGGGTAAAGGTACGCAAATTTCAGCTTCCATAATCGAATTACTTCTCGTCCATGTTAATATTTGTCCGGTAGGTACGGTAGTGCTTCTTTCTACTGGAGATACTGCTCTGGTTACGGGAGAAAATACAACTGAACCCAAAAAACCACGGGTTAAATTGCTGTTTGACCAAAATCAAAAGGCCAATACGTTTCACCATATTGTGGATCTGGCTTCTTATGAGACCGTTTCCATTCGTAGAATGTTTTCGAATGAAGATGCGGCTATTATTATATCCCGTTATCTAGCCATCCGTCCCCTGCAGACATCAACCGGGTAAATATCTTATTATTGATATTAATTGTTTTAGCGAACAGAGGAAGGTTTTACTGTTTCTGCCAATAAGGCCCGCAAGGGTCTTATTGCGTTCAAAGGGTTTGATGAGGATTTCAGACTATACTTGCTGAAAGGGGCAAATCATAATATCATCTATAAGGGACTATCAATGAATATTCTATTTGGAAAGGATTAATAAGTGCATCATCTACATAATTTGAAATTTTTTGTTGAATATATTAGATCATTTGGGTATTTGGCCCCGGTGGTTGCCCTAGTCTTTTTTACAGTTCAAGCTGCTGTTCCTGTTTTTCCTTACGCGGTTTTAGTAGCAATGGCGGTCATACTATTTGGTTTTAAAATGGGATTTTTGCTATCCATAGTGGGTGCGACGCTAGGATCGGTAATTTGTTACTGGATTTGCCGAAAATTCGGATCTGAGTGGTTCAATCAAAAAATCCTGGGGCGTTGGGGCTATAATACCAACCAAATAAATTCCAGTATAGCTTTTTGGGGTATCGTCTTAGCCCATCAGGTTCCGGTCTTTCCTAGCGCCGTGATAGCTGCCACCGCCGCTCTGAGCCAGGTCTCCTTGTGGAGCTTTGTGCTTTCAACAGCTCTTGGCTTGATTCCCGCAACTATGGTCTACGGTGGGGTGGGGTTTTATATTTTTCGCGTACATGACCTGCATAAAATTATACCTATTTTGGCTGTCATCCTACTGCTTGTGTTCCTGTGCAAAGGCATAGTTAAGAAGAAGTTGGCTCCACCGAAAACCTCTCCTGCAGACGAAGAGGTCTAGGCGGCAAGTTGAATGGACTGGGTTTATATCCAGCTACGCCACAACATGAATTTAATAAAAAATTATTACATAGAATAAAATCAATAGGCTTGTCTAATCGGACGAGTAAGGTTGGCAGAAAAGGGAGGTTTGATAGGCATGGAGTTGGAACAATGCCTTAATTTCGTGCTTACCAAAGCACAACACAATGTACATCAACTTTTTAAGGCGGAGTTGGCACCGCACGGGGTCACCCCTGGTCAATATGCGGTTTTAAGATGCCTTTGGGATGAAAATGGTCTAACCGCCCGTAAGCTGGCAGATCGGCTTTACCTGGATGGCTCAACCATTACCGGCATCCTGGATAGGATGGAACAGAGGGGTTTGATTGAAAAACTAGTAGACCCTAAAGACCGACGTGCTCTTCAGGTGATGTTGACCGAAACGGGCCGAAAGCTAGAAGAACCACTATCCCAGGCAATTATTAACGCCAATCAGAAAGCCCTGCTTAGTATAGATGAAAAACAGGCCGAGGTTTTAAAACAGATGCTGCAAAACATTGGAACAGCTGAATCATGAAAAATACTTGGCATACAAATTAATTGTTGACAAAGTAAATGCTTCACCCTAGAATTTAGATGAAGGAAGGTTTCCTTGACCCCTGAAATAATAATAGGAGGTGATGAACGATGCTCCGAATCATAACCTGCTTTAAATGGGTCATCGATCAAGCGGACATTAAGACAGCTCCAGGTTCCCGAGAACTGCTGCTGGATAGGGCATCTTACCGGATCAGCGATTACGACCGCTTTGCCATTGAAGAGGCGGTAAGCCTGCAGGAAAAGCACGGCGGCAGCACGGCGGCGATAACGGTAGGCTCTCCCGCAGCCCGTAAAAGCTTGAAAGACGTCCTGTCCCGCGGTCCAGAAAAAGCCTACTTCGTTAATGATGCTTCTTTTGACACCCTCGAACCATCGCAAACCGCATCTATCCTGGCCAGTGCCATTCGTTCACAACTAGAGTACGACCTCATTATCTGCGGTGAAGGCTCTGGCGATCTTTATGCTCAACAGGTTGGGCCACGCTTAGCAGAGGCGCTGAATATACCATGTGCTACTTGCGTTAGTAAGCTGACTGTTTATGGAGCGCAGATTATTGCCGAACGCAAATTGGATGATGGAATCGAAGTAGTAGCCATACCCCTCCCTGCATTAGTGACAGTTCTACCCGAAATAAATACCCCTCGAATCCCTGGGCTGAAAGATACTCTGGCAGCTTCTAAAAAACCGGTGTTTGACATCAAGGCAGCTGACCTGGGACAAAGTTTTGAACCCTGCTTACAGACGGTCAGCATCCTGGCCAGCACTATGGAAAGAAATGGTGTGAAGTTCAGCTCTGATGGAGCTGATATCCGTAAATTTGTGGAAGTCATATTGAAAACCGGTAACATTAGTTAGAGGGAGTGATATGAATGGCTGGGGTTTGGATTTTAGCTGATAATCGCGATCGAACATTGGAACTATTGAATGTCGCTCTTGGCCTGGCTGAAAAGCTGGACACGAAAGTAGCCTCTTTTCTCTGGAGTGACCCACAATTGGCAGAGGATTACATCGCGCACGGAGCAGACGAGGTTTTGCTCTTAGCTCCCCTGGCGGAGGATCAGCCCCTGGAAGCTTATATTCCTATCATTGTTGAAGAGGCTCGCCGGCAAGACCCTGATATATTTCTAGTTGCTGCTACAGCACGTGGTAAAGAAATGGCAGCTCGCATTGCAGCGTGCCTGAATACGGGATTATGCAGTGGGTGTACCGCTTTGCAGTTTGATGAAACTAGTAAGAAGCTAGTCATGGAACGCTTGGTGTTTGGGGGAGCAGCGGTGCAAACCCTTACCTGCCTAAC
This sequence comes from uncultured Syntrophomonas sp., assembly GCA_964457945.1. Classification (GTDB taxonomy): domain Bacteria; phylum Bacillota; class Syntrophomonadia; order Syntrophomonadales; family Syntrophomonadaceae; genus PHAA01. The sequence goes on from CAYWFX010000071.1 coordinate 6,744, forward strand.
TCGCCCCCAGATGGCGACTATAGCTCCCCGTACCTTTGCACCGGCAACTCCTTCGGGAGATAGAACAGGACAGGTAAGAGAACTTGCAGCTGGGCCTCCAGGGCTGGTGAAAATAGTGGATCGCAAGCCCAAGTCCAAGCAATCGGGCGATGTAAGCGATGCCAAAGTGCTTATATGTGTGGGGCGGGGTCTGGAAAAAGAGGAAGACCTGGCTTTAGCCCGAGATCTGGCTGATGTTTTGGGCGGGGAACTAGCCTGCACCCGGCCTATTGCTGAAGAATTGCACTGGCTGCCTGAGGAGACCTATATAGGCCTATCCGGGCAAAAAGTAAAACCTGACATTTACATCGGCGTGGGGATTTCCGGGCAGATACAGCATGTTACCGGCATCCGTGACGCCCGTCTTATTTGCGCTATTAACCGGGATGAAAATGCAGCTATCTTCGAAGTATCCGATTACGGTATCGTAGGAGATTTATATACTGTCCTGCCTGAACTAACCCGGGAACTTAAAAGAGCGTTGAATAAATAGAGTGGGGTGTTGTTATGGCGGAAGAGAAGTTTACAGCCATTATTGTCGGTGCAGGTCCGGCCGGCAGTACAGCGGCCTACTTACTTGCGCAGGAAGGGCTGGACGTACTCCTAATTGAGAGAGGAGAGACACCCGGCAGTAAAAACATGTTTGGCGGCCGCATGTACAGCTATGCTCTAAATCAAGTTATTCCAGGTTTCTGGGAAGAAGCCCCGTTACAGAGACCAGTAGTTAAGGAAACTGTAAGTTTTATGAGCGGTAAGCGCAGCGTGTCCATGACCTGTCAGGATCAAAGCTGGCTGCAACCTCCGGTTCATTCATTCACCCTCCTGCGTGCCGAATTCGATGCCTGGTTGGCTAATAAGGCCGAAGAAGCCGGAGCAATGCTGGCCTGTGGAATTCGGGTCGATGACGTGCTGTTTGAAGATGGCCGGGTAGTAGGAGTTCGTGCCGGTGAAGACGAAATTCGCGCCGATGTAGTGATTATAGCTGATGGCGCTAACTCACTCTTGACTGAAAGAGCTGGTCTGCGTAAAGCGCTCTTGGCTGGGCAGGTGGCTACCGGGGCCAAACAGCTCATTGAACTGCCGGCAGATACGATCAGCCAACGTTTCCAGCTGGAGGATAAGCAAGGTGCGGCCTGTCTTTTCGTGGGCAGCTGCAGTTCGGGGATGCAGGGCGGCGGTTTTCTATATACCAACCTGGACAGTATCTCGCTGGGATTAGTAGTAAACGTGGCGGATCTACAAGGAAATCAATATAAAATGAACGAACTATTAGAAGACTTTAAATCCCAGCCTCTGATTGCTCCATTAATTGCAGGAGGACAGGTGGCTGAATATTCCGCTCATCTAGTACCGGAGGCGGGATTAAAGATGAGGCCGGAGCTTTTCGGGGCTGGCATCCTAGTGGCCGGAGATGCGGCCGGATTTGTAATTAATCTGGGTTATCAGGTGCGAGGCATGGATTTGGCCATTGCATCCGGTGCTGCGGCAGCTCGGACCGTAATGCAAGCCCGGGAGCGCAATGATTTTTCCAAGCAGGGTCTGAGCCAATACTCGGATTTTCTGAAGCAGAACGGGGTTGGGGATACTATGGAAGCCTATCGTCACACCCCTGAATTTTTAGATACCCGTCGTCTCTACGAAGCCTACCCTCAATTAATAAGCGACTTAGCAGCAGATGCCTTTACCGTTGATGGTAGGCCCCCGGAGCACCTGCTAGGTAAAATGATGCGCGGGGTAAAATCCAGCCCAATCAGATGGTCTCAGCTGGCCGGGGACGCGTGGAAAGGGGGACGCTTACTGTGAAACGATTGAACCTGCAGCAATTATTAGCGGGAAATAAATTCCTCGTCGATGATGAAGAACACCATATAACCCTGCACCCAGAAATATGTGCCAGCTGTCCGACCAAACCCTGCATCTTTGCTTGCCCAGCCGGTCTATATACCTTGAAGGGGAAGCATGGAGACGTTATTTCTGCTTCCGAACTTAAGGACTCAGAGATAAGCTTTGATGACGCAGGTTGTCTGGAATGCGGTACCTGCCGAGTGGTCTGTCCCCGTCCTGGTGCCATCGATTGGCAGTATCCCCGGGGATCCTTTGGTATCATATATAGGTACGGATAAGAACAGGTAGTTTAGGGGATGTTTCTCTCATGTCGTAGAAACAAGCGACAAGATAGAAATGTCCCCTTTGTTTTGTTCTTAACGGAATTTTGCTCCGGAGTTCCTTTGGTGTCATCAGGCAGGAGTAAGATTATAAGTAGCGAAATAGTACTAGAAGAGGAGGTGCACGGTTTGGGTTATAGTAATAAAATGCGCCATTTAAAGCATTTCAAGCGTTATAGGAAGATTGTAAGGGTTTTTATGAAACATGGTCTGGGTTACTTGGTCAAGCTGATGGGCTTAGACGGGCTCTTACCTCGGCAAAACCGGCAGGAGGCAAAAGACAGCGGGCGTGAATCCGACCACATCCTAGCAGATAGGCTTTGCCGAGCCCTAAGCGAGTTGGGGCCAACCTTTATTAAGCTGGGACAAATATTTAGCACCCGACCGGATATGTTTGCACCTGCTTACATTGAAGAGCTGGAAAAATTACAGGACAAGGTACAGCCCTTTTCCTATCAGGAAGTAGTAGATCAGCTGGTAAAGGAAATTGGCCATCCTGATGAAATATTTGCGGAATTCAATATCGAGCCGCTCGCAGCAGCATCCATAGGACAAGTTCATATGGGGAGACTGAAAAGCGGCGAAAGAGTCATTGTTAAGATTCAGCGTCCCAATATTGAGGAAATAGTGGAAAGTGACCTGGAAATCCTGCTTGAGCTGGCCCAGTTGTCAGAGAAAAAATCCCCTGAAGCTCAACGACTGGGATTAGTGGCCATGCTGGAAGATTATGCCAGGCTATTGCTGCGAGAACTGGACTATGATCGGGAGGCCCGGAATACCGAACGAGTTTACCAGAACTTTGCCGGTGATGAACGGGTTATTATTCCACGGGTCTACTGGAAATACACCACCCGTAGAATCTTAACCCAGGACTATATTGAAGGGATCAAATTAAGCGACATAGATGAGATCAAGGCGCGCGGCTGGGATCGGGGCAAAACTTCGCGGCTCGGAACAGAAGCATTTTTATCGCAGATTGTGCTGCATGGTTTTTTTCAAGCCGACCCTCACCCCGGCAATATCCTGGTAGTGGATGAAGATCATATCGCTTTTATCGATTTTGGTGAAGTCAGCGCCCTGAGCGAGAGAAGACTGAATAGCTTGGGTGAATTGCTTTTGAGTATTGATCGCAAAGACATGGACAAGGCAGTAGCTACCTTGGAGGATATGGGGATTATAACTGATTCTGTGGAGATGGATGCGTTCCAGGAAGATTTTTCGGATTTGGTGGAGCTGGTCTCCGCTTCACGTATTGGCAACTTGGACATGAATCGCATTCGAAAGGATCTTCTGGATATTGCTTACCGCTACCAACTAAAGATGCCATCCTATCTAACCTCCTTAATGAAAGCTTTAATTACAGTAGAAGGTGTCGGCAAGAAGCTGGACCCAAACTTTAATTTTTTGGAAGTGGCAGGGCCTATGGCGAAAAAAGTGGTGCAGGAAAAAATGAAGCCTGGAAATATTTACGGTTATATGCGCCGTAAATATTATTCGGATTTACGGCCCCTAACCTCTCTACCAGCTAATTTCAATAGGCTGCTCAAGACTACTGACCAAGGCAAATTAAACATGAACATACAGATCAGCTTTAGCGGCGGAGCCAAAAGGAGCATGATCAAGCTCGTTAATCGCGTCAGTGCCAGCCTGATAATTGCTGGTGGCCTAGTTAGTTCAGCCCTGATTATTCAGTCTAGCCACTCCGAGTCTATTATTAGCCATGCTTCCATTGGCATATTCGGTTTCGCTGTCTCCATCCTGGCTCTGATCGTTTTTATTGCTTCTTTTTTTCGCTCATAGCAAGAGGGACATTTATGAGCGCGAAAGGTTATGGTCAATTTGAAAAAACATCAGGAACAGGTATTTATTTACCTGTGGTCTAATGGTAAGACCATTAGACCACAGGAACATTAGACCAAAAAAATACGGTGCTGCAATAAATAATAATTTGTAAGTAAGCATTGAGGCATATGGTTTTTAGGTGCTTCCCTTCCTTATACAAAAAAAATAAATAGCCTTGCAGGAAATATGCCACTTTATGGAGAATGCTGAAATTATATGTAATTTGGAAGAGCTATAGAAGATTTTGTTAATTCACCAGTTGTAGAAAAATTGTGAGAAAGGTAGGTAAATAATGGACATAATTAGGAAACGAATAGGACTGCTAGGGACGATAATGCTATTTCTGTTTAGTGTATCTTTAGCTCTGGCAAATCCTGCCCAGGCCGCAGAGGCGGTGACCAAAAGCGAATCTGCCCCGGCATTATTAACACAGTTTAATGATGTCCCATCCACTGAAGCTAACGCCATATATATTAGCTATCTGGCCAAAAAAGGTATCATAAAAGGCTTTCCCGACGGAACCTTTCAGCCTCAAGAAGGATTGACCCGAGCCCAAGCAGCCGTAGTTTTGGTGAAGGCCGCCGGACTAGAGAATACCCCAGTGAAACAGCTTAGGTTTCCCGATGTAAAAGCTGATCACTGGGCAGCAGCTAGCATAGAGAGCGCAGCCAAAGCTGGCTATATAAGCGGATTTCCCGATGGAACATATAAACCCGAAGATAAACTAACCAGAGCCCAGGGAATAGCCCTAATAATGAGATTATCCACTCAAAAAGACCGGGTCCCCCTTCCCGCACTTAAAGACATGGACCAAAGCCACTGGGCAGCCAAAGAAATGGCAGTTGCTCTGGCTGCGGAAATGATCGGCTTGTCAGAGGATGGCAAGCAAGTATACCCAGATGCAGTGATGAAGCGAGGAAGCCTCGCCCGGGCCTTAGGAACCCTGTTGACCAAGGATCCCGGACTCTACACAATCAGCCTGGAAGGAACCATAAAAGATGTTAAAGGAGACGTTAAACTTATCCGTA
>CAYWFX010000072.1:0-11303 GCA_964457945.1 uncultured Syntrophomonas sp.
ATGACATTTTCCCTGATGAGTTATACCATGACATTATCACTGATTAACAACACAAGAACAATGTATAGTTGACTAAAAAAACTTTCTGTTATAGAATATTCCTTGCGTCGGGGTGTAGCTCAGTTTGGTATGAGCGCTACGTTGGGGACGTAGAGGCCGCTGGTTCAAATCCAGTCACTCCGACCATTAAAAAGAACCTAAATACCGGGATTTTAGTTTCCGGTATTTTTTTATTTTTGCACTAAATTATCTTGTTCGTCAGTAATTACTTTCTAAGCATTGCCTGTTCTAGCTTGACGGCTGCTGCTTTTTATGCAAATAGATAGCTGTTGTTACCCCGTCAGCGTGACCAAGATTTTTTGACAGCACAGCAAGATCCACTCCCAGCGATACTGCTGATGTTGCGTAGGTGTGTCGGAAACCATGAACTGACAATTTTTCATAGCAGTGCTTCTTATATAATCGTTGTAGGTGTCGGTAAAAGTGGTTAGGAGCATACCAGCTTTCGTCAAGCCAGCAGAATACCAGATCGTCTTCCTAAGGATCACGTTGACGCTTCAATTCCACACCTTTTCTTCTTTTTATTTCTGTTCTCCCATGAGTTCGCGCTTTATCTCCAACTGTTGGCTTTTATACTCGTTTAGCTTTTCTGTTTGTTTAAAAGTCCACAATTTATGCATTGAGAAATGTTTCTAGGTTTATTAAATATTTGCAGGAATTTATGGGAAAATGTAGAAGTAATTTTAGAGAAGAATGTTAAAGGAGTGAAATTTTGTGTTTAGGTCTAACAAACTACTAATTCTACTTGCTATTATAATGCTTTTTGCTTTTTCTACACCAGTATTTGCAGCCCCAACAGTTACCCTGGATGGCCAGCAGATGTCTTTTGAGGTACCACCGGTCACCGATAACGGTCGAACCCTTGTACCCCTTCGGGCAATATTTGAAGCTATGGGGGCAACTGTAACATGGGATAAAGGTGCTCAGAGTGCGACAGCTATTAAAGGTGGTACTACTGTTATTCTACCGTTAGCCTCCACTTCTCCCACAATAAATGGTCAGGTGAAAACATTGGATGTACCAGCAAAAGCCATAAACGGTAGCATCCTAGCTCCGCTTCGTTTCGTGGGAGAGGCATTTGGAGGTACGGTTATTTGGAATCAAGACACTCAACTAATCACTATACTATCCGTTCCAGGCTCCGGATCAGTTACTGCACTACCTACCATCAGCCAAATAATGGTTCACTTCATTGATGTCGGGCAGGCGGATAGCATTTACATAGAGCTCCCTAATCACAATGATATCCTCATTGATGGCGGGAATGTTGGTGATGGTCAGACGGTAGTCGACTACCTGAAGGCCCGGGGGGTTGATGATATAGAATTACTAATCGCCACTCACCCCCATGAAGATCATATCGGGGGGCTGCCTGACGTAATGAATGCCTTTAAAGTTGAAAAAATAATCGACAGCGGCAAAACGGCCACCTCTGGAATATATAATAGCTATGCGGCAGCTGCTAAAACTGAGGGCTGCACCTGGGAGCAAGATAACCAGCAAACGCTGAACTGGGGCAATGTTGCCCTCCAGATTATGACGGCAAATGAGACATGGGGTGATGTAAATGATTACTCGGTAGTCTCAAGACTGGACTGTGGGGATATAGAATTTTTGCTAACAGGCGATGCAGAGACTCCGGTAGAGAAAACCTTGGCCGGAGATATCTCAGCAGATGTACTGAAGGTTGGCGGCCATGGAAGTACTTCCAGCAGCAGCGCTAGTTTTATCTCATTGGTTAAGCCCCAGGTAGCCGTGATATCAGTGGGAACTGGTAATACCTATGGTTACCCCGCAGCGGAAACGCTGAGCAAGCTACAAACAGCAGGGGCCAAAGTCTACCGAACCGATTTGAACGGAAACATAGTTGTCAGTACAGATGGAAAAACATACTCAGTTAGATCTGAAAAGGACAAACCTACGCCAACTGTTACAGTTCCTGCCAACCAAGTGCCAACTCAAGTGAAACCAGGGAATACCTCAACTACAACTGATTCAGGTTTTCCAACCAACGAATATGGGCAGACCTATGGTTCAAGTGCAAATTGTTCACTTGAACAAGAGCCGGATTTAGTTAAAGCAATTGGCGTTGACGGAACCGCAGGCTATGTTCTTTCTAAGGATTTAAACGGGGAAATGCCCAAGACCCCGGAGGAAGCTATAGCAATGATGAAGGCATTCCCTGCTGAGGGTAAGATAATTCCGCTTTATGCCGTAGATGGCAAGACAGTTATTGGTGAGTTTAGAATTAGTGCTGGTAAAGTTCAGGAAATAAAATAGTAGGGTCATATGGGGTTAACTCCTCGGTTGTATAATTTTCCGGGGAGTTTTCGTGTCTCTTGACTTAAGTGTTATAAGTTCGTCAGTAATTCTCATTAAAAACAAGCAATAAACATAAAAATAAGTAATGGAACTAAAACAACGAATACCTGTACAGATGCCAGTATATAGGCGATGCTATCGGCATTGGGAACGTAGAGGCCGCTGGTTCAAATCCAGTCACTCCGACCATTTATCTATATTTAGGAGTTTTAAAGGGTTTTAGAGGGCTTAATAATGTTTTGATATTTTAAGACCACAATTCCCTGACACCAGACCACTAGGTTTTTTCAAAATCAATGTTGTGTATTTTTAACGTTGGTAATGAGGAAAAGGAGTGGTTTTTTTGTTGTTTAAATTTGCCATTAAGGATTTCCAGGAGGACAGAGAGTTTAGACAGATTTCTAAAGCTACAATGACGAAATATATGGGTTGTCTTAAAGAATTCCATGCCTATTGCCTTGGAAAAACATATATAATGATAAATTGAATAAAAGTACCGATATTAACTTATGATAAAAAACTAAAAGACGAAAGTAATATCTTATTTTCTTCTTTCGGAACGTGTTCGCCATCCGCAGGGATTTTCATTATGCCAGAGAGCACTACGATTGCGAGTTGTATCATAAAAATAGAGACCACATGCTGTGCGGCAACAGGTTTTAACCCGTGTTACATCGCATTTAGCAAGTTCCATTACACATATTGAAGCTATCATTCCAGCTAAAGTACCTGATTGAAAAACATCCGAATAAGTACCATTTTGATTTAACTGATAACACCAACAGCAATCTTTAGCATTTTCATTCAACTTAGTAATATAGTTTAGCTCGAATTCCTTCTTATTTGTGAGTTGGAAAACAATTTGTTCAACCGCTTCGCGTATATCTTTGATTTTGTCAAGGTTAATAGCAAGCGTATCCAAACTATTATATTTTAGATAGGGATGTTTCAATTGTTTTAGAAAATCAAGAAATGTTTCCCTGTTTTCTAATGGGTCAGAAAGATACGCTTCTCGAATTCCAGATGGTCTCTTAAGCTTTCTGCTATTAGATAATTCAAGCACGAGTAAAGGAACATTATTCATATGATTAAATTTCTCCACATAAAACGATACGTTTTCTTGGTCCAGCGAGTAAGGGGGATAAAAGCTGAACTGGCTCGGAAGTCGAATAATTGACTACAGTTTTGTCAGCTAATTCACGCGTAGTCCAGCAACTTGTAATAACGACGTGGTTTTGGTCATCGGCATCAATTAAAATTTCATGTTTTATATAGCCCTCAAATTGCTTCATATCATTCCAGATCCGTTTAATTATTCCCAATCCCTCAGCCTGATATTCTTCTTTAAGTAATGTTTCCCATATTATTGTAACCATTTCAATACCTCCATTCGTGCATCTTACCCATATACAGAACATCGATATATTCATGTATCCGGTTATCGGGTTATAAATCAGAACCTAATTACTTTGGGGGCAGCAGTAAAAGAAGCAATTTTGGCAACGGCGTCTTTCATATACAATACCTGCGTGTTATCGTCTGTGGCGGAATACATATTCTGCAATTCGGGATAATTATCAAGCATACTCTGTTTGGCCTCCACACGGTCATCCTCAACTGCAATTGCCTGAATCCGAATCCAATCACCGCCATTAAAGGCACAAATCTCAACTTTTGGATTTGCCATCATTTGCTTTGAAACATTCTTGACCTTGGCTGTCTGAATATAAAGCTTATCCTCAAAGAGATTGACAGTTCCGAAGGGGCGAACTCTTGGTTGGTCACCATCCACCGTTGCCAGATAATAGTTCCCACAATTTTTTAAGAAATCATAAACTTCCTGCATAGATTATTTCCTCCGTTCATATTGAAATTTACATTAGCTAATTCAAGCCCGAGTAAAGGAACATATTATTGTAACCATTTCAATACCTCCCATTATTATATTATCACATTCTATAATATATTTAGAGCGTGAAATAATCAAGTGAAAAAAGAAGTTTATGCAATATTGAAGTAATTACAAGAATAAAACCTAGTGGTCAAGTGGCGTAAAACATAATTCCCTGAAACCAGACCGCTAGGTTTTTTCTAAATCAATGTTGTATACTTTAAGATTGGTAGATGAAGAAAAGGAGTGGTTTTTAAAACCTATGAATCTGAATTTCCACGAGAGCTTTTGGAGAAAAATAGGATAAGGAAACGGAGATAAATAAGCGGAGATAAATAGGAAGGTTTTTCATATCCTGAAAGCCCTTTGTTTTGCACATTATCAATTTGATAGGAGTGAAAAAATATGGATGAAAAAACTGCGAAGCGCCTTTATAGAATAATATCAGTAATTGGTTTGATATTTATTATATTAATATTTTCGAAATTAACAGGTTAAAAATATGTATAATTTGGGTATGGTATTAATAATAGGAGGTGATTTTGTGTCTCATATCCAACAATGGATTCAAACCCCTATGGTGTTATACCCCTTGATTACCTGGTCAGTTGTTTGGAAAGGCTTAGCTCTGTGGAGGGCAGCACGTCTAAAACAAGTGGGATGGTATATTGCGCTGCTTGTAATTAACACAGTTGGCGTATTTGAGATCATTTATCTTATTGCTACCAACAAAAGGTATGAAGAAAGCAATGGGCCTAATACGCATACTTTTAACAAGCTTCATTAATATGCAGTTATGGAATTTTAGAGGTGTTTTGTTATGAATAAGATATTGATGCGACAAGCGCTGGAAAGTGATTTAGAAGCAGTTTTATCTCTGTATTCTCAACCTCTAATGGACAATGGTGAAGTGCTTACGCGTGAGCAAGCTCTTGAGATATTTAGGAAAATGCAGCGTTATCCTGACTACAGGCTTTATGTTGCTCAATCTGATCGCACAGTAGTAGGGACATTTACTTTACTCATTATGGATAACCTTGGACATTTGGGGACTCCTTCGGGAGTAATTGAGGACGTTGCAGTACACCCTCAATGGCAGGGGAAAGGCATTGGGACCGAAATGATGCAATTCGCCTTAGAAATCTGTCGAGATAGTGGATGCTACAAGGTTGCTCTTTCCAGTAATCTTAAGCGAGTGAATGCTCATCGCTTCTATAAATCCGTAGGGTTTGAACATCACGGATATAGTTTTATTGTTGACCTTACCCGCTCATAAAATTAATTATGTAATGGGATAAAGACTGTTTTTATTGCATATCGGCCTTTCTTCGGGAGGGTCTTTTACTTTTTATAATAATATAGTTTGCCGTTTTCTAGCTGGTAGTTTAAGTCATCCTGATCGTGAAGATAGGCGATTATAGCTCCGATGGTAGAGAGGGAGAAATAATATTCTTTGAAGTCGAGCTGTAGTTCTTCCAGAATACATATCTCTTCCAGAAGTTCTTCCCGGGTATGGGGTTGGGTTAAGAGATCTAAGGCCAGATCCAGATAATATTTCAGATTGTCCCGGTTGAATTTTACCAGATCGTTGATTTCAGCCAGACTATAGATTTGAGAGGCATGTCCTATCACAAAAAAGTCATAGTCCAGTTCCTCGATGGTTTTATAGGTGTTGAGTTGATCCTTAATGTCGAAGAGAAACGGAAAGGAATATTTGGCGATTATCTCTCGGCTAAACAAGGAATCTCCCAGGAAACATACCTTATCACGGGTGCCAATGCCTATTTGGCCCCGGGCATGACCGGGGAGGGGAATGATCTCAAACTTATCATCATTGATTTTGCATGTTCCTGCAGTAATTACTTCGTCAATTCTGATTTTTTTGCTTTTAAGAAAGTGGCGGGACAGCTCGTTAACAGGGCTGCCACCATACAAGTACATAGGGAAGAGATAGCCGTTCTCCAGGAACAGTTTTTCATCCTCAGAAGCATGGATAAGGCTTCCGGGATAGTGCTCTTGAAAGAATACATTGCCACCCGAATGATCGATATGATTGTGGGTGTTTACTATGTATTTTATATTAAGGTTGTTAACCTGGATTATTTCCGCGATTTTCCGGGCCTGTTGGTTGTTATCCCCGGTATCGATCAAAAGGGTGTATTTATCCTTGAATTGAAATACCCCTATGTTGGTGGGGGCAGGTAGGTAATAGCTATTGCCGTTTATCTTGGTTAATTGCATTTCATCCTCCATATTATGAAAATCAGGTCACTCTGACCAGTTCCTATTGGGTCAGTCGTTCAATGTCCAATGGTATGCCCTTATGAGGAGCAAGAATGAGTTTGAGCGCATCGCTTGGACAGTGGGAGACGCAGAGACCACAACCCATGCACAGGCTCTGATTAAGCACTGGAAAATCGGTACCGGCTTCAATTGCTTGGAATGGACAGGTTGCGGCACAGTTTCCACAAGCTGAACAGGTCTCATTATCAATTACAGGGCTATAACCCGAGTGGGCCAGCCTGGGTACACCTCGAAAATATGATTTCATCCCCAAACAGCAGCATGAACAACAATTACATATGGTGTAGAAGCGGTTGTGCATTACATCTTTGAACCATGCGGTGTGGACGTGGCCCCTTTTTTCTTCGGCTTCAATAATTTCCAGGGCTTCCTCTACGGTAATTCTTCTGGCTTTATCAGGCTGGTGGTCAATAATAAAGGATGTGTAAGGCTCGCCGACCACCAGACAAACATCTCGAGGCAGGCAGGCATCTTCTTTTTGGGCCCTACAGGGACATTCCATAACTGCCAGGCTGGGAATCGGATCTTGCAGAATAATGCTCCTGGCCAGCGGATAAGGAATCACATGATCCAGATCGGTTAAGACTACCGGTCTTTTAAGGCTAATCAGTTTAGAGGCATCTGCTTGAGTCATTAACTTGCCATGATAGGTATCAGCTGATTCATTGACCACAAAACGGCGCATGAACCAGGGCCAGGATACTGGCTTAAGATACCAATCTGGTCGGGATGCATATATATAGCCTTCTACTTTTTTCGTGAATGGCAGTTCCGACAGATTCCAGAATACTTTTGTGGATTTATGCGGTGAAAGCCGCCGTTCCATAATAACCCATAGCCACATAATGAGCGCTAGAAGAGCACTGAAGAGTACAACAATAAAAATTATCATAGTTTTAAGCCCGAGCCATGTAGATTGCTGATGAACTGCTCTCTACTGGGCGGGCTATTTAAGCTTATATTCATGGATTTCAGACCGGCATTATTCAGGGCATTCTCAGTAAACTCGTCATTTATCTGCTGTTTCTTGCCATCATCCTGCGATTTCAGCTTAATGACCAGCACGGGCTTAAGTTGGTTTGATTCGAAGACCACCATATCCAGGCTGCGCTCCTTAATTCGGTATAAATATTCCTGACGATTGGGGGTGTCAGCGGGCACCTTCAGGAGATCAGCCAAGCGCAGATGGGGATAAACGCAATAGTTACTTTCATTCAGAATACTCTGCAACATTTGGAAGATTATTAGTTCACGCTTGTCCAAGAGGTAATCATTTTTTTGGTAAGGCATTTCATCAGCATTTATCCATTTTTCACTGATGTCAATGAAATCACCATTCTGGGCAGGCTTGCTTTTTTTAACGATTGGTTTGATATAATCCATGAGCAGCTTGGCCAGAACCGCAATAAGGATTATGCCTATTAACTGAGCCATGTGGGTTTCCTCCTTAATTTTATTGAAAGTGTTAACGTTTCTGATCGCTGACGTACATGCTCTCTATATGATATACAAAAACATTTCTTTTTTCTATTCTCTACAGGAAAGCTGAGCGATAAAATCAAAAAAGGTGAATTTCATAGTTAATTTACGGACAGCACTTTATTCGGATGCGTTTTCGTTATAGAATAATGTAAGTGTTGGGTAGGGAAAAGGATGGGATCATTATGAGGGGGTTAGCAAGTGAAATATACTAGCAGCAGGGGTAAGTATTCCTCAATCACTGCGGCAGAGGCTATAAAAATGGGCATTTCACCGGATGGGGGACTATTTGTTCCTGATTTCGTACCTAAAATTTCTGAACAGGACTGGCGAAAGATGGCGGGGCAGACTTACCAGGAAAGAGCCTGTGAAATACTAGCTTACTATTTACATGATTTTTCGAAAGAAGAGATAAGTAACTGCGTTAATGGGGCATATAACTCCCAGAGCTTTGATGATGAACGCATTGCTCCCCTGGTACGAATTGCTGATAGGGTTTACATTCAAGAACTTTGGCATGGGCCTACCGGCGCTTTTAAGGATATGGCCTTACAGCTATTGCCCTATCTGCTGGTTGCTAGCGCGGAGAAAACCGGGGAAGAAGACGAAATCGTGATACTGGTGGCCACCTCAGGAGATACGGGCAAGGCGGCTTTAGAGGGATTTAAGGATATAGACCGGGTGAAGATAATGGTCTTTTACCCCCAGGATGGGGTAAGCGAAGTCCAGAAAAGGCAGATGATAACCCAGACCGGAAATAATGTTTTTGTCGCTGCGGTAGAAGGCAATTTTGATGATGCTCAGAATGGAGTTAAAAAGATATTTGCTGACCAGTCCTTCATTGAAATCTTGGCTCAGCATAAGATAAAGATGTCTTCAGCTAATTCTATAAATTGGGGCAGACTTTTACCGCAGATTGTATACTATGTTTCGGCCTATATTGATTTACAGGTGAGCGGGCAATTGAAAAGCGGGGAAGCAATAAATGTGGTAGTGCCCACCGGCAACTTTGGTAACATATTGGCGGCATATTATGCAGGTCAAATGGGTGTACCCATTAATCGTCTGATCTGTGCATCCAACGCTAACAATGTCTTGACTGAATTCATACGCACCGGGGCTTACGACCGCAACAGAACCTTTGCGAAAACTCTCTCACCCTCTATGGATATTTTGATCTCATCTAATTTGGAGAGATTGCTTTACGAGATCACCGGTCATGATGCTACAGCAGTATCGGCTTGGATGGAGGAGCTGAAAACGGCAGGTAAATATCAGATTGACCAAGCTGCCTTTGATAAGATAGGTGTCTTGTTCTGGGCTGATTTCTCTTCCGATGAGGAGACCCAGCAGACAATTCGCAGCACCTGGGAAGAGGATGCATATTTATTGGATACTCACACAGCGGTGGCACGTAATGTTTATGACAAATATGTCTTAAGCACAGGCGATAAAACTCCAAGCATAATTGTTTCAACCGCCAGCCCTTTCAAGTTTGGTAAAAGTGTAGCTGAGGCGATTTTGAAGCCAGAACTACTAGAGGGAAAGGATGAGTTTGCTATCCTGAAAATACTTTCGGAATATACGGACATCCCTATTCCAGCTGGCATCAGGGATCTGGATCAGCGGACTGTTCTGCATAGTACGGTAAGTTCAAAAGAAGCCATGGGGGAAACGGTACTAGAGTACCTGAAGTTACATCGCTAAATCATAGAGGCCAAAGGCTAGTTGGGCGACAAGTAAATAAGGGGGCGGATATATAGTGAGCTATACAAAGCAAACTATATATCCGTCCCCTTGACATGTCCTTACTTCCCTAATATAAAGCAATCCATTAATTCATACCCATTATCAAAGAAACGCCCCTGGAGAGCAGTTTCTTCATCGTATTTGATGTATCCTGACTCTAAGGGATTATTCTTATCGAATAGCATGAAAGGAACCGGGTCGCTGGTATGGGTGCGAAGCGATAGGGGAGTAGGATGATCAGGCAGAACCAAAACCCGAATATCATCAAAATCATTCAGTTCAGATATTATTAGACCTATCACTTCCTGGTCAATTTGCTCAATAGCCCAGATCTTTTTTTCTAATTCTCCCTGGTGGCCGGCCTCATCAGGGGACTCAATATGCAGGTAAACGAAATCCTGACCCCGTTTCAGTTCATCCAGGGCAGCCCTGGCCTTTCCAGCGAAGTTGGTGATAATACCTCCGGTTGCTCCATTTACTTTAACAGGAGTCAATCCCGCGCAAATTCCTAAGCCTTTTACCAGGTCAACGGCTGATACCACTGAGCCCTGGAGTTGGTATTTGTCCTTGAAACTATTCAGAGCAGGTTTGCTGCCTTCGCCCCAGAACCACAAGGAAGTAGCCGGATTAAGCCCTTTCTCCATTCGAGCCTGGTTTACGGGGTGATTTATTAATATCTCTTCGCTTCGTACCATCATATCCAGCAATAAGTTTCCATCTGCACCAGCGGGGAGATAGTCCAGAATCTTACGATCTGAAATATCATGTGGGGGCGTTAGGGTCAGAGACTTATCAAGCCCGTCTTTCCACACCAGCAGGTGGCGATAACTGATTCCCGCATGGAAGTTAAAAATATCGTTGCCGAGTTCATTTTTCACTGCTTCTATCAATTGAGCGGATTCAGCGGAGCTAATTTCCCCTGACGAGTAATCCAGCATGGTCTTATCCCGAAAATCTTTTTCTGCGGAAAGGGTCACCAGATTGCAGCGCAGGGCCAAATCCCTGGCGTACAGTTCAACCCCCATGCTTACAGCCTCCAAGGGGGAGCGGCCAGTATAATATTTACGAGGATCATAACCCATTACGGATAGATTAGCTACGTCACTTCCAGGTGGGAAATTAGGGGGTACGGTCTTCACCTGGCCAATGACTGAACTTGCAGCCAGCATATCCATATTGGGCGTTTGAGCAAACTGTAATGGGGTTTTATTTCCCAGTTTATCAATTTTATAATCAGCCATACCGTCAGTCAGAACCAGTAGATATTTCATATATATACCACTCCCACTATTGTCAATATTCAAATGAACTACCCCAAGTATAGCATTAAGCAGGCATTGAATCACGGGTATAAATAAGCAGCTCTACAAATATTTTGCGCATTCTAAAGTATGTAGATTTTTTAGTGGTTCCAACAAAATCCGATAAATTCGATTTATTCATGTGTCAATGATCAGGGAAAATGTCACCCCTTACGTAGATAAGTGATCAGCAATAA
>CAYWFX010000073.1:0-10804 GCA_964457945.1 uncultured Syntrophomonas sp.
TTATGTAGACCAGCGGTAAAATTTGCGACAAACTTTGCTTTCGAAGATGGACGGGCAAGATTTGCTATTTCGGATGATAGCTTGTTGTTTGAATCTGTAGCAATCACAGATCCAGCTCTGCTTAGATTTAGAGAAAGCATGGTTAAAAGCGGTTTAAGGTAACAAGACTAGTAGAGTAGTTTCACACAAATTTACCTAATAGGACACAGCAGAAAAGTAGGCTTGTGTTGCGCCAAAATAGGGAAAAATGGAAAGTATAGTCTATCTCGGTACAGGTTTAGAATCATGAATGATATCATAATAATGAATACAATAATGAATACAATATATCTGTTCAAAATCTATTTACATTAGACAAATAATACTTATAATTTGCATAGTAAACAAAGCCTACAGTTGAATAATTGAGTATTTCGAAGGAGGAATGCAAAAAATGTCTTATGTTGAAAATGTATTGGAAAAGGTTAAGAAAACGAATCCAGGTCAACCTGAATTTATTCAAGCAGTAACAGAAGTTTTTGAAGCAATGGGGCCGGTAATTGAAAAGCATCCTGAATATGTCCAGAGTGCAATTCTGGAGAGATTAGTAGAACCAGAACGGCAAATCATGTTTAGAGTGCCTTGGCTGGATGATAGTGGAAAAGTACAGGTGAACAGAGGCTTTAGAATTCAATTCAATAGTGCCATTGGACCATACAAGGGAGGACTAAGACTTCATCCCTCAGTTAATTTATCGATAATCAAGTTTTTAGGTTTTGAACAGATACTTAAGAATTCACTGACCGGTCTGCCTATTGGCGGAGCTAAAGGCGGCAGTGACTTTGATCCTAAGGGCAAGTCAGATAACGAAATAATGAAGTTCTGTCAGAGTTTTATGACTGAACTGTATAGACATATAGGCGCTGACACTGATGTTCCCGCCGGGGATATCGGCGTGGGCGGCCGGGAAATCGGCTTCATGTTTGGTCAGTACAAGAAAATCAGAAATTCCTATGAAGGCGTGTTAACCGGCAAAGGCCTAACCTGGGGCGGAAGTTTAGCTAGAACAGAAGCAACCGGATATGGCTTGGTTTACTTTACGGATGAAATGTTAAAGTCCAAAGGACAATCTTTCCAGGGCAAGACCGTTGTAATATCTGGATCTGGCAACGTTGCCATCTATGCTGCAGAGAAGGCTATGGAATTGGGCGCCAAAGTAGTGGCCATGAGCGATTCGGCCGGTTATTTTGTGGATGAAGCTGGAGTAGACCTGGATCTAATCAAACGTATAAAAGAAGTTGAGAGAAAAAGATGTAGTGATTATGTTGCAGAACGTAGCAGCGCTAAATATTTCGAAGGTAACGGAATATGGACTGTTAAATGCGATATAGCACTGCCCAGCGCTACGCAGAACGAACTGGATGAGCAGGATGCCAAGGCTCTGGTTGCAAATGGCTGCATAGCAGTAGCAGAAGGTGCTAATATGCCTTCAACTCCAGAAGCAGTTAAGGTATTACAAGATAATGGAGTACTCTTTGGCCCAGCCAAGGCTGCCAACGCAGGTGGAGTAGCCGTATCAGCTCTGGAAATGTCCCAGAACAGCATAAGATATTCATGGACGTTCGAAGAAGTAGATGCCAAACTGAAAGACATCATGGTTAATATTTACAAGAAGTCCAGCGAAGCAGCTAAGGAATATGGCTTTGGAGATAATCTAGTAGCTGGTGCAAACATTGCTGGGTTCTTAAAAGTAGCAGAAGCTATGCGTGCTCAAGGCGCGGTATAAAATACTTGCCAAATTTGTAGATAAATAAAAACTGAGGGGGTTCCTGTATGGGAACCCCTATTTTTATGCCCAATTATACATGGTTCGTTATAAATGTGATCATCTTCCTGAAGAAAATATTCTCTAGGAGAGACTTTTTTGTTTTATTAATGAGCTGATTCGTGGCAAAACAAGTCGTAAATGGTCAATAAAGCTAATAAAGGCGAGGTATTTGTATGATAATTCATGGCATATTATAAAGGAATTTACTTATTTAGGGTTGAATTATCATTGTTGGTACTTATTTTTTAGATTATGAATTTTTATCAATAACGAGGTAAGGATTTGTCAAATTATAAAAAGTAGGGGGAAAGAGTAAGGAAACCCCTACTTAGGTTTTTCTATATGTGCTTTATACAATTAAGAAGGAGAGTAAGATATGCTGCTAAAATCCGGAATCATTGGATTTGATGATCTTTTGTATGGTGGTTTTATTAAAAATAGCGCTATTCTAGTCGAAGGAGTTCCGGGAGCTGGGAAAACAACCTTTGGCTTGGAATTTATTTATAAAGGTATTATTGAAATGAATGAACCAGGCATTGTTATAAGCTTTGAGGAGTTCCCGGAGCAATTATATAGAGATGCTGCCAATTATGGGTGGGATTTACGCAAACTTGAGGAGCAGAATCTGCTCAGAGTAATATGTACTTCTCCGGAAGTAATATTGGATAATACTATGGGTTTCCTGGAAGGGATAGTAAGTGAGATAGCTGCCAAGAGATTAGTACTAGATAGTGTTACCCAATTTAGCATGGAATTAAGTGATATGAGTGAGCTTCGGAAATCAGTTTATAGTTTATGTAATGGATTGAAAAGAATGGGATTAACATCGGTTCTAATTAAAGAAGTTGAAGATTATTGTGCATTCAAGGCCTCTTTTGAGGAATTTCTGGTGGATACCGTAATACGATTACATTTTGATGAGTCTTTCCGTTCTAGAAGGCGCTATATTGAGGTGCTTAAATCTCGAGGGCAGGACTTCATATCTGGTAAGTATCCTTTCAAATTTGCTGACAATGGATTGAAAGTTATCAGTGTTACTGATATACAGATGTCGTTGAATAAAGAACCATTTATTTATTCAGAAAAGCTAAGCAGTGGTATCGAGGGTCTGGATAGCATTTTGAGTGGAGGCTTTTTTAAAGGCTCCACAATTATGGTTGAAGGTGCCTCGGGTACTGGTAAAACCGTAATGGGAATTCATTATCTATTGGAAGGAATAAAGCAGGGCGAAAAAGGCTTGTTATTAGTCACTGAAGAAAGTGCTCATTTTGTAAATCAATATGTTAATTCATTTAATAAAGATGATAATCTTGAGAAAATGTTTGCAAATGAGAATGTTCTCATAATAGACAGGACATTTTCCAGCACTAGTATTGAAGAAGTAATCATTGATCTAATAGACAAAGTGAAAATAAATTCCATTCAACGAGTAGTAATAGATTTTGTGAATACCTTTGTGGAGTATAGCGATAATTTATTAGTTCTCAAAGCCCTATTTAGGAAGCTATTAAATAACCTGAATATGCTCGATTGTACAACAATTCTAATACTAAATGAAGATCAAGCTGGAGTAATTTCACCATTAAAAAATATAATCCAGCCCTTAGTTCAAGGGGAAATCTTGTTATCGTCAACAGTCCGGCAAGGCAAGCGATATCGGTCTCTTGAAGTTAGTAAAATGAAGGGGCAAAAATATATCTCTGGTGTACATTTGGCTGAAATAAACAGTAATGGGATGTCTGTGTTTAAAAGATTAGGAGGAATATGATTATGAGCAAAATGGGGTTCTTTGGAATAAACGGTATAGATAATTTGATAGGAGAAGGATTAGCTTATGGGTCGCAGATAATGATAAGGGGCAACAGTGGGGTAGGCAAGTCTGTTCTTGCTTGTCAATTTGTAAAGGAGACGCTGGCATGCAGAGATAATTGTATGTATATTTGTTGTGATGAATCTCCTCGGGATATGAGAGAATCCTTAAAACAATATGGCGTACATCCGTTGCCATACGAAGAAACCGAGCGTCTGATATTTGTGGATGCTTATAGTCTGGAATCTACGGGAAAAAATTACTTTTCGAGTGAAGATGGACTAGAGAAGTATTTATCTTTAGAAAAAAAAGTGCTGGAGAGTATGAAAAATGGCTACCCTACACGGATTGTTGTAGATAGTTTGTCCACTTTATTTTTGGGACGCGATCCGCAGGAAATAATGGAATTCCACCGCTATCGTCTTAAGCTTCTTAAAAAAGCAGGTATTATTACAATGGACCTTATGGTTGATGAAGTGTTAGAGGAATCTATGTTTAAGTTATCAGCCCACCTTTATGACGTAATTATTCGAATGTACTATACTGGATCCCCAGAAAGACCAATGCGAGCCTTGCATATGGGAAAAATGAAAAGTGGTAAATTCGATTCTTCACAACTTTTGTATACTATAGATTCTAATATTGGACTGATAATTATGCAGAATTTAGCCGGTTAGGAGGGGGGAAAATGAATAAGGGGAAATTTTCATCTAAGTTTATTAATAATCTCCTTCTAGGGGTTAGTCAGTTAGCAGACAACGTTCCTATGGGAGGAAAAAACTATTTAGAGATAACCTGTGATAATTATATAGAAAGATTATTTAATCAATATGGGAATAGCTTTAATCCTGACTCTAAAAATGCTATTGATTTATGTGAAGCCTTAATTGAATTTTTGGACCAAGAGGGATTTATAAACAAAGACGACTACAAATTTTTAAATGGTGGAGACTTAGTAAACATAAAGGTAAACAAGCAAAATTGTGCGTTCTATGAGTATTGTACGACAGCGCAGGAGGAGAATCTGCCTCAAGTATGTCCACGTATGCTTAGCTGCAGATGGATAGTCGGTAATTTTAGTGGGCGCCAGTACCAGCTGAAAATTGAAGAGTCTCCTGACCCAAATTGGTGCCAGGGCACAATCTATCCCGGGGAGATGATCAGGGAGATTCTTTCCAGAGATGGCGATAATATTTCTATTGCTGGAGAACGGGCAATTGTTTTATCGACTAATGCCTTTGGTATCTTGGCAAAAACTATCTATGATTACGCACCCCACATATTGGATCGGGTTTTATATGAATCTACCTATTATTCAAGCCTGGTAGAATACGATAAGATCGAGAGTTATTATGACAATCACCGCCAGGTAATAGAGCATTTACTCAATACCATAGCTAGATTGGGAAATATACGTTATGAAATATTTGAGTTTGATGACTTGAATAAAAGGGCTGTTATTAGAGGATACGGTTCATATTTAGCCGAGATATTCAAGGACAATAAACTGTCCACTTCACCAAAAGCTTCCTGTGCTTCCGGCAAGGGTAGGTTGGCTGCATATTTTACTAAAGCATGGAAAGAGGAAATAATCTGTGAAGAAGTGAAATGTGAAGCTTTTGGTGACGATTATTGCGAATTTGTTCTTTTGCCTAAGGGCTTGTAATGGAATAAATATGCCATCTATCGACACGCTTGATGCAGTTATTTCATGACAGGTGCTAAAGATCTAAAATATATGTTGAGCAATAAAGGAGTAAAAAAGTGATGCCTCTAGGATCCTACGATAATCAAAATATAGGTCACGCTATAATTAGAATAGAGATATTATCGTTTTTTCTAGCTAATCCGCATACCCGTGATACACTGAAAGGATTTTCCATTCGTTTATTCATGAACTACGAGATGATAGCTAAAGTTATGGAAGAGCTCATTGAGGTAGGGATTGTTGAAAAAGTTGGCAATAATGATAAGTCTATTTATAGGTTAAAGGTGTCGTATTCTAATTTGGCGGAATATATGGCTTAGCTTAGTGAGAGGAGAATATCAAGTGCAAAGAAGTATTCCTTTAGATAAGATTCCTTTAGGAATTATAGTGTTTAATGAATTTAATAAGATTATATCTGCTAATGTTATGGGCCAGTTATTTATTGAGAAAACTAAAGATTGTATGTTGGAAGTAATAAACGATATTGTATCAAAAACATTATATAATAATATTCCTATAGAGAAAATAATTAAGTATGGTAATATGAACGATTTCTTTGTTTGGAGAATTAAAACGGAGCTTATTAAGTATGCTTCTCCAGAAATCGTGGTAATAATTCAAGATGAAACAAAAACTTATCAATTAGAGCAAACTGTTTTAAAAGCTGAGAAATTAGCAGTAGCAGGACAATTAGCTATCGGATCCTTGGTGGAAATACGTAATCCCTTAACTAGTGCCAAAGGTTTTTGTCAGTTTATTGAGGAGCATGAAATTAAACCGGAATATATGGAGATTATTTTAAATGAATTAAAACAAATTCAAGATATCGTTGAAAATTGCATGTCCATGGTCGATACTTCACAGTATAGTAACCTAGAATTACTATATAAAAAGATTTGGGCATGTGTCGGCAGCCAAATTGATTCTTATAAATTAATTATGGTAACAGATGATTTTGATAATCTAACCATTAATATGGCTGAAGAGCATGTAAATGCTCTAATAGTTAGGTTGATAAAAATTTTGAACATCTGGATAGAAGAGAATACCCATATTATAATTAGTGTGGAACTGCTTGAAGAAGCAAAATATCTAAACCTAAATATTCTTGCCTATTGTGATATTAAATGTGATATATATGGATCTGGAAATCTAGAGAATATGATCAAATGTCTAGAAAGTAAGAATAACCAAATGGAATTACAGATTATTAACCACAACACCATAGTGGTAAAACTACATTTGCCTATTATTGTACCTCAATATTCTGGACCCAAATTTAAAAGCGAAATGAGTAAAGTTTTGTTAAGCAGGTAAGTATAAAAAATGTTAGAATTAATAACTGGAGTAAGCCCTCTATAATACGGAGGACTACTCCAGTTATTAATTTTGTTATTGGGGAGCGCTTGGAGATTAGTGTTGATTAAAAAATTTGACAGGAGTGTGTTAGTATGGAAGCAAAATCAGCTTCAGCTTCTCGTGTTACCATGGCGCAGGTTGTACTTCCTTATCATGCCAATGCGGCAGGGAACATGCATGGGGGTGAAGTCATGAAACTCATGGATTCTGCCGCCGGTGTAGTAGCGCAAAGGCACTGCTTATGTAATGCAGTTACCGTCAGCGTTGATAAGCTAGTCTTTAAGGAACCCATCTTGGTAGGGGATCTGGTAATTTGCGATGCGGAATTGATATTTACAGGCAGGACATCGATGGAGATATATGTAACGGTGAAAGTGGAGAACTTAAGAATTGGGGAAATCAAACAAGCCCTGGAAGGGTATTTTGTTATGATAGCCTTAGATCGGAATGGGCGTCCTACACCAGTACCTTCCCTGAAATTGGAGACGGCAGAGCAGGAGCAACGCTTCCAACAAGCTCGAGAAAAACTAAATAAGTCCTAACAAGAATTCATAGAGGGTTAATCCAGAGCTATATTGTCTAATGGGAGAATTATGATATAATCACAGGCAGTGTTTAAATTAGGAGGGAAATTATGAAGAAGAGAATCATTTTAGCCTTGGCCTTCGTCTTATTACTTTTCATTGTCGGATGTAATTCACAAAAACAGGCAAGTCCGGCTATTGCTGAAGTGAACGGTGAGAAGATTAGCCAGAGTGAATTTGACCAACGCTACGCAATGATCAAAGTCAGTTACGAGGCTCAGCAGGGGGTTAAGTTTGATGAGGAAAAAGATAAAGAACTCATAAAGAACCTGAAGGATAGAACCTATGAAGATCTGCTGTTGCAGAAACTGGTGTATCAAGATGCTAAAAAACAAGGCATTAAGTTGAGTAATGAGGAAACAGACAGTACACTCAACAGTTTTAAACAATCACAAAATAAGGCGGGAACAGATGGTTATAAGTTGTTCTTGGAGCAAACGAAAATAACCGAAAAGGATCTGCGCCTGGAAATTGAAACTTCACAATTATTCCAGAAGCTTGAGGATAAGGTGGCGGGCAACACCAAGGTCAGCGATGCTGATGCTCAGACATATTATAATGATAATAAGGATAAGTTTCAGGAGCCAGGTGGAATCCAGATCTATCATATTTTAGTGGACAGCGAGCAAAAAGCCGGGGAAGTATTGGGGAAAATAAAGCAAGGCGGAGATTTTACCGCTCTGGCAAAAGAATACTCCACTGACCCTGGAAGTAAGGATAAGGGTGGAGATGTTGGTCTGGTTAATGAGACCAAAAATTTCGTGACCGAGTTTAAGCAGGCGGCGCTGGCACTGCAACCGGGGCAGTTGAGTCCGCAGGCAGTTAAAAGCCAATTTGGCTACCATATTATCAAAGCGGGAGAGAAGAAAGCTCCCACCCCCTTGCCTTATGAACAGATAAAGATCCAACTTAAACAGCAGTTGGAAAAGGATCAGAAAGATAAGGCATTTAATGCCTATCTGGAGAAACTGAAGAGTGTTGCGGATATTAAGGATTTACGGCAAAAATAATGAGTAGCGTTGGCCTAGGTGAGGTATACAGTATTATCATACAAAACCCCTTGTCAAATTAATTGTATGTTATATAATTAATTTGTAAAAAATAATAAATCAGATGGGCGAGGGTGTCCGTGTTATGGTCAATGTAATATGACTGTTGTGCGGGCACCTATTTTTATGTGAGGCAGGTGATGACAATTGTGTCGAAAGCAAGGATCATAATTGCCGATGGTAACGAAAACAGCAGGCGCCGGTTAAAAAATTTGTTGACCGGATATGGTTATCTGGTTCAGTCTGAGGCGAGCAATGCACCTGATTTACTAAGAAAAGCTCGAATGATGTTTCCTGACCTAGTTATTCTGGATTCCAGACTGGAAGGCGCGAGTACCCAGGAGATAGCAGGTATACTTGAAGGTGACGAACTGAGTAATGTTCTGGTACTGGTAGACAGTTCTCACCCCCGACAACTAGATGAGATGGCCCACATTAATAAGCCCTATAGTGAAGAAACATTGTTGTCGGTAATTGAGGTTTGTCTACTCTATCAAAACAGATTTACCTCTATCAAGCAAGAGGTAGGCAAGTTGAAGCAGAGCCTTAACACCCGTAAAGAGGTGGAGAAAGCCAAGGGCCTATTGATGAAGAAACTGGGTGTGGATGAATCCGAGGCATATAGAATGATGCAGAAGGAAAGTATGAACAGGAGTATATCCCTTAAGGACCTATCCATGGCAATCATTATTGCGGATGAAAATGAAAATATTGATAAGGAGAGATAAGCATGAGCAAATACACTAAGCAGGAAATAATGAGTAAGTTAAAGGAAAATGACGTAAGATTCATCAGGTTACAGTTCACGGACATTCAGGGGGTTATGAAGAACCTGGCAGTGCCTATGAGCCAGGCGGAAAAAGTTCTGGATGGAGACATTATGTTTGATGGTTCATCGATAAATGGTTTTGCCCGTATAGAAGAATCTGATATGTACTTGGTGCCAGATTTAGATACCTTCAACCTTTTCCCGTGGAGATCCTCAAATGGTAAGGTAGCTCGGCTAATATGTGATATTTATAATCCGGATGGTACTCCCTTTGCTGGTTGTCCGCGTAATAACCTGAAAAGGGTGCTAAAGGAAGCCCAGTCCTTAGGATACACCATGAATGTAGGACCTGAAGCAGAATTCTTCCTTTTCCTGGCTGATGAAAAAGGTCAGGCTACCACCCAGGTTCATGATGATGCCAGCTATTTTGATTTAGGTCCTCTGGACTTAGGGGAAAATGTTCGCCGGGATATTGATAATACTCTGGAAGAGATGGGCTTTGAAGTCGAGGCATCTCATCATGAAGTGGCTCCTGGACAACATGAGGTTGATTTCAAATACGGGGATGCATTGCACATTGCTGATGCTATAATGACTTTTAAGTTAGTAGTCAGGACCATAGCTATGAGGCATGGCTTGTACGCTTCTTTCATGCCCAAACCAGTCTTCGGGATAAACGGTTCCGGAATGCATACCCATCAATCACTGTTCAAAGAAGGGGAAAACTGTTTTTATGATGCAAATGGACAGGATCAACTTAGTGATGAAGCGAGAAGCTATATGGCAGGAATTATCAAACATGCCAGATCATTTTCGGCAGTAACCAATCCCACGGTAAATTCCTATAAGAGATTGGTGCCGGGTTATGAAGCCCCCGTAAATATAGCTTGGTCAACAGCTAACAGAAGCTGTCTGGTTAGAATTCCTGCTAAAAGAGGGATTAGTACTCGCATTGAGGTTAGAAATCCCGATCCCACATGTAACCCCTATTTAGCTTTGGCGGTTATGCTAGCTGCCGGGTTGGATGGTATGGCTAATAAAATGGTAGCTCCGCCAGCAGTTGATCGTAATATTTATCATATGGATGATTCGGAAAGACACGATTTGGCAATAGAGAGTATGCCTGGCAGTCTTATAGAAGCTATATATGAATTGGATAAGAATGAATTGATTAAGGGTGCTTTGGGTAAGCATATTTATGAGAAATTCAGAGAAAACAAGATGAAGGAATGGCAGGATTACAATATTCAAGTATCTCCCTGGGAGGTAGCCCAGTATCTAACTAAATTTTAGATGCAATGTTAAGGGGTCAAGGATTAGTTCCTTGGCCCCTTAACTAAGTATACATAATTGAGGTATCCCCGATAAATAGACACTCCAGAGTTAGGTTTTTTCGTTAATTCACAGGATTACGCAGAATTTGAAATCAAGCTGCGATTTTGGCTAAATACCGGCGTTTGAATTCGGCCGGTGAAAGATAGCACAGCGCCTGGTGGCGCCGTTTACGGTTATAGAATGCTTCAATGTACCAAAAGATGTCGCCATGGGCTTCGTGCAGGAGGTATTTTCCAAACCCTGGTTCGGCCAGCTTATGGGAGATGCTCAATATTGAGCCTGGTTAATTCAATTGGATCATTGGATGCGGGAATACGGGTAATAATTGCCTGAAGCCTTTTAATAACCGCTTGTTGCATAGGTCCAGCAGGGCGGCAAAATCC
>CAYWFX010000074.1:0-1960 GCA_964457945.1 uncultured Syntrophomonas sp.
GGTACGCGCGGGCAAACTTGGACGCAAGAACGGCGAAGGCTTCTTCGTATACTAAACCGTTATAAAGAGGAAACCAAAGGGGGTCTCACCAACGGTGAGACCCCCTTTAATATTAAATTAATTATAAGTTGACTTAACGTTCCATATGTCGATTAACCTGATTTACAGTTGCCTTACTAATAAGAGCTCCCAGGGTCTGGGAGTCCATGATGCCTGTAGTTGTGAGAGTATTCTTTTCTTGAAATTCACGTATGCGCTGGCTGTAATCCTTATTGGCTGGTATTCCTACTGTGGTTAACATCATTTCAATATCTTTTTTTTCTGCCTGTGATAGAACTAGGAGCTTATTCCCATTTCCGTTTGTTGGGGCTGGGGCGGAGGAAACGGTTGTGCCAGACTGAGTTGTGGCAGAGGTTGTAGTAGATTTTGGTGGAATATTTGGTGGAATATCTTGGTTCGGAATCTTAACTTCTAACGAGTTGCTGGCTGGTTTCTCCTGCGCCTGTGCTTCTAGCGATTCCTGATTAGCACGCTCTTTGATTATTTGTTCAGAGATGTATTTATAATTCATTATAATCCCCAGAGTGGAACCAGCAACTACGGCTGCGGCTAGAATAAGAACAAAAAACCAGTAATATTCCTTTTTCATCCTCTTTCCTCCCTCAACCTAGTTACAAGCAATTTTAAACTATTTTCGGCAAATTTTCAATATTATTAAACGCCATAATCTCTGCGAGGGTCTTTGGTGTCTTTAATGAGAGTTACCGAGGTAGAATTAAACATAGCAAAAACCTCATCGCCCTCTTTTAAATTCATGTCCTGAGCTGCACCTGCCGTAATTGTTGCAGTTACAGGCTGGTCGCCAACATCTACAATGATTTCTGTCATTTCTTGGCCCGGCTTAATTCTCATAATCTTGCCTACCAATTTATTGGAATCACTAATCCGCATAGTTGTACCTCCTTTTTCTCTTAGCTTATACGAAAGGGAAGCATTTTAAACTTCAAATAGTAGCAAATTTGCGATGCAAGGAGTCACCTGCTACAATTAAGGCAATCAGCAGGATCCAGCTGAATAGAAAGCTTAAAGGAGAAGAGAAGGCTATGTTTTCACTCTTTATTTATCGTATATATGAGACTGGTCGTGAATTCAATCTTGACCATTTAGAAAGACAGTTCCCTCACGAGCATATGCCATCCAGGGCGCGATTTTCGCGCGTCAGAACTAAATCAATACAAATAGAGGCCCCACCTTTGCTTGTTAGATTGGGGAATTTTACAATGGATGAAGATTCTGATACCGTTGTTTTTACTGCCCAGGCTAAAATATTTGATATTGGAGCTATTAGTATATGCCTTAGTTATGAAACAAGTGCATCTAATAATGATCTCGAAGAATTAGGAATTCGATATTCGGGGCAGAGAGGACTTGATGGAATATACACCCAAACTCTCAAACACCTGCAGAAACTGTTGCAACCAGGTCTGGAGAGCCTTGAGATAGATCCCCAGTTCTATGAGGATTACACCATTTATCGCATCACTCACCCCGATCAGCTTCCAGATCCGGTCCCCCTGCTGATGGGAGAGAGAATAGATTTTAGTGAACAGATGAGGGAACAGGTTTTAAAAAACCGGTTGAGCTATAGTCAGGGGGACTTTGCCATCCTTACCTGGGATACCGCTCTAATCTGCGAACCGGATGATCCGGGTGATCTAAGGGACATAATAGAGTTCGCTAATGTGCAATTACTAGAGTTGCGCTACTATGACAACGTGTTAAATAAGCAAATGGAGAAAATGTATGACGATATAGAAGTGGCCGAGACCAAGTCCCGCTATCGCAAAATGCGTCATTATCGGGAAATAATTGGCACCCGTATGCAGTTAATTGCAGATATAACAGAAGTGAGAGAAAAAATCGAAAACCTGATAAAGATAACCGAGGATATTTATTACGC
>CAYWFX010000074.1:2060-10167 GCA_964457945.1 uncultured Syntrophomonas sp.
AAGTGAGAGAAAAAATCGAAAACCTGATAAAGATAACCGAGGATATTTATTACGCTCGGGTTTACCAGACAACCCTAAAGGTTCTGCGCAGCGATCAGTGGACAGCAAGTCTAAACCGAAAATTGGAGGTAATACAGCAGAACTATACTTTACTAAGCAACGAAGTCAACATCCAGCACTCTTACTATCTTGAATGGATTATAATAGTACTCATTGCTTTGGAGTTCGGCTTCGCCATCCTGAATACGATTATAGGATAGATTATTTATTTTTCAATTACTTCAAGTTCATCCGGTATATACTCTAGTAAGCTGTCAGGTCCGGCCTGACAATCAAACAGTCTGCAGAGTCTGTCTATTGTATCAAAGTCTACTCTGGTCACATTCTCGTGGTATAAGTTGGAAATTGTATTTCTATTTAGCCCGGTACGTTCATGAACTTCCTGAATGGTCATTTTATTAATTCCCATGAATTTTGATAAATTAACCTTTATCATTTTGATGCCTCCTCTTATCCAGCTAATGCATCAATAGTAATTGAAAATGCTTAAGATGTAAATTAGATACCCCACTATTTTGCTTAACTACTTGTGCAATATGCTTGACAAGTTATATATTGGTTAATAGATTTTCGGATCTTTTCATCCTGCGATAGTAGCGCTTATTTTCATGTTTAGAATGCTTGGTTCGGAGCTTGTCTAATAAAATAATAGCCCAAGTGATTTTCGCCTTGAATAGGAACTGGTAGGAATTAAACTATAGCAAAAGTGCCATTGCAAGACCATCTAGACACCTAGTGGCATGACGGTCAGACCAATGGCAAATGTCGTAATAATTTCCTATCCTGAACTTATATAAATTCAGTAATTTAATAGTGAATATAAAAAGCGGAAAAGTATTGCTGGGTTACGATCAAATCACGCGTGCAATACATCGAACTGGCATTACAAGGACCAATTTCAAGCATAATTTATCAATAATGAAAACTTTAACCATTAATAAATCCACAATTTTAATTTATATGTAAATTGCACCTAATCTATTCTGAAAGGTTTATCTCGTATATTTAACAAAAAGTGGGCGAGATAAAAAAAAGTACGCGGGCAAAATAAGAATAGAACTTATTAGGAGGTGATATTTTAATGAAAAGCGCAAAAAAAACAGGGACCAGTTCCAATATGACCAATAATAAAAGCGAGATTAATCCAACCGAGAATCCAATCGGGGCTATTGACCAATATATGCCCCTTCCTGACGACGTTTTTAAAAAAATGAAGAAATAAAATAGGGTCAGTGAAAAACGTTTAGCCTGTCGACAAAGTCAGTCGGCAGGCTGTTTTTTTTGTGCGCCCGGCATGGGCGCTGACTCTAGGGTGAAAGTCCCGAACGGCGAAGGTATGCAGAATCTGAATAAAGTTGGCGGCAAACCTCTGACCCGACGAACAGAAATCGCATTAGTCTAGGTGTAGTGGATAAGCTTGCCTAACAAAGCGAAGTCCTTGCTACTAAAGTCTGCACAGAGTAAAGCTAAGAAGGAAGATGTGCCTATTTATCATATTTTGGGCTGAGATGGGAATCCAATTCAGCCATCTTCATTAGCAAGGATTTAGGTGGGGTATGAAGAGGAAGCATCCACCAAAATTACCTTGCAAATCCGGTATTTTCAAGGTTTCCCCCTTTTTTCTGCGTATATAAGGGGAATGCTTTTTGTTCGAATAGAAATTGTCGAAAATAATTTACGTTTATCCCGTAAAAATATTACGGATATTGTTGGCTTTTCATTTCTTTTGGATATAATAAATACGAAGAGGTGATTTTTAATGTTGAAGCTATTTGAGGTTTCGGGTTTTAAGAACTTTAAAGACAAAATTACATTGGATTTTTCCGATGTGCGTGATTACAGATTCAACAGTACTTGCATTACTAAAAATCTACTGAGCAATATTATTGTGTACGGCAAAAACTCAATCGGCAAATCCAATTTTGGGCTTGCAATGTTTGACATTGTTTCTCATTTATCAAGCAAAAATGTCACTCCCGGATTGTACGATTATTATTTAAATGTCAATAGCCTTAACGATTATGCGGAATTCCATTATGTCTTTAAATTTGACAATCAAGAGGTTGACTACATATACCGCAAGGATAATAAACAGGCGTTGATTTATGAGCGTGTTTCTATTGACGGGATGATGCTGTTTGAATACAACTATAAAAAGAATAAGGGTAATACGGATGGAATAAAAGAAATTGCACCGACATTGAACTGGGCGTTCCAGGATGTTGATTCCATTCTCAAATATGTTCTGAATAATACCGTTCTTGACGACAGTCATCCGCTCCGCAGAATGATGCGGTATGTTTCTAATATGCTTTGGTTCAGAAACTTAGACGAAAACAGATATATCGGATACAAAAGGCAGAGCAACGATTACTACGACTTCATTTTTGAGCCTAAAATACTTTCGGAATTTGAAATTTTTCTTCAAAAATCTGGAGTAGAAGAAGATCTGATTATAAAAAAGGATAGTGATGGTCAAAAACGTTTATATTTTAAAACCAATACGCCGTTACCATTTTTCAAAGTTGCATCAAGCGGTACAAAAGCTCTGTATACTTTTTTTTATTGGTATAAAACTTCTACCGAAGTTACGCTTATGTTTATTGATGAATTCGATGCATATTATCATTATGAGCTTGCTGAAAGCATTGTTTCTATGTTGGAAAAGATGACTGACACACAGGTTATATTAACCTCGCACAACACAAATCTGTTGACCAATCGTATAATGCGTCCGGATTGCTATTTCATTTTAACAAAGGAAAAATTGGTCTCTCTTGCAAATGCAACCGACCGAGAACTCCGAGAAGGTCATAATCTTGAAAAACTGTATATGAGCGGAGAATTCAATGGATAAGACGAGTAAAATACTTGTTCTTGTTGAAGGTGCCAAGACGGATTTACGTCTTATGGAACATTTGCTGCACATATATGGGATCGACAATAGCCATAAGGTGGTGTCATATAATACAAACATCTATGTGCTTTATACGGATATGTTTTCCGATGGGGACCCATCCTCCATTGATATACTGCAACTACTTAAAGAACGAGAAAGAGACCCTATTAAAAAAGAAATATTTAACGCTCGGTATTCGGATATTCTTTTGGTGTTTGATTTGGAACCGCAGGATCCGCGATTCTCGGCGGATAAAATTTTGGAAATGACGCAATTTTTCGTTGAATCCTCCGATATGGGCAAACTGTATTTAAATTACCCGATGGTGGAAGCATTTTACCATATGAAATCAATTCCGGACAAAGACTATAATGATTATGTTGTTTCATTATATGAATTATCCGAAAGAACCTACAAACGAAGAGTTAATCAAGAAAACAGAAATCACGATTATTCAAAATTTGCAATTACTCGTGAAGAATGCAATACGGTAATTTGGCAGAACATAGACAAGGCGTGGTGCATATCCGAAATGGAAAGGCTTTCGGATGATATCGGATACTTACTTCCTGAATCGATTGAAATTTTAAGAAAACAGCTTTTAAAAATAGAAATTGATAAATCTATTTCGGTTCTCTGTACATGTGCGTTCTATATTGCGGATTACAATTCTAAATTTATAACCGAATGAATCATGTCAAAACATAAAGTGGCTACCGTAAGGAGAGAATCCCCCTACGAAGGCCCATTGTTATTTTTGTATAATAGTGAATATACAAATTAACTGTCATCAAATATTCAGATTATTTAGTACCTGCCTTCTTTTCTTTTCGCAGCTTTTGGTGTATATGCGAATTACCAAAGGGTTTCAGACGTTTTTAAGCTGAAGCCCCTTTTGATATTTTCTGCAAATGGATGGTCAGGAGTGGCCCCTGGAGTAGCCGAAATAGATGAGAATAGCCGGATCAGGGATAAATACTGCATAACTGCTAAGGGCATAGCAGCAATACAATGAGGCTGAAAACATAAATGAGACACAACATATGGACGGTAGTTTACCAATAACTTGCTGTATACTATTAAGGTAAGACATTCTGTGTGTTAAAGAAGTAGCTACACCATATTGGGAGGGCAAAATATGTCCAATTATGATTTTCATGCGTTGTTAGAACCGCTGGAATTTCAAGAACTGGTTTGTGATATTGTCCAGCTCCGAGATGGCATTTTTCTAGAGACATATAAGGAAGGTCGCGATTCTGGTATTGACGGCTCGTATACTGATGGCAATAAAAAAATCATTGTTCAGGCAAAACGCTATCAACAAGATTTTATGAGGCTGTATCGTGACTTGCAACATATTGAATTGCCTAAAGTACGTAAATTAAATCCTGAACGGTACATCTTGGGTGTTTCGATAGACTTTACGCCTAAACAAAAAGATAAGCTCGTAGAGCTGTTCGAAGGGTATATTACCAGTACCAGCGATGTTTTAAGTAAAAAGGATATGAACCGCTTTCTGGGAGAGCCAGCATATAAATGGATTGAGCTTCATTATACGAAACTTTGGCTGCCCAGCATTAATGTATTTGAAAAAACGTTAAATGAATCTGTGCATCGGGCTACTTATAAAGAGTCAGCCGAGGAACTTAAAGAGGCCATTAAAACATCCAAGGTTTTTGTCCCAACCAGAGTTTACCGCAAGGCGTTACATAAGTGGTCGCAAAATCATGTGATTGTTATTTCGGGAGAGCCTGGTGTAGGCAAAACAACAATGGCCTATCTTTTGGCATTAGCATATCTGCAACCAGATAATTTGGATGGATTTGTATGGGCAAATTCAATTAACGATGTCTATGCTAGGCTCGAAGACGAAAAGAAACAAGTCATAATAATGGATGACTTTTGGGGCAGTATCTTTCATGGGTATCATTCACGCAGAAATGATGAGAATCGACTGGATAAACTCATAAGGCGTATCGTAGAGTCGAAAAAACGTTTGATTCTGACGACAAGAGAGTACATTCTGCAACAAGGCTTACAAAATCATCCTGCACTTAAAGAAACACTGGAGCAATATGCATTAATTTGTACTATGGAAGAGTATAGCGATGACGAAAAGGCCAGTATCTTATTCCGCCATCTCTATTCATCAAATCTTGAGTATGAGTATGTTGATTACTTGTATATGAATTGTAGTTGGATTGTACATCACCGAAATTATAACCCGCGCGTGCTGGCACTCTTTCTAGATAAAGAGCCAGGTAAAGATTGTTCGCCTCAAGACTATTATGAAGAATTGCGCGACTACTTTGACAATCCAGGTATCTTCTGGAAGTCTATCTTTTTAGATCTCTCCCAAGAAGCACAAATTGTAGCTATGCTTTTGCTGATATCATCGACTCCCATGCTTTTGATGGATATGGAGTGTTGCTATCAAAAATATATTCATAATTGCAGCGATCAAACAATGGTAAAGAATTTAGGTGACTGCATAGCAGAACTGGAGAAGACGATGATCAAGTCTTTCTACAGTGAGGAAGAGGAAGCGATCCTGTTAAAGTTCAGTATGCCGGCTGTACAGGACTTTATACATACACATATCAAAGAAAACAGCGAACGATCTATTCCGTTGATTTTACGATGCTGCAATTTCTATAATCAGCTACAATTTCTCTTAGAGCATCAGTCAATGCATTGCAGTGATAGAGTTGTTGATCTAATAGTCCAACAATGTATATTGCACTACTACGACTACGATTACAGCTACATGGAATACGATGGGAGCTGGAATTGGAATGTAGATATTTCTTATGAACGTGGCTACCTGCATAGATTCTTTCATTTGCTCCGTTGTTGTAAACCGGAAAGACATCCTGCGCTTTATAGTTTTTTAGAAACACAAATAAAGGACTATTGCGTAAATATGGGTAGAGGCAATCTAAAAGCACAATACACAGATTTGCATAATCTGCCGGATATTATTGTCCGTTGTATTAAAAAGGGTATGACTTTTACTGGAAAAGACATCATTGATAAATATTATGAGGAAGCATTCAGTGTATATCATTACCGAGCAATGAAAAAATTCCAAGAAGTGTTTCCTGAAGAGTATAGTATGTTTTATAACACTTATTTTAAGAAGATAAAAAGAGGTTTGAAGAATACTATACTATCTGAGCTAGAATTGCTTGATGATTTGTGTATGGAAGTCGACCTTGATGTGTTGCTCGATAGTATTCCAGATCTTCTTAAGGAATTTGGATTGCGCTATACAAAAGAATTTGGACAGAAAATACTTTCCTTGTGTGGAAGCGAGCCGATATCTGTAAGCAGAGAGAAAGCTATATATGAAAAGTCACACGATTATATAGATCGAGAAGAGCGAGCGCTCAAAGCCGTTAAAGAGGATGCTGGTAATTGGCTTCTAGGACTTAGCGAAACGTACTTAGATAATGAGCAGATTGTTGAGATTATTTCAAAAAGTAGCCTTAATCTGGTACTTAAAGCGGAATTGAAGAAAGCACTCGACACTGGAGCTCCGAATTATATTTATGACTTCTTACAGACGAAAGAATCCATTGAACTGCTCTTTGCATCGTTATACGATTTAGGATCTCACATTCCTGAGCAAGAAAGTGGCCTTATTATGATAATGTTGTGGCACATTGGTCGGAGAAATCAAGAATTGCTTAAAAAGCTTATAGGTTTTTGCACGGAAAGCTTTCTAATGATCATGTATCGAGAAGAGCCCGTGCTACGCGTAAATCAATTTTTGTCGAGTGAGATCTATACATCCTATTTGAAAGATGATGCTCAGCTTCGCAAGGTTATTTTTGAAAATTTGATCCTAAGAGATGAACAGTGGGTACGTTTTCTCCATATACCGATCTTCATTTTCTGTCATGCTTGCATGATGCGTATGGGATGTAAAGATGGAGAGTTAGAAGAATACTATCAGGAGTTATGGGGAGAGAATTTTAGCAAATTCAAGCGTATAGTCAGAAATGATGGGGGACATCAACCCAATATTTATTATGCAGATTTTGGCACCTATCATTTTAAGCGTTCTGAGTGGGAAGGATGCATGTATAGGGTGTTCGAAGAACTAGACCCCTTTCACTTTAATCAAGTCTATGTGGAACCCATGATAATGAGCTATTTAGATAAATTGGGTAATGGAGATGACGATCGCAAAGTCTTAAAACATATATCCCTTTGCAGAATGCAATGCGAATACGATGAAGCAGGAGTTCCACATTCTTTAAGTTGTGAAATGAATGATGAACTATGTATGATTGATCACCTGTCAATTGCAGAAGGCTGGGATGCATTTCCAAGACAGATAACGAAAAGCAAATTAAAGGAACTGCAAAAAAATGAAACAATATGCAAAAAAGATGGTGATAGATGGAGTATATGTTTATATGAAATAGAGGATATCGAGTTGTTAAAGGAGTTAGGTATTTATGATGAAGTATTAAGATTCCTGGAGGTACTTGAGCGTACGTACTCAAGATTCTTGAATGGTGATTATTCGCCAATAAAGAGACTGCCTTAATATATGCTCCACGCCTACTTAAGAGCGATTGTCAAATTGCGTACCTGATTCTCGCTAGCAAATGTGTCAGCAAATTTCCAATCAGGATTGTCCTTAATTATCTGTGGTATGTTGCTGTACTTCCAGGCAGGTGAACTGTTCTTCGTGCTCTGACACAGCAATATGCAGCTATTCTAGGCTTGGGCTTAGAATCTTTATTTTTGGTAGGGATAGCGATTACTGTCTTTTCTATTGGGCTCATCCTAACTATAAATTAAAAGAGAAAAGGCATCGCTGCCATGAATGACAATAATGCCTTAATTGCTATATTTCATAACGAAAAACTACATCTCCCGATCGAAAAACAGTGAAAATGTTGCTTTTAACATGGTGCCAGAGGTGGGACTCGAACCCACACGCCTCGCGGCACACGATTTTGAGTCGCGCTCGTCTGCCAATTCCGACACTCTGGCTCAGGATAGTCAAATCACCACAGGTGATGCAAAAATTATTATACTGGGATATGAATTTATTGTCAAGGCTTGGACGAATCGGATGTTGTTAATCAGTGATAATGTCATGGTATAACTCATCAGGGAAAATGTCATCCC
>CAYWFX010000075.1:0-10113 GCA_964457945.1 uncultured Syntrophomonas sp.
CCCAGGGAAAAGTTTTGTTTTTTAGTCTGTCTACTTGACAGGGAGCGGTTCAAAAATGGCGGGTTTCTTAATTACTGTTGTATGCTCGCAGAAAATCTTTGCGTTGCTAGGGAATATCCACCAAATATTCTGGCGGCTTATTTTCCTCTGAACTTACCTAGCCCATCTGACAGTTTCCTAACGTGTCTTAATAATCTGATAGCATCTTGATTTTTTATAATTACTCGTTGACCTACCCTATAAGATGAATCTCCCGATTTTTTTATGTATATTTCATCAATCAAACCATTATTATGTTCAATTAAATGCCTTTGCTGAAACAACATATTTATGTCTTCAATTTCATTTTGAGATAGCCAGGAGTCATATCCCATTCCGGTGGCCACTTTAAATAAGTTGCTGCCTTTTTCAATGATTTGAAAATCATTAACCCGAACCTTTTTGTCAGGCGTTAAATACTTATATAGCTCTTCTGCATATTTTTGAAAGGCTGAGACAATATCACCAAGTGTTCCTTCCATCATCGATCTACACATTGATTCAGCTTTATCTTTGCCATAGCTTTTTTCAAGGATACTATGAAAATATTCAATTGATTCAATCATCTTTTCAACACTATCTAATGATTCATTGAAAATATGTTCCACCGCGTTATGCCCGCAACAGGGGCAGAAATAAGCACTCCCTATCACACTGAATTTTGCAAGACACTTTTCACATGTTATCTCCAATTCCCATTCCGTTTGTTGTCCTATAGGATTATTCACAAAAGATACTTTTTTGCCAGGGTTATATGACATTTGAAAATATTTATTACCCTGCATACTACGAGCCATTTTCCCAAAAATCTTATCTAATTCATTGCTTACGTAAGACTCGACAAAGCTTGCAGCAATTTCAGTAATTGCATCAAGCTGCTCTTGTGTAAACCACCGGTCGGATGGTGCAGTATGTCCGCACATAGGGCAAAAAACTTCTTCGTCAGATACTTTCTCTTCCCAGTCTTCCATAAATATTTTAAATACATATTCACACTTTTCATTTGGACATTGCCTGTCGAAATAACCTTTTTCATCTGACGTAATTTCAACTGGGAAACTAATGTCCGACATTGGCACACCTCCTACCATGGTAATTAAAGACTTACGCCACCCATTTTAGCCCTTTTGAGGCATAATCATAGATTAAATTGTAAGTAACATTACATTTTTGTTGAAATGTATCTCTGTCATAGCTAGCGGGAAGAGTCTGATCAAGGACCTCTTCAACAGTTGATCGAACTTTTGATTGGGTCTGACTGTCCTTATACCAGTCTTGTACCAGCACCTTAGGCTTTTCTTCCAAGAGCCGATTTAGCAAGGTCTTGGCCGCTAATTTTACTCTTTGTTCCTCATCCTTGGTCATTTTGTCCTTCTTCAGAATATCATAAAGTTCCAGCTCATCCTGGGTGAGTCCTTCACGAATGTGCCGTTCTGACTCATCCTTGAGGTCAGCTGTAAATTTCATCAGTTCATCAAAATAATTCTCCGTTGATGAACCGCCCGCATTATAACGCTCAATAATTTCTTGTAGTTTCTGGGCAAAGCCCGTACGAGTAGAGTTTTCCTTCAACATATTTTCCAGCTTCTTTTCGATAAACGCTCGCAGATCTGTTATTTTAATATTCCTGTATTTCGTCTCTTTGAAGTCCTGTTTTAGTTTGTCAAAATCTATTTTGCTTAGATCCCAGGTCTTGCCTTTCTTAATAATCTCATATTCGCCCTGAGTTTCAGCAGCAAATTTATCCTGATTAGCGGTTACAATACTTTGATCCAAAAGGTCAGATATTCTTTTCTTCAGTTCCTCTGAGCCACGCCCATCAACAATGCTTTCAATTATCCCTCGCAAATACTGAAAAGCTGATATTAATGGGCGAAATGAATCATTCAATATTCTGGTTTGCAGGCCTCGTATAAAGAAGTAATCGTGTTTTCATAAACAAAGAAGTGTTTCTTATAATCGTCTTTAGCTAGAATTTTATCGGCAAAGGCTTCAAAAGCCTCTATTTTTCTAAATACCTCCTGACGCTCCAAAACACTATCAATAGAAATATCTAAAGTATGTAAAAATTCCTTGCCTTGCTCCAGAGAATCATCCAGCAAAGTAAATAGGACGGACTTATCCTTTACCGGTTCTTCCTCAGTTTTGCCGTCACTACCCAATGCGTAGTCAACCAAGGCCCTCTTCATGTTGCGAAAAACATTATAATAATCGATGATTTCACCATTCCGTTTGGCAACGCCATTAATTGTATAGGAAGTCACCCGGTTTGCCCTGGCTATAGTTTGCATTAGTGTATGGTCTTTCATGGGTTTATCCATGTATAATGTGGAAAGTGTGGGTGCATCAAACCCTGTTAACCACATGGCACATACAAATACCATCTGTAACGAGTCGTTCTCATCCTTAAACCGGTATTCTATATCGTGACCTTTCTTGTCAATTGCGTTTATTTTCTTGCGGTGGGGCTTTATATCCAGTCCTTGCTTCTCGAATTTTTCTTCTTCACCGGCCTCTTCGCTGATAACTACAGCCATCTCTACTTTGCGCATATAATCAACCATAGCCTGCAGCCTCTCTTTCTCGGCTGGCATATGAGCTTTAGTGATTTCTCCCACTAAGTTTTTAATAGCTTCTTTCCAATACTTCTGCACCTTGTTATACATAACTACTGAAGTGAATTTATCGACAGATATGACCATCCCCTTACCCAAATAACCGCGGCGGGGAAAATGATATACAATATCCCGGGCGATGGTTTCTAATCGATCATCACGCTTAATTATCTCAAGTTCCTTGGAGAATTCCTTCTCCAATTTTTCCTGATTAATTACATCAACGTTCTCATCCTCAAGTATTTGATAGAATTCATCACTTAGCTTTTCATTCTGAATAAGTACCTCAGGAACTCGTTTTTGATAATAAAGCGGTACCGTAGCTCCGTCATCTATCGATTGAGCAAAATTATATTCGCTGACATAGCTGCCAAACCAGGCATTGGTCTTGCGCTCTTTGCCCAGTAAAGGTGTGCCGGTAAAAGCAAGATACTGGGCATTGGGGAGTCCTTTGCGCATATTTTCCGCTAGTGATTTATATTGGGTGCGGTGAGCTTCATCCACTATTACAACAATGTCATTACGATCCGATAATAG
Organism: uncultured Syntrophomonas sp.; assembly: GCA_964457945.1. Lineage (GTDB taxonomy): Bacteria > Bacillota > Syntrophomonadia > Syntrophomonadales > Syntrophomonadaceae > PHAA01. The sequence goes on from CAYWFX010000075.1 coordinate 3,192, forward strand.
AGGGTAGCTTTTTCCTTTGTCCCAACGGAATTTGTGAATAAGCGTAAATACAAACCTCTTATTACGGGAAAGAAAGTCGCGCATTTCAGCACTATCTTTGGGTTGAACCGCTTCCTTCTTTTTAACCGTTTCAGTATGTAGAAAGTTACGATAAATCTGCCCATCCAGATCATCCCTATCCGTAACTATTACAAAAGTAAAATTACCGGTAAATTTCCGGAATATTTTTCGGGTTAGAAAGATCATTGAAAAACTCTTGCCCGATCCCTGAGTGTGCCAGAAAACCCCGAGCTTTCCGTTTTTTTGTTTTCGGTTCACAAAGGAATCGACGGTCTTATTAACCCCGATAAACTGGTGGTTCTGAGCTATAATTTTGTTTGTTTCTTTATAGAAAAGAATAAAGTTTTCAATGTAATCCAGAAGGCGTTGTGGGGTGCACAGACCTAAAACCACTTTTTCCAGGCTAGTTCCAGCCTCCTTGATATCATCCCGGTCAATCTTTTCCTTTTCATCATCAACCCGCAGCCAATTAAAGAAATACTCCCAGCCGGCCGTCATGCTGCCTACTTTGGTTTCAATAGCATTGGAAAGAATGCAAACCGCATTATATTGGAATAGCTGGGGGATATCTTTTCGGTAATTGGTGAGATTATCATCGTAGGCAGCTTTAACTGGTACATCGGAGTCCTTTAATTCAATAAAGACGAGGGGCAAGCCGTTGACATAAAGAATTATATCCGGGCGGCGAAAATAATGGTCGCCCTTGATCCATAGCTGTTGGACTACTAAAAAATCATTATCTTCTTGATCAAAACTAATAACTTTTACTATCCCTTGTTCCGTTTTCCCCAGAGCATTCTGGTATTGAACCGGTATACCATCACGGATAAGAGTATAGACCTCACGGTTAGCTAGAACCGGGGACATGGCATAGCGGCGGGCAGTCAGTTGGGCTATAGCCTGATCAATGTTGTGCTCCGGGATATCCGGGTTAAGTTCCTGGGCTTTGTCTTTGAGAATATCCAGAAAAACAACTTCACGTTTATCCATGCGGCCAGATCCGTCTGGAAGCGTCTCCCGATCAGGGGTATAGCAATTAATAGCCCGGTAGTTAAGTTGGTTAGTAAAAACCTCAGTTATAGCTTTTTCAATCTGGTCTTCACTGATGAATTTTGCCATCGTTTTCCTCCATGCTCTTTGGGAAGCGGATATCTAAATCTTCTACTGATAATTTGCCAGATAACAAACGGGAGAGTAATAAATTGCGAGTATTTTTTAAATTCAGATTAACAGACTGTAAATTTTCTATGTTCTTATCAAGCGGATCAATCATTCTGTCAAACATACCAGCCATCTCTTCGTTATACATAAAATTAAATTTTTTTAACTCGTCTTTGCCTACCGAATTAAAAATGCTTCCGTTCCCAATAATATCTTCCTTGGAAAACTCATAACGGAGCATGTAGTAAAGATAGTGATTCAACCCTTTTTTATGCCTTATGGCGGCAAGTCCACGACCAATTACAAGCTTTCTATCAGCGATATTTATTCTACCTACTGGTGCTCTGACACTAAAAAGGATATCACCTTTCTCGGCTATTCTACCTTCTACAGCACAATATACTTTATGTAAAGGAAATCTATCACCGTAGTTTCCAACACCTTGATGAAAAGGTAATCCTATACCAACTTCGTTATAATACTCCGATTTGGGTGATTGACCCATTTTCAACTCTATTATGTCTATTAATGTTTTGTTTACCCAAGCATCAGGCATAGACTTCACAACTTTGACTTTCTTATATCCTGGGAAACGTAATCGCACAAACCACTCGCGGTAAATTTCTTCAGCTATCTTCTCCAAGATGGTAATACGCCGTTTATTATTCTCAATCAGATGGTCGTAAGATAAAAGAATAGCAGCTATTTTTTTCTGAACATTAAGTGCAGGACATAAAAAGTTATAGCGAAAAATAGATTCTAAGGTAATACTTGCTTGATTTGCAGCACCCTGGGCAGTATTAATTATGTAATTTTTAAAAGATTTATCTTTTAGTAGATAATATAAAAAAGTGCTGTCAATTTTTTGTTCTGGATATATTGCAACAGCGTTTTGATTCAATAGTGAATTATTTAATTCCTTAGGTACTTTAACGGCTTTTCCAACAACTGATTTTGGATTATTAGGCCATGATCCTACCGTTTGAATAATTACATCATTGTAATATACTTTATATTCGGCTTTTTCATTTGCTATCTTGTCTTCAACAAAAACAACCTTTGATGAATCGATAGACTCCTCCGTAAAATCGGATACTCTAATAACAGGAATTCCTTTATTACTAAACCAATCGCTTTTAAAAGCAAACCCCTTTTTATGCTTAATATTCTTTCCCAGGTTTTCTTCTGTCCAACCCATCATTCTTCACCAGCCAACTGCATGACATTATGATGGATAATAGATTCTAATTCTCGTGCTTCCTTATTCAGCTTGTTTAACTCATCATTCAATGCCAATATTTCGGCAAAAAATTCTTCCTCAGTCTTGCCGTCTTCTTCAATAACTACACCCACATAGCGGCCTGGATTTAAGGAGTAGTCCTGTTCTTTAACTTCATCAATGCTGGCCAGTTTACACAAACCGGTTATATCTTCATATTTTGCCTCTGGGAATCGTTGTTGAAGCCAGTTGATATGTATAAAATAGTACTCGGCCTCCCGCACTTCCCTGTGCAGGTCTTCCAATGAGGCTTTTAACTTTTTTATACTTTTGTCTTTACCATGTTCCTTATCAATGTGCCGCACTTTGGCTTCGATACTTTTTAAATATGTATGCAGATCTTTAAACAAAGGATCGCATAGCCCAGCCAACTCTATCTGTTGCTTGTTTCTACTCTCAATATCGGAAATGTTTTGCTCTTCCAGGTAACTCGTATATGCCACCTTTGCATCGTCTATCATACCCAATACAGTTTTACAGTCAAGAATGTTCTTTTGGTTATATTCTTTTAGAAAAGCAGCTATGGATTTCGAAGTATCAGCAAGGGTATCCCGATGGGTCAGCAAGCATCCAAAGCCCGTTTTAAAGTAAGATTCCACTAAATGAATATAACTCTCACGGTCTCGCCGATGCAGGCGATTGATAACTGCAATATCCTGAACCTGTTCCTCGGTAAACTCCCTATGAGCACGATCAATCTGGGTGAAAATATTGCGGGTATCAATAAATAGGATTCGATCATCTGTCTTGGCTCGATCAAAAAACCATAGAGTTGCCGGCAGTGTGACCGTATAGAACATGTTAGATGGAAGAGTCAGCATAGCATAGATTAGATTGTTTTCAATCAAGTTTTTCCGAATATCCGCCTCACTATGGCGGGCATCAGAGGCAGAATTGGCCATGACGAGAGCTGCCCGGCCTGAAGGTTTTAATGAAGTAGCAAAAAGGTTGATCCAGAGGTAATTAGCATTGGGTACGGTTTTGGTCCCTTCGTCCTTCTTTTTTGTCCCGGATTTATTGCGAGGCACCCCATAGGTATTGAAACGCATGTCATTTTCTACTCGGCTGAGGTTCACATCATCTACATTAAAGGGCGGATTAGCTAACACATAATCGAATTTTTCAAAACTATTAAATGGATCTTCATAATATGTATTGGACTGCCGGATATCACCTCGCAGACCATTAACAGCGATATTCATCTTGGCCAGTTTTACCGTCTCAAGGGTCTTCTCCTGCCCATAGATAAAAAGGTCCATTTCCTCATTTTCCTGCATAACACGATGGTTCTCAATAAACTTGGCCGACTGTACAAACATTCCTCCAGATCCACAGGCCGGGTCAAATACGGTACCATTATGCGGTTCGATAATTTCGACCATCAGGCGCACGACAGAACGCGGGGTGAAAAATTCTCCACCACCCTGACCCTCAGCTATTGCAAAATTACCTAAGAAATATTCGTAGATCTGACCAAACATATCACCTGATGCATTTTTTGGAATGTCAGCAAAGTTTTTTAACAGCTGTTTAGGCATTTCTTTGTATTCAGGGTTTCGAACCAGGCGGAAATACTCATCTTGCGGGAGTATTCCGCGCAGCTCCGGCTTATATTCCTCAATTATTGCCATGGCATCTTTAATTGCTCGGGCAACATCTTGTTTTTCGGGAAGGTTTAACAGGTAATCATATCTTGCAGTCTCAGGAAGATAAAAGCCGCACTTTTCAATGGCAATTTCGTGTATAGGCTTTTCCCGCCTTGTTCCTTTAAGATTTTTAAATTCTTGTTTTATTTCCTCTTCGTATTGGCTGTATTTGTTGTCAGCAAAACGCAAAAAAATCAGACCCAAAACAGGGGTAGAGTACTCACTGGATTTTAGATCAGAATTGGCTCTCATGTTATCTGCTGCCTGCCAGAGTGTTGCTTCCAGCTGCTTTAACTGAACAGTATTCAATAAAATCATCTCTCCATAGCATTAGTAATTCATGTTGACTTATATTATACCTTTACGAACATTTATTCATATACATACTTTTTCGGCACAATTTCCCATTGTCCTGCATTTAATGCGATATTGTTGAAGTATAACTATTGCTTAACGATCTCTTTGGTAAATTACTTGATCTCAGCCCTGGACATCGTTTTTTTCCTATATATGGGCCGGGCCGCCTATCCGGTTAACTTTATATATAGAACAAAATCATAGTCTATTTTACCCACCGGGGCAAGCCCCTCCGCCCTGGGCTGCGCCCGCGCTCCAGGAATTTTCCCGGTGGTCAATCCTGGTGGTCAAACTAAAAATCGAACGAAAACTAAAGCATAAAAGAAAAATACCGAAGGCCTTAAACCTTCGGTAATTCCTTGCTTGATATTGGTGCCCGAGACCGGGGTCGAACCGGTATGATGTTGCCATCGCGGGATTTTAAGTCCCGTGCGTCTGCCTATTCCGCCACCCGGGCATGATATATCTATTGACTTTCGCCTATACACAGTCATTTATATGTCCTGTGCGCAAAATCTAGTGTATCAAATCCTGCCTCATTTTGCAAGACCTTAGCCAGATGATTTCAGAGTGGTTTCTTTAGTTTCAATAGTAAGGCCAACTAAACCCTATTATCCTTCAATGAGAAGATATTTAAGAGATATGCTCAGAAGTGATAGATTTTAAATCTCATAATCTCGAACGTTAGAAGATATGATGTCTTCCACAATTTTTCTTTGCGTTGAATTACCAATTATTATTAATTTGGAGTCAGCTTCAATAATAGTATCTGGTTTGGGGTTGTAAATCCAACTAAGATCCGCGGTTTGAACAGCTATGGGGAAAAGTCCAACCTCACCCCAAAAATCAATATCGTCCAGACTCTTACCAACTAAGCTGCTAGTATGTCCTATAGGTATTTCTTCCACCCTCAAGTTCTTATCTTTATCTCGCAGCATAATATCCAGAAAACTTACTGCTGAAGGGCGAACCATTTCTGAGGCCATCCTCATTCCACCAATCTGGTTGGGAGATATTACTGAATCCGCACCGGATTTCCTAAGTTTATCTATCATTTTGCTATCTGTGCAACGGGAAACAATACGGACTTTTTCATTTAATTGACGGGCTGACAAAGTGATGACCAAGTTGTCTTTATCCTCAGAAACGCAAGCTATAATGCCTTTGGCTCTACTGATACCTGCCGATACTAATATTTCATCATGTATCGCATCACCTTCAATAAAAAATATATTATCGTTAAGCAACTCTTTGCGAATACCTTCCAGCCTATGCATATCAATATCTATTGCTACCATAGCACGGTTGGTTGAAATAAATTCCCTAACTATATGAATTCCTGTTTCACCGCAACCGCATAAAATGTAGTGGTCGTTAAGCTTATCAATCTTTCCTTGCATTTTATCCCTCCAAAATATATTCAGAAGATTCCCTTCTACAATTACAGCTGTGAAACTGGAAATAAAGTATAAGTAACCGCCTACCCCACAGATAATTAAGAACATGGTAAAAATTCTTCCGGCCTCAACATTAGGGAAGTTGATTATCTCACCATAGCCTACGGAAGCAATCGTAATCAGAGTCATGTAAGCACAATCAGTCCAACTTGCTTCCCCTATCGATAAAATACGATATCCAACCATCCCCACAATTATAACCGTCGTAAGTAAGATTACGGCCAGAATTATTTTCCGTTTCAACTCGTGCAAGAGTGTTCCTCCAGATCAGTATTTAATATTACATGGATACCATAATAATCCATAAACCCATACTGCTATTATAAATTATAACTACAAAGATAAACATCCCTCTTTAAATATAAAAGGGATGTTTCGTATTTCTTAATATGGAGGGCGGGACCGGATTCGAACCGGTGAATGGTGATTTTGCAGACCACAGCGTTAGCCTCTTCGCCACCCGCCCTTATGCTTTTCGCGCAGGATTTATTATACTATCTTTGATCCTCCTTGGCAAGCAAAAGAAAATACTGGTTTCCAGCTATAAATAATAAAAGCGCTACATAATGTAACGCTACTCTAACAATGGAGCGGAAGACGAGATTCGAACTCGCGACCCTCGCCTTGGCAAGGCGATGCTCTACCACTGAGCCACTTCCGCTTATGAATGGTGCCTCGAGGCGGACTTGAACCACCGACACGCGGATTTTCAGTCCGCTGCTCTACCAACTGAGCTACCGAGGCCTGGGTTTAGTAATCTTCAAAAACAATAATTTGGCGAAGCTGAAGGGATTTGAACCCTCGATCTCCGGCTTGACAGGCCGGCATGTTAACCGCTACACCACAGCTCCGCAACGAAATTTATTATATCATCAGCTCGCAAACTAGTCAACATGAATAAATCGAATTGTTGTTAATCAGTGATAATGTCATGGTATAACTCATCAGGGAAAATGTCATCC
>CAYWFX010000076.1:0-9606 GCA_964457945.1 uncultured Syntrophomonas sp.
TTATTGCTGATCACTTATCTACGTAAGGGGTGACATTTTCCCTGATCATTGACAGGCTTGGACGAATCGGAGTACCATGAGTTGTAGCTTCCGTAACATGCAGAGGTTTCGTAAAAACGGAAAAAAACGCTATAATAAAAAGGGGCAGGGAATTCGACCCTGCCGGTTGAATTTTACCGGGGAGTTTATATAAGGGGTGATTTACTGATGGTCGATAAAAAAATCATGTTAATAGATGGGAATAGCCTTCTATACCGTGCTTTCTATGCGCTGCCTCTTCTGCAAACCAGGGAGGGTATATATACAAACGGTGTATATGGTTTTCTAACCATGTTAAATCGTGCCAGCCGAGAGTTGCAACCCACCCATATTGTGGTGGCTTTTGACAAGGACAGGAAGACTTTTCGCAATGATACCTACAGTGAATATAAGGCTAATCGGTCGGCTACTCCGGATGAACTCAGCGGCCAATTTCAGATTATACGCGAGGTTCTCTCAGCGCTAAACATCAAATATATTGAGATGCAGGGATATGAAGCGGATGATATTATTGGCACGCTCAGCCTGAAAGCGGAAGTGGAAGGGATGGAGACCTTAATTGTTACCGGTGATGGTGATTCCCTGCAGCTGGTATCGGAGCACACCCGAGTTTATATGACTAAGAAGGGTATCAGTGAGATAGAAGTTTATAATCCAGCCAAGGTACTGGAAAAATGGGAAGTACAGCCCGCTCAAATGATCGAGATTAAGGCTCTTATGGGGGATAGTTCAGATAATATTCCCGGTGTACCTGGGGTAGGGCCCAAAACCGCTATTAAGTTAATTAAGGAATATGGGAATCTGGAGAAGCTCTATGAGAACCTGGATAAGATAAAGGGTAAAAAGCTGGTGGAGAATCTGGTGGAGCACAAAACCCAGGCCTTTATGAGCCGCGAACTGGCAACGATTGTTAGGGATATTAATCTCGAAGGCCAGATCGACGACTACCAGGTCGAAGAAGCGAATCGCGCTGAACTAATACCACTTTACCAGCGACTCCAGTTCAATAATTTTCTAAACGCTTTGCAGGAGCCCGGCCCTGTTCCTGATCTTGCTCTGGTTTTGAATCCAATCGAGATTGGTCCTGATGCGAGGGAACTTAATAGTGAGGAAGAGCTGAAAAGCGCATTTCAGAATTTTGATGCCCTGGAAGGGGTAGCTATCCATATAGAGACAGATTACCGCCATCCCATGTGGGGGAAAATCCAGAAAATATATTTAGCTTACTATAAGGAAGTATTTTATCTGGATATAACCGAAAAGGGCGGGTTCAAACTGGACTGGCTTAAGCCCATGTTGGAGGATGAGGCCATCCCTAAATACCTGCATAACGCCAAGTTTGCTCAGGTAGTTCTGCTGCGGCATGGCATCGAATTACGGGGCATAAAGGGAGACACGCTGCTATTTACATACGTGTTGGATCCATCGTTTCAGAGCGAAGAGCTCAGGGCAACCATAGCACACCATCTGCAGGTGGATACTTCAAGCAGCAGCACCGCTTACCTGGTATCGCAAATAAAGTCAGTGCATACCATGTTAGAGGCTCAGGGTGCACCGGAATTAAAAAATCTGCTGGATGAGATTGAGTTGCCCCTGTCCGATATTCTGGGTATGATGGAGTTCTGCGGGGTAAAGGTGGATAAAAAGATCCTGCTCTCCATAGCCGGGGAGTTGGGAGGACGCATTGCCAAGGCAGAGACTAAAATCCAAGAACTAGCCGGAAGCAGCTTTAATATCAATTCACCCAAACAGCTAGGGAAGGTGCTATTTGAAGACCTGGGTCTTAAGACAGCTAAAAAGACCAAAAGCGGATATTCTACAGGGCAAGAAGTTCTGGAAGGACTGTACGGTGAACATGAGATTATTGCCTATATCATGGAACACCGCCAATTGAGCAAGCTGAAATCAACCTATGCTGATGCCCTGCAGAACTTGATTCAGCCTGATACTGGCCGGGTGCATACCATTTTCAAACAGGCGATTACTGCTACCGGTCGGCTTTCCAGTGTGGAGCCGAACCTGCAGAATATTCCGATTCGGATGGAGGAAGGGCGAAGAATTAGAAAGGCCTTTGTGGCTGCGGATAAAGATTGGCTTATCTTCTCAGCAGATTACTCGCAGATTGATTTGCGCTCCCTGGCCCATATCAGCGGAGATGAGATCCTGATTGATACCTTCAAAAATGGGATTGATATTCATACCCGCACGGCATCGGAGATATTTGATGTTCCCCTCGAAAAAGTAGATAACGAATTGCGCCGCAGGGCTAAAGCGGTTAATTTTGGCATTATATATGGCATAAGTGATTTTGGTCTGGCACGGGGTACGGGTGTAAGCCGCAAAGAAGCCGGGCGCTATATTCAGGAATACCTGGATTCCTATCCAGGTGTGAAGCAATACATGGAGGATGTAGTCCAGTTTGGTATAGAAAAGGGCTATGTGGAAACCATTTTAAAAAGGCGCAGGTATTTGCCTGACTTGCGCGCTAAGAATAAGAATGTACAGGCTTTTGCTCGGCGTATGGCTCTTAATACCCCCATCCAGGGTACTTCAGCCGATATTATCAAGTTGGCTATGATCAAGGTCGCCCTTGAATTGAAGGAGCGTCAGCTAAAATCCCGCCTGCTGCTGCAGGTGCATGATGATCTGGTTCTTGAAGTGCGCAAGGATGAACTGGAAGAAGTGGCCTATATGGTGAAAAACTGCATGGAGAGTGCATATACATTGAAAGTGCCTTTGACCGTTTCTATGAAGGCGGGCCCCAACTGGTATGACATGCAGGATTGGGAATAAAAATAATGGATGAGGTGGTTTAAATGCCGGAACTTCCAGAGATAGAGACAATTAGGACCTCATTGGCCATAAATATTGGAGCTTCCATAACCCGCATAGACGTCAAGCGGGGCGATATTATACGGAGGAAAGACTTCCCGCCTGAAGAGTTGTATGGTCAAGCCATTACTGAGATCAGGAGACGGGGTAAATATCTGGCCTTTTTACTGGGGAACGGACTTAATCTGGTAGTACACCTGGGGATGAGCGGACGCTTTTATATGCAGTCTGAAGATGAAGAGATTTCAGCACCCCATGTTCATTTTATAGTTTACCTGGACAATGACCGCAAACTGCTTTACCAGGATGCCCGCCGTTTCGGAGGAATATGGTTGTCCCGCGATACTGAGTCTATTTTTGCACTTATGGGGGTAGAGCCGCTTTCTGAGCAGTTTACATCCAGCTACCTTGCGAAAATCGCCTTAAACCGCAAAGTTGCTATCAAGACCCTCTTGCTCAACCAGCAACTCATATCAGGCATTGGTAATATTTACGCGGATGAGTCGCTTTTTGCTGCCGGCATCAGAGGCGATCGACCAGCTGGTTCCCTGACAACTGCTGAGATCAAGCGACTGCATCACGCGATAGTAAAGGTTTTAAAGAAAAGCATTCAGGAACGAGGAACGACCTTCCGAGATTTCCGGGATGGTTACAACAAGAGCGGAAATTTCCAAAACTCTCTGCAGGTATACGGAAAAGACAAACAATTCTGCGCCGTATGCGGCGGCATAATAAAAAAGGAAAAGATAGGCGGCAGAAGCAGCCACTTCTGCGAACGCTGCCAGAAGTAACCTGAATTGCCAATACTCCACTCAACTGCACACCTTTTTATTCACATTCATATAGTAGCTATATATCTAATATATGATTGGGAGTGGCTGTTTTGGAGTTGATAGCGGTATTATTGTTTGCATTGGCGGTTAGTTCTGACGGGTTTATGGTAGGGATAGCCTACGGGGTTAGAAAAATCAGAATGCCCATTACGTCTCTATTGGTTATATGTGTGGCCTCAGCAACAGCGGTGACGGTAGCTATGCTTTTGGGTAAGGGTTTAACCTGCTTTCTTAATCCGGTAGTGGCCTCACGCTTGGGAGCGATTACTATAATGCTTATTGGTCTTTTCTTTCTGGTGCAGTCCTTCCGCCAGAAACTCGGAGGCATAGAAGGAAATGGGGCAGATCCTCTGCTGTCCATCAAGGTAAAACCCCTGGGGATAATAATACAAATACTTAAGGAACCATCCAGCGCTGACTTTGACAGGTCGGGCGAAATTGGTATGAAGGAAGCATTTTTCTTAGGGTTAGCTCTGGCAATGGATGCCTTTGGGGCAGGTATAGGTATAGCTATGGCAGGATATAATATTTTATTTACAGCACTCAGCGTGGGTATGCTAAAATTCATATTAGTCAGCAGCGGGCTATTGCTGGGGCGGAGAGCGAAAAATGAACGTTGGCAGTATCTTTCCTCAGTTCTAACTGGTTTTATACTGCTAGCTCTAGGTGTATCGGAGTTTATTTAAAAGTGGTGATGGATTAAATGATGGTTATCGGATTAACCGGCGGAATAGCCAGCGGAAAGAGCACTGTTGCTAAGGCTCTGGCAGAACTGGGTGCTTTGATTGTAGATGGGGATGAGACTGCTCATCACCTGATGGAACCAAATCATTCAGCCTGGGAAGAGATCGTACAAGCCTTCGGGCGGGAGATACTGAATCCTGATATGACTATTAATCGGATGAAGCTAGCGGCCATTGTATTTGAAGATGATGAACAACTGGAAATACTTAACCGTATAAGCCATCCGCTAGTATTGGAAAGCCTCAAAAACCAAATCCTGCAAATACAAGTCAGCCAGCCGGAAGCGGTTGTGATTATGGACGTTCCTCTGCTATACGAAGCTCATATGGATTACCTGTGTGACCAGGTGTGGGTAGTATGGGTAGACCGTGAGACCCAGATCAAGAGGTTAATGGAACGCAATCATTTTGTCCGGGAAGAGGCGGTGAAACGCATAGAATCCCAGATGCAACTGGATGAAAAGGCTAAACGGGCTGACGTGGTAATTGATAATACCAAGGATATTGAGGTAACTATTCATACTGTAACCAAATATTTCAAAGATATTTTGTAATAAATTTATGTATGATGTAACAAGCAATAATTAATAAGTAAGTGAACCTATGGAGGTTTTTTTTTGACACGAGAGACAAAAAGCAAATTCTCCCTGCTAATGTGGGCAGTGATACTCGTATTTCTGGTGGCAGTTATTTCTTTTCCTAAATGGATTACGGTTTTTTATCCCTTGCCTCATCGCGATATCGTTTTTGCCACTGCCCAAGAATATAATGTAGATCCGTATCTGGTTTTCGCGATAATCCGCGCTGAAAGCAAATATCAGACCACTGCCGAATCTCCGGTAGGTGCCAAGGGTCTGATGCAGATCATGCCGGATACCGCTCAGTGGATTGCGGAACAGATGAAGATAGAAGGTTTTGAGACAGATGATCTGCACAAGCCGGAAGTGAATATTCGTTTTGGCTGCTGGTATATAAAGAATCTTAACACTGAATTTAAAGGAAGCCTTCCTCTGCAGGTGGCCGCATACAACGCTGGGAGAGGCAAGGTAAAACAATGGATTCAGGAAGGAAAATGGGATGGTAACCTTCGCAATATGGAGGGAATACCATTTCCGGAAACTAAACAATATGTAAAAAACGTACTAAAAAATTACGAAGCCTACCAAGCTATTTATAACCAGCTTAGGTGAGTGAGCAGAGCCCAAAAGGATAGTTAATGAAAATAACCGGGAAACCGGTTATTTTTTTGTGCTATCAGGCAGAAAGTATAACAAATTAAGGTTGATCTCTATTGAGGTAAATACCCGAGGCAGTAAAAAGAATACCGGGACAGCCTGCCGCATATAATAGCCAAGGAAAAGCTGGGATAGAGGAGGTGCTGGCATTGCGATTTACTTCCAGGAAAAGAGCTTACCGTTACCTTGGGCGTAGCTTTGGTTCTCCCAGGCAATCGCGTTTAGTATTCTTGGTAAGCCTGCTAGGTGGAATTTTACTTTTGCTAGGGGTTGGCTTATATCTGCAGAAAGCTATATTTGCAACTAACATGAACGGGCGACCTCTGCAAATGGCAGTTGTAGATCCCGTGGACGCCCTGGAACCGGCTATGATTGAAAACCACGCCCAGCAATTAATCGCCAGTGCTATTTATGAGGGCTTGTTTTCTTATGACGATAAAAGCCATGAGCTAAAACCAATGCTTGCTAAAAACTGGAGTTATGCAGATGATGGTAAAACGGTAAATATCCATATAAACAAGGGGATTAAGTTTAGCAACGGAAAGGAATTGACTGCTGCTGACGTGAAAGCCTCCTGGGAGAGAAACCTGTCTCAAAACCAGGAATGGTCTAATACCAGTATGTTTCTACCCATCGTGGGGGCAATTGAGCGTATACAAGGAAAAACCACTGACATAGCTGGTATTCAAGCTATTGACAGCCATATTCTTAAGATAGAGCTAAGCAGACCAGATGCCGCCTTTATATATACTCTTACCAGTCCCATTTTCTGGATAATAAACAGTCCGAAAGACGCGCCTGCTTGTGGTACCGGTCCATTCATATTAAAAGAAAATAAGCCGGAGAGTTTGATTCTGCTTAGAAATGAAGAATACCACCTCGGTAAACCTCATCTTTCTGCGATAAACGTTATACGTTATAAAGACGAAATCCAAGCGCTGGCCGCGTATAGAGAAGGCAAAGTTGATTATCTGGACGTTTTCCCTCTCCAGGAACTGCCGGCTATTGGGACTAATCCAGAATACAAAGATCTTTTTATAACTAAACCAGTTATGGAAGTGTATTGGTTGGGATTTAATTTCAACCGTGAGCCCTATGCCAACAACTACCTTCTGCGGCGAGCGTTGAACTATGCGATTGACCGAGAGTCCATTATCAAAAACCTCCTGGGCGATGCTTACTCACCTGCTAAAGGCGTAATTCCTATAGGCTCTGCGGCTTATAATCAACAGATGCGTGGCTACGTTTATGATCCCGAAAAAGCTGCCGAGCTTCTGTCCGAGGCCGGTTTTCCGCAGGGAAAGGGGCTAAAACCACTGACCCTAACCTACAACCGAGATCCCGGACACAGCCAAATCGCCAAGGAGATTGCCCGGCAGTTAGCATTACTTGGAATTACGGTGCAAACCCAGGATAATGATTGGGATTATTACACCAAGCAGCTTAGTAATATGCAGCTCAGTTTCTTTCGCCTGGGATGGCAGGCGGACTACCCGGATGCAGATAATTTCCTATATACCTTATTCCGCAGTTCTGCGGCCGGGGGCAGCAACCTTACCGGGTATCGAAATCCCCAGGTTGACAAAATACTAGATGAATCCCGCGCTGAATACCGTGATGAAAAGGCCAGATTAAAGCTCCTCAATCGAGCTGAGGAGATCATCGTTGATGATGCCCCCTGTATATGGTTATTCCAGAAAAAAGCGACAGTATTAATAGGGAACGAGGTTCGGGATTTAAAGATAAACAGCATGGAGATGATTGATTGGTATGAACTAGGTTTAAGCTGATCATCACCAGATTAACCGCCTTAAGCACCGCCACGAAAGCCTTAAACGTAGTTGCTGTACAGGCCGCCATGAAGACGCAGACAATTGACAGCGGTACCTTCCTGTTGTATAATGTGCATGGTCGGGAAAAGGGAGCTTCTCAGTGATGTCCTCCTTTATCTGCAGACATTATGGGTCGGAGTGGTGGAACCGGCAGACACGTACGTTTGAGGGGCGTATGCCGAGAGGCGTGGGAGTTCAAGTCTCCTCTCCGACACCAATTGAATTTATTGCCGTGGGAATTATCCCACGGCTTTGTTTGTTTGGAGCAATGATCAATAGTTTAGCTGTTAGGAAGCAAAATGAACATTGGGTCAATCGGCCACCTCACACCGGACAAAATCCCATTTATTACAATAGTCAGTATTAAAGAGGAACAACAGTATATACTATTGTTAATAAAGCGAGAGAGGAGCTGGCGATGGAGAATAACCACAATTTTTGGACTCCTAAAACGAACCTCATCGGTGTGGGAGCTATTAAGGATCTACCTAATGAATTATTAGCCTGGAAGCTTAGTAAAGCCTTAATAGTGACCGATAAAAACATAATCAGCCTTGGCTATGTAGAAATCGTTGAAAAGATTTTAAAAAGTCTTTTCATATTCTACGATATTTTTGACGGGGTAGTTCACCCTAACCCCACAGTATCCTTTGTGGAGGACGGTCTGGCTTGTTGCGACAATGGTTTGATGGAAATTAAAAAAGATTATGATTTGATCATTTCCATAGGCGGCGGAAGCAATCATGATTGTGCCAAAGCTATAGCCACCGTCGCTACAAATGGAGGTTCCATAACTGATTACGAAGGCTGGAATAAAGTGACCAAACCACCTATTCCCCAAATAGCCATTAACACCACCGCCGGGTCAGGAGCTGAAATTACCATGAGCGCAGTTATCGCCGATGAAACAAGGAAGGTTAAAATGGTTATTTCTTCCCCAATGATGACCCCTTATATTTCGGTAAATGATCCCCTATTTATGGCGACTATGTCCCAGGAAGTAACAGCCAGTTCAGGCATAGACGTTGCCTCACACGCCATAGAGGCCTATGTATCAACTGAGGCCTCACCGATAAGCGATAATCTTGCCATGGGCGCTTTAGAGTTGGTTTTTAATTATCTCCCCCGTGCCTATGATAATGGTAATGACATGGAAGCTCGTGAAAAAATGATGTTTGCTAATATTATGGCAGCGATGGCGTTTAATACCGCCGGTTTAGGATACGTTCACGCTCTGGCTCACCAACTAGGAGGGTTCTATAAAGCTACTCATGGGAATATTAACGCTATATTGCTTCCCTATGTTTTAGAGTTTAACGCCCCTTCCATACCTGATGAGCGTATAAGCAGAATATGCAAGGCTATTCATGTAAGAGCGGTCGGTAAAGCTCAGGGTATAGATCTGATCGTAAGATCTATTATTGATTTAAGTTCTCATTTAGGTATTCCAGGCAGTCTGAAGGACATAGGAATGGAGTCCGGAGATATTGAGGAGCTTTCCAGGAACGCTTTAAAGGATATAATTAGTTTGACAAATCCACGAAAAGGGACCTTGCAGGATATTATGGACCTTTATAAAGAAGCCATGTAAACTATTCTCCCTTTTCATCCTCTTGGGGCATGCGTTTTAGAGCTGGCTGCAGTTCATACGAAGAGACTCTGCTGTCAGTCCAGGCATTTTCCTGCCACATTTGATAAAGATATAATAAAACTGATAACACTGTAACTAAAAGAAATAGGCTGAATCTGCCCATAAATAGATCTTTTATTCCTCGGCTAGCCAACCAGGGACTTAGAAGAAAAGCAAATACCAGGTTGAAAATAGTGTCGGCAGCAAAATATATCCAGAACCTTTTAAATGTAAACTTGAAGAGCCAGATGGCAACTACTGGAGCCAGGCCATAGACATATGACAGGGTATGATTCAGAGGGTACGTAGTCTCTCGAATATTCCACAGCTTTAGGGTAATGCCGGACTCAATGACGATTGACGTAATCACCATGGAAAAAAGAGCTACCGGCATAAAGCGCCTAATTTCCTCTTTCTTCATAAAGAAGAGGCTAAACCAGGGCAAAATCAGCATGGACCATA
>CAYWFX010000077.1:0-9383 GCA_964457945.1 uncultured Syntrophomonas sp.
AAGCTGGGGATAAAATTCTTATCACCAGTAAAGCTAAGGTAGCAGCTCTGGCAGTTATAGGCAGTCAGCCACTGGAAGAGGGGTTTAACCTGGTTGTCTCGCACATAGATTCCCCGCGATTGGATTTAAAAGCTCGGCCTGCATATGAAGCCGATGGAATGGCTTTGTTGAAGACCCACTATTATGGCGGGATTAAGAAATACCAGTGGCCGGCCATGCCACTAGCACTGCACGGGGTAGTGGTGAAGAAAGATGGTCGGGTAATCAAGGTGGTCATAGGTGAGAACGCGAATGATCCGGTCTTTACTATTTCTGACCTTCTGCCTCACTTGGCCAAAGATCAAATGGAAAAGAAAATGTCAGAAGCGATAAATGCCGAAAGCCTGAACGCCTTGGTAGGGAGCCGTCCTCAAGAGGACTGCGACAATGATCCAATTAAAGCGTACATTATGAAGCTGCTACAGGAGCAATATGATATAGAAGAGGATGATTTAACCAGCGCGGAATTACAACTGGTTCCCGCCTACTCGGCCCGGGAGGTGGGGCTGGATAGAAGTATGGTGGGCGCGTATGGGCAGGACGACCGGGTATGTGCTTACAGCTCTTTAATGGCAGCGTTGGAAGTGGAGCAGCCGCTGCGCAGTGCCATTTGTCTCTTCGTTGACAAGGAGGAAATCGGCAGCTGTGGAAATACCGGGCTGCAGTCCCTGCTGATTGAGAACATTGTGGCCGAAATCATGCATAAGGCAGGCAATGATAACTATTACAGCCTACGCCAGGCCCTGGCTCTTTCCAGTGCCCTCTCAGCGGATGTGAATGCAGCCGTAGACCCTAATTATCCAGAAGTATTCGAGAAAATGAACTGTAGTTTTCTGGCCCATGGGGTGGTGGTAACCAAATACACCGGTTCCCGGGGAAAATCTAGCTCCAATGATGCTAATCCAGAGTTTATTGCCCGGATTCGCAGCCTCTTTGACGAGGCCGGGGTAGTATGGCAGGTGGGTGAACTGGGGAAGGTAGATATCGGCGGCGGCGGTACAGTAGCTCAGTATATAGCGCATTACGGAATGGAAGTAGTGGACTGCGGGGTGGCTTTGCTGGGGATGCACTCCCCCTTCGAGGTGGCCAGCAAGCTGGATGTTTATATGGCCTACCTGGGTTACAAGGCTTTTATGCAGAAATTTTAGAGGGAACAATAGCCGCGGCTATATAGTCCCTTATTAGGCTGAGTCTGAGGGAGGAGAGGTGATAAACGATGGAAAAGCAACTGAGGCTTACACAGATGGTTCGAGCTGCGGGCTGAGCTGCTAAGATAGGTCCGGGGACCTTGGAAGAAGTTTTAAAAGGATTTGAGTGGCCGCAGGACTCGAATCTCTTGGTGGGAATTGACAGTCGGGATGACGCCGGGGTTTATCGCATAAATGATGACTTGGCACTTATTCAGACGCTGGATTTTTTTACACCTATGGTGGATGACCCGTACATTTTTGGGCAGATAGCGGCTGCCAATGCGTTGAATGATATTTATGCTATGGGTGGAGAGCCCTTGTTGGCGATGAACCTGGTCTGTTACCCCCAGTGTGGGGACATGGGCATGCTAAGGCAGATATTGGAGGGTGGGCTTAGTAAGGTCAAAGAGGCAGGCGCTTTGCTGGTAGGCGGGCATACGGTAGATGATAATGAGCCCAAATACGGGCTTTCAGTATGCGGGCGGGTACATCCAACGAAGGTAATTAGCAATAGCACCGCTCGCCCTGGAGACACCCTGTTTTTAAGCAAACCGCTGGGGAGCGGAATCATTGCTACTGCTATAAAAGCGGAAATGGCATCTCAATCTGCGATGGACGAAGCCATTCATTGGATGAGTATGTTAAACAAAATCGGCTGTGGAGTGATGCAAGAGGTGGGCGTGAATGCGGCTACTGACGTGACTGGATTCGGGTTAGTGGGACACCTTTTTGAACTGGCAGTGGCCAGCGATGTAGAGGTGGAACTGAATTGCGGGCAGCTTGATTTCATGCAGGGAACGCTGGAATATGCCAGCCTGGGTTTGATACCTGGGGGTGCTTATACTAACCGAGATTACTTGGCCGATAAAGTAGAATACCGAGAGGAAATCGACCCTACGTTGCGAGATCTGCTGTTTTCGCCTGAAACGGCAGGCGGTCTACTTATTGCCGTAGATAAAAATAAAGAACTTATGTTACAGGAAGCCATGAAAAACCGGGGTTGTGTCTGTTACCGCATTGGGTCGGTGCTTCAGGCCGGGTTTAAACCCATTAAAATCCAACGGTAAAGGGCATCAAACCTTAGCAGAGCTAGCTAAAGACAGGCATTAATAATGGGGAGGGAAGCATGGAGAGAAAAGTCTTTGACCTGGGGGACATAGTAAGGATGAAAAAGCAGCATCCCTGTGGCAGCAATAACTGGGAAGTGGTTAGGATGGGGATGGATATTAAAATAAAATGTCTGGGTTGCGGGCGATTGGTAATGCTTCCCCGCAGCGAATTTGAGAAGAAAATGGTTCGGGTTGTGGAGCAGCCTTAATAACACTTTGAGAGCCTGGTGCATATACTGTAGAAGGACAATTAGAATGCGGCCGAGGAGAGTGGAAAAGGTGCTTAAAATAGTATCCGAGAAGCAATTCTGTACCGGGGATCTAGTTACGGTAAAAAATTCCCGGAAAGACGAGCGTTTCTGCATCATCGGGCTGAAGATAAATGAACAACAGCAACAAGTTGCTGTACTGAAGGCGCTTTTCAATGATACCTATATCATTGAAAAGCCTGTATCAGAATTAAAAAGTCTTTTGATTAAGGGAATACTGTAAACACTTGGTTGCATGGTGAGAATAATACTGCTATACTTAATGACAAGTCCCTGCCCCGGACGAATGGTTCGGGGCCATTACTCGTGTAAACGAGTTTAGTCCAGAGGGAGGAGGTGTGAATATGCGTGCTTATGAGATGATGTTTATCATCAAGCCAGATGTGCCCGAAGAAGGAATCGCTGAAATCAAAGAAAAGCTACACAAGATTATTGATGATTTTGGAGGCGAGTTTGTCGACGAGGTAATAGGCTGGGGCAAGAAGCGCATGGCGTACAAGATAGAAGACTATTCAGAGGGTATCTATTCTTTATGGCATTTTAAAGGTATGCCAGAAACTGTTCTGGAATTGGACAGGGTTATAAAGATATCCGATAGTCTAATACGCCACATTATTATACGAAAAGACGAAAAATAGTATCTGCCAACCGGGGGGGAGCTAATAATGTTAAACCGGGTTATTCTTATCGGGCGCCTGACACGCGATCCGGAACTGAAATATACACCTAGCGGGACAGCGGTAACTACGTTTACGCTGGCTATAAATCGCAAATTTAATAAAGAACAAACGGATTTTATTGATGTTGTGGTATGGAGGCAATCCGCAGAGTTTTGTGCCAATTATGGGAGCAAAGGGAGACTGGCCGCCGTAGAAGGCAGGTTACAGGTACGTACCTATGAAACCAAGGAGGGGCAGAAGAGGAAGGTTGCTGAAGTAGTAGCTGACGATGTACGGTTTCTGGATAAAGGCGGGACAGGTTCTACTTCCGGTGCTGGTCAACAGGCGAGTGCCCGCAAAGATGACCAATGGGAAGACTTGGGACGAGAAGTAAGGCTGGAAGATATTGATATGGTAGATAAAAATGAAGAGGATGAAATACCTTTCTAGATAAGGAGGACGACTACCTTGATGAAGCGGGACAAACGCAAGAAGAGGCGTCAGTGCAATTTCTGTGCTGACAAAGTTGAGGGGATAGATTATAAGGAATTAGTTAAGTTACGCCGCTATGTTACTGAGCGGGGCAAGATACTTCCCCGCAGGATCACCGGCAACTGTGCATTGCACCAACGGCAGTTAACAGTGGCGATAAAAAGGGCTAGAATCATGGCCTTACTACCTTATACATCAGAATAGCAGCAACAGATAAGCCCTCACTTCGGTAGAGGGCTTATTTTTTTTGTTAAAATATTTTATCACCGGGATTTGCCATGTAGCTAGGCAGGAAAAACCGACTCTTATGAAGAACAGGATAGGAGGAGGTGTCTTCAGTGAACGTTAAGAAAAAAGAAATAGACATTACTAGCAATCTAAGAATCGTGGAATGGCTTAAAGCGGAGCTGGTTGATACTGTGGCAGTATTGCTGAAGTCGCTGTTAAAGGCGGGAAGTGATGCTACCAGTGATGCCTTGGCTACGCTCATTATTATTACGTATATTTTAGGGAGAAGGGTAGGAGTAAGTTTTCAAATAATTGATATGCGGGTCAAGCACAAACTAAATACCAGCATAAATGAAGCCAGTGAAATAGAACAGTGGTATGGAGATTTAAGCCAATTGCAGAAGTACCTGGAGAATAAAGAGAATAAAACGAGGTGATAAATTGCCAGAAATCGTATATATAATCTGCATATCATCAGGGGCTTGTCTGGTTATGGGCCGTTCACCATATTTGACGTTTATAGCCGCCATAGTTTGGGGAGTAACCCTAGTTATAGGCGGACACTTTCTTAATGGGAAGAAATTAGCATTGGTATTTGGGCTTAACCTTTTACTTTTGTATGGGCTAACTGGGAGCAACGGTTTATTTTTTGCGCTAGGTTTTTTCGGAATGCCTTCATTTTTAATGGGCTATCTGTTAGGCCGTCAGAAGGGATATTATGAACTACAGAAGTGGGGATTGGTATCCGCAGTGCTTACGGTTAGCCTGTTTCTCGCCCTAGCTTATCATAATGTCGGCGGGGCACAAATACACAGCATGCAAACGGAAGTTGAAAAATATATGCAGGAAAGCCTAGTTTTGTCGGAGGATTCCAGCATTTTGAAGCTTTATCAGGAGCAGGGGATCAGCCAGGAAGAAATGAATAATAGCATTGCACTGGTGGCCCGAGGGTTGATAATGCATCTGCCAGCTTTTTATTACCTGCAGGTTATGCTAACAGTATTAATAATTTTAAAATTAAGTGCCTACATTAGCCGAAAAAAAAGCCTGCCTATTCTTTTAAAGAAGCCTTTTAGTGAGGAGATTATGCCCTGGCAATTTGCCTGGGGGATTATCGTCGCTTTGTCCTTATGGTTATGGGGCAGAGATGAAATGACAGCTCTATATTATGTGGGGTCCAACCTCCTGGTCATTTTTGCAGCGGTAACAGTGTATTTTGGGTTTTCCAGTCTAGTCTACCGCTGGATAAATATGAACCCGGGAAGTAGAAAATGGATTCTAGCCACATTTATCATTCTTAGCTTACTGTTCACCTTGCCCGCCATAATTTTCATTGGTCTTTTAGGACTATTTGATTCATTATTGGACTATAGAAAACTGCGCAGCAAAAAGGAGGAAACAAGATGAAGGTAATTCTGACCCAGGAAGTTAAAAAGTTAGGGCTTAAGGGCCAGGTTTTGGAAGTATCAGATGGCTATGCGCGAAACTTTCTTATCCCCCAAGGGCTTGCAGAGGAAGCTACCAAAACAAAATTAAAGGAAATACAGGAAAAAAGCGTAAAAGATGAAAAGAAGAAAAGCAGCGAAAAAGAGAACGCGGAAGCCTTGAAAATGAAGCTGCACGGGAAAAAGATAGAGATTAAAGTTAAAGCTGGAGCGGGAGATAAACTCTTCGGGGCGGTTACAGTTAAAGAGATTGCCGATATTTTACAAAAGGAATTTAGGGTATCAATAGATAAAAAGAAGATAGATGTAGGTGAACCGATTAAACACTTGGGCCAATACAACATCAAGTTGAAGATATATCCTTCGGTTCAAGCTGAGGTCAAACTAATTGTAGCACCTGAATAATCAGGGAGGAAAAAGAACCATGTTGTATTTGATAAAACAAATGAATCAGCAAGAATCGCAGCAGAATAAGGACTTGGAGATAGACAAAAGAATTACCGATCTTTTTAAACACCTCGATATACTCTACGGAACTCAGGGGTTTATACTCCGAGCCAGCAAACTGGATGCGGTGGATTTAATTAGTTCGGAGCAGACTCAGGACCGGGTGCTGGCTTTGCAAAAGATGCTAGAGGCTGATCCGACTCTCAAGGAACTGGCGGCCAGCGAGGAAATAGAGGCGATATTAGATCACTTGGAAGATATGGTGGCAGATAAATATGCCAGGCGAGCAGTTGAAGATAAGCTGCAAAAACGGATTCAAGAGAAAATGGAGGAAAAATATAACGACTATCTGCGGGATATAAAAACTCAGATTGTCAAGGAGCAAAGCAATAATCATGAGAATGCACAAACGCTTAAGAAGCTGGGGCAGCTGGAAAAGATGGAACGCAGCGGCCTAAATGGTTCTGCCTTTGATCGTCTAAGGCCGGGAAAGGTAGAGGAGATCATAGGACAGGAAAAGGCTCTTAGAGCACTGATTTCCAAACTGAATACCCCGTTCCCCCAACACATATTACTTTACGGGCCACCCGGAGTTGGTAAGACAACTTGTGCCCGCTTAGCTATGGAAATGGTAAGAGGCAGGAAGGATAGTGTTTTCCAGGAGGAAGCGCCATTCGTGGAGGTGGATGGAACTACCTTGAGGTGGGATCCGCGGGAATCAACCAACCCTCTGCTGGGTTCGGTGCATGACCCTATTTATCAGGGAGCCAGGCGGGAATTGGCCGAAGAGGGCATCCCGGAGCCCAAATTGGGCTTGGTGTCTGACGCCCACGGGGGTATTTTATTTATTGATGAAATTGGCGAGATGGATACCTACTTGCAGAATAAATTATTAAAGGTATTGGAAGATAAGCGGGTATTTTTTGAGTCTTCCTATTATGACCCCCATGACGTGAGGGTGCCGCAGTACATAAAAAAAATATTTACCGATGGAGTTCCAGCAGACTTCCTGCTGATAGGGGCAACTACCAGGACTCAGGAAGAGATAAGTCCTGCTTTTCGTTCCCGGTGCATGGAAATATTTTTCGAACCTCTTACCCCGGAACACATTAAGCAGATCGTGACTAATTCCGCATCCAAACTGGGCATAGATATTGCGCCAGAGCTGGGTGACATTATAAGTGATTACAGCCATGATGGGCGCAGCGCCAACAAGATATTGGTAGATGCTTATGCCTTGGCCAGTAATGAAGGAAAGCATAGTTTGGGGAGACTACTGGTTGAGACTAAGCATGTTTATGAAGCCATTCAAAACAGTCGGATTTCGCCGTATATTTTGAGCAAAGGTTCGGATGAAGCGGAGCTAGGTAAAATATTTGGCGTAGGGGTATCTGGGCACCTGGGCAGCTTGATTGAACTAGAGGCGATTGCCTTTGGGGCTGAATCTGGAACAGGGACGATTCGCTTTAACGACACCGCTGGCAGTATGGCCAAAGATTCAGTAATTAATGCGGCCTCAGTTTTTCGTAAGGAAAGAGGCGAAAACCTGAATAACTATGATATTCACATCAATATTATTGGTGGAGGGAAAGTTGACGGGCCATCAGCTGGTGCTGCTATTTACCTGGCTATAAGTAGTGCAGTGCTAAACTGGCCGGTGTATCAGGATGTAGCTGTAAGTGGGGAAATTTCCATTCAGGGAAGGGTAAAGCCGGTGGGAGGTATTTACCAGAAAATATTTGGAGCCAAGCAATCCGGCATCAAGAAGATTCTTATTCCAGTAGAAAATATACCTGATATACCGGTAGGAATCAAAGGAATAGAGATAATTCCTATAAAATACATACAGGAAGCCTATCAACATGTCTTTACCCCAGATTCGCAGGTCAGCAAATATACCGTTAGTCTTGATGCAGTTATTCCAGAATAAGCCCTTACTTTCTGTATGTATTGCGCGATCCTCGATTATTGACACTATATTACCCTTCTGCTACTATTAATAGGTTGGAAATAAGCTGACTATATTTAGATAGTTGCGTTATCACACGTGATTTCATACATAAAACCAGGGGGTGGATCTATGCCAGCCGTAGTATTAGTAGGGGCGCAGTGGGGCGATGAAGGAAAAGGTAAAATTACAGATTTTTTAGCTGAAGAAGCGGACTGTGTGGTCAGATACCAGGGTGGAAGTAATGCCGGGCATACGGTTGAGTTAGCCAATGAGAAGTTCATGTTGCATTTAATTCCGTCGGGCATATTACATTCGGAAAAGTTATGTGTAATAGGTAACGGCGTGGTTGTAGATTTGGGTAAGGTGATCGACGAGATTGAAGGCTTGCACCAGCGGGGGATTGATACCAGCAACCTGCGGATTAGTAGTCGGGCCTCGGTAGTTATGCCTTATCACAAGAAAATCGATGAAATTGAAGATAGTATTAATAAGATAGGTACTACCAAGAGGGGAATAGGACCTACTTACGCTGATAAAATCAGCCGAACCGGGTTTAGGATTTGTGATCTTTTACAGGAGGAATCCTTCCGGGAGAATTTTACTGCAGAGGTTGAGCGCAAGAATCGGCTTTTAAAAGATTTTTATAACGAACCCGGATTTGATGCTGAAGAGATGATAGAACAGTTGATGGCTCAAATTGGGGTGCTGAAAAAGTATATTGCCGACACAGCTTACTTGGTGCATACCAGCCTCCGGGCAGGCAAGAAGGTTCTTTTTGAAGGCGCCCAGGGCACCTTGTTGGATATTGACCATGGCACATATCCATATGTTACTTCATCTTATCCCACGGCAGGAGGAGCCTGTATAGGTTCGGGAATTGGGCCAACGGAAATAGGCAGGGTAATTGGAGTTGCCAAGGCTTACACTACCCGGGTTGGGGAAGGGCCGTTTCCCACCGAGTTGAAGGATGCTACCGGAGAACTGCTCCGAGAACGGGGAGCCGAATTCGGAACCACCACAGGCAGACCCCGGAGATGCGGCTGGCTGGATGCGGTTATTTTACGCTATGCCGCCCGTATAAATGGGTTGACAGATCTGGCGATTACCAAGCTGGATGTGCTGGATAGCTTTGCGGCTCTCAAAATATGTGTTGCTTATCGCTATCAGGGGGAACTTCTATATGAGTTCCCGGATAATATTCATGTACTCCAAGGTTGCGTGCCGGAGTATATTGAAATGCCAGGGTGGAACCAGGATATCAGCCAAATTACAGAATACGGGGATTTACCCCCTGAAGCCCAGGCCTATATTGCCAAAATAGAAGAGCTAAGCGGCGTAAAACACTCAATGGTAGCAGTGGGGCCCAAAAGAAGCCAGACCATTGTCAGCAATCGGCTTTTTTAGCTGGAAAACAAAAATTGTTTATAGTAAACTTCAAGTAAGGTTTTCATAAAGATGTGCGCAGAAATGTGGGCGCGTAACTCAGCGGGAGAGTGCCACCTTCACACGGTGGAAGTCGTGGGTTCGAAACCCTCCGCGCCCACCATATAAAGT
>CAYWFX010000078.1:0-9368 GCA_964457945.1 uncultured Syntrophomonas sp.
CCGGTGCAATTCCAGCTCTTTTAACAACTTCGGCCATTACTATGCTGCCGATATCTGTAACATTCATATCTTTCAATGCGCCATTAAAGCTGGCAACTGGTGTGCGACATGCGCTTACGATTACTACTTCTCTCACTTAAATGTCCACCTCTTCTTTCTTTACATTTTGCTCATTATATTTAGAGCTTTCTACATAATTAATTACTATTTACCAGTAAACTGAGGTTTCCTTTTTTCTACAAAAGCTGACATACCTTCTTTTTGGTCGGCAGTCGCAAAACAAAGACCAAACACATCAGCTTCAATGGTCATTCCACGGTCAATATCCGTCTGCATTCCTTCATTGGCGGCTGCTTTGCTGAGACGGACCGCTACTTGACCCTTGTTCAAGATGCGTTTAGCAATTTTTTTAACAAAATCCATTAATTCTTCCGGTTCTACTACACTGTTTACCAACCCTATACGCAGAGCCTCCTTGGCATCAATAGCATCCGCCGTATAAAGCATTTGTTTGGCCATACCAGTTCCTACCAGACGGGGCAAACGTTGCGTTCCGCCGAATCCAGGAGTAATTCCCAGGCCCACTTCCGGTTGTCCAAATTTGGCAGCGGTTGAAGCAATTCTAAAATCGCAACACATAGCTAATTCGCAACCTCCACCAAGTGCAAACCCATTGACAGCAGCAATGACCGGTTTTTCTAAGGCTTCAATCATACGAAATGCTTCTTGCCCCAGAGTACCAAAAGCACGCCCTTCCATGGCTGTCAGGTTTTGCATGAAACTTATGTCTGCACCAGCAACAAAGGCTTTATCACCGGCACCAGTAATGATTAATAGGTCAATACCGGAGTCTTCTTTGACTTCTAATACTGCGCTCTTTATCTCCAATAACGTATCATTATTAAGAGCATTTAAAGCTTTCGGTCTATTAATAGTAAGTATGGCGACCCGATCTTCCCTTTCCAGCAGTACGTTTTCGTACGCCATTAACCTTCCTACCTCCAATCATGTGTAAAACTCGTTGGATTACACCCCACCTCGGGATTGACTCGTATAAGGAAACTAATTTAGAAATACCTTCAATAACTCCCCCCTTTCAACTAATACAATGAGGACTGTATTAGTATTAGATATCAGAAAACTTTTATTCAAATTTTGTAAATAACAAAATAAAACCCAATTAACTGTTTGTCCCAGTTATTATCCGCCTAGAAGAATTGATCTATAAAATGAAATAGGGACGCCGTGTGACAATAATGAAGAAACCTAGAAAGTATCGCGCGAATTTCTTGACGTTTGCTAAATTATGTAGCAATAAACATGCCAATATACAACAGATATAATGTGATACTTCTCAAATCCCAAGCTACCCGATTATTAGCTCATTCCCACATACTACCATCTCAATGCATTTTCACAGTATTTAATGCATTATTGCATTATACCGATGTGTTTACGCATCGTTTTCGCATTACACTCATATATAACCATTTCAATGAACGCTAATACCTAATGTTTAAACCCAATAATTGGCATCACCTAAACTATCAAGTTAATTCCTTACAAAATTTATTCCATTTTTAAAAAATCATAACCAAATGGAAACGAATTTAATATGAGATACTGTCAAATCCAGCTATAGGTCGAGAGCCAGTTACTGATCTAATATTTAAAATGCAATATCGCATCATCCTATTTTTACTAGTAAATGAAATTATATGCACTATACACTCTACTCCAACAGACTAACTTACATTCCCACTATTAACTTATAAAGTGATGCTTTTTTATGTTATAATATCCGGGTACTTTATTTGTCTAAACTGCAATGCTGCTACGATATTATTTGCTTGGGAGTGATATTTTGGAAAAGATAATGATTCAAAAAGAATTAGTTAAGATGTTTGGGAAAGATATGCTGCTTAGTGAAGAGCTTGATTTAATGTACTATTCTTACGATAGTTCATTCTTAACCAAACTGGAACCAGCTTCGCCTTACGCGGTAGTTTTTCCGAAATCCACCGAGGATATTCAGAAAATCATGCAATTTGCCTATCAAAATGACATTAACGTGATTCCTCGAGGAGCCGGTACAGGTGAAACCGGTGGGTGTGTTGCAGTAGAGGGCGGGATAGTCTTGGACTTATCTAAATGGGATGAAATTGTAGAAATAGATGCCAAAAATATGCAGGTTATAGTACGCCCCGGGGTGATTCATGCCAAATTAAATGAAGAACTAGCCAAATTCAATCTTTTCTTTCCTCCTGATCCAGGCAGCAGCCAGATGTGTACAGTTGGTGGAATGGTAGCCAATAACGCCTCGGGTCTTCGGGCGGTTAAGTATGGCTGCACAGAGCAGTACATTTTAGGCTTAGAAGTGGTCCTAGCTAATGGCGATGTAATGATTACCGGTGGCATGAAGTCTCGGGCCATTAAAAATGTTTCTGGTCTAAACCTGACCAAGCTTATGGTTGGCTCCGAGGGTATCCTGGGGGTAATCACCCGGATCAGGCTGAGATGCTTCCCCAAACCAAGGGCTAGAGGTATTGCTATGGCTGTTTTCGATCATCTAGACGACGCACCGGCAGCGGTCTTGGATGTTTATCAGGCTGGTATCCTCCCATCGGGAATTGAAATATTGGATAGTTCTGCTATTACGGCTGTAAATGAATTTAAGCCTCATATAAAACTACCCGATGCCGAGGCCATCCTGCTATTCGAGGTGGATGGCAACCCCCCCAGCGTTGAATTTGAAGGGAATGTAATCCAGGAAGTCGCCGGCAAAAGAGCCCGCTCGGTTGAATGGGCCACAGATCCCAAGAGAATGGCCGAACTATGGGAGGGACGTGCCGTTACCTCTACCGTAGCCACCCGGGTACGTGCAGATGGAAGCAGAGTTTTTGCCGGGGAAGATATAAGTGTACCTCTTTCTCGAGTAACGGAGGTCCTCCGTAAAATTAAGGCTCTGAGTGAAAAATACAACATTCAGGTGGTTAATTATGGACATATTGGTGATGGTAATGTCCATACTGCACCGGTAATTAACCCTGAAAATCCCGAGGAAGTTGAGCGGGTATTAAAGCTTGTTGATGAGATTCACCTCCTGGCTATCGAATTAGAAGGTACGACTACCGGAGAACACGGAGTAGGAGCAGTTCGTCGACGCTATGCTGCATTGGAACACGGTATTGCCCTGGATTATATGCAAAAAACCAAAGATGCTTTTGACCCTAAAGGAATTATGAACCCTGGAAAACTTATCTAGTGGTTCTTATCTTTCTAGAGTTCAATTCTTGAGTAAGGAGAAACTGATATGCAATTTAAGGATTTGCCACCCGTAAAAGAGCAAATAATGAAATGTGTACGTTGCGGAAAATGCAGAAGCGTATGTCCGGTCTTTGCCGAAATTAGAAATGAAACAGCGGCCCCCCGCGGGCACGTTTTTATGGTAGAAATGTTAAGGGACGGTAAGGTAGAAGCCAGTCAGCAAGTATATGACCGACTAAGTAATTGCTTGATGTGTGAAACCTGCAGCGTCAACTGTCCATCCGGGATTGATATCCATGAACTAAATGCCGCCGCCCGCTCTTATGTATATAAGAACAATACTAGCCTAACTAAAGATATGATATTTGATACCATGTGGACCAATCCTGGACTTCTCAAAACAGCCATTAAGATGATGTGGGGAGCCCAAAAAACTGGTATGCAATCATTGGCTCGCAGCCTGGGCCTTACTAAGTTATTACCGGGTGATATGCCCAAAGCTGAACAGATTCTGACCAGTATTCCCTCTCGTTCTGCGAAAAGTCAACTGGCTGAAATCAATAAAGCCCGGGGAGAAAAAAAGTATTCGGTGGGTTACTTTCTGGGATGCGCTACAAATTTACTGAATCCCCAGGTTGCAATGGCAACCGTGGATGTTCTTACCCGTAACGGCTGTGAGGTAATAATACCTGAGGGTATTAAATGCTGCGGTTTACCCCAGCTCGCTAACGGCAAAATGGATACTGCCCGACAGCTGGCAGCTCATAATGTAAAGGTATTTAATGCTTATAACTTTGATTATATAGTTACTGACTGCGCTTCCTGCTCATCGGCTTTAGCGTCTAAAAACATGCATTTTTTATTAGGTGGATCAGAATTTGAGGAGGAAGCTAAAATATTTTCTGCTAAAGTAATTGATCTTACCAGTTTCCTGATCGATGTACTGGATATAAAAGCGCCAGTGAACGAAAAGGCCCAGAAAATTAAAATTACTTATCATGACCCCTGTCACCTGGCCAATGCTCAGGGAATAAAAGCAGCGCCCAGAGAGTTGCTGCGACGCATACCAGGTGTAGAACTAGTGGAAATGAAAGATGCCAACCGCTGCTGCGGAGGCTCTGGCACTTACAGCCTAACCCATTATGATTTATCCATGCAGATACTGGACCAAAAGATGACTAATGCCATGCAAACCGGTGCCTCCAAGGTGGCCACCTGTTGTCCAAGCTGCATGATGCAGCTGCGGCATGGGATCAATCGTGAGCATTGGAATGCAGAGGTAGTTCACCCAGTTGAGCTCTTAAGCGAAAGCTATAAGACAGTATAAAAATGAGTAAGAAATTAAAGAAAAGCATTTTTCGCAAGGTTCGTAATGCAAATTTAAAATACCAGATGATTGAGGATGGAGACAGGGTAGCGGTGGGCTTATCCGGCGGGAAAGACAGTACTATCCTGCTCTATTTTCTTTTTTTGCTAAAGAAATATACCCCTCTAAACTTTAGCATAGTACCGGTCTATCTCGATCTGGGTTGGAAGAATGATATCAGTACCTTGGAAGCCTTTTGCCAATCCCTAGACCTTACTATAATAACTGAAGAAACCCATATCGGCTATGTGGTCTTTGAGGCCCGTCAGGAAAAGAACCCTTGTTCTTTATGCTCTAATATGCGCCGGGGAGCCCTGAACCGGGTTGCTAAAGACCATAACTGCAACAAGGTAGCCCTGGGACACCACCTGGACGATGCGGTGGACACCCTGTTTATGTCCATGTTATTTGAAAGCCGCTATCACCTTTTTAAACCCCGAACTTATCTGGATAGGATGGATTTAACAGTCATTAGGCCGTTAATCTATGTGGAGGAAAAGGAGATAAAGGCTATGGTCTCCTTTCTCGATATTAGTCCGGTAAAGAACCTGTGCCCTGCGGATGGCTATACCAAGAGGGATGAGATTAAAACACTCCTCGGTGATATCGAAGCCAAATTTCCGGGAGCTAGAAAAAATTTCCTAAACTCTATCGAAAACGTGGATGCCGGCAGCTTTTGGTCATAGATTTAGTGGCTGTAAATGACTTGTTTATTTCTTTACAGCCCCTTATTTTTCGAACGTTTGTTTTTAAAGTATTCTATGCTATAATTTAGCAAAAGATGGGAGGTTGCTTTATGAACAGCACAAATGATCTTAATCATCGCCAGAAAGTCATTCTGGATTTCATTCAGGAAAGAATAAAGACCAAAGGTTATCCTCCTTCTGTTAGAGAGATTGGAGAAGCAGTTGGACTAAAATCCAGCTCCACCGTACATGCCCACCTGGTCAAACTTGAAGAAAAAGGTTTTATTAGAAAAGACCCATCTAAACCAAGATCCATCATACCTGTTAACATGGAAAGATTGCCGGAGGCAGACCTTTCCACGATAAGCCTGCCAGTAGTAGGAAATGTGGCGGCTGGGACTCCTATTCTGGCCACCGAAAATATTGAAGCTTATTTCCCCGTACCGGTTGATTTTGTGGGCAGCGGCAATCATTACATACTGCATGTCAAAGGTGAAAGCATGATTGAAGCAGGTATATTGGATGGAGATTATCTAATTGTTAGGGAGCAAAACAATGCCTCCAATGGTGAAATAGTCGTAGCTATGTTAGAAGACGAGGCAACTGTGAAAAGATATTATAAGAGAGATCAATACATCGAATTAAAGCCTGAAAATAGCTCCATGCAACCCATAATTTCTTCAGAGGTTACTATTCTCGGAAAAGTAACCGGACTATTACGCCACATGTAAGGAGCTAAAACTTAAGAAGCCACCAGGACAGCTATTCATCACTGCTTCCTGGTGGCTTTTATTTCATTTCATAGTAAAGGAGCCTTAAAATTTCTCCAAATATTCATCGATTTCCCATTGATGAACCCTGGAACTATATTTTTCCCACTCTTTAGTCTTGGCCAGAACAAAGCGTGAATAGATATGAGGTCCCAGTGCTTCCTGGATTAATACATCCTGCTTTAATTCCTTAATGGCCTCATATAGATTTTCCGGTAAAGATGCTATACCTTGTTCGTTGCGACTAGCCAAATCCATTTCGTATATATTTTGTTCTACGGACACAGGAGGAGCTAATTTTTCCCTAATACCCTCCAAACCCGCTTTCAGAAGAACTGTCAAGCCCAAGTAAGGATTACAGGTCGGATCTGGGCTGCGTACTTCTATTCTAGTACCGATGCCACGCCGAGCAGGAATTCTTATTAATGGGCTTCTATTTCGGTAAGACCACGCAATGTAAACCGGTGCTTCATAGCCTGGCACCAGCCTTTTATACGAGTTTACCGTTGGGCTGGTAATAGCAGATATAGCCCGAGCATGCTTCAAGACCCCCGCTATGAAAAAGCGGCATGAATCACTCAGTCCATCGTCTTTACTCGCATCATAGAATATATTTTCCCCATCCTTAAATAAGGAAATATGTAGGTGCATTCCAGAACCAGCAATACCATGAACCGGTTTGGGCATAAATGTAGCATGCAAGCCATGACGCTGAGCTACTGTTCTAACCACAATCCTAAAAGTCATGATGTTGTCAGCCGTTCTAAGGGCATCCATGTATTTAAAATCAATCTCATGCTGACCTGGGGCTAATTCATGATGAGCGGCCTCAATTTCAAAACCCATACTTTGCAAGGTTTCTACCATATCACGCCTGGCATCTTCCCCTTTGTCAACCGGTGGCAGATCAAAATAGCTAGCCTTATCATGAGTTTCGAGGCTGGGTAAACCTTTCTCATCCAACGGAAACATAAAAAACTCTGGTTCAGGACCGACCTGCATGCTATAACCCATATTTTTCGCTTCCTGCAAAACATTTTTCAGGGCATAGCGTGGACAACCCATAAAAGGTTGTCCATCAGGATTATATATATCACAAATAAATCGTATCGTCTTACCAGATGAAACTGGACTCATCCAAGGTAGCACTAAGAACGAATTAATATCGGGTTTCAGATACATATCCGATTCTTCGATGCGCACAAATCCTTCTATTGAAGACCCATCAAACATTAATTCTCCATCTAATGCCTTCTCCAACTGCTCAACAGGTATCGAAATGCTCTTCATAACTCCTAAGATATCGGTAAACTGCAAGCGGATGAACTTTACGTTCTCTTCCTGGACGATCCTGAAAATTTCTTCTCTATTCACGAAATACCCTCCTTTGAGTCTTTCATTTTATCAACCAAATCAGGTTACCATATATATTCCGGTCTATCAATCAAAAGATTATTATTAGAAATGAAACCAGCATAATCGTAGCCAGCGCTAGCTTAAAAGCGATTCCTGAGAATAGGCCGATTACAGCTCCCATTCCTGAACGCAGAGCCTTGTTCCAGTCGTTCCCCTCTAAAAACTCACCAATAATTGCCCCCACCCATGGTCCAATTAAGAGCCCCGCAGGAGGAAATATAAAAAGGCCTATGAAACTACCAAATACTGCCCCATAGAGTCCTTTTTTACTGGAACCGAAATACTTCGCACCCAGGTAAGTGGACAAATAATCAACAAATAATGATAGAACTGTGACTCCGGCAATAATCGCTAAATATCTGGGGGTAACGGTCTGAAAACCATCATGCCAACCATAAGCTGCAATTGCAATAAAAACCAGTGGTACACCGGGTAAAACCGGCACAAATGTTCCTGCAATACCTAAAAGAATCACCGCCAAGGTAATTACCACTACCCAAACATCCATAAATCATTCCCCTCCCTTATATTATGCCCATCAGCAACATTCCATCCTAAGTATGTACCTCAGGTATCCGCCCTAGGGGACATTCCGCGGCAGGCGGTGTGTCCCCTTACCTTATTCGGTGTGCCCCCTTACCTTAGATGCCTTCCAATAGCTGTTTAACCACAAAACGACAGTGCTCATAGCTCAAACCACCCTGTAAGTATACCGCATAAGGCTCTCTTAAGGGAGCATCACAGGATAATTCAATAGATGAACCCTGTATGAAGGTTCCGGCAGCCATCACAATCTGATCGTTATAGCCGGGCACTTGCCCATATTCCAACCTCACATCGCTATCCACCGGGGAATTGCTCTGGACTATCTGACAGAAGCGAATAACCTCTTCGGCACTTTTCATCTTAATAGCCTGTACAATATCACCCCGTAATTCTCCCCAGCGAGGATAGACCTCGCAGCCACATTTCTCAAAAACATAAGCCAGTAGAGCGGCTCCTTTCATGGCCTGCAGAACAGTATGAGGTGCCATAAAAAGACCCTGGTATAGCAAGCGATTATTAATAAGGCTGGCTCCCAGCTCTTTACCCAGACCGGGGGCCGTAATCTGGTACGCCACTTCTTGCACCAGCTCTTTTCTGCCTGCGATATATCCTCCTGATGGGACTAAGCCCCCGCCCGGGTTTTTAATCAGAGAACCAGCTATGAGGTCTACCCCTACCTGGGATGGTTCACGATAATCAGTAAATTCTCCATAGCAATTATCCACAAAGATTATCGTTTGCGGATTAGCAGCTCGAATCGTTCTAACCAGGGTTTCTAAATCCTCTATTCTCAGAGACGGCCTTAAACTGTAACCTCTCGACCTCTGCAAAAGGACCAGTCGAGTGTTGGAACCGATACTGGCTTGAATAGCGGGCAAATCAGGCTTCCCATCAGCGGTAAGACCCACCTCTTTATACTTGATTCCCCTCTCAACCAGGGTGCCCCTTGCGGGAGATTTCTTCCCGATTACTTTGGAGAGGGTATCATAAGGACTTCCCAGCAGGGAAATCATTTCATCACCAGGCCTCAAAAGAGCCATAAGACAGGCTGATATAGCATGAGTACCCGAAACAATTTGGGAGCGCACCATAGCATCTTCGGCTCCCAGCACTTCCGCATAGATAGCTTCTAATTCGTCTCGGCCCATATCTCCATAACCATAGCCGGTGGAAGAATTAAAATGGTTCTCTCTTACCCGATGTCCTTGGAAGGCTTTAAGTATTTTTTCTTGATTGTAATAGGATACTTCCTCAAACAAAGCAAAAACGCCACGCAAAGACTCCTCCGCCTGGCGTATCAAAACTAAGGCATCCAAA
>CAYWFX010000079.1:0-7764 GCA_964457945.1 uncultured Syntrophomonas sp.
TAGGCACAGTAGATTTTTTCCTAATGTCTCTCAACACGGCCCAACCATCGAATTCCGGCATCATCACATCCAAAATAATCAGGTCAATCTCCTGGGACGCAAAAATCTCTAGAGCTTGTTTACCATTTCCAGCTTCGAATGTATCATAGCCTTCCTTTTTCAGGAAGTCGCATATCAATATCCGCATTCGTTCTTCATCATCAGCGATAAGTATACTTTTTTTCACTGAGTTACCTCCTCTTCGTCCGATATTATGCTGCTAAGTTATAAAATGAAATTCTACGGGAAGTTCAATTATATCTTCACCCAAAAAGTCAGAATCTTCTATATATTATTGTAATACATCTTTGTGAAGACTTTGTGAATGCAGATAAATCTTTTACTAACATTTTCGTTTACTACCAGAACTTCTTCGTAAAAAAGGAGCCTTATCCTGCGTTATTCACGCTAAATAAGGCTCCTAGTTCAAATAGCAATATTTTATCCTATTAAGACTATTTGGGGGTATTCACAGGAGCGTCTATCACGACTTCTTTTAATGCGGCAAATACCCCTCCTAGACCGGATAAATCACCTGGGATGATCAGCTTAGTCGCCTGACCATTACCCAACTCTTTTATCGCTTCCAAGGATTTTAGGGCTATCACTTTATCATCTATCGCAGCATCTTTTATCATCACCAAGCTATCAGCAAATGCCCTCTGGACATTCAATATGGCCTGAGCTTCACCCTCAGCTTGCAGTATATTGGCCTGTCGGCTGCCTTCAGCTTTCCTAATGGCGGCTTCCTTGAATGCTTCCGCATTCAGGATAGCAGCTTGTTTTAGGCCTTCCGCTTCCAGAATAGCTGCGCTTTTTTGCCCTTCAGCCAGTAGGATGGCCTGCCGTTTTTCTCGCTCAGCGCGCATCTGTTTTTCCATAGCGGTCTGAATATCCTGTGGGGGTAAAATGTTTTTCAATTCCACCCGGTTTACCTTGATGCCCCATTTATCAGTGGCTTCATCCAGAATTACCCTCAGCTTAGTATTAACAAGATCCCGGGAGGTAAGGGTCTGGTCTAGTTCCAGGTCTCCCACAATGTTTCTCAGGGTAGTTGCTGCCAGGTTATCGATAGCGAATATCGGATTTTGAATTTCATAGGTGTATTTAAAGGGATCGGTAACCTGGTAGTAAATGACTGTGTCAATCATCATGGTAACATTATCCTTAGTTATAACCGGCTGAGGAACAAAACTAACCACCTGTTCCCGCATATCAACTATAGCTCGGAAACTGTCAACAAAGGGAATAAGGATATTTATCCCCTTCTCAGCTGTTTTATGAAACTTGCCCAATCTCTCCACAATTCCAATGGTTGCCTGCCTTATTATTTTAATTGATGAATAAGCAATTAAGATTACAAACAATACGACTACTAAATCAACAAAAATCGTTGTCATTAATATCATTCCTTTCATTACGTAAGCGGGGAAAATCATCACCTGATCATTTATATATCTGCTTTCTTAACTACCAGTTTGACCCCATCTATACCAGCAACTACGATTCGAACATCTATCTCTATATCCTCAGAGGCTACTGCTGTCCAGATCTCCCCATTAACCTTCACCTGACCGTAGTGCAATGGGGATATAATGGTCGTAGATATGCCGTGTTGTCCTATCAATGCGTTAACATTACTAAACGTATCATTCGATTTAATTAGTCTTAACACCAGAGGACGAGTAAATACCACAAAAATAAGAGTAATAAGGGCAAATACCAATAACTGGCTTGGCAAGCTTACCAGTAATGTCAGGCTAACCCCTGCAGCCACCAATAAGGCAGCTAGAGCCAACCATAGAAACCAGAAACCAGCCGAAACAATTTCAACGGCCCCACACAATACAGCTACCAATATCCATTGCACTGCAGACATAAGCATAGCCTCCTTCACAAATAGAATATGCAATGACCTTTAACTGACTCAAGATCTAATCAGCTTCGGAAAGTAATAAACAAGCAAAACCATAAATGATCATACACAAGAGATATCATATGTTGGCATTTATGATGACCATCTAGAATCATTATATACCAAACTGGTGTATCAAAGGGCTTTTTGCAGTGGAATCCAGATTTTGTTATCCACGCGCTTATAAAACCCCTTTATTGTCACAATATTAATTTATTCACCTCTAAACATTTCCAGTTAGCATATTGAGGTATTGATGGAACACTCCCTTTTGTCCCACACTCTTAATTCAGCCAAATTCAGTATTTCCTGCGAGTCTCCTTAACTAATTAGGATACTATTTTTGTATTTTTAGCAGGATTTTAACATTTGTTGGAGAATATTGTAGCAAACAAATATTCGGAGTGTGTTATTAATGCTCGCTATAACCAATACCCTGGCTCTCACCGGAATAGAAGCCAAAACGGTTAAGGTAGAGGTAGATATACAGAATGGGCTGCCCAATTTTGAAATTGTCGGCCTGGCTTCGGTTGCTATAAAGGAAGCCAGGGAGCGGGTAAGGTCGGCCATCAAAAACTCAGGCTTTGACTTTCCCAACCGCAAAATTATCGTCAATCTGGCGCCGGCTGATTTCAAAAAGGAGGGCAGCCACTTTGATTTGGCTATTGCAGTTGGCATACTGCTGGCAACCGGTCAGTTGGCTAAGGAATTGCCTGAGAAATACTTCCTGGCCGGAGAGCTATCACTAAATGGTGCGGTAAGATCAGTACCGGGGATTCTGCCCATGGCTCTGGAACTGGAGGCATCGCCGGAAGAGCTTTGCCTGATAATACCGGCTGAAAACAGCGCTGAGGCTGCCCTGGTCAGGGAAGTAAGCTCCTATCAGGTCTCGCATTTATGTGATATATGCGATTTCATTAAGGGAGAAAAGGAACTGGAACCTGTAGCATATTCTGAATCGGATGGATATGACCGAAGAAATATTAATATCCCAGATTTTTCAGAAGTGAAAGGACAGGAGAATGCTAAAAGGGCTTTGCAAATAGCTGCTGCTGGTCTCCACAATGTAATACTAATTGGTCCGCCCGGAGGGGGCAAAACCATGTTGGCCCGCAGAATGCCAAGTATACTGCCAGAAATGACCCGACAGGAGGTCTTGGAAACTACCCGCATTTATTCGGTAGCCAATCTTCTGAACAGCAGCAACCCCTTGATAACCCAGCGCCCTTTCCGAACTCCTCATAAAAACGCTTCAACTTCCAGCATAATCGGAGGAGGACGTGTTCCTAAACCTGGAGAAATCAGCCTGGCTCAAAATGGGGTGCTTTTTCTGGACGAACTGCCTGAATTTAACCGTGATTTACTAGAAGGCTTGCGCCAGCCCCTGGAAGATAAAATGGTAACTATTGCCCGAGCCCATTCCACCTATACCTACCCGGCCGATTTTGCTCTCATCGCTTCTATGAATCCATGCCTCTGTGGCAATTTTGGCTCAGATTTGGAATGCCACTGTACCCCTATGCAGATTCAC
The DNA here is from genome assembly GCA_964457945.1 of uncultured Syntrophomonas sp. GTDB lineage: Bacteria > Bacillota > Syntrophomonadia > Syntrophomonadales > Syntrophomonadaceae > PHAA01. The sequence continues at coordinate 3,486 of CAYWFX010000079.1, forward strand.
AAATACCTGGGGAGGATATCCGGTCCCTTGCTGGACAGGATGGATTTACATGTAGAAGTACCGAGGATTCAATACGAGCAGTTGAAGGACAATGCCAGTGCAGAAAAGTCCGAGAGTATCCGCGCCCGAGTAAGTCAGGCTCGCGATATTCAATGCAGGCGCTTTGCTGGCAAAAAAATCACGCTTAATTCACAGATGACCTCTTCCTTAGTCAAGGCTCACTGCCGTTTAGATGAGGAATCAGAACAATTATTGAAGGATGCCTTTAACAAATTCAATATGAGCGCCCGCGCCCACGACCGGATTCTGAAAGTCGCCCGCACCATTGCGGATCTGGAAGCCTCTGAATCCATAAAAATGCAGCACCTGGGTGAAGCAATTCAATACAGGAGTCTGGATAGGAAATACTGGAGGAACCTGTAGACCCTAGTATAAGTGGGGTACCTGGCACATGACCAACACTGTAATGTATTAACCGTTAATTTTTCCTCCTGTTTATATTGTTTACCGCCGACATTCATCGTCCCTCCGTTGTAATTGATAGTGCCGCCGGATTGGTACAGGTTTCCGGTGACCGTCAGGGCATGGTTATTCAGGTCAAGCGTGCCGCCTCCGATGTAGAGATTCCCTGCCACCGTCAGGTCCTACTGTAGCATCTAATTAGCATAGCTGCCCAAGTCGTACGGCCAGGGATTGTCAGGAGGCATCACATTGCCGGGCAGCCCGAGGTTACAGCCCTGGATGGTCGGCAGGGAAATGCTTGTATGTTCGAGCGTGCTGGCCACGGTTGGCGTAGCTAAATTCACTCCGGCCGGGTTGGTGATGTTCACATGTTAAGTGCCCCATAGCCCCCACTGACCTGGTAGCTTCCCTGCACTGTCAGCCGGCCGCCACTGGGGCTGACCGTACCGCCGCTCTGGGTGAGGCTGCCCTGGACGGTAAATGCGCCCCCCAAGGTGAGTGTTCCGACAGGATGTTAAAGTAGCACGCTGTGGTAACAAAGTGCACTGTCTGCTGGGAGCGCCCTGACAGGAGCACCACGTGAGTGCACTCGCTGTAAAGTTATTGAATTTGTTGTTCGTGCAATTTTCAGTGAAGCTGCCTCTCACCTCCAAGGTTCCAGCCGTAAACGTGTTGTAGCAGTAGTAAGTTTTCACCAGGAAATCTACATCGACCTCCAGGTAATCGTAAGCATTGGAGTAGTTCAGTTTCCTTTTCCACTGCTAACCAAGCTATAGGGATTCTGGTTTCCCCTGACGGGACTGCCTCCTGCTGAACATACCAACCTTTTCCGGAAAATACAACCATCCCTAAATTCCAAGTTATTTACGGCGTTATCAGCCCGAACTTCTGCATACGCCGGTTATTTTGATCAGTAACGTAAACATTCCCGTTAGAGTCAACAGCTACCTTCACAGGGCCACGGAATAGGCCGTCCCCTGAACCAACACAAAAACCCCATTTACATGAGAACTCTCCTGTAGCACTGAACTTTTGAATGCGATTGTTACCAAAGTCTGCTACATATATTTTCCCGTTGGAATCAATCGCAACTCCAGCAGGGGAGGAGAATTGCCCATCTTCTGATCCAGTTACTCCCCATACATCTAAAATTTCTCCTGTGGAACTAAACTTCTCAATACGATTATTATAGGTATCTGCCACGTATACATATCCACTGGAATCAACAGCCACACCTTCAGGTCCATTAAACTGACCATTTCCTGTTCCACTGCTTCCCCATGTACCTAAAAAGGCTCCCGTTGAGCTGAATTTCTCAATGCGATTATTATTACTATCCGCCACATATACATTTCCGCTCGAATCCACGGCAATCCCAATAGGGTTATTAAACTGACCATCTCCTGTTCCACTGCTTCCCCATGTACCTAAAAAGGCTCCCGTTGAGCTGAATTTCTCAATGCGATTATTATTACTATCTGCCACATATACATTTCCACCCGAATCCACGGCAATCCCTTGTGGACAACTCATCTGCCCATTCTCTGCACCCATACTACCCCATTTACCTACAAAATCTCCTGAAGAATTAAATTTCTGAATGCGGTTATTCTCAACATCCGTTACGTATACATTTTGGCTGGAATCCACAGCAACGGCTTTAGGCCATTTAAATTGACCGTCTCCTGTTCCATAAGAATCCCATTTATGCACAAATTCATATTCCTGGTTCACTGCTGTAGTAGGAGACTGATTATATAGATTTTGTAGTCGGGGATAATCAATATTTTCATTGATAGACCATATCAGACTAAAATCCCATCCACTATAGGTGCTTTGATACTTCATCTCAATAGTTGTTTTGGGTTCACCTTTACCTGTATCACTCTTGTGGGTAGTTTCTTTATTATAAAATGAGTTATTTATGGTTCCAGTATTATTACTACCTACAAGGCCGCCACTTGTGACCATTAACTCCAGTACGCTGCCTGTAGCATAACAATTACTAATGATTCCGCCATCATTATATCCAACCAGACCACCTATACTAACTTGGCCACTAGCATTTCCTAATGCATAGCAATTGTCGAGGGTTCCCTTATTATATCCAACCAAACCACCTATTTTGCTTGTACCACTTAAACTGCCCAGAGCATAACAATTACTAATGTTCCCCTCGTTATGACCAGCCAAACCACCTCGATCATATTTGTTGGACGTGTTACCGCTTATATTGACTGCAGCGTAGCTGTTGATGATAGATCCACTATTACTAATAAAGCCAATTAATCCGCCGGTATAGTAATTACTATCACTGCTATAAATTATACCTGTGCCAGAACAATTGCTAATGAAGCCTCCATTTATAATTCCAACTAAACCACCAGTATAACTAGCACCCTTTATTGATATATTCTCTAATTTAAGATTTGATATTGAACTGGAGGAACTAATTTGTCCAAATAATCCAATATTACTTGACGCAGGTTTATTTATGAATAGGTTGCTTATATTAAAACCTGCCCCATCAAATGTTCCCGTAAATACTCCCACCGGCAACCAACCTTCTCCTGTGTTATAAGGTGTAACATCAAGGTCAATATTGGCGCCTAACTTGAAGTGCGCATTTGGGTTATTCCTGACATCGTTAAGAGCTTCAATTGTGGTTATGATAAATGGATCATCTACCGTACCGGTGCCACTTAAATACAATGGTGGTGCAGTTACTGTAATTGCGTATATACGAAGGGTGGCTCCATCCTGCGCAAGTACTGCAAGAACATCCCCTACTGCTAAGGCATCTTCATAAGCTTTTGCGGTGTTTGTTCCAAATGTTGTTGCATCTGTCGGTTCGCTTGCTGCTGAAAATACTTTCCACGTAGCATTTGATGCATTATTTATATTACTAAAGAATGTCTGGACATCTACGGCTGTTGTGATTGGAGTACTGTCGTCTACCATCGTGTTGTCCGCTTTGGTTAAGTGTGTCGCGTTCCCACTCACAACTATATAATTTGTTGCTTTTGTCGTTACTTCAGTTGTACTGGTACCGCCAAAGGCTCCTGTGATTGTTCCACTCCATTCTAATTGTGGCGAACTATTATCGAATGATCTCAGATTCCCCCCAGGATTTATCCATATGCTATAGCCAGGCCCAGTTGGTGGTGGTAGTGGTGGTCCGTTCGCATCAGCTACGGTAACCACTAGAGTCTGCGTATCACTCCAGACTCCAGTATAATCAGTTCCCAGCGATCTGCTGTTAAAACTGATTAGATTGTCTATTTGCCATTTCATTGCTGCCGGCGGTTGGTTGGTTGGACTATCAAAGTGTATGGTGAGCGTGTCTCCATTCCCCAGTCCAACATTATTCCCGCCATCTGCGGCCACCACGCTGGTTACATTCGGAGTCGCACTAGTCCCGCCAAAAGTTCCATCGATTATTCTGCTCACTTCCAACGGTAGCGAAGTATTATCGTATGATTTCAGATTTCCTGAAGGTTTAATATGAATACTGTAGCCAGGACCGATTGTTCCTCCGCTGGCTTCTACTACGGTCAGCACTAACTGCTCACCGTTCCACATTCCAGTATAATCGTTACCCAGTGATCTGCCATTAAAATCGATTAGTTTATCTATATCCGCTTTTGTTGCTACCACCGGTAGGTTGGTAGGCGTATCAAAGTTGATGGTGAGCGTGTCTCCATTCCCTAGTCCGTCATTTCCAAAGTCTGCTGCCCACACGCCGATTATCTGGGGCGTCGCACTGGTACCGCCAAAGGCTCCTGTGATTGTTCCACTCCATTCTAATTGTGGCGAA
>CAYWFX010000079.1:7864-9282 GCA_964457945.1 uncultured Syntrophomonas sp.
TAGGCGTATCAAAGTTGATGGTGAGCGTGTCTCCATTCCCTAGTCCGTCATTTCCTCCGGTATCTGCTGCCACCACGCTGTTTATATACGGAGTCGTACTGGGAATGGTCAAGCATAAGGTGGCGCTGGCGCTTTGGGGCGACGGGGTGCTGCTGTCGACGGCAGTGAAGCTAACATTAAAACTACCGCTCATAGTCGTGGTGCCATAGACTTCACCTGTTACAGTGTTCAAATTGAAGCCGGCAGGAAGGCCGGTGGCGCTCCAGGTGTAAGGAGCTGTGCCGTTGGAGGCGGTGATGGTATTGGTGTAGAAGACATTCACGGTGCCAGCGGGCAGGTTGGTGGTAGTGATAGCCGGGGCAATAGATACTCCGGCGTTGTTAATCTGTACAGATGATATGCTTAGATCTGCATAGGCCTTTACTTTACTATCATTATTGGTCGCCAGCAACATCACGTGCTGCCCTGCGGTCATTGATATGTCAATTCCTGCACTGTAGTATACGGCTCCGCTGACGGTGTCATTCAAATCTGGTATGGTAAAGGCGCTGTTGCTCACCTGGTACTGCCATTGGGTAGCCCCGCTTATCAGGTTAAGGTTTTCTATCTTTGTGGTTCCCAGTTTAGAACCTGGTACCGGGATAGAATAATTCTCAGGACTACTTAACAACATGGCATATTGAGTCGTAGCTCCCACCGGGCCGCAGGCCGCGCTCATCACCGGATCACCGGTAGTCGTTCCGGTCTGGGCTACCGGAGTCACTTCGAAGAAAATATAGTTGTTGCTGTCTGCTGCTGTCAGGGTGTAATATACGCTGCTGGCAACACTTATGGGTGCTCGATTATTCCCGTCTGACACCGTGCCCCGGTACCATTGGTAGCTGCTGCTTCCTTCTAGGTCCCCGTCTTTATCGCTATAAGTATAGTGTCCTCTTAACTCATGGTCTACCTGGGCGGTTCCGCTTATTGTTACTCCGCTGGCTTTCGGGACAATGTTGCTGCTTCCGCTGCCGGTTGTGGGTTCCTCTCCAATGCTGGCGTTTATCCCTGTTGCTATAGTCCACTTAAGGGGTATCTGCTGTATCTCTACTCCAGAGACGTTAATTACGGCGCTGCCTATCTGCCCCGTTCCTCCAATACTGGTCTGGGCACTAATCTGCAAAGTGCTAACACTTACGCCTGCCGCCAGGGTTAGAGCCGTTCCCCCAGCAGTCGAAGCAATATTTATCTGCTCTATATGGCCCCCGGCTACCTGAACTTTCAGGTCGGGTGCATTAATATTAACCTCTGCAAAGTCGCCGGTAAGGATTATGGTAGCCCCGGCAGGTATGCTAGGCCCAGTAGTCACAGACGAAAAACCTGTTCCGCTAAGCCCGCTTTCTTCCAGCTTGGCTCCCGAATTCAGGGTAAGGGCTCCC
>CAYWFX010000080.1:0-8956 GCA_964457945.1 uncultured Syntrophomonas sp.
CCACCCTTCGGGTACCACTGGTGCTCCCTTGCGGTCGCCAATAATGTTGCAGTATTAACGAGCTTTGACGCCTTGTCTAGCACGAAAAATCCTCGGACTATTCTGCCTTATTTATTCTTCGATAGCCCCTTAAAAAGAGAATGAAAATGGAGGTTAAAGTGAGAGAGATTAATGAAAGTTCAATACAAGAAGCAGCCGCAAAGGCTTTAATAATCCGCCAGGATATTATCAAGATGCTGGGAGAGTCTGGATCAGGGCATACCGGTGGATCGCTTTCGGCAGCTGATATCGTGTCTTGTCTCTATTTTTGGGAAATGAATATTGATCCCCAAAAACCCCAACAGGAAGAACGGGACCGTTTCGTTTTAAGCAAAGGACATGCTGCCCCGGTCCTTTATGCTGCTCTGGCTGAGAAGGGATATTTCCCGAGGGAAGATCTCGCTGGACTTCGCAAGCTGGGCAGCCCCCTGCAGGGACATCCTGATATGCGTAAAGTACCAGGTGTGGATGCATCTACTGGTTCATTGGGTCAGGGTATTTCCTGGGCGGTGGGTATGGCCCTGGCAGGAAAAATGGATCGACGGAGCAACCGGGTCTATGCCCTGCTGGGAGATGGGGAAATCGAGGAAGGTATTGTCTGGGAAGCCCTAATGGCAGCCAGTCATTATCATTTGGACAACCTGGTGGCATTTTTAGATCATAATGGTTTGCAGATAGACGGCCCGATATGTGAGGTAATGTCACCTGAACCAGTGGCTGATAAGTTCAGAGCCTTTGGCTGGGAGACCCTGATAGTAGATGGTCATAATCACCGCCAAATAATGGAGGCTCTCGCTGCTGCCCGTTCTACTCCAGGAAGACCCACCGCTATTATTGCGGATACCGTAAAAGGTAAGGGCTGTTCTTTCATGGAAAACCGGGCTGAGTGGCACGGCACCGCACCTAACCAGGAACAAGTTACCTTAGCTTTGGCTGAGTTGGGGTCTGTCAGGGAATAAACCAGTTTATTTTTTGAAAGTACCTTAATTTAAGGAGGAAAGAAGTTGGAAAAGCAAGCTACCCGGGATGCTTACGGTCAGGCTCTGGTTGAGTTGGGACGCAAGTATGATAATGTGGTCGTATTGGATGCAGACCTTTCGAAATCAACTAAAACAGCAGATTTTGCCAAGGTATTTCCGGAAAGATTTATTAATGCCGGTATCGCTGAGCAGAATATGATAGGGATGGCAGCCGGGTTGGCTGCATCTGGCAAGGTGGCATTTGCTAGTTCTTTTGCCATTTTTGCAACCGGCCGGGCATTTGAAATGGTACGTAATTCCTTGGCCTATGCTAACTTGAATGTGAAAGTATGTGCTACCCATGCTGGGCTCACCGTGGGTGAAGATGGCGGGTCACATCAATCTGTAGAAGATATTGCGATTATGCGCAGTATACCTAATATCTGCGTAGTAGTACCTGCGGATGGAACTTCCACGCGCAAAGCCGTAACTGCAATATATCATCGACCCGGCCCGGTTTACCTGAGGCTCGGGAGGCCATCGATACCCGTTATCTATGATGAGAAAATAGATTTTACCATTGGCCGGGGGATTGAATTACGGGAAGGTAAAGATGCGACCTTGATTGCCTGCGGGATAATGGTAGCTAAATGCTTGGAAGCAGCAGTCATTCTGCAGGAAGCCGGAATCCTAGTTTCTGTGGTCGACATGCACACTATAAAACCCATTGACCAGGAACTGATTGTACGCAAAGCTCGTGAAACCGGAGCTATCTTAACCGTGGAGGAGCACAGTGTTCTGGGAGGCTTGGGTGGGGCAGTATGTGAAGTAGTATGCGAAAATTATCCTGTGCCTGTCCACCGAATGGGAGTAAACGACGTTTTCGGACAATCCGGCAGCCCGGATGAGTTAATGCAATATTATGGGCTTACAGTAAATAAAATTATAGAAAATGTCCATAATTTATTGAAAAAGAAATGATTTCCTAAAGGAATTAGGAGTGTTTTGTAGAACCACCTTATAATGGTGGTTTTTTTATACTATCATATAAGTATATGCATTATAATGTTGATAGTATAAGTGCAACCACAACTTTAGCTGTCGCCAAGGCTCACCCTTCGGGTACCACCGGTGTTCGCTTTGCTCACTATTAAGGTTGCTGCTAAAGCTGGGTTTTCTTTATTGTATTATAAAGCATAAGTAAATAAATGTTGCACCCATCAGGCACATTCCCTTTAAGGGACACCCTACAGGTACTTACGATACTCTTGATGGTTGCAATTAATGAATATAGTATAAGTGCAGCCGCACAGGAGGAAGATCAATGCTAGTTCAGTTTTATAATGTTTCCAAAGTATATCCGAATGGAGTTAAAGCCTTAAATGATATTTCTTTGAAAGTTGATCGGGGGGAATTTATTTTTCTAATGGGGTCGAGTGGAGCAGGAAAATCCACCCTGGTGAAGATGTTGTTTAGGGAAGAAGTACCTACCCGGGGACAGATATTTGTTGCTTCCCGCAGCATTGTCCGTATGAAGAGGAGTGAAGTACCTCAATTGCGGCGCAATATGGGAATTGTGTTTCAGGATTTTAAACTACTGGAAAATAAAACCATAGCTGAAAATATCGCCTTCGCTATGAAGGTGGTCGGAAGCAAAACCAAGGATATTAGGCCTCGGGTTACGGAAGTCATTCAAATGGTCGGGTTGAAAGGCAAAGAAGATTCCTTCCCCGGACAGCTTTCCGGCGGAGAGCAACAGAGGGTGGGTATCGCCAGAGCTATTGTCAATCGTCCCCTCTTGCTGATAGCCGATGAACCCTCCGGTAACCTGGATATGGACACCGCCCGAGATATAATGGACTTGCTCTATAATATTAATCGTAAGGGTACTACGGTGGTAATGGCTACGCATGCTTGGGAATTGGTCAGGAACGCCCGCAAGAGAGTGGTTACTCTGGAGGCAGGGCGAATTTTATCAGATATATATTCCCCGGAGTCTTTATGATGAATATTAAGAATTTAGCTTATTTTTTCCGAGAAGCATATACATCCCTGTCTCGTAATCGGCTCCTGAGTATCGCTACAGTGACAACCATGGCCATTTGTATACTGATTTTGGGTGCGGCAGTTTTAATGACCATAAATGCGGATAATTTTATGAATCGGCTTGAATCAGATCTTGAGATTGTAGCTTTTCTAGATAACTCCTTGAGCAAAACCCAGGTTGCGGATATTAAAAGTGACATAGAGAAGCTAGCTGGGGTTAAATCCGTGGTCTTTGTTTCCCGTGAGCAGGCTCTTGTAAATCTGCAGAAGAAGTTTGCTGATAAGGACTATGATCTGGGAAAAACCATAGGTAAAAATCCCTTGCCGGATTCCTACGAAGTTAAGGCTCAAAATCCTCAGGATGTAGTGAACCTGGCTCAGCAGATTAACAAAATGCCTGGCGTATACAAGGTTAACTATGGTCAGGGAGTCGTGGAGAGACTTTTCCAGGTAACCAAGTGGGTGAGGATTATAAGCATCGGGTTTATTGTACTCCTGACTATAGGAGCAGTATTCCTTATAGCTACCACAATCCGTCTGGCAGTTTTTGCGCGTCGCAAAGAGATTTATTTAATGAAGCTCATCGGGGCAACTGACTGGTTTATACGCTGGCCCTTTTTTATTGAAGGTATTATGCTCGGTTCCATGGGCTCATTAATTTCGATTGTGTTGCTTTCTTGGGGATATGGTTCACTGGTTACTAGTCTGCAAACCGCATTGTTTTTCATACCGCTGGTATACCAGCAGAGTCTGCTTATAAACATATATCTTGCCTTATTTGCAACTGGAGCGGTTCTGGGATTTCTGGGAACCTATATATCATTAAATCGCTTTTTAGATGTGTAGTACCGAGTAATTTAGCTGTGGGGGAGTTGGGAGTATAATGATCAAACAAAAAATGCTAGCTGGATTTATAAGTCTGGTCATGCTAGTGGCTATGATTCTGCCGGTATACGCTGATGAGATCAGCGATCAGCAAAATTTGTTGGAAGATATAAACCAGCAGATGAACCAGCAGCAGAACAACCTGAACAATGCTAGTAAGGCAGAAAAGACTATAATGGGCCAGGTCCAGGGTATAGAAAAGGATGTATCTAAGACCCAAAAGGAAATTAGTTCCCTGGCGAATCAAGTCCGAAGCCTGCAAAATAATATCGCTGTAACCGAAAAACAAATAGGAGTGCAGCAGAAGGATATGGAAAAGCAAGCGAAGGTGCTTAGTGACAGGCTGGTTTTTATATATGAACAGGGTGAGAGTTCTTACCTGGAGGTTCTACTGTCTGCCAATGATCTAAAAGATTTTCTTAGTCGTTATGATATGTTGAACAGCATCGTGGGGCAGGATAGAGATTTGATCAACTCTATTAACAGTCAAAAAAGAGATTTGGATATGAAGAAGAGTGACCTGGAAGTGCAGAAGAGAGAACTACAGGTAGCCCAGGAAAGCCAGGAAGGTAAGAAGCAAGTTCTTTCGTCACAATTAAACGACAAAAAGCTAGTGCTGAATGATGTTCAGCAAGAAAAGGAAAAATTAGCCCAGGCCCTGGAAGAACTGGAGCAAGCCTCTCGTCAGGCGGAAGCAATGATCCGTAAGATGCAGAGCAATGGCAAAGGGGTGCGTGGAACTGGATCATATATCTGGCCGACCCCTGGTTATAGCCAGGTTACTTCACCTTTTGGTATGAGATTCCATCCGATTCTTAAGACTCGTAAATTGCATACCGGGGTGGATATTGGGGCACCTTATGGAGTTAACATCCTGGCGGCAGATGGTGGCACCGTGATATTCTCGGGCTGGTTTGGCGCTTATGGTCAAGCCATAATCATAGACCACAGTAACGGAATGTCGACACTCTATGGTCACCAATCCGAGCTTTTGGTTAGCGAAGGCGAAGGAGTTGCTAAAGGGCAGATCATAGGCAGGGTAGGCAGCACCGGATGGAGCACCGGAGCCCACCTCCACTTTGAAGTGCGTACGAATGGAAGTCCGGTCGACCCAATGGGATATATCTAAGGTGTGACAAGGGACGGAAGCAAAAAGAACGTCCCCCTGCTTCCCTGCCATTTTTAGTAGGTTGGCGTATAATGAGAAAAATGTATGGGTTAGGGTTTTGCGGGGCAAGATTCTAACCCTATTATTTATTGGAAAATAATTACAATATTCCTGCTTCTTAATTGTTTTCTCTTCCTTATTGAGGTAACATATTAAGGATAGAATTTTAATAAAATAGAATATGGTGGTGTGGTATTGAAAGATAATAAAATATTTAGAGGGTTTACTATTTTCTTCTCCATTCTCGGCCTGCTGGTATTTTTGACTGTAGGCTTTGTTTTTGCTACTAACTCGAGCGGATGGAGCAGTATGTTGAGCGTAATGGGTCTTATAAAGGCAGAGTCCCTTTATACGCCGAGCAGCGATAAAATGATTGAAGGGGCTACTGCTGGTATTGTAGCTTCGCTTAATGATCCTTATTCCAAATACCTCGACAAGAAGCAGTGGCAGGAGCTCAAACTGCAGCTAAATGCCGAGTTTGGAGGCATAGGGGTTTATGTGGTGGAAGTGGAGGGGAAGCTGACTATCGTTTCACCCATAAAAGGTACTCCTGCTGCCCGGGAAGGCTTGAAAAATGGGGATATTATCAGCAAAATCAATGGCGAGAGCACCGTTGGTATGAATCAGGATGATGCGGTACAGCTGATGCGCGGTGATCCCGGAACCCAGTTGGATTTGAGTGTTTTTCGACCTGAGGATGGCAAAGAGCACGATTTTAAAATTGTGAGAGAAATAATAAATGTCCCATCGGTGGAAGAAAAAATAATCAGCGAGACACCCCTTCTAGGATATATCAAGCTAAACCAGTTTCATGCTCGTTCTGCCCAGGAGATAGCCAAGAGCGTGAACAGCCTGGAAGATAAGAAGATTAAGGGCTTAATCCTGGATTTAAGGGATAACGGGGGAGGCGACTTTGATGCCGCTCTGGCGATTGCTGATATTTTCCTGGACAATAAGGAAGTGGTAAGCGTTAAGGATGCGAAGGGCAAGGAAACAGTCCATAATGCAGGGCCGGGGAGCTACAATGCTCCTTTGATAGTGCTGGTAAATAAGAATAGTGCGAGTGCCTCCGAGATATTGGCGGGAGCCTTGCAAGACAACGGTCGGGCTGTACTGGTAGGGGAAAAGACTTACGGAAAAGGCTTGGTGCAGACTGTTTACCCCTTGCGAGATGGGGGAGCACTCAAGCTAACAACCCAGAAATACTTTACTCCCAAAGGAACTGATATTAACCAAATAGGGATTAACCCTGATCATGTAGTGACAAATCCTGATAAGAGTAATAAAGATCTGCAATTAGAGAGAGCGATTGAACTGCTAAAGCAGAAAACGCAATAATCTTCGGTTAACGGAGGTGTGGGGATGGAATTAGTCTTATCCATCCTGGGGGAGATGGGGCGAGTGTTGGTAGATAATCTGACATCGCCCTCTTTTCTATTAATATACTTACTCCTGTTTGGGCTTGTAACCTGGCAATACCGGCGTTTACAAAAAATGTCCGAATTCCTGCTTTCAGGCCGAAAAAATATTTATCTGCGTTCGGCTCTGGTTTCCACAACGTTTGGAATAATAGGCGGTATACTAGGGAGCGTCTTATTGGTTTTTCTCGGAATTGACCTGGCTGGCATAGGTATAAGCCAGTTATGGTTAGTGGCCATTGTCCTCATGCTGATTCAACCTCGTTTTCTGTGTTTTGCCTACGGGGCAGGATTGCTGTCTATCAGCAACTTGCTGTTTGCTTATCCGGATATAAGCATACCCCAGCTCATGGGTCTAGTAGCTGTTTTACACTTGGTGGAAAGCCTCTTAATACTGGTGAATGGCTCATATAGTCCCTTCCCAGTTTATATAAAAAAAAATGGGCAGTTGCGGGGCGGATTTAATCTGCAATTGTTCTGGCCGATTCCCCTGGTGGCCTTACTGGGCGTAGGTTTTATTGATCCAATGGGTGGGATCAATATGCCGGATTGGTGGCCTTTGCTCCGGGATTCGGCTCGATTTACGGAGGGCCAGAACTATGCCCTCTTGCCGGTAATGGCAGTACTGGGGTATGGGGAGATCAGTACTACTCAAACTCCTTACCAAACCACTCGAAAATCATCCCTGCATTTATTTTTATTTAGTCTGGTTCTTCTGTTCCTGTCCGTATTGGCTTCACGTTGGGCATTATTTCTGCCGATGGCGGCCCTATTTAGCCCTTTAGGCCATGAAATGGTAATTTGGCTGGGTATGCGGGCGGAGAATCGGGCACCTATATATGTGCCGTCGGAACGAGGTATCAGGGTCTTGGAGGTTCTGCCTGGTTCTCCCGTACACCGGGCGGGTTTGCGATCACGGGATGTGATTTTATCACTAAACGGGGAAATGACCAATCACTTTTCTGTTTTACAGGAGCTATTAGGTTATGGAAAACAGGATATGGTTTTGGAGATTAAGCGAGGTGAAAATGCTTTTAAGCTGCCGTTGCATATAAGCCCTGATCAAGATCTGGGCATAATCCCGGTTCCGGAAAACAATGCCCCCCGCTACCTCGCCGTGAGTGATGACGGCATCTTCAGCACCGCCCGGAGAATATGGAGAAGAATTAAAAGTGTTCACCTTCTGCCACCAAAATGAATATGCTAAGGTATCATGAAATGGGAAGAGGTGTCAGGGTGAACAACCGGGGAACAACTCGTTATGTATTTGCCAGCAGTCATACCAGCCAGGGTTTCTATACATTTATCCCGGAACTGGTGAACGGTCTGGGAAAAGTCTATATTCTAAAGGGGGCTCCTGGGTCAGGAAAATCTACCTTCATCAGGCTGCTGGGGGAGGTAATGTCACAACAGGGCTATGATGTGGAATTCTGGGTGTCCGCTCTGGATCCTGTAACTCCTGATGGGGTATATATTGCTCATTTTAATGCAGCGGTTATTAATGGAAGCCTGCCTCAGCCCATTGACCCCAAATACCCTGGGGTTCGGGAAGTCATAATAAACCTGGGCGAATACTGGGATCAAGCTATCATTGAGCAGTGCCAAAGACAGATCATCGAACAGGTAGACCAGGCCGATAAATTTGATAACGAGTTATGTAACATTCTCAAAGAGGCCAGTCGGGTCAAGGAAGAAATCAGAATAGCCAATGCTTCACATTTGAACATGGAAAAGATAGAGCAGCTTATTAAGAAAATCTCATTGGATATCATGGAAAACCGTCCTGGTGAAAAGCATTATTTTGCGGGGGTTATAACTGCGGATGGTTTGGTAGACTATATAAACGAGCTAAGCGCAGACTGCAAGAAACGATACATCTTTAAAGGTCCTTCAGGCAGCGGAAAGTCCACAGTTATCTGTGAACTAGCCCGTGAGGCCAAGAAGAGAGGCTATTTCCTGGAATACTATCACTGCGGCTTGGAAGTAGAGTATTTAGTCATGGTTGTGATACGTAATTTACAACTAGCCCTGATTGAAGCTGGCCATGTAGAAGTGGTTTTAAAACCAGGAGATATAGTGGTGGATATGACCTTATATTTGGACAGCTATGATTCTGGTCAGGTGGCGGTCCAGAGCAGTGAGGCTTATCGCCGATTCGAAGCCTTGCTCCTGCAAGCCCGACAGGAATTGGAAAATAGTCATCAGGCTAATCGAGAGATTAAGAAAATATATGCCTCAGCTATGAATTTCGAACGACTGGATAGCAAACGTCAAGAAATAGCTGAGGAGATATTAAGCCGAGTTTAAGATAAAAGTGAAAATGCTAGGATTATCTTGCAACTCAAGAACACGTGTTCTATAATATATTCAAGTATCGTAGTAAATGGATAATGCGCAACAAACATTATGAAGTTCTGTGATATAAGGGGAACCGGGTTTTG
>CAYWFX010000081.1:0-8777 GCA_964457945.1 uncultured Syntrophomonas sp.
GCTCAGGGTGGCGGGAAAGCTCAATCTAGGGCCGGTCCTTTCGCAGGAGATGCTGAACTTCAGGGTTAAGATCGATCCCATGACTGCGCACGACAGCTATTCAGCCTGGAGGGAGGAGGATCATGATGATCTGGTTCTATCGGTGGCTCTGGCTGCCTGGTGGGGAGAGAATGGGCCGAAAGAGGCGCCGATTATGAGCCCAGGGGTGGTGAGGAGGAGGTCGAAGTGGAGGAGGGGGATGGAGTGAGATGAACTGCTGGCTGATAGGGCAAAGGAGGATATGGGATTCGTCGTGACCGGCGAGCTTTCGGAGGTGGTTTATGCTGCTTAAGACCATCCCGTTATTTTTGAACGCAATACACTGCGGCAAGCAACTTGGAGGTTAATACCGGCAAAGATTGAACCGCTACTGGCCTCTACGTAAATTCATTTATATTTCGCCAATCGACAGATATCTGCGCCAATACTACGGAATTTCATATCGAGGTTTTCATATCCCCTATCTACATATTCTACATTTTCTACTAATGTTTTACCTCTTGCATTCAGTCCTGCTAGTATTAGAGATGCTCCACCTCTTAAATCAGTTGAGGATACGCAAGCACCTTTTAGTTTTTTTATTCCATGAATTATTAACCTATTGTTAATTATTTCAATATTTGCGCCCATTCTTTTTAATTCGCTGGTATAATATAATCGATTATCATATATTGTCTCTGTAACAGAGCTTGTTCCATCAGCAATTGCCATAAGTGAGACAATAAGAGGTTGCAGATCTGTAGCAAATCCTGGAAAAGGAGCCGTTATAATCTCCGCAGGCATTGGCCTATCTTCTGCCTGCACTTTCATACTATTATTGTATTTCTTAATTGTTATACCCATATCCTTTATTTTATTTAAGAATAATCCAAGATCGACGTGACTATCTTTTATGGTAATATTTCCACCAATTATCGCACAAGCTACAATGTAAGTACCCAACTCAATTCTATCTGGCATTATAGGATAATCAATATTTCTCAGATAATTTTTCCCTGTTATTTTCAAATTATGGCTGCCGATACCCTCTATACATGCACCCATTTTATTTAGAAAGATTTCAAGATCTACAACTTCAGGTTCTGTGGCCGCATTATAAATGTTAGTTTCACCGTCAGCCATCGTTGAAGCCATCAGAATATTCTCAGTCGCTCCTACACTTGGAAAGGGGAGGTATATATCTGCACCTATTAGTTTTTTAGATTCAAGATAAATATGATTATTCCCAATACATACATTTGCTCCCAGCTCCTTTAACCCACCTATAAGGATATCAATTTTACGTTTTCCGATATTGCATCCACCAGGAAATGGAAGCGTTACTCTTCCTCTTCTGGCAAGAAGGGGTCCCAAAAATAATATTGATCCTCTGATTGACCTAGCTTTTTCATCCAAGACATCTTTATTTAAAGTACCAGGATTTATTGATATTTTATTATTTATTTTACAAATTTTTACACCCAACTCTCTTAATGAATTTAGCTGGATAGAAACATCCCTAATCTCTGGCACATTTTCTAGATTTACATGACCATCGCATAATAGAGAAGCTGCTAAAATAGGTAAAGCAGAATTTTTTGATCCTGACAACTTAACTATTCCTTCCAAAGGATTTCCTCCCTTAATCCGAATCTGTGTCAAGTCAAGTTTCTCCGTAACTTTCCATTTTTGCCAATCTGGCAGCAAGTCTTGTTTCAGTAAGGTCAATAACCTTTTCCTTAGCTACTCAAGGATCTTCTTGATAAGTCCAATGACTTGGATTTCCTAATTTCCTACATGCAGGTACGGTTTCGTAAAACCTTATTGGTCGCTCCGGTTAGACGTAAATAATGGAAACATAGATAGGCTCTGGTGTATCTGCGATAGCAGAAGGGCTTCAAAGGCCATGTTTGGATAAGAAAAGGATTGATATAAATATTGAGCCCGTTCAAGGGTGCATATTGTCTGGTATTCAAGTTTTATACTAGGATTTGGAAAAGATGATTAACCGCTTTAAAGTCCATTTCATCGGCATTGGAGGCATCGGCGTTTCAGCCCTCGCACGCGCTTATCTACATAATCGATGGGAGGTCTCGGGATCTGATTTAAAGGCATCTGAGATAACCGAAGCGCTAGAAAAGCTTGGTATCGAATGTTACGAAGGAATAAAGTCTATCAAGCCACGCATGCCAGATATTGTTATCTACAGTCCTGCCATTCAAAAAGAAAATCCAGAGCTAAAGGAGGCATGTGAACTTGGTATACCAGCGATGAGCTATCCTAAAGCTTTGGGACAATTGGCTAAGAATTATTATACAATTGCAGTTGCAGGCACACATGGAAAGAGCACCACTGCATCAATGATTGCCTTAATGCTAGTAAATGCAGGGCTGGACCCCACGGTAGTGGTAGGAACAAAAGTGAAAGAATTTGGGGATAGCAACTTCCGCTATGGACGTTCGCGCTACCTAGTCATAGAAGCATGTGAATACAAGGAATCGTTTTTAAATTATCAGCCGCAGATTATCGTCCTTACCAATATCGAAGAGGAGCACCTTGATTATTATGGAAATTTGAAGGAAATTATCAATTCATTTAAAAAGTTTATAAATCGTTCGCCGGAAAACGCAGTTGTTGTAGCGAATCAAGATGATGATAATATAAAGAATGTACTATCTGAAACGATCACACAGAATCTACATTTAATAAATGATTTCACACTTCAACAGCCGGAAACCAAGCATTTACGCGGGATATTAAAGGTACCTGGAGATCACAATGTAAAGAATGCGCTCGCTGCTCTCGCTGTTGGCAGAATCCTGAAAGTCCCAGATTGCATGATATATACGTCACTCTCTGAATTCAAAGGTATATGGCGGAGATTCGATATCCGGCATGTCAAAATTAACCGTAAATGGGTAACGCTGGTTTTTGATTACGGCCACCACCCCACCCAAATCAGGGTTACGCTCGACAGCGCACGCCAAAAATGGCCAAAGAAAAAAATTGTATGCATATTTCAGCCTCATCAGATCCAGCGAACATACTTTTTATTTAATGAATTCGCAAAGGTATTGAAAAATACCCCAATTGACGAAATCATTGTAACAGATATCTACAGTGTGGCAGGTAGGGAATTAGAAGCAATTGAAAAAGAAGTATCTTCTGAGAAGTTGGTAGATGCAATAGGTAAAGAGAGCGTACATTATGTTGCCCGAAACCAAATAATGGCGAGCTTGAAACAAGCTATCACTGGTGGGGAAGTAGTCATCGTGATGGGTGCAGGAGATATCTACAATCTCTCAAAAGAGATCTTCTACGATAATTGTGCAGTACCTGAAGATCAATCGCATCTAACTAATGCAACGGATCCTTTATTTTTTTGCCTGTAGATTTAATATTCAAATCTATACGCCCAAAGTTGAGCTTTTTGAGGAATTTAATTTAGAACGCTATATAATTGATGAATTAGCGAAAAGAATTTGTGCTCAGCATCTATTTAGGGAACGAGGACCCTTGACGACGGACATCATACTACAGAATCTGCGTGATTTTACCATACAGATTCGCGATCCCAAGACGAAGGATATTATCGGAACAGGGATAATAGTATCTAGGGATGGCAAAATAGTTACCAGCGCGCACGTCATCAAGACAGCCCTTGGTGTTCACCCTCGAGATGCTAAGGATATGTGGGTGGAAGTCTATTTCCCACAAGCCACAACCAGTGATGAAAAATCACGACATGCGATTGTGGCATCAGCACTGCAACAATATGATGATGATATAGTTCTTCTGCAGCTGAAGGGTGATACAACATCACTTGGTCTTAAAGACATAGCAATAATAGGATCTGCTAAATATTCAGAAGGCAATACTTTTCGTACATATGGATTTGGGCGCACAGAAGCAAACCTGAGTTTCGGAGAAGGGACGATTCTTGGAGAGGTTGAGCCTCCAGAAAACCAAAAGCTATTGGCAGACCCAATTCAATTGCATTCTCAACATATTAGGTTGGGGATGTCAGGAGCTCCTATTTTAGATGTAAAAAGAAACCTTATTATTGGCATTATTTCCGAAATGTTGATGCCTATATCATCCCAAAAGGCTCATGATATAGCCATAGCCTTTGGGGTCGATACAGGAATTCTCGCACTTGATCCATTCAATCTCGTCTTGTTTGATGATAGTCCTCTTCTTAATTTGAAGAGGGACTTACAAGTACAACTACCATTTGACGTTATTGAAAAAGAAATGGAAAAAGGAGCAATAGAACGAAATGCAGTTACAGATACGCCTATAGAGAGCTTAATTGAGGATAAGCTTGGATTCGACGTATATGTGCGTGCTTTGCGTGATTTTATTATATCGCAAGATACCACTACACCTTTGACAATAGGTATCGATGGTCGCTGGGGTACTGGCAAAACATCCTTAATGCGGATGTTGAAAAAGGAACTTGATCCGCGGTTGAGCTTAAAGTCTCGAATAAAACATAGTTTGCTATTACTAAAATGGTCAATACTTTTTATTGCATCATTACCCTTTTGGCTACTCGGCAAAGCATTGCTCTTAATAGGCCGAAAACATAATAACTTCAATAATAGATGGCTTCGGGAAATCAGAGTCGGAATTTCCTATGATCCAAGTGTTCATGTAGATATAGGAATTGATAAGTTGCCCACATTTGCTCGAGTCTGGGCAAAAATCGCTGCTATGCATTGTCAAATGAATCCTCTTCATCATCCCACTATATGGTTCAATGCATGGAAATTTGATAAAGAGGAGCAATTATGGGCAGCACTCTCTTTATCCGTAATAGATCAGCTTAAAAAGAGATATGGGCCAATAGACCGAATTATTTTTTGGCTTAAAATAACTTTTAAGCGTTTTTCTACATTGCAGGCCATATTTATAGTATTGATTCGAATTGTTGTTCCCTTAATTCTAGGCTATCTTGCCCTATCATATAATCAATATATTGCATATAGTAAGATCATCGGGGTGTATCAACCGATCTTGCCTATAGGTTTAGCAATAGGAGCATTGATTAGCGGTGTGGCAAGTATTTCTGGGATTATTAAGAATCCATTTGATATATCAGCTAAAGATTTCTATAATAAGCCAAACTACGATGAAAAAGTTGGTTTTTTAGGCAGTTTTGAAGAAGATTTTTCGCAGATAGTTTCCATAGCCATAAATTCATTGGCATGGAAAAATAGAAAATTAATTATATTCATTGATGATTTAGATCGCTGTGAGCCTCCAAAAGCGGTAGATATTATTCAGGCCATCAACCAAGTCTTAGATAGCGCAGGTTGCATATTCGTTCTAGGGATGGACTCAACAGCCGTTGTAGCTAGTATAGAATCCAAATATAAAGAAATATTGGAAAGAATTCATCTTGATAACGCAGGAATAGGATCACCGGGGAGAATGTTTCTTGATAAAATTATCCAAGTTCCATTCTATGTACCGCGCCCAATAGATGACAGTATAGCTAAACTTGCAGATGGGTTCACTCAATCTGGGATTGATTTTCATGAGGCTTCTTCTTCCATAGTTAATGGAATTCTTGAATCCTTAAATGAAAAGATAATCATAGATGAAAATATCAAGGATGACGAAACTTACAATAACCAAGAAATCGATTTTAAGGTGGACAGGGCAAGCTATGCCCATGAGGATGTACGTAAGGCAATACTAATTGGCTCTAGTCTATTAGAAAAGAATCCTCGTCAGGTTAAAAGATTTATAAACCAATTCCGATTATTTATTTATGTAGCAAGTGAACGCAGAATGCTTGAAGAACACAAAGTGGGAGAACAATATCAAGGATTGACACTTGATCGATTGGCTATTTGGGTCGCATGGCAAATTCGATGGCCAGATGCAGCTAAGCGCTTATTCGAAGAGACTCAAATTGCTGATTTGAGAGCTTATCTGGCAAGCATATATAGCTTTTTGAAAGAAGATAAGCAACTAATTCAACTTGATTATCCTCTCGAAAAAATAAATGCAGAATTAGCAAGACTCAGGTCATTGCAAGAGACTCATGAGTTTCATTGGTGCCATCTTCCATGGGAATGGTGGCTTATCGATAGAGATTTTAGGAGATGCATCAGAGAATTAGGATGTTTCTGGCAGCAACCTCTAGAGGGGCAAGCAGACTGGCTAAAATCAGTGCTGACAATGACAAAAGTTAGCTTCGAAGTTACAAGCCCATTACAGCCTGTGCTGCCGTTGCAGTCTCCGATTTTACCAATAATTGATATCGAGAAAGCTAAGAGCATAATCACAAGTAAATTGAAACCATCCTGGAATAATGCACCATCTTTGCTGAAAGAATGGGTCGGAAGAACCGCTCTATTAGATACAATAACATCTGACTGGTTAAATCCTGAGAAACGAGTTATTGGGCTTATTGGCTTTGGAGGAGAAGGGAAGAGCGTTTTGGCACGTCAGTGGCTAGAGAACATTATCAAAGATAAGTCTTTTGTGCAGCCAGATTCTATCTTCTGGTGGGGATTTAATGATAGGCCCAATGTAGATGAATTTTTGGAGGCAGTATTATACTTTATCAGTGGTGGAAATGATGATCTAATACAGCAATTTCCATCTCCAAATGCTAAGGTTCATCTAATTGCAGGTATGCTTTATTCAGGCAGATACATCTTTGTTCTGGATGGGTTGGAGGCTATGCAATGGCAAGGTGGAGATTCAGTAGGCCTGATAAAGAACCAATATCTGAAAGAACTAATGAAGTTCTTTGCAGCTCCCGGACATAATTCTTTCTGCTTATCGACCAGTCGCCTTCTTCTCTTAGATCTTATCGATTATATCTCATACACACAATACGAAGTAGGCCGTCTCAGCGCTAAGGATGGACGTGAGCTCTTGCGTAAGCAAGGTGTATTGGGCAATGACTCTGAGCTGGACAAGTTGGTGAAAGAATGGGAGGGCCATGCACTAACACTAACCTTATTAGGATCTTATCTAAAGGACTATTGCACAGGCGACATTGGGCAAATAGCGACTATACCTTCCCCAATTGCTGATGAGATACAATATAATCGAGTCCATAATATTTTGCGTAGCTATGATAGGCTCTTCGGCAAGCCAGAGCAAGCATTCTTGATGCTGTTTAGCGCCTTCCGAGTTCCCGTTAGCGATAAGGCCTTTGATCTTGTATTTAGATCTAAGCTAAACAAGTCCAATGATATTAAAGACCCAATTACCAACATAGATGAAAGAGCATTTGAGGCAATCGTTAAACGCTTGGTAGATTACCGGATCATCCATCATGAACCTAAGGAAGACAAATACATAATTCATCCACTTATCCGCGCCCATTATTACAGACTGCTAATGGCATGCGATCCAGTTCAAATAAAAGATGTATACAGCCAAGTCAAGGATTATTATCTAAAAATAGCCAAAAATATATCTAACCCTTCTATAAACGATTTAAAACCTGTTATTGAGGCTGTGCACTATGCCTGTCTATCTGGAGCCTACGATGAAGCATTTAAACTACATTACAATCGCATCATGATGGGAAAGAAATTCAGATTAACCTACATTCTCTGGGCATGGGACACTGAGCTCGAAATTTTATCGGATTTCTTCCAAGAAAGTGACACCTCGAAAGATCCAGAAGTAAATGATCATGGGAATAAATGGTGGATAATAAACAGTATGGGTCTCTGCAAATTAAATACAGGCCGCTTGGAAAAAGCCAAAACGTTCTATGATAGAGCAATATCTATGGCTTTGGAATCAAAAAACTACCAGAATGCTGCTATTAGCTCGCGACAAAATGCAGAGCTTCATAGGCTTCAGGGTGTTCTAGATAAGAGCGCTGAATTTGCATCTAAGGCTTTTGATTATTCATTAAGCGCCAATAATAAAGAGCAGCAAAGAAACTCACTTGCTAGCAAAGGATGGGTAGAGTACCTGAGAGGCGATTTAGATCTCGCTGATAATAGTTTCGAGAAAGCAATGAAGCTGGAACAGGAAATAAATCCTCAAATGAAATATCTGTTTCATCCAAATGGCCAATTGTACGCCGATTTCTTGAGACGAAAAAATGAACTCGATAGAGCTTTTATCATTGCGAGGGAAAATCTCAGGGTAGCGAATAATGAATCATCTCCAAATAATATTTCTAGATGTCACCGAATACTTGGGGATCTTTATATTGTTCGTAAAGAATATATCCTTGCTGGGGAGCAATATGATAAAGCCCTTCTAACCGCCCGCAATGCTGGGCATTATCCCGCGCTTATTGAAGCCTTATCTTCTCGAGGTAGATGGGCAGCCCGCTATATAAATAATTCTAATGCTGCATTTAACGCTCTTGAAGAGGCGCTAAATGCAGCTATAACTAATGGTTATCGCCTCTATGAGGTGGACATCCGTATTGGCCTTGCCTGGGCGCATCTGAGTATCGGCAGCAATAGTATTTCAAAAGAAGAAGCCGAATATGCTAGGCAAATGAGCAAAGATATAGGTTATTACTGGGGCGAAAAGGATTCAGAAGAGGTCCTAGCCAAGATAGAAACAATGGTTCCTCGCTGTTTTATATGGGTAGATTGAACTGCAATTTTCCAAGTCTAAGATAAATAATTAGTATGAGATTCCTTGTTGTTCTGAATCCTCTTGCACTGCTTTTTGCGGATTGGACTATGCTGTTTAATCCTTCCAACCCACATCCCGCACGTCCTCTTTTAGCTGTAGTATTTTTCGCATTTTGCGCC
>CAYWFX010000082.1:0-2886 GCA_964457945.1 uncultured Syntrophomonas sp.
ATAGCTTACTTCGGTAATCTGCACCTGATTCTGCCTGCCTGTATCCAGGTCTATGGCAGATACGTTAAAGATTCCGTTACGGTCAATCTCAAATGTTACAAATATATTGGGCTCACCCGCCTGGGCTTGCTGTATTCCTTCCAAATGGAATTTGCCCAAAGAAACATGGTTCCCTTCGCCGGAATCACCGAGTGCTTCCCGCTGCATTATGTGAATAATCACCTCCTCTTGCTGATCCTGCACGGTGGTAAACAATTGGGATTCTATAACAGGATAAGGGGTATTAGCTGGAATCAAGGGGACAAATACCCCTTGATCATCCTCAATCCCCAGAGTATGACTAGTTACATCATGGAGTTCTACATAATCCACTTCACCGGAGAGCATACCGGCCTCCAAAGCAGCCCCCAGAGCTACTACTTCATCCGGGTTAATTTCGGTCTTAATTTCTATCGTACCGAACACTTCTACTACTAGATCTCTAAACCCAGGCATACGGGAAGATCCTCCTGCTAAAACCACTACATCTACCCAGTTCTCGTCTACCTCAGCCTTGAGCAGGGTCTGCTTTATCAATTCGCGAATAGCGTTAAATAGATCCTGGCACAGATGGTTATACAATTCCCGATATATAACCTGATTCAAATGAACCGGTCCCATGGCTCCCATGGTTATATACGGGATGAGCACCGAACATTCATTGACCGTCGAAAGGTCAACCTTAGCTTTCTCAGCATTAATCTGTATCTGCTGCAATGCAAGCGGATCACCTGAAAGATCAATATCACTGCTTTCCTGAAAGGTCCGTAAAATATGTTCCACCAAGCGTCTGTCAAAGTCTACTCCTCCCAGGGTACTGGACCCGCCGCTGCTAAGCACCCGGCACACCTTATCTTCATATTCCATCAGCGTAATATCAAAGGTTCCTCCCCCAATATCCAAGACCAAAATATGCTCCTGTTTATCCAATTCAGAACTATATGCTAAAGCAGCAGCCGTCGGCTCATTTAGTAGTTTTAGTATTTTTATCCCAGCCAGTTCCCCCGCCATTAGGGTAGCCTGTCGCTGGTTATCATTAAAATAGGCCGGAACTGTCACTACTGCAGCTTCTATCTTCTTGCCCAGGTATTCTTCGGCATACTGCAGCAGCTTGCGTAAAATAAGGGCAGATACCTCAGTTGGCGTATAGCCGCGTTCAAAAATATTTACCTGATAATCCGAACCGATATAACGTTTGATACAACTGACAGTGCGATCCGCTTTCAGTATTAATTGAGAGCGAGCCAGTTCGCCAACCATGACCTCCCGGTCGTTCTTAAAACAGACCACCGATGGGGTCAAGCGGTTACCGCGTTCATTTATGATTATTTCCGGCCTGCCCTCCCGGTTGATGACGGCCACCAAGGAATTCGTAGTTCCCAAATCAATTCCTACAATCACTGCACTTTCCTCCTAATCGAGCCAAAAAGATTAAAACTTCGACCATAGAAGGGACTCTTCTGCTTGTTTATTCTTTAACAGTCCCTAGAGCCTGTAAATTCTCCCGGGCAACCTGGTTGTCAGGGTGCAGTTTTAACGCCTGAATGAGGTAGGCTTGAGCACTTTCCGAATTTCCGTTTTCGCAGAGAATAACTGCAGCATTGTTCAAAGCCTGCGATACCAGTCTACATAATTCGGGCGGGTTAGTTAAACCCGGCTCTTTCAGGTAGTCTATTACCCGGCGATAAAAATGGTAAGCCTCAAATATATTGCCCTTCTCCTCTTCCTCTATGGCCTGAGCCATCGATGCGATGGCATTACTACGAACCGATGCTTCACGGGACCCCGCCTTATTACCTTCACCCTGCGGGTACTCCTGATGCATCCTTACGGATGCTATTGGGGTTGCAACTGCTGTCAAAAGCAAATCCAGCCCCATACCCAAGTTCCTTTTCCCTGCCATTCTAGTCACCACTCCTGGCAATAATAGATTGAGCTAACTGCTGGTAATCAGAAGAACCTCTACAGTTAGCTGCATATTCAAAAATAGTCTTACCGAAGCTAGGTGCTTCAGCTAGTTTGATGTCATTTCTTATCGCGGGCAGAAGTCGATCATCACCGAAATTTCGCCGTATTTCTTCCACTACATTGCGAGCTAGATTGGTTCGAAGGTCGCATTTGATGGGCACAATCCCCATCAGCCTTAACTCAGGATTTAACTCTGCATTAACTTTATAAAGAATGTTGGTCATCTGCGCCAGGCCATCCATAGATAGAAAGGTGGGCTCGATCGGTATCAGCAGCCAGTTAGCGGCTACCAGACCGTTTACCGTTATTAATCCTAAGGAGGGCGGTAAATCGATTAATATATAATCGTAAATATTTTCAACTTCCAAGAGCAAATCTCTTAATAGTGATTGGCAGTGAGAACTGTCACCCTTCGGGTACGCCTGATGTTCGCTGTCGCTCACCGTTAATGTTGCTGCTAGCTCGACTTCCAAAGCCGACAGATCAGGCTTGGAAGGTATTAGGTCAAATAGTTGCTTACCCCGGATAATGCTTGCAGCAATCTCACTATCTGCCTGTGGGTCTGCCATCCTGATATGCAGGAGTTCATAGATACTCACCGCTAGCTGGTAAGGCATAATTCCGCAGCTTATAGTAGATTGAGCCTGAGAGTCAGCATCTACAACCAAGACTCTCTTTCCCTGGCGCGCGAGTCCATCCGCTAAATTAATAGTAGTGGTTGTCTTGCCGCTGCCACCTTTGCGATTAGCCAGTACAATAGTCGCTGCCATGTCGCTACCTCCCATTTTCACCCGTGGTATCCATTTGCAGAAACTGAGCCGAATTAAGAATCAGTACTACACTGCCATCCCCCAGGATGGTTGCTCCAGTGTAAATTTT
>CAYWFX010000082.1:2986-8408 GCA_964457945.1 uncultured Syntrophomonas sp.
CTATTTTGATAGATTCTAATCCTTTCCCGGGGTAGTTTGACAGTTTCTTCTATGGAATCCAGGGGAACAATGAATCTCTGATCAGCAGATTCCACCATCAGACCCCTGATAATTGACATAGACAGGGGTATTTTCAGAGTGAAGGTGGTTCCAAGATTGATAGCGCTGGACATGCTTACTGAACCACCTACGGATTCAATATTGTTTCTTACTACATCCATACCCACTCCACGCCCGGACAATTCACTTACTACTTCCTTGGTACTAAAGCCGGGAGCAAAAATAAGGTGATAGGCATCTTCGTTGCTCATGCTTTCAATCTGTTCAGCCTTAATCAATCCCTTTTTCAAAGCTTTAAGTTTTAGTTCCTCTGGATTTAAGCCCTTTCCGTCATCAGATATTTCTATAGCTACGTGATTACCCTGATAATAGGCTTTGAGGCGAACCTTGCCGGTTACCGGCTTCCCATTTACCCGACGTTGCTCAGGCGTCTCGATGGCATGGTCAACCGCATTTCGTAACATATGTACCAACGGATCATTAATGGCCTCGATCACGGTCTTGTCTAACTCGGTATCATCACCTTCTATAATAAATTCCACCATTTTACCGGCTTTTTTAGAACTATCACGAATGGTACGTGGGTAACGCTGGAACAATACCTTCAATGGCACCATACGAACCGACATAATCGCATCCTGGAGTTCGTCGGAAATCCGTGCCAGCTCTCCTGCCACGCCTTTTACTTCACGCGAAAGAGCGGGCATTTCATATTCCATGCCAATCTTACTGGACAGGTGAAAAATGCGATTCTTAGATATTATCAGCTCTCCAATCATGTTCATCAAGCGATCCAGTTTATCCTGACTGACCCGGATGGACTGCCCGCCAATCTCAGAGCTAGTTCGCGCCTGTTCTACCATTGCGGTCTCTTTGTTTTTGGCTATGCTCTGCTTAGTTACAGCCATTTCGATGTCATTCGCCTTCACCATGCCGCTATCCACCAAAATTTCGCCCAGCTTCTTTTGCTGGCCCAGAGCCCAATCCATTTGCTGAGGGCTAACTTTGTGTTCGGCCACCAGAATTTCTCCCAGCCGTTTTTCACCATAATCAGCCGGTACATCCACCAGCATCTCACGAATATTTTTTATTCTGTTTTCCAATAACTGTTTGATTTTTTCATGGGCATTTTTCATATCATCTAATAAAGCAGCAGTCATTTTATCTTTCTCTGGAACACAAATATTCAGAAGAGCCAAGGATTCATCCACAAACTGCTCCACCTCATGATAATCCAGGTAGCGAGCTGTCGAGGTCAGGCTTTTTAATGCTCGGATGTATTGCTTCAGCCGTTTGCCATTAATTGGTTGGCCTAATTGAACTGTGCTGAGAAGACCAGCCATGGAATCCAATGCCTGACTACTTATATTGACAAACGCCGCTAATTGACGGGGCATATTTTCATCTGCCAGGCTTTCCACCACCGAAACTGCCTTCACCTCTTGCTTCGAGGTGGATAATGATTCTATTTTTTTCATTAGGTTGTCAATTGAATAATCTCCTGGAACCGGATTAGTGACCAGCTTAGTAAGAACCGCCACCTTATCAACTGCGGCTAAAATAAGGTCAATAGCCTCGCTGGAAGGTTGTTGGGATTGATTGCGATAGTTTTGCAGAAGGGTCTCCGTGCTATGCGTCAGGTCTTTTATAGCTAAAATCGGATTATCCGAATTATCCTGCTCTTGCATGCTGGAAATAACACCGGCTCCGCCTTTGATACTATGAAATCCACGCAGGATAGCGTTTAATATTTCAGGGTCTCCATTATGTTTTTCTAGTTCCACGCACTTCTGTTCGATGGTATCGAGGTGTTCAAAAGTTTCTTCGATAAAATCTAATATCATCTGATCCCGAAAGGATGATATTTCCAGTTTCACAATATTTTTTACAGCTTCAGGTGTTTCAGCCTGATGTTCGCACCCTGCGAGTACTAGTGGTTCATCCCTACGGATACCATTAAGGTTGCTGACGTTCACCAATAATGTTGCGGAGCTAATTCCGCTCTCTTCGGACTTAGCAATGTCCGGAGGAATTTCACTGATTTGGGCTGCATTTGACCTTATTCCCTCAGCTTCCTCTACAAACTCATGAAAACCCAAGTCATTAATTTCAAGGTCAAAGGATCCCCGGGGAGGATTATTTTCCAGCTCTTGTATATGGGTTTGCAATTGTCTTACCTGTAGGTTAAGAATATCCACCCCCCGCAGTAATATATCTGTAATATCCGAGCTAGCTGCATAAACTCCCTTTTTTATATCTGTCAAAAATGATTCCAGCGTGTGGGCGGTATCTTTGATGGGTACGAAGTCTAAAAAACTGGCCACACCCTTGACAGAATGCATAGCTCGAAAGACCCTATCAACCAGCTCCGGGTCAAAATCCATTTCCAGCCTAAGTATCCCTTCTTCTATTCCGTTCAGGTGTTCGGTCGATTCCTCAACAATGCCCTGCAGTATGTCTAAATCGTCCGGTTCAAATGTGAATTTCACAAGGTTTCTCCACCTTTCATTACACTCCCAATAGCATACGAATATTCTCCAGCAGCACATCAGGATCAGTGGGTTTAACAATATAGACATTGGCTCCGGCTTCAAAACCTCTCTCGCGGTCTTTAAACTCATCTTCTGTGGAGATAATAATTATAGGTATATCTTCATACTGGGGATCTTCCCGCAGGCGCTCAATAAAAGTATAGCCATCCATATTGGGCATGTTTATATCGGTAATGCAACCTAGAAGTTCTTGGTTGCTGCCATATATTTTCTCCAGGGCATCAGCTCCATCTACTGCCGTAATTATTTCTAGACCGATAGTTTTTATGATATAGCTATGGAAATTGCGAATCATTTCCGAATCATCAACAATAAGAACTTTCCCACCCATAATATCCCTTCCTTCTAAATAATAGTCTTAAAATGCTAGTCCCAGAACCATATTCCATGACCAGCCCTAGGTTTGATACACAATGTGCCCGTCCAATCGTTTCACCTTAAAGGCTGTGCTAATCCGGCTCAAAGATTCAGAATGACCCAAGAAAATGAATCCTCCTTTGTTGAGCATAGCATAGAATTTCTCAACCACCTGTTTACGAGAAACATCATCGAAGTATATTAAGACATTCCTGCAGAAAACAAAGTCATAGTTATCCTCATAGCGCAAGGCGCGCCTATCCATCAGATTCAAGTGCTCAAAGACTACTAATTCGCTGGCCTGCGGTTTGATCTGGTATACACCCGGACGAGGGTTTGCAAAGTATTTAGTCAGGTAATTGTCCGGCACATCTTTCACCGAGCGCTCATCATAGATTCCCCTACGGGCAGTAGCCAGAACATTTTCATCCAGATCACCCGCCTTGATTAGGACCTCCCAGCGCTTGAAATCATCCAGCATTTCTCTCAAAATAATGGCCAAGGTATACGGCTCCGCACCAGTGGAACAACCAGCGGAAAAAATCTTTATCGTCCGATCACCCTGAGCCAGTTTGCGTTGAACCACCTCATCCAGACAGGCTTCAGCAAAAACCTGAAGCTGAGAAAACTCACGGAAAAAATAGGTCTCGTTGACCGTTAAAAGGTTCATCAACTCTTGAAACTCACGACCGTCCCGGTCAAAAAGCTTCAAGTGTTTGATATATTCGTCTATCTCTCCAAAGTTACATGCATCCATACGCTGCTGTAACCTCTTTTTAATATAATATATCTTGTTGGCTTCAAAGCTGATCCCAGTTCGTTCATAGATCAGGTTTCTCAGCTTCATGAAATACTCTAAATGTAATTCCATTATATATCACCTCATCTATGCAATTGGATAAGAGACCGGTCAATGGCTTCCAATAATTCTTCGTCGGTCACCTTATACTTAAGTTCGGTTAAAACCGCTTGTCCCTCTTTATTGCCATATATCCCCAATCCTTCCACGGCTCCCTGACAAATAAGCAGGTTGTCGATAGTAGCGTATCTGACCAAAATAGGAAAAATCCCTTCATTATTAAACGCAGCCAAAAGAACCAGCAGTTCATATTTATTAATATCATTGATACCGGTTTCCAAATATGCGTTCAGCCCGGACAATAATTCTTCGTCCAGACTGTCCCGGTGAATCCGATGCAGAATTCCTTGAAGAGCATTTATAATTTCTTTATGCATAATATGACCCTTATCCCGCATCAAATCCATAATCAATGGCAGATCATCTTCAGTTCCTCGATAAGCAATAAACTTCAAATAGGAGTATAATTCCAGGGGATTAATCAACCGGCTGTTGGGATAAACTGCGGCCACAGTTGCCACTGATTCTTTATCAGCTATAATAGCCAAGGTTTCCAAACAAGTGCAGCGCAGAAGCAGACTGGGTGTGTTTTGGAGCAACGCATTAATCCGGTGAGCATATGCATATGATTCCATCCGTCCTAAATACTCAACCGCCGTAATAACAATATTCATATCTACATCATCCAGTGCTTCTGCTATCATATTAGCACTATAGCCATTTTTAAGTTGCATAACCACATCTACGGCAAATTTCCGAACATCTTTATCAGGATCGCTTAATAGTTTTCGGATTGGCTCGATGGCATTTCCCCCTTGAGCCGAGAGAATATCTATGCTGGCATTGCGAATAAATGCGTCATCATAGCGCAAAAGCGGAATCACATTATCCACTAAATCCATGCCTTTCATTTTTTTCAGACTATTCACTATCGCTTCTTTTACAAAACGGGATGTTTCGATCTGCAGTCTCTCCACTAAGGGAACTATGCCCTCGCTCAGACCGTCATATGCAATATCCTCGGCTGCAAAGGCCCTTTTCTTTTCATTCTCCGAGTTAAGATCGCTAATATAATCTAAAATATCCACCATGGGAATGACACCTCCACATCAGTAATCTTTCCTCCCAAATCCCCAAATTAATATTGTTGCAAAAAGAGTGCCATAATATGGCATATTCATGAATTCAGATAAACTAAGGTTTAATTGGAAGTAGGGCTGGCTAAATTTTGCCTGTTTGCATTCCTTTCCTGTTCTAGTATCGGATAACTCTCCTGTTATGCACAACTTTTTCCAATGAACTGATAAGCACATTTACCATATATAGGATAAAGGTCTAATATAAAAACATTATTGATAATTCGACCAAATGTGGTAAAAGTCCTTTTTATTGGACTTATTTTTTTATCTATTCTTTAACAATTAATGGTCAATTCTTCAATCTCCACCTAGCCTTATAATTATAAAGAAACAAGGGAACATTTTTCTTATTACATCCCCTTGTTTCACCGAATCATCGGCTACCAAGATCTTATCAACCTAATCCTCCTAGCCCTGTTTTTTAAGTTTTGGAGCCTTCTTAGCAGGGATTTCTT
>CAYWFX010000083.1:0-8121 GCA_964457945.1 uncultured Syntrophomonas sp.
TTACTGTGGATAACAAGACCAATACGGTAAGAATTGTCGCCAAAGGTACTACCACAGTCGGAGCCCTTACCCTGGATTCGGGAGCCAAGCTGGAAGAATCGGGGGGCAGCACAGGCAGATTCAGCAGTGTCACACTGTCTAGTTTGATTCCTGCTAACGCTCAGATCTTTTTAATCGGTAAATTTGAAAGTCTGAACATCAACGCTCCCGGCAGTACCATCACTCTGGGTGTCGGCACCATCATCCAGCACCTGACCGCCAACGCCGCTGTCAGCATAGCCGGGGCAGGGCAAATCCTAAGCGCCGCCATCAACGCAGCCGGGGTAGAAATGACCCAGACTCCCGCTACCTGGATACTGGGATCAGGAGTTGCCAGTGTTAGCATCGGAGGAACACCCAAAACCGCAAGCGGCAGCAGCAACAGCGCTCCGACCGCAAGCGGAGTAACGATAACTGGAACTGCCCAAGTAGGCCAAGGCCTGACCGGGCACTATACCTATGGCGATATAGACCAAGATCCGGAAGGGGTAAGTAGATACCAGTGGTACCGGGGGATGGAGTCAAACGGGAGTGACCGGGCAGCCATAAACGTTGCCAGTAGCGTATATTACGTCCTGACAGCTGAAGACAGCAGCAAGTACACCTTCTTTGAAGTGACTCCGGTAGCTACCAGCGGAACCACCACCGGAGATCCGGTTATAAGTTTGGCCAGAGGACCGGTAGCTGCTTCCGAGGCACCAGTAGTATTGGCAGAAGGCGGAGCAGCAGCAATCGCAGGAACAAAAACAATCACCTATACTCTAACGACAGGAACATTTAATTCAGTAGCAGGTGCCGTATATGGTAATTGGACAATGGCAGGTGCAAATGCTGCTGATCTAGGAGCCATCACTAATGTTGTTTTATCAACCGCAAATTCAGCAACAATCACCGTAACCAACCCGATTGGTGCAAGTACCAAGGTTTACACAATAGCGCCAGCACAAGCAGCTTTTCCAGCAGTATTTACAGCTCCAGCAGCAGTAACGATAATAATAACAGATTCCAATGAACCCGTCCCGGTTACCGTAAGTTCCATTTCCGCTACAAATGGAACAATTGATGTTACTCTGAGTGGAGTACCATCAACAGCTCCAGTAGCAGCAGACTTCACCTTCACCAAGAAGATCGGTACTGCTGATGCAACAGCCCTTACCGTTGATGGATTTGCATGGAATGCAACTACTAAAATAGCCAGCTTCACCTTTACTGCAGTAGCACCAGCTACAGCTAATCAGAGTGTAGTAATAGCTGGTAGTTACAAAGCAGCAACCGCTGTTAGCGCAACTGCTTTCACAGTAGCTGCAGCTATAGCTCCTGATTTAATATCAGTAACAGCAGTATTAGGTGGAGTATCCCAAACTAGGGTTAAGGGAGATTCTTTAACAGCAGAGGTAGGTCAAAGTGTAGGAATTATAACTGCAACATTGACCGAGAATGCTTCATTAGTTGGAGGTGCAGGAACAATTACAATTTCAGGAGAAACCATTCCTGCTAGAACTCCTTACGGAACATTTACAGTAAGTGGAGATACGGTAACAATCACTCCAAATACAGGAAATGATGCATTAGGTCAAGTTGGAACATTCACATTCACAGTAACCGCTAATCAAATTAAAGATGCAGATGGAAATATGAATGCTGAAACAACTTTCAGCTTGACTGTAACCGCAGCTGACCCCCTGGCCTCATGGGCCAGTATCACCACCTTACCTGGAAATCTCCACGGATTGACGGCAGGGAATAATCAGGTGATGGCGGTAGGTAACGGTAACGCATATATATCAGATGATGGAATTAACTGGACTGTCCAAAATGGCGGGCTCAGCCAATCGAATCTTAGTGCAGTGGCCTATGGCAATGATAGGTATGTGGCCGTTGGTTCTAATGTAATCTGTACCCTTGTTTATGGGGAAACGACATGGAACAATGTTAGCGTATCCGATAGCTTGTCATCTGTAGTCTTTGATAGCGTTCATGGTTTTGTAGCCCTGGGAGGCAATACCGCCTATATGTCAACAGATGGCTTGAGCTGGACACCGCACTCTGTTGGCGTATCCGCTAATGGGTATCTCAATAGTTTGGCCTTTGGCAACGGCGTATTTGTGGCGGTAGGCCATGATACCCCTGCCCCCAACGATTTTTGGAGACAGTACGCGGTAGCCTGCACCTCAACGGATGGAGTCGTTTGGACAAAGTATAATGTAGCCTCAGCCAATGCGGGTAAGGGATGGAACGGTAGCTCGTGTGAACCAGGCTCCGGCTTTACTGATATCACCTTCGTTGATGGCAAATTTGTAGCACTTGAAACTTATAGATACAATTGTCCTCTCCAAAGGTATATTTATACATCCACCGATGGATTCAACTGGAACTCATGTTTTGCCACCCCATCCTCAATGGAATATTTACAAAGTTGCACTAACAACGGCAACACCATAATTGTAAACAGCGATCAAGGACTATACAAGTCCGCTGACAATGGAGTGACTTGGTCAACCCTTCCGGCTTTATGGAAAAATACATCGGATATGATCTATTTCAAGGGCGGGTTCATCGGCGTCGGAGCGCAGGGCGGCCTGCGCTGCGGGCCAGGAGGCGGAGGAAGCGGCACTAATACTACCAGCCTGACGGCTACGGGCCATAGCTATGATTATAGCGATCACTGTTTGGTATTACAGGTTGCGACCTTATTTCCCGATACTAGCTTTGATATCAGCAAGATCAGCATAAGTGACGGAGTTAACAGCTATTCGCTGTCGTCGAATTCCGCCTATAACTATAATAGTTCCGACAAACTTCTGACGATTACGCTTAATGACTATGACAGCTTGGTAGCCAAGGTCACATCTTTATATGCTGGTGATTCTGGGGAAGCATCTACCAATATAAAGGTATCTGCAGATGCAGGTTGGAATAATCATGTTGGATCGGGAGCAGCAGCAGCCAGTGGCTTACTGCCGCTAACAGTAAGCAATTGGACGGCAGATGCTACCTTGCCATCAGGTATAGCCATCAGTGCGCAGGATAGGATTCCAGCTACCGGCAATGTTGAGCTTACCGTTACTGATGGACCGTTAAGCAATACCAGTTGGAACAGTATTTTTAACACAATAAAATCTCATTCGGGTGTGAACGGGGATTGGATATGTGGTATAGCTCCAGCGAATTTGAGCCTGGTTATTAAACCAGGAAATAGCACTGCCCAGTTATCTAATACTGGTACGACTAATGCCGTTATAGTTAGTGATTTCTCCATTACTGCAGCCCAGGTGGTTGACCTCGCTGGAAATGTAGCCGAAAGTAATATAGTGATTGATAGTCATTTGAAAGCTACCGGGGTGACCATTAGTACTGCTGAGATAACTAAGGGCGCAGCAGAGGTTAAAGAGGCTAACTGGTTAAGGGTTGAATCACTCGGCGGTGACGGATCAGGAACCTTCAAGATTTCCGTGGATGACAATAGCATTAATGGTGGTAACCCGGTAGAGGTGAGTGTTACTCTTAGCTCCGGTGATGACACTTATGTCGCAGCCGAAGCCATAAAAACCGCCTTGAATGCCAATGACCTTATCAATGATGACTATTTGGCATTTATAGATAGTGAGTCGCCTGACTGGGTATGTCTGGAGGCAACGGCAGTTCGAGCTGACCGCGAGATGACGATAGCGGTGGTAACCCCGGATACCGTAGGAGTAACCTTGGAATTGGATTATGATGACCCGACCCCGGTGGTGGGCACCTGTGAGGTTAATGAGCTGACAGTTAACCATGGAGCGATGAACAACGGAACAATAATGGTCGTGATCGAGGAATACGCTGGTAATGCTCCAGTTGTGATGGCCAGAACCATTTCCGTTACCGCTGGAGAATCAGCTGCTGCCATTGCTACAGCAATATTTAGTGCCTTTAATGGCAGTCAGCCTTACTACCAGATAAGCATACCTTCAGCCACTGTGGTTCGCTTCACCAAGAAAACAGCCGAGGCGGATACTGATTTTGGTGTAGCCCTGCAAATCCTAGTGCTGGGTGATGGGGACGGGGCACCAACGTGTGCCAATACTTACAATTACAACACTCCCATGGATCATACCAATGATATGGCCTTAGCTATTGAGTGTTATTCGCCGGGTGTAGTCAGCTATGTAATAGTTGATCCTGCAGTATCTACTGCGACCCCTAGCGTTGAACAGGTGTTGAACGGCCAGGATGGGGAGGAACACCCAGCCGCCCGTTCGGGAGTTCTTGTTATAAGTCGTGTTGGAGACGGCTCTATCGGTAAAGTAGTAATCGATGGAACTATTTCGCCGGTATTTAAGCTGGTTGAAAGTGAAGAAAATCCAGTTCCATATGATTATAATCTTTATTTAGTAACGATAAGCCAAAACGGGGTAGTATCTACCGGGGTAGACCATGATACTGTTAAAGCTGGAGATCCCGGTCATTAACTTGCCCAACCCTTGAACCGGGTTCTGATGAGCAAGTTGTCGGGGGTTGTAGGGACGGTTCTTGCCTTGCGTACAACCAGTTCATTAACGTGAACCAAGGAAACAATACTTGTGGTGTATGATCAACTTATTGGGTTGTTCGATGAGCTAAGCCAATGAACACAAACAAAGCAAATGCCCTTCGGTTGAGCAAGTAATGGCTCTCCGGGGGGCCTTCTCCGTTTTCTGGCCCTGCTGCTGTTCTACTGGTTGATAAAAAATACCAGTTTCCCAGCGCAAAACTTAACCCTGTGGGTTAATGGTGCCAGGCACTTAAGTTGTTAAGTTATGATTGAGATACGGACCACCTCCGCAGCTAGATACATTAAGTTACTATTGTCCATTGTTTTCTTATCGATGATATTATATCTCACTAAATCGAAGAGGCCCATTGTATTCCTTCCTGATTATCATCACTTTCACCTACCCATACTTTATCAGGTCAGAGCTGCTGATGAGTTTCGTCTGCTTTATCCTGGAATTGTTAAATGTTATATGACCAAGCATCTAAAAATGAAAGAACTTTATGGAGAGCGACATTTATGTTAAACTTTAGACAATATACGCAATAATGCCATCTGGGGTGAAAAGCTTGTAAAAAGATAATAAATGAGCGGGCTAGCCCACGTCTATGAGGACTTCCTTCCTATTGTAATAATTATCATATTCAATTAGATTTTACATAATAAGGAGACCTGTCGACATATTTCTCATTTAGTAACAAGATAAAAGGAGGGGCTAACATGAAGCGAAAGAAGAAGCCGCTGCTGCTGACTGCTTTGATAATGTCGTTGCTGCTGAGCTTTATCACAGTAGCATCCGCAGCTGAAAAGCCAGTGGATACATCTGCGGCAACTAAAACCGAGCAGCTTAAACAGATTTTTTCAGACGTAGCCGCCACAGATAACAACGCAGTTTTTATCAATTATCTGAGCAACCGGAAGATATTAAGCGGTTTTCCGGACGGCAAATTTCATCCTGAAGAAGGACTGACCCGTGCTGAGGCCGCAGTAGTATTAGTAAAGGCCGCCGGACTAAAAACCCCCGCCGTAACCGAGACCGGCTTTACCGACGTAAGCATTAATCACTGGGCAGCAGCCAATATAGCGGCAGCAGCCAAAGCCGGCTACCTAAAAGGATTCCCTGACGGAACCTATAAACCCGAAGATCAACTAACCAGAGCCCAGGGAATAGCCTTAATAATGAGATTATCCACCCAAAAAGTTAAGCCCCCCCTTCCAGCACTTAAAGACATGGAACCAAGCCATTGGGCCGCCGGAGATATGGCAGTAGCCTTAGCAGCAGAAATGATCGGCTTGTCAGCGGATGGCAAGCAAGTATACCCTGACGATGTTATGAAACGAGGAAGCCTCGCTCGGGCACTGGGAACCCTGTTGACCAAGGATCCCGGACTCTACACAGTCAGCCTGGAAGGAACCATAAAAGATGTTAAAGGAGACGTTAAACTTATCCGCAAGAGTACTACTGCCCCACTTCAGAATGACAGTTCCATATATTTAGGAGATACCATAAGGACAGGAGCCAACGCCAGTGCCAGCATATTCTATCCAGATGGCAGCAGTGTACTCATAAAGGAAAATACCGAGATAAACATAAAAGAATCCATTGGCAGGACCTATATAAAAAGTGACGGTTTAACTGGAACCGCCGTAGATAATTTGGACATAGATCTTAAAAAAGGAACTGTATTTGGCGCCCTGGCTACCAAACACGAATCCACCGCAAAGCAATCGGCTAGAATCATCTCCCCCTTACTAGCATCACTTGACAGCAAACAATTTATTGCTGATCAGGATCAGGCTCCCTGGTTTCAGACCGCCCAGACTAAAAAGGTAAAAATGAAAGTAGATATGCCCTGGGGAGTAGCTGCAATAAGAGGAACCTTTATCTTAGTAAGTGTAGATTCGAATGGGAAATGTAGTGTAAGCTGTCTTACTGGAAATGCTGAAGTAAGTGGCAGAAGCGGGAATACCGTGCCACTGGGCGGAGGTACGAGCAGTGGCATTGTCCAGGGAGGAACAGCCGGCCCGGCTGCCCAGATGAGTGAAAATGATAAACAGGCCTTTGGCAATGTACAGGATTGGGTAATTAATGCTGCCCTGCAAATGGATATCAATAAGGAAGCGACTACACCTCCGATAGTGGAAATGATATTGGAAATACCTGACCAGCCAGTACCCGAACCAAAACAGGCAGAACAAGTAAAGAACACGCTGGATGTGGTACTAAATGCACTGCAATCCAGTGGCATACAGCTCACTGAACAGGTTAAAAATGACCTGAAGCAACAACTGCAAAATCTGCAGCAAGAGCAGAGCAAAGCGGTACAGGAAGCCATTGACAATAATAAGGGCACTCAACAGCAAAACCAAACCAACAGCAACCAGGGCGGAGTGGGTTCATCCAGTGTATCATATATAAACTACGCTTCTCCCGGAACCTATGGCCCGGCCACGACTGAAGCAAGGGAAACCATAGCTAAAAACGTAATTTTAGGCAGCAGAGATATAATTCTGCGAAACACGATAATAACCGGGGATCTTACCCTGGGAGCTGGTATAGGAGATGGAAGTGTTACCCTCAAAAACGTCAAGGTCCAGGGCAACACCAATATCCTGGGCGGTGGCCCGAACAGCGTAACCATTGAAGACTGTGAGCTCTATACAGTTACTGTGGATAACAAGACCAATACGGTAAGAATTGTCGCCAAAGGTACTACCACCGTGGGAGCCCTTACCCTGAATTCGGGAGCCAAGCTGGAAGAAAGCGGGCTTAGCGGAGCGGGCTTTTCCTCAGTAATCACCGGCACCAGCATACCCGCCGGCGCTACTATAATCCTTACCGGCAACTTTACCTCGGTTAATATCGCTGCCCCCAATCTTATCATTCAGGTGATCGGGGGCAGCATCGAACAGATTAATATTGCCTCGACTGCCGGGGGAACAGCTTTAACCCTGGCGGCAGGCGTAAGTCTCGGCACTTTACAGGTTAATGCCCAGGCTAACATTGGAGGAGCAGGGCAGATAGCAACTGTCACGATTAACGCCGCGGACGTACAAATGGCACAAGTACCAGCCAACATTAGTTTTGCATCAGGTGTTAGCGCTATTATCGCCGGCCAGAATATAAACAACACCACACTCTCTGCCAGCAGCGGAGCTATTGCCGGAAGGGTAGTGAATCAAGCCGGCCAAGGGATTCAGGGAGTAATTGTCACAGCCTTTAGCGGAACTAGCCCCTTCAGTCCGGTCACCACTATAACCGGGGGCAGCTTCCTTATAACAGGACTCAGCCCCGGCACATACAGCCTGGAGATAAATCCACCAACAGGTACGACCTATGCTATGATAATTGTGAACGGCCTGAACGTTAACGCCGGGCACATAACTATAATTAGCCCTGATATTATGGTGGGTGCCGTGTCAGCAGCAACAACGCTAAACGCAAATCAAATGGTCTTAAACACCGTAGTCGGAGCGGGTGACAACATCTACTTCTCAGGCTTGGCAGCTGGTTCAGTCGTTAAAGTATATGATGCAGCCACAGCCGGAAGCGAGGTAGCAGGAACTTTAAG
>CAYWFX010000084.1:0-4206 GCA_964457945.1 uncultured Syntrophomonas sp.
TGATATCGGTTATCTGCCGAAGACCTGGTCACGTATTGATGGCTATTTCCTATTTGTCACAGGATGTCTTGGTCTTTATACTGGAGCTGGAATGATATTAAATACTGCCTTTGGCAAAACTATAATCCCTCTAGGCAAGCCGTTTATTGCCCCACAAGCTCATTAAACAATTTTAATTAAATAGAAAGCCGGCTTCTAGCCGGCTTTCTGCTTTTTCTGTTTGGTGTCATGGAGACCTTCTATTGTCATGCCAGCAAATATCAATGTCACTATCTCGGGCGGCCTTTTTTATCCTTGCTTGGCTTCCAGACTTAATTGTCTTATTAATTTATTTACAGCCCTTTTCTCAATCCTGGAAACATACGACCTTGATATTCCTAATTTGCTAGCTATATCACGCTGGGTTTCTTTCAATCCATTAAAAAGTCCATACCTCATCTCAATGACTTCACGTTCCCGGCCAGAAAGAGTATCCATCTTATACTTTACTTTTCCGCCTTGCATTCTGGTATCTATAATCTCCAGTATCTCGCTATCGGTTGTAAGGATATCCATTAATGATATTTCGTTGCCTTCCTTGTCATGTCCGATGGGATCGTGAATAGATACCTCTTGGCGCAGCTTCTTGATGTTACAGAAGTGCATTAAGACTTCAATA
Organism: uncultured Syntrophomonas sp.; assembly: GCA_964457945.1. Lineage (GTDB taxonomy): Bacteria > Bacillota > Syntrophomonadia > Syntrophomonadales > Syntrophomonadaceae > PHAA01. The sequence goes on from CAYWFX010000084.1 coordinate 659, forward strand.
TCAATTACAAGTATCAGCGGTAAATATTGGTATATTTTTTTCGCAATAAGAATTAATACCTCTTTGGCGGTATTTCTTCCGCATTAGTATCCGCCCGGTCAGGAGGCCGGCGGGCGGTGTATTCTCGATTCTTTTTACTATTTATATGTTCTAGCTAATTCAGCTTCCTCCAGTCCCCTCTGCCCACCTTGACCCCCTCGCACATTTCCATAATCCTTGACACCGACCGACTGCCAATCTGTGCCACAAGAGGCACATATCACTCTCCTGCAAAGGGATTCTTGGTTATGGCATATTCAAGTTTCTGTATGTCATGCTTTGCAGCAAATGCTTTCTTTCGTTCCAATTCAACGTGTGTTTTGATAGAAAGGTAATACTGATACGCAAAAATGCATGATTTTGCGCAAAAGTGTACCCCCCTTAAAAACAAGGGGGGGGCCGCGGAATTACCTCTATTTAGTTAATGTGATTTTTCTCTCGTCTTACTTGATTAGATGGCTAATTACCATTACAGCCTCAGCCCGGGTAGTCTGGCCTTGAGGCCGAAATGTATTGTCCGGGTAGCCCTTTATAATGCTTGCGTTCACCGCTGCCAGCACGCTGCCTTTGGCCCAGGAAGAAATTTGGAGATTATCCGTGAACGAATTCTCCCCGCTTGCCTGACTGAGTTTGGCTGCTTTGACCGCTGCCACCGCCATCTCTTCCCGGGTTATCAGGCTGTCAGGCTTAAAGCAATTATCGCCGTATCCACTGATTAATCCTGACTCTGCCGCTATGGAGATGTAGGCGCTGGCCCAGTGACCGGCAGTATCTTTAAAGACCGGCCCGTTGCCACCGGCGGTCAATTTCAGGGCTTTTAACAGAATAGTAACAAATTCCGCCCGGGTTATTGAAGCATCCGGTTTAAAGCTACCATCCGGATAGCCGCTGACCGCACCCAGACCGGCCAGTTTCTCTATTGATTGTTTCGCCCAGTGTTTATCCAAATCCGTAAAGCTGTTTGGTTGGTTAGCTGTCGTAGGTTGGGTTTGATTCTCCGCCATAACTGTATATTTGGTAAAATGATCTACCGATACGCTGATAGTTGATCCGGATACCGTGCCGCCGACCTTTATCCATTTGGATGATTGGCTGTCATAGTAATAAATCGCAGGAATCGCGTCGGCAGTTGTATTGAGGTTCAGGGTAATGGTAACAGGCTTATTGAAGCTGTAACTTGTCTTACCATCTACGGTGAATTCGAATACATCACTCCCCTGTTTAAAACCTTCTGGAATTGACGATGGGGATTCGACTTTTTGAACCTTAACCGTTACGCCAGAAGTACCTTGAAGCGCGTTCGCTGGTATTTCGACTATAACGTCGCTCCCGAGGCCGATTTTTCCGCCCGCAGTGGGATAAACCGTGGCTGAACCGGTGGTGGTATTAACCGGCTGAGATACATACGCTCCGCCACCGCTTCCACCGGAAGACCTGGGTGTATAGGCCACGAATTCAGTGAAATGTTTGGTCCAGATAACCAGGTCATTCCCGACGTTTATTTTAGCTTCGCCGCCGTCTGGTATCTCGGCATCCGCCACACTCTGGCTATCCGCCGATATGGTCGCGGTAATTGGGGTAAACACGCCATTTCTCACAAAACCGGCGGATTTCCCTGCCATGTTTGGTATTAACAAACGAACCGCCTTAGAGAACTTAATAGTTTCATTTCCTAGTCCAACTTCAATAACTGTGTCGACAGTCTGCGCTCCCGTTATGGTTGCGCTTGGCGAAGCTTTAACCGTAGGCAGGGTGATTTCCCCGTTCCATCCTGCCGGTCCGCTCACGGTGGTTCCGGCCGGGATTTCAGCTTGTATGGTACCAAGCGCAGTGCTGGCATTTACTTTTATCAGCGGCAGCGGATTAGCGGGATCAATATCTATTTTCGTTCCGGTTACGCCTTGAGGAATAGTAATGTTGGCTGAACCCGATATGGGAATCGTCTGATCAGTGCTGGCTGTTACAGTTGTTGCTGATTCAGTCACGGTTACCTGGCAGGCAGCGGTTTTATTTCCGTCGGTTGTTGTGACCGTGATGGTGGCGGTTCCCGCTGCCACTGCCGTTACTTTTGCGGTCTGGTCTACGCTGGCAATACCCGGTTGATCAGAACTCCAGCTTACATTCTTGTTGGTTGCGTCTGCCGGGACAACGGTTGCCGCCAGAGTTTCGCTGCTCCCCTTTTCTATACTGGTGCTGGTTTTATTCAGGGTTACTCCAGTTACCACGATCGTTGCCGGCGGTATAGCTTCAAATTCCGCGCTGACTGTTACATTGGCCGCTGACATGGTGAAGCTGGTACCGTTAATGGTTTTATCCTGCGTTCCGTCATTATATTTTAGGGTTCCGCTCTTCAGCTGCTTGCCGCTGTCCGGGGTTATGGTCAGGTTTATTGTTGTGCCGGCTGTGGCTGATGCCGGATTCGCGGTTATGCTCCCTCCGCTCAGGCTTCCTATGTTAACGTTGTACGTAGTTGCCGGCGGTTCTTCAAATTCCGCGCTGACTGTTACATTGGCATCCGGCATGGTGAAGCTGGTACCATTGATGGCATGGTCACTGCCGTCAGTGTATTTCAGAGAGCCGGTCTGCAACACATAACCCGCAGCCGGTTTTATGTTGAGGCTTATGGCCTCCCCCGGCATACCTGAATATGTACTCGGCGTGATGTAATCATATACTGCTGCTGCCACAGTGATAGGTTTGGTTGTAACCTCTGTTAATGGGGTTAATGTAATGTGGCCGGAGTTTTCGGTTGGACAAAAGAATGCCAGTGAGTCTGAGCAAACAGTAAAGGTATCCAAACCAGCTGTCATTGTCGGATCCCCATCAAAATAGACGCTGGATAAATTAGGGCAATGACAGAATGCGTCCTTTGCAATAGAGAGGACACTGGCGGGTATCGTTACGCTGGTCAAATCAGAGCAATAGAAGAATGCATAGCTCATAATAGATGTAACACCATAAGGTATCGTTACGCTGGTCAGTCCTAAAGGACAGAAAAGCAGATCGGATTGGTCTTTATCGTATAGTATCCCGTACATGCTTGAATAATTCTGATTCCCGGCATCAACATTGATACCGGTCAGCTTATGGCATTCATAGAATGCGTTCTTTGCAATTGATGTAACACTGGCTGGTATCGTTATGCTGCCGGTCAAACCAGTTTTAGCGAATGCGCCGTCCCCGATTGATTCAACACCATCCGCTATCGTTACGCCGGTCAAACTGCTGCAGTTATTGAATGCGTTCTCTCCAATAGAGGTGACACTGGCTGGTATCGTTATGCTGCCGGTCAAGCCGGTGCAGCTACAAAATACGAATCCTCCAATAGACGCGAGATTGGCCGGTAACGTTACACCGGTCAGCTTCTCGCAACATTCGAATGCACCTTCTTTAATAGATGTGACACTGTCCGGTATCGTTACGCTGGTCAAACTTGTGCAGCCAATAAATGCGCCTTCTTCAATAGATGTGACACTGTCCGGTATCGTTACGCTGGTCAAACTTTCGCA
>CAYWFX010000084.1:4306-8051 GCA_964457945.1 uncultured Syntrophomonas sp.
CAATAGATGTGACACTGTCCGGTATCGTTACGCTGGTCAAACTTTCGCAGCCATCAAATGCATATCTTCCAATAGATATCACACTGGCGGGTATCTCTATGGTAGTTAGAATATAGCAGCAACTGAATGCGTTTTCTCCAATAGATGTGACACCATCTGGTATCGTTACGCTGGTCAAGGCGGCGCAGCTATCATTGAACTCACCACTAAAAGCTGCATTGCCAATAGCAGTGACCCTAAGCCCGCCCAGTGTTGGCGGGATTGTGACATTCCCTCCCGCGCCTGCATAACCGGTAATGGTACAGGTTGTTCCATCTCCATTGTCATCATAGGTATAGTCTCCGCTTGTCGCCGCTTGTACGGGTGTTACGCCCGTGATCATGCTTACAACCATTATAAAAACCAGTAAGCATGATAAAAGTCTACTCTTTTTCAAGGTCAACCTCCCCTTTCAAAATATACCGCCATTGATCGGAACAAATTTCTGATGCCATGTTTTACCAATGTATTCTATAATTATTTGAAAGTTTTCGATATTGGACTAAAGTACAATATCAACCGGCGGCAAAACCTCTCATGCGCCGTAAACACAGGCATCACACGAATTTATTTTTATTGTTGGGATGCAAAAAATAATTTATAATTATTATTAATAATTGCCTTTAAATAATTGAATCATATACGGAGGCTGTTCATGGCGATAGAAGCAAGACTAAAAACAGGTCTTTTAAAAACCAAATATACCATTCCTGAATCAAACCAGCAGTTAATCCCACGTCCGCTGTTGAATGTAAAGCTGGCAGACGCCTTAAACTGCAAGCTTACCCTCGTAACAGCCCCGGCAGGCTATGGAAAAACTACGGCCGTGCTGAAATGGCTGGAAGACCTTCCCCTGCTTTCCACATGGCTTTCAGCAGATACCCACAATAACAGTCCCACCCTGTTCTGGCGCTATTTCTGTGCTGCCCTTGACAGTATTCTGGATGGTATCAGTAAAGATACCGAATATGTTTTCACATCCCCGGAGCTTCTCAATGCCAATATACATCTAAACATCCTGATTGACCGTTTGTCCGGCATAAAACAGGACACTATATTTGTACTGGACGATTTGCATCTGATTACAAACCAAGAAATTATTGATGCTATGTCCTTCTTTATTTCTTATCTTCCGTCAAATATTCACCTGATACTGATAAGCAGAATTGAGCCCCGCATGAAGCTTGCAAAACTCGTCTTGAAGGAAGACCTGCTAAGACTCCGCGCCAAAGATTTACGTTTTAGCACCGAAGAAATTGAGCAGTACTTCAAGACAAGGGGGTATTACCTGGAAAAAGAGAATATACAAAAGATCGAGAGCTACACCGAAGGATGGGCGGCTGCTTTGGTTGCCGTAGCCCTGTCCTTTAAGCACGAGCAGCATAGAAACAGCGTTATAAACAGCTTCGGAAGCTGTAACCTACATATAGAAAACTACCTGGTCGAGGATGTTATGAGTACCTGGACTGAGGAACAGTGGGAATTCATGCAGGAAACATCCATATGCGACCAGCTGTGCGGGCCTCTTTGCGAAGCAGTTTCTGGCCATCACGGCAGCAGGCTGTTGAAAGAGCTGTACGGCCAGAACAGCTTTCTCAACGCACTGGACGAAGAACATACCTGGTTTCGGTTCCATCACCTTTTTTTAGATTTTTTGCGGAAGAGGCTAAGAAAGAAAGATAATTCCTTTATTAAGGACCTGCACTGCAGAGCCGGAGATTGGTTTATGGAAAATGACTTTTGCGAGGAAGCAATAGCCCATTTTTTGCAGGGAGGTTATTATGAAACAGCTATAGCGCTTATGGAGAAGCTTTTCTTCCCCATGATATTCCAGGGGATATATTCCAAAGGGATTTCATGGCTTCAAATAGTACCGGACAGATATAAGGAAAACTCTTCTCCGGCTATGTTTTTTGAAATGTATTATTATGCATCCATAGAGAATTTTGAAAAAGCACTGGAATTCGTTCAGAAAGCGGAACATTTTATAAAAATTAATGCTTCGGCATCTGATTCTTTGCAGCTTCAATATATATTAGCAAAGATAAATATCTTCTACCGTCAAGGCGATATTAAAAGTGTTTTACAGTTGCTCAGACATTTGCCACCCCTCAATCCAATCGATATAACTAGTAGTTATGTAGATTTTAATCTGCATGACATTTCCTGTTTTAGAACCAAATTAAAGGTATTTGCAAAATTATTTAAAGAAGACACCGCAAAATTTTACTCAGCAACTGGTAATTTCAGTGCTTTATTTAGAACCATGGCCGGGTATGAGCCTCTTGTCGTGGGAGAATTCCATTATGAAAGCGGGAATCCGGAGAAAGCCCTCCCCCAATTGGCGGCTGCTATCGATGAGGCCGTCAATGCAAGCTGTCCGGGAGCTTTAGTCCCGGCCATGGTTACCCTGGCCAAGATAAAACGCGCCCATGGGGATATGTCCGGAGCCATTGAAATTATCGAAGAGTGTGAAAACAGGGTGGCTGAGTTTCATAAGCCCCATTGGGGTTATTTGCTGAGGGCCTTTAAAGTTCGCCTGCATTTGGATATGGGTAATATTGAAGCGGCGGATAGCTGGATGAAGGGAAGCAGACTGGGTATATACCAGGAAATCACTGCTGCACGAGAATATGAACTTATAGTGCTGGCACGGGTATTGATCCGTAAGCATCGTTATAATGATGCCAACATCCTGCTGAACCGGCTTTTAAACTTTGCCGAAGGAAAAAAGAGAGTCCACAGCGTTGTGGAGATAACCATTCTGCTCGCCGTTACGGCAATGAAAAATCTGAACGACGAAGCGGCGGCGGAATACATTGGAAAAGCGCTTTCCATAGGAATTGAAGAGGGCTACGTGAGCAGCTTCGCAGATGAGCTTACGCCTATGGTTTCTCTATTGGAAATGTATACCGACAAGTACAAAAAGAGCGTCAAGCTGGCAGCCTATTCGAAAAAGCTGCTCAACTTTACAAGGGAAAGTCTCCGGCGTTCCCTGCTCTCAACCGGCTTGGAGGCAACAATCCATCTTACCCCCACGGAGCAAAAGGTCCTCAATCTTATTATTGATGCCTTTTCCAATCAGGAGATCGCGGATAAACTGGAAATTACCATGAGTACCGTAAAAGCACACACCGGCAGCATTTATAAAAAGCTGGGGGTAAAGAACCGGGCGCAGTGTATCAAAAAGTCCGCTATGATGTTTAAGTTCTAAGCAATTTATAAAGCAAACCTTTTCCCATTAACCTAAACAGCATGACACCAAGACTTCGCTGATAGGACATCCGCAAATAATTCCGCACCCCACCTGATATTTTACGCGTAATTATGTACCCCCGGGGGTCGGAATTCTGTTACCTAACCTGGTCTGTGGGAACATAAATTCAGCAATAAAAAAGGGGCTTAACGCCCCAAAAGCTTAGATATAGCCTATTTCCACTCTATCAACAATACTGTCTCAAGCTGTACCGCTTCCCAGATATCCTTGTCAATAATGGCGGGGTGGCTATCCTTAACGTAGTACTAGGAAGCTTGACCTTCATTGTCCACTCGCTTCTTGCTGAGAAAATCAACTGTATATGTCTTTTGAAGAGTCATGTTAGATCCCCTAGCAAACACCATTAGTTTAATGCCAATAAATAAACCCTCCTAAAATGATATGCTCCCCTTTGAGTAGACACCTGAAATAACAAAAATTCAGGACTAC
>CAYWFX010000085.1:0-7675 GCA_964457945.1 uncultured Syntrophomonas sp.
CTCACCACTTCAGCATACAGGCTTTCCGTGGGCAAGAACATAATACCGAAATCAGTGGTATGGGGAGGATCCAGGTATTTATCGCGGATATGCTGGGCTTCGAATTTTATTCGTTTTTCCAGTTGGCGACCAGCTTCTTCCACCTGATCCACCAGGCCTTTTTCACTGGCCTCTACCAAGCGTAAATAATCTTCTTGCGGAAATTTAGCATCAATAGGGAGCCAGACTTCACCGTAGCCCTGGTTTAAGCCAGGCAGCTTGATAGCAAACTCCACGCGTTCGTTGCTGCCTAGCCGGGTAACTACATTGAGTGCATACTGTTCCGGGCTTAACACTTGTTCTAAAATGTTGCCTAACTGGATTTCGCCCCATATCCCGCGAGTCTTGACATTGCTAAGCACTTTTTTTAAGTCGCCCACGCCCGAGGCCAGGTTCTGCATTTCACCCAATCCCTTATGTACCAGTTCCAGCCTCTCGCTGACCAGTTTGAAGGACTCGCCCAAACGGTTTTCCAGGGTTGCATGCAGCTTCTCATCTACCGTGAGGCGCATTTGCTCAAGCTTTTGATTATTGTCATCCTGGAGCAGCTTTATTTTTTCTTCTATGGTTTGTCGCATTCGGTCGAGTTTCTGCTCATTGCTTACAGTCAAACGGGATAGGTGCTCTGAAAATATATCGAGTTGGTTTTTTTGAAAACCAGCTATTTCGCTCATGCGAGCTAGCAGTGAGTCCTGAAAATAGTTAAGGTTCTTAGACGTTTCTTCTCGGTTGTATTGGGCTTGACTGGAATACTCGCTGCGCAGTGTAGACAATTCATTGCTTAAGGTCTGCAGAATGCTAGCTTGACTTTTTTCGAGAATTGCCAGACTAATTTCCAGTTGGGTTATATTGTTTGACAAACGCTCCCAGCTTTGCATCCCGCTTCGAATACTCCGCTGCCAAAATAGAATGGTTATGATTCCGGCAATTAAAACTAGGTTAACTGCTAGTGCAATCCTATCCAAAAGCTCATTCCTCCTTGCTCTAATATCAGGGGACTGTCAGGGAATAAACTGGGCAGAATACTCCGAGGATTTTTCGCGCTAGACAAGGCGTCAAAGCGCAGTCATACTGGACGTATGGCAAGCTTTGATAAGGAAGTATAGCGTGAAAAAGGCCGGAGTAAATGACTAGTTTATTTCTTGAAAGTCTCCAACTACATTGTATATGAACTGGAGTTCGGAAGGAAATAGAATGTAAATAGATTTACTGGGTCTTAAGGTTAAGCTAAAGAAGTACGATAATTGAGGAGAAAGTGCTTAGCAAAAAAACCGGAGATATAGGTGCTTATTTAGGGCTGTGTTATAATGAAAATATATTTAACCTATTCAGTGATTTCCCGAGTTGTAGGCCCAATCCTGAGCACTCTGTCGTAGGAGGCCATTAAATTGAAGGATATTTCCAGGGAATATGAACAAGAGACAGAACGTGCGAATGAGTTCTTTGCAGAGCGATTGGAACTTAGGGAGCGCGAAGCACTTCTGCGCCAGATAACTGATAATATGGTGGATCTGGTTATGATAATAAAACCCAGCGCCGAAGTTACATATGTTAGCCCGTCCTGTCGGAAGGTGCTGGGATATGGACCCGATTATCTCCTGGGCAAGTCTTGGATCGATTTAATCCATCCTGAGGATCAGCCGAAGTTCATGGCTACTATAGAAAATGCTCGGGCTACTCGCTTGCCGATAAAATGGGAGTATCGTGCTCGCCATTCAGAAGGTCACTATTTGTGGGTAGAGTCCGTTGGCAATCCCTTAGCGCCGGAGGCGGGCGGGGGTTACATTGCAAGTACTCGTGATATTACTTATCGTAAGAGAAGCGAGGAAGCTTTGCAGGAAAGCGAAAGGAATTACAGTTCGCTGTTTAATTCCATGCAGGAGGGCTTTGTACTTTGGGAAACTGTTTATAACGCAGCAGGGGAACCTGATGATTATCGGTTTCTCAATGTCAATCCAGCATTTGAAAAGATCATGCAGGTTAGAAAACGTGATATAATTGGCCGATTGCTTTCAGAAACCAGCTTGGGTTTCGAGAATTACTGGCTGAATAGCTTTGCCCAGGTGGCACGCACCAGTGAGCCCTATAATTATGAAGGATATAACAGGACTATACAGTGTTATCTGGAGACTTTTATTTTCACTCCAGGAGATAATCTGCTGGCAGCCCTTTTTATTGATGTTACCCGGCGCAAAATGGTGGAGAAACAGCTGGAAAGAGAACGAGAATGGATGACAGTGACCCTGGGTTCTATTGGTGAAGGGGTGATTGCGACTGATGTTTCCGGCAAGGTACTTTTCATGAACCAGGTTGCGTCTGATTTGCTGGGATGGTCAGAAGCTAAGGCGATAGGCCGATACTTAGGTGAATTATTAAACACTGTCGATGATATTAATAGAAGTTTTTATACCGAGCCTTTGCAACGTATAGTTCAGGCTGAAGAGGAAGTGGATATCAGTGGCAATACGATTAGCATTGTTCGGAACGGAGAGCGCAGGATAATTTCTAATAGCGCTGCCTCAATAAGGGACATTGATGGGCAAATCATCGGTACGGTTATGATTATACGTGATGTAACTGAAAAAATTAGGAATGAGGCCAAAATCGAGCGTTTGAGTTATAGTGACAAGCTTACTGGTTTATATAACCGCGCTTATGTGGATCGTATCCTGGCAGACGAGGAGATAACCAGTCAGTTACCTTTTAGCCTGATTATGGGGGATATAGATGGTTTGAAATTGACTAATGATGTCTTTGGCCATCAGGCTGGGGATAATCTGCTGGTTAACATAGCGAAGGTGATAAGAGGCTGTTGCCGTGAGAGTGACATCATGGCCCGCTGGGGCGGAGATGAGTTTTTGATGATTTTACCACGAACTAGCGAGGAGGTAGCTTTGCGCATTTGTGAGCGTATCGCTAGTACTTGTGCTGAGATGGAGGCGGATCCGATTGAGTTGCATATTGCACTGGGAACTGCTACCCGAAAAACCCTGGAACAGGGAATGGATGCTTTATTCATCCTGGCAGAAGAGGATATGTATGAACACAAAATGCAGCAGAGCAAGGGCTTTCGACAGGCTATACTATCCAAACTGGAAAAAGACTTGTGGATTAAGAGTCATGACACCCAGGAACATAATCACAGGTTAAGCAAGATAGCTATGGAAATCGGGGCGACACTGGGATTGGATCGATACGAGCTTGATAAGCTGGCTTTGTTGGCCTCCCTGCATGATATTGGCAAGGTTGCTCTACCTGAAGATATAATGCTTAAAAATTCTAAGCTGGAGCCCGAAGAGCAGGAGATTATGAAGAAACATACCGAGATTGGCTATCGCATGGCGGAGGCCATTCCTGAACTAAGGTCGATAGCGGAAGCTATTTTAGCCCATCATGAGCGATGGGATGGCTCCGGCTACCCCCGAGGGCTGAAAGGGAATGAGATACCTTTTATTTCCCGTATTATTCATTTAGTTGATTCTTATGATGATATGACATATAACCAGGATGGACAGGCAATTATTGACCCACAGATTGCCATTAAGGAAATAGAAAAGGGCAGTGGGGTTCAGTTTGATCCCGTAATTGTCCAGGCCTTTCTGCAAAGCATTATGAAGTAGAGTATTGGGGCCTATGGAAGTGTCCAAACCTGAGACGGTAAAAATATAAGGGAGGTTAGTAAAATGGAAAAGATTGAAGTGAAATTTAAGAAACTGGTTTCATGGGCTCATTTACCGGAATACGAGACCCGGGGTGCTGCAGGCTGCGATATAAGTGTTGCTTACCAGGAGGAAATCGTCCTTTATCCTAATGAGGTCAGGAGCTTTGGTGCTGGCTTTGCTATGATGATTCCATCCGGGTATGAAGCGCAAATAAGAAGCCGGGCTGGTATGGCGGGAAAAGGTATCATAGTTGCTAACGCACCTGCTACGATTGATGGGGATCATATCGGTGAGATTAAGATTTTGCTCCTGAATGTAACTGATAAGCCGGTGAGAATTCTCCCCGGCCAAAAGGTAGCCCAAATGGTATTCGGTCCCGTGTTACAGGCGGAATTTAAGGAGGAGAATTAAGCGGAACTAAAATAGTAATTTTTTTCGAATTGAGGAGTTAAGTTGTCAGAATCCAAGCTCAAACTGTTCAGTGCCATAATGGCTATGCTGGGTATAACGATAGTCAGTACGGGTGGGCTGGTTTACTTTGAAGGTTGGTCCATCTTTAACGCCTTCTGGGTGACCATTATTAGCCTGACTACTACCGGTTATGGGGACATCGTTCCGCAGACTATAGGTGGGAGGCTCTTCCTGCTCGGAGTGCTGGTCACCGGGGTGGGTATCGTAGCCTATTCCGTGGGAGCAATCATGAATATACTGGTGGAAAGTCAAATTTCAAAAATATTGGAGAAAGACAAAATGACCAAAAACATAAATAAACTGGAAAATCATGTTATTGTTTGCGGGGCTGGCCGGGTCGGCAGCAATGTTGCCTATATCCTTAAGAATGAAAAAGTTCCTTATATTTTAATTGATAAGGACGAGGAACTAGTTACAAAAATGAGGGATGAAGGACACTTGGCTATGATCGGAGATGCCACCCAGGATGAGGTTTTGCAGGCCGCTGGTATCCTCCGAGCCAGAGGGATTATATGCGCTCTTTCCGAAGATGCCTATAATGTTTTTGTGGTTTTAACCGCCCGGGCCGTCAACCCGGGCCTGAAAATCGTATCCCGAGCAGTGCAGCCGGAAACTGTGGCTAAACTTCGTCACGCCGGTGCCGACAAAGTAATCTCACCTACTCAGATAGGCGGACATCAGATGGCGATGGCAATGTTAAAACCAGCCATGGTTGAATTGGTAGATACGCTGTTTACTTCCCGCAACCTGGAAATACAGTTGGAGGAAGTGCTAATAACTGAGCATTCCCCCTTGGCGCATAATGAGATTAAAAAAATATTTGACCGGCGAATGACTAATATCATGGTAGTCGCCATTATTCGCGATGAACGGGTGGTTATGAACCCTCAAGGCCATGACACCGTATTGCCGGGTGATACCCTGGTGCTTTTTGGATCGCGCCAGGATTTAGAGAAGATGGAGACCAGCAGTTTTAAGGAAAATTAGTGAAAGCAACAGTGTAATTTATCCGTAATAGAGTCAAAGGCTGTTACTGAGTGACAAGCCATAAGAATTACTTGAGGAGGTTTTACCATGAAGTCACCTTGGGGCAAGTTTCAGGCTCTATTACCGATTGTTTCAATTTTAGTTTTATTACTGATGGCGGGTGGGGCTGCATTAGGTCTCGCGACGCCAAATACACCTCTTCCCAAGCCACATCCGGATTTACCACTGATCGGCACCTATGATAACCTAATGAAGCTGTTGGAAAAATCCGCAGGGCAGGACCAGATGTACCCTCTACGAGGCACGATGAAGATGTCTGTAGCAGCATCAGGGCTAGGAAGTCAGCAAGAAGCGAATAAAGCAGAGTCAGCTCCGAACGCAGACATTGGATATTCTAATACCAATGTTCAGGTGCAGGGGGTTGACGAAGCTGACATGGTAAAGACTGATGGCACATATATTTATCAGGTTAATAAGGAGCAGGTATTGATAATCAAAGCGGTGCCCGCTGACCAGATGGAAGTCGTGGCTGCTATTCAGCTCGAAGATGCCGGATTCACTCCGGTGGATTTATATCTGGATGCCGAGAATTTAATTGTTATTGGAAATTATTCACAGGAGATCCCCGTGCTTCCAGAACAAAGCCAGTTAAAAGTCCAGATCTACCCGCCTATCCGTTCTTTTCAATCCACCCAGGCCATCATTTACAATATAAAAGACAAAAGCCAGATTGTTAAGGTGCGGGAACTAGAGCTAGAAGGCAGCTACCTGTCTTCGCGTAAAGTGGATTCGTCATTTTATCTCTTAACCAACAAATATCTTAATTATTATGATATTCAGAAAAAGGAAGGTATTACTCCCTTGTGGCGTGATACCGTGCAGGGAAACGGTTTACTAGCTGAAAAGCTCGAAGAAATACATTATTTCCCGGATTGCACCAGTCCCAACTACCTGACGATAGCTGCCCTGGACTTAGGGAAGCCTCAGGCGAAAGCAGAGATACATAGCTATCTGGGCAGCGGGACCCAGGTGTATGCTTCTTTACAAAGCCTTTATGTGGCTGTTAATCAGTATACTTATGCTGACCCTGCAGTGCCTAGTACTAGCATCGCTTATCGGCCTGCAGACACTAGTACGAAGATATACAAGTTTGCTCTGGAGCCTGGAAAAGTGCAATATTACGGATCGGGAACTGTGGCAGGCACCATCCTAAACCAATTTTCTATGGACGAAAATGGCGACTACTTCCGTATCGCCACTACCAGTGGCGAAATGTGGCGAAGCGACCAGTATACTTCCCAGAACAATGTTTATATCCTCGATCAGGATTTGCAGCTCTGTGGCAAACTGGAAAACATTGCTCCGGGAGAAAGGATTTACTCTACCCGCTTTATGGGCGACCGGGCTTATATGGTTACCTTCAAAAAGGTGGACCCCTTCTTTGTGCTGGATATTAAGGATCCCAAGAATCCTATAATACTAGGTAAATTGAAAATACCGGGTTACAGCGATTATTTACACCCTTATGATGAAAACCATATAATCGGTTTTGGCAAGGATACCGTGGAGACAAACGGCTGGAATGGCCAAGGCCAGGCTTTTTATCAGGGAATGAAAATCGCCATATTTGATGTGACCGATGTTGCTAATCCGGTGGAAATGAGCCGGGCATTGATTGGTGACCGGGGTACGGATTCTGAGTTACTACGTAACCATAAGGCCTTGTTATTTTCCCAGCCCAAAAACCTTCTAGCCTTCCCGGTAAGGGTCATGGAGGTACAGAATAAAACGGCTTCGGGCGAGGGCAAATATATTCCTGACTATGGGAGTTTTGCTTTTCAGGGAGCTTACATTTATCGAATTGATTTGACTAATGGCTTACAGTTCAGGGGGAGGATTTCCCATCTCAGTGCCGAAGATTATACCAAGGCTGGGGATGCCTGGTTCGATACGGACAAGAATGTGGAGAGGGCACTTTATATTGGGGATACCCTATATACCTTGTCGCCTGATATGATAAAAGCCCATAACCTGTCCGGTTTGTGGGAAATAAAAACTTTATCCTTGCGTCAATGAGATAAGCAGGATAAGGATGTGTTGACCATTTAGATTAAAAAATGGATAATTAATTTATGGGTTAGGGAAAGAAACATAGAGTAACTCATATGGAATAAGATGGATGTTGTCGCATTTATATAGTGCTTTTGCATATATATGGAAAGGGGCAGCAAAATACCCGGGAGAGAAGATATATTATTAATTTGAGGAGGAGTTGGTATCTTGAAAACACAGGAACAATTGACTAAATCATTCACCGCAGCTGATGACATGGTGAAAAAATTCTGGGATATGTGGATGGTTGGTCTGGGCAGTGTAACCTGGACTCAAGAACAAATGGAAATAATGGGTAAAAAATACCTGGAACAACGCCAGTTAGCCCGTGACGAGAGCAAAAGGGTAATTGAAGAGTTGCTTAAGCAGGTTCAGACTAATCAGGCGCAATCACAGAAAATGGT
>CAYWFX010000086.1:0-7394 GCA_964457945.1 uncultured Syntrophomonas sp.
CTGTGTCAATCTGTTATACTATTTATGACAAAATATTGAGGAGATGAATTATGGACAAGTATATGCAGGAGATCGTGGAAAAGGTTCATAATAATATAAGATTATCGAAAGCTGATGGTATCTATTTGTATAATTCTCACGATCTAATTGCAATTGGGGATCTGGCTCGTTACAAGAAGTTAAAGATGTCTGGTCAGCATATCTTTTTTAATGTCAATCAGCATATTAACCTTACTAACATCTGTGTTTCCCGCTGTAAATTTTGCGCATTTGGGATTGACCATGATGATAAGAATTCTTATCTGATGAGCCCTCAGGAAGCCTTTAATTATGGAGCGAAGGCAGTTGATTACGGAATTACCGAATTTCACATTGTAAGCGCTCTGCACCCGGATATGCCTTTCGAGTATTATGTGGGGGTGGTAAGGGATCTTCATCAGGCGTATCCGCATATTCATATTCAGGCATTCACCGCAGTAGAGATCTGCTATTTCTCCCAAATATCTGGGCTCTCTATTCGGGAAGTTTTACAGGCCTTGAAAGATGTTGGTTTGGGCTCATTGCCGGGCGGGGGAGCGGAAATATTGAAAGATGATTTACGTCGCCAGTTATGTCCTAAGAAAGCTATGAGTCAGGACTGGTTAGAGGTTCATCGTACGGCTCACCAACTAGGGATTAAAACTAACTGTACCATGTTATTTGGCCATGTCGAGTCAATTGAGGATCGCATTGACCACTTTATTACTTTGCGTGATTTACAGGATTCTGACCCAGGATTTCAAGCCTTTATTCCTTTGCCCTTTTTACCTGAGAATACGCCTATGGATCATCTGAAAAGGACTTCTGCGATTGACGATATAAAAACCTTGGCTATATCCAGGCTGATGCTGGATAATATTGATCACATCAAGGCCTTCTGGGTTATGTTGGGGATTGATATTGCCCAGATTTCATTTAATTTTGGTGCTGATGATATTGACGGTACGGTTTTCGAGGAAAAGATCATGCATGCCGCCGGAGCCAGAACCCAAACAGCCATAAGCAAAGAAGATATCATCAGACTTATTAAAGAAGCTGGATACATCCCCACGGAAAGAGATACAATTTATAATATACTTAAGGAATATTAAATCAATGGGGTGGTGGAGGTTTTGCGACCACGAGTAGGACATATTCAATTTATTAATTGTTTCCCGCTGTTTTATGGCCTGATAGAAAAGAAGTTTTTATTGGAAGTAGACTTAATTAAGGGTAATCCCACTGATTTAAATCGGATGCTGGCGGACAACCTGTTGGATCTGGCTCCTATATCTTCCATTGCCTATGCGCGTAACTATCGAGATTATGTGCTGATGCCGGAGATTTCCATTAGTGCGGACGGTGAGGTAAAGAGCATTTACCTTTTTTCCAAGCTGCCTATTGAGCAACTAGACGGCAAGAAAATTGCTCTGACTAATATTTCGGCTACATCCCAAGCCTTATTACGTATTATTATGGCCAAGAAATATGGTCTTGCTCCCGATTATTTTTCTTCGACACCTAAGCTGGGTGCAATGTTAATAGAAGCGGATGCGGCTTTACTCATTGGCGACGATGCCTTGCGGGCTAAATACAACCAGGACCCTCGTCTCTTTGCATATGATTTGGGCAAAGAATGGAAGGAAATGACTGGTCTGCCCATGGTATTTGCGGTCTGGGCTATACGCAAGGATTTTATGGAAAAAAAGTTGGAGCAAGTCCAAATAATTAAGGATTCATTTATAGATTCTATGAATTACAGCTTGGCGCACATTGAAGATGTGGCCTGTAAGGCGGCGCAGTGGGAGGAAATACCAGCCAACTACTTAGTGGATTACTTTAACAGCCTCAGATTTGATTTTGATGAGCGTAAGCAGGAAGGCTTAATACAGTACTATAAAGAGGCATACCAACTGGGTCTTATAGACGAAGTTCCTCCGCTTACAATTTTGGATATATAGGATGGATATTTTGGATACCAAGAACTTATTAAATGACATTACTGCAGGACAACGAATGAGCGAGGATGATTTCCTGGCTCTGTATAAATGCGGGGATCTGTTGCATATTGCCCGAGCTGCCAATCAGGTGCGCGATCAGAGGTTCCCGGGCAATATTATAAGTTTTGTAATAGACCGTAATATTAATTATACCAACGTATGTTCCTGTGCCTGCAAATTTTGCGCCTTTTTTCGTAAAGCGGAGGACGAGGATGCCTACGTAATCGACTCAGAGACTTTGTTTACCAAGGTGGAAGAGGCGATAGAGCTCGGGGCTACCCAATTGATGATACAGGGTGGTCTTAATGAATTGCTGACCATTGATTTCTATACAGATATGTTTCGGAGTATTAAATCCAGGTATGACCTGACCATTCATTCCCTGACTGCACCTGAAATAGTTTTTATTGCGCAGAATTCCGGCTTATCTATCCGGGAAGCCCTTTTGCGTTTGCAGGCGGCGGGACTTGATTCGCTTCCTGGAGGGGGTGCTGAGGTGCTCCATGATGATGTCCGTGCACAGATTAGTCCAAATAAGATTAAAAGCGCCCAGTGGCTTAATGTGATGAGAACTGCTCATGAAATTGGCATGCCCAGCACTGCTACCATGATGATGGGAAGTGTGGACCAATTAGAACATCGTATTCACCACCTCCAAAAAGTGCGGGAACTTCAGGATGAAACCGGAGGCTTTCGAGCTTTTATTGCTTGGTCGTACCAACCCGGTAACAATGAACTGCTGGGTAAAAAATTATCCTCTTTGGAATATCTGCGTTTTTTAGCCCTGTCCAGGTTGTACTTGGACAACATAGCGCATATTCAGGGCTCCTGGCTAACCCAGGGACAAAGAGTTGGACAGCTCACCCTGTTTTTTGGCGCAGACGACCTGGGCAGCATTATGATCGAAGAAAATGTAGTTCGCTCGGCAGGATTAAACTTTAAGATGAAGAAAGAAGAAATGATAGGTTTGATTAGGGAGACGGGCAAAATTCCGGCCCAGAGAGATACCCAGTATAATATTTTGAAAACCTACCAGCATAAATAGGGGGAAACTAGCGATGAATATACCTGCATGTGATTTTGCCTTGATTGGCGGATCCAGCACCTTGAGCGTTAATCTGCCAGAAGAGCTTAATCTGGATTATGTGGCAATAAGGGAAACGGGCCTGGTTTTTCCTACCCCCTTTGGCTCCAGCCCGGAATTTAAATTCATGGTATTGAAAACAGATGATGGAGAAAAAAAAGTCTTAAGCTGCCGGATGCATGGATGGAGAAGCGGGGTCAGCCGGGCCGACGCATCTCGGCAGGTATTCTGGGTCTTAAGAGA
The DNA here is from genome assembly GCA_964457945.1 of uncultured Syntrophomonas sp. Lineage (GTDB taxonomy): Bacteria > Bacillota > Syntrophomonadia > Syntrophomonadales > Syntrophomonadaceae > PHAA01. The sequence goes on from CAYWFX010000086.1 coordinate 3,346, forward strand.
AGCGGGTGTTAAAAGGGTTTTGGTAGAAGGCGGCGTAGGTGCGGTGAATCACCTGCTCAGACCGCGGGACCTGGTAATACCCCATGATTATATGGACTTTTCAGTCCGTAAAGATGTAGGGTTAGGTGATAGGCATTTACTCATCATGCGAGATTCAATGTGCCCTAGTATGAGAAAAATAGTATACAGCCTGGGAGAAGAAAAATGGCAGGGAAGAGTGTTTGACCGCAGTATTTATGTAAATACGGATGGACGCCATTTTGAAAGCCCGGCAGAAATCAACCTGTTCAAGATGGCAGGAGCGGATGTAGTTGGTCAGAGCCTTTGTCCTGAGGTTTATCTGGCCCGTGAGATCGGAGCCTGTTATGTGGGAGTATATCTGGTGGTCAATTATGCGGAAGGAATCGTTAGTCCCTGGCAACACCAGGAACTGGCCGAAATTTACTACAGCGAAGGATATGAGCTGGGTAAGCTCTTGTTTGCAGCTCTGCGGCGCCTGCCGCTGGAAAGGGAGTGCCAGTGCGCCGAACTCAGGAAAGAAACTCTGTTGACAGGTATATATAAGGAGGAAACAAATGGATAATAAATCAAACGGCGGTCTAGCGAAAATCCTGGTTATCCTGGTGGTTCTGGGCGGTGTATCCAGCCTTTCCAGTTACTATATAGACTGGTTATGGTTCAAATCCCTGCAATTTGAAAGCGTTTTCACGACCACACTGTTAAGTAAAATGGCCCTGGTTGCAGGTATGTTTGTGGTCACATTTCTATTCTTTTGGTTTAACTTGCAGTTGACCAAAAGGAATATCAGACCTGAGGCTGATAGAGCTGATCAAACTGAAGAAGGCAGAAAAATTATATATCTTAATCCCGAAATAACAAATTGGACTCAATTTCTGAAGGGTAAGAATACCAAATGGGTCTTTGTGGGCATTAGTCTTCTGGGTGCATTTATGGTCAGCAGCTCACTGGGGGATCAGTGGATTGTGGTACAGCAGTTTATTCACCGGGTTTCCTTCGGAATAAATGACCCGGTTTTTAACCGAGATCTGGGTTATTACTTTTTCAACTTATCTTTTTATGAGTTTATCTACAGCACCCTCATGTTTGTCTTGGTTCTTACAGTTATAATTGTGGGAATGATCTATCTGGCAAATGCTACTACTGAACTCTTTCTTTTAGAATGGAAGCAGTTTACCTTCGCCAAGAGTCATCTGGCTGTATTGGTGGCAGCTATATTTGCTCTGAAAGCCTGGGGTTATAAGCTGGCTACTTATGACGTTCTTTTCTCTCCCCATGGAATCGTTTACGGAGCAACATATACCGATATCTATGCCCGTCTTTTAGCAAACCGGGTTCTTTTGATAGTTGCCTTGTTGGTTGCTGTTATGATTGTGGTAAATATTTTTGTTAAAAGGTTTACCTGGATACTGTACAGTATTGGGGTTTGGATCGTAATAGCCGTTCTTTTGGGCGGGATTTATCCTACGGTCATTCAAAAACTGGTGGTTCAGCCCAATGAATTTAATAAGGAAAAACCGTATATTGAATCCGCGATTAAGTTTACCCGCCAGGCTTATGAGCTGGATGAAGTGGAAAATAAGGAATTCAAAATAGAAAACAACCTTACGATGAAAGATATTAAAAATAATAGCGCTACGATTGATAATGTTCGGCTGTGGGACTGGGAACCATTGAAGAGTACGTATAAAAGCTTGCAGGAACTGCGGCCTTATTACGTATTCAACGATGTAGATATTGACCGCTATATAGTTGATGGCAGATATCGGCAGGTTATGCTTTCGGCTCGTGAAATTGAACAGAACAACCTACCCGATCAAGCTAAAACATGGGTAGGACAGCGTCTAATGTATACTCACGGCTATGGTGTGGTGATGAGTCCTGTAACTGAGATAGCACAGGAAGGTTTACCCAAATTCTTTATTAAGGATATTCCTCCCCAATTTAGTACAGATATTAAAATTACTCGGCCAGAGATTTACTTTGGCGAAAAGACCAATACCTATATCATGGTCAACACTGTACAAAAAGAATTCGATTATCCGATGGGAGCAGAAAACGTATACACCCAATACCAGGGTAACAATGGCATAGAAATAAAATCGTGGCCGCGCCGCTTGCTGTTAAGCTGGGTTTTGAAAGACTACAAAATGATCCTTTCATCCGATATCAGCAATAGCAGCCAGGTGTTGCTAAACCGCAATCTTGTAGCTAGGATTAAAAAGGTAGCTCCTTATCTTAGTTATGATGGTGATCCTTATATAGTTGTTAATACCGATGGTAAATTGTACTGGATGCTGGACGCTTATACGACATCAAACAAATACCCGTATTCGCAGCCTTTTGACCCAGCCGGCAACAATTATATACGCAATGCTGTTAAAGTAGTATGTGACGCCTATACTGGCGAGATGAGTTTTTACGTCTCAGATGCAAGTGATCCGATTATTCAGACCTATCAAAAAATATTTCCGAGTCTCTATAAGCCTTTGGCAGATATGCCAGTCGGACTTAAGTCACACATCAGATATCCGGTGGACTTATTTTCAATCCAGGCGGAAATATATCGCAACTACCATATGAGCGATCCAGAGGTATTTTTTATCAAAGAAGATAACTGGGTTGTACCTTTAGAATTGGTAGGAGGCAAAGAGAAACAGATCGAACCATATTATATTGTTACGCGTTTACCCGGTGAAAAAGAGGCCGAGTATATTCTTATGCTGCCCTATACTCCCAACGGCAGGCCTAACATGATAGCTTGGATGTGCGCCCGGATGGATGGCGAAGGATATGGTAAAAAGCTGGTATACCGCTTCCCGAAACAAGAAACGGTCTATGGGCCTATGCAAATTGAATCGCGGATAAATCAGGATACAGAGATATCACGTCAGCTTACCCTGTGGGATCAAAAAGGTTCTAGCGCAGTACGGGGGAATCTCCTGGTTATACCGATTAATAATTCTATCCTATATATTGAACCCCTCTACCTGCAGTCTCAAAACAGTCAGATGCCGGAATTGAAAAGGATTATTGCTGCCTATGGGAATAGAGTGGTTATGGAAGAAAACCTGGACAAAGCATTAGTAGCTATTTTTGGTGGTGAACAGCAGCCTCCAACTGTCAGTCCGACCACGCCTTCGGCCAGTGCGGGTACTCAGGCCAGTACAGTACCAGAACTGTCCAAACTGGCTCGTCAGTACTATGATCAGGCCAATGAACGCTTGAAAGCAGGGGATTGGGCCGGATACGGCGATAACATCAATAAATTAAACGACACCATAAAGAAGCTGGAAGCTATCGCTAAGTAAACGTGACAAACATATCAATGGGACGGCCCGACTGATGGTCGCGCCGTCCTATTAAACACCTTGGAAGGATGGATAGAGTAAAGTGCAAGCTGATACGATAAAAGTGGTATGCCTGGGGGATAGTATAACCTGGGGATTTCCACATGGGCCGGAATACTCATGGGTTAGAATGTTGGATGATGCGTTCTCCGGTGAGGTGATTAACCAGGGCATAAATGGCAACACCACTTCGGATATGCTGGATAGGTTTAACCGGGCGGTAATTAAAAAAAAACCTACTCATGTAATTATAATGGGTGGGATAAATGATGTAATATGGCGGGAAAGTTTTGACCGGATAACTCTAAATATTCAAACCATGGCCGAGAAGGCACAGGAAAATGGCATAAAGGTGATCTTAGGAACCCCTACGGCAGTTGATGATCCCGAACCAGAAAGACTCCTTAAAAGGCTGCGAGACTGGATAAAGGAATATGCGCGAGAGAACAATTTAGCGGTTATAGATTTTGCCGCTGCATTTTTCGATAGCAACGGCAAAATTCGCCTTGAATACCTGCTAGCAGATGGTGGGCATCCAACCAGAGAAGGATATCGAGCATTATATGCTCAGATCGATTTAAAGGTATTTGAGTAGGGGAAACAAGAGGGGAAACACCAGGATCGTTCGAAACCACTGAAAAAGTAGCTTTTTTAAAGTAGCGGGATTACAATTTACAGGAT
>CAYWFX010000087.1:0-7234 GCA_964457945.1 uncultured Syntrophomonas sp.
ATTCTATCGGCCATTTGATTGGCTTCAAAAAACTCATTTTCGCTGGACCGTTGGTCGCGTTTCGACCAACTTTGTATTCGCACTTCTCATTCTCTTTGTTCAGTTTTATCAAGATCATCGCCGTTTAACTTCTGTTTAGCGGCAAGAATTATCTTATCATGGCTAATGTCTTATGTCAAGGAATTTAAAATTCTTTTTTTATGTGTATCAAACTGCTTTTATCTTCTTTTTCTTTTCAATAAAGATGGCACAATCCGGGCAGACCATCTCACAAATACTACAAGCAATACAACTATCTTCATCTTTTGGTTTTACAGTAGGCGTACCATAGAGCCCTAATTTGTCTGACCAGATCAAAACCTGGTTAGGACATTTTTCTTTACAGAGCCCACAGCCTTTGCAGTAATAAGGGAAAATGTGAAAATTCGCTTTATCAAGCTCAAATGATATGGCTTCCATCTCAGGCATTCTGAGCCCCCCCTTCCTGCAATGCTTTTTCACCCATTTGCTTTCCAATTTCCAACGCCTTGAAGTTCAGTTCTCTCAAACTAGGATTTTTTTCAAACTTGTAGGCTAACTTACTTTCCAAAGCAGCCTTGGCAGCTTCAAAACTAACCACCTGGGTAAGACCTATAACTGCTCCCATAATAATGATGTTAAATACTCTGGGATGCAATTCTTTATTCGCGGTCTCAATGGCGGGTATACCTATAACCTTTTTGGCTTCCCGGGGAAGTTCCTCCGGACTGACCTTGAAACCACTATCATAAACGAACAGGGTTTCTGGCCCAGAGTATATTGCGGTTCTGCTAACAGCTCGTTCACTCAGGGCAACTACTACATCTGCCTTATGAAATTTAGGCGCACCGATTCTAACATCGCTAAACTGAATAAAGGCTATAGAAACGCCACCCCGCTGCTCTAGTCCAAAATTAGGTATATATAAAGCCTGCTGGTTATTATTATAGGCTGCCTCGGCCAGTATCTCAGCAACGGATTGCACCCCCTGACCACCTTCACCTGCCAGCGCAATTCTTATTAATGACATTATTTATCCCCCTTTCCTGAGGGATTTTTTAACTCCCCAACCGGGAAGTATTTTTCCATTTCATCCTCCAAAAAGTTCCAGGTCTGTTGGGCATTGGTACGCCAATTAGTCGGACAAGTGGATAGAACCTCTACGAAGGAGAAACCATTTCCTTCCATCTGGTTCTTAAGGGCTGATTTTAAATATTTCTTAAGTTGTTTGTACTTGGATACTGTCGCTCTGGCTATATAAGCGCTGTCAGGTGTCAACTCAGCCAAGAATTCTGGTCCCATGGTAGGATAGCCAGTGGTTTCTGGATCCCGTCCATATGGGGAAGTCTCGGTTTTTTGGCCGGGCAGAGTAGTAGGTGCCATTTGCCCGCCGGTCATCCCATAGTTGGTATTGTTAACCAAAATTAAGGTTACTTTCTCATTCCGCACTGCTGCATTCAATAGGTGCTGAGAACCGATGGAGTAGCCTCCTCCATCACCCATATAACCTATACAAGTGAGTTCGGGACGCGACCTCTTGATTCCTACCATTACCGGGGTAGTTCTGCCGTGATGGGTCTGGGTGCTGTCACAGGCAAAGAAATCCCAGGCTAGTAATGAACAACCGATATCACAGCCAAATATAGCTTGATCCTGAATTTGTAGTTCATCTATCACTTCTCCCAAGGCTTTCAACACAATTCCATGTCCACATCCTGGACAGAATTTATGCGGCTTGGAGGGAAGATACCACGATTTAGGCACTGCTGGTGCAAGCATTGTTTTACCTCCTTTCCTATAAGACGCTTTTAACTTTATTTATAATGTCATAATCTATAATTCCTACTCCTGGCTTAAACAGATTTTCAATTTTTACGTTCTCTCCGAATATTTCCTGTTTGGTCAATCTATCTAGCTGCCCGTATGCCGATTCAGCAATGAGAAGCTTTTTGGCACCGCTCTTGGCTATAGCTGCCCTAAGTGGTTTGCGTGGATAAGGCCTCAAGGTTATAGGTCTAAAATAACCCGCCTTAATTCCCTGTGCCCGCAGAGCTTTAACCGCATCATCCGCAGCCCGAGATACAACTCCATGAGACACAATTATGATATCTGCATCCTCACAGTATTTTTCATCATACTCAACAAGTGTATCTTCCAGGGCTTCATACTCAGCAGCAACTTTCATTACTACTTCATATAGTTCTTCTTCCAGACTATAAATGTTGCACAGATGTTGGGGCTCCCTACCTGCCGAGATTTTTCCCTCCACACCTATAAGCGGATAGGGTTTAATCATTTCAATACCGCGGTCTTCGGGATTATACATTTCCAGGGGTTCCCGCATTTTTGCCTGGTAACCATCGCCTAGGATGAATACCGGAAATCTATATTTCCAAGCTGCATTAAAACCTTTAATTGTATAATCATAAATCTCCTGATGACTAGCGGTGGAATAAACTATTCTCATTCCTTCCCCGTTACCACCAAAGGTGGTTAAGGTTACTTCCTGCTGAGAATAAACTACTGTACCCGAGGATGGCCCTCCCCGCTGTTGAATAATTGCCAGCAGGGGTAGTCGCATGGCTTCCGCCATCCCAAAAGGTTCCTGCATAAGCACATTGCCTGGTCCAGCGGTTGCAGTAAAAGCCTTTTTGCCACTCTGAACCGAGCCACACACCGTAAAGCCGGCCGACAGTTCATCTTCAGTTTGCAGAAAGCCTCTCCCGTGCTTGGGCGCTAGACGAGTCCAATAATGCATTATTTCGTTCTGCGGTGTGATAGGATAACCAAACATCATGTCGGCTCCCGCTACCAGGCATGCCCAGGCTGCGGTTTCATTGCCGGTTACAAAAGATTTCTTGGAATCACCAATAATTCTTGGCATTTATTTAACGCACCTCCCCTTACGAATTTTGAATTCGCTTTCTATTTTTATTTGTTATTGAAAAACCATGTTTTTTCCTGCCAGTATTAATATATTTATTAAAAACTACCACATCGCACCGGGCATATATCTTTTAATATATTTGACCGGCATGGTATATTCTGCAACTGGTATCACTCCCTGTAATTCTTCATTTACCGCTATGTAAGCAATCGGTATATCCATTTCGTGAGCTACTTCCTGGATTAAGTCATTGCCCTTTTTAATAATTTCCACCGTAGTCTCATCTCCCAGATGGGTATTGAGTACAATGCCATCCACTCTTCCTAGTTCAGTCAGATATTCCTTAATCCCTGACAGAGAATCAGTCATGGGGCGGGTTCCGTTAATTACCGCTAGTATCTTTAAATCCGAGGACTCATTGGCTCCCTCCACCAGATTAAGGGTTTTCGCCCCCTGTACGCCATAACCTATATCCATTATGATATCACCTTCATTCATTAGCGCCCAGCGGGCCTGCGGGTTTAACATGGCACCGGTCTCTCCCAGTCCGAAGGAGTCCTCTCGGGCAAAGCTTATAACCTTCATTCCCATTGCTTCCAAAACTCTTTTCAAGGTTCTTAACGTATAAAAAGGCTCTACTGTATCTAGGTCCACCAGGGTTACCTGTCGGCCCTGATTTTTCAAGTCTAGAGCCCTATTAATCGCCATTTCACTTTTGCCACTAGCGTACTCACCTATATATGCTTCTATGATTCTACTTTTATTATTTTTCGAGAACCTCAACACCTCCTGAGTGTATACAGTATTTATGGTTCTGCTGTCTAGCAGCTTCTTATTAGTATAAATGAGAATTCAATTGTGCGTCAATATTAATCTCAATTATACGATATATTACTCACATTTACCAAGTAATATTACTCACATTTAGATAATTCATCCGCTTTAGTTTTTGCTAAACTCACTCTGCATATTCTGAACACTATATAATATTTTCTCCGTCTGTACCAGCTTTTTAGAAAAAAAAAGGGACAAGGGAACGGTTCTCAGGTCACAAACACGAAATGAAGTGACTGAAGAATCGTCCCCTTGTTCCTTCCTAGTTCCTTTTTATTTAAGCAAGAGCTGAAAGCAAACCAACAATAATATCCCCGGTATGCCCAGGAAACCTGCCACCAATACTGTAATTATATTTATGGGCAGTGCAAAACCAAAATAGGCCGCACCATAGTTCACCAGTAAAAGCAAAACCAATCCGATGGCAGAATTAATTATTAGTTTCCAAAGCAACTTAATCGGCTTCATGATTACCTGTGCCACAATAAAGATAATCACCAGCAAAAATAGTGCGGCAATTACTATATTTATAGTACCCATTAGCAATACACCCTTTCCAGCATTGTCTATATCCGCCGCCTTGCCTCAGACATCAGATGACTCATTTATTCCATGACAAGCGCTATGAATTTGTCGAGAGAACCCTGTTTGTTTTTTCTGCTTATAATTCTTTAGTAAGTAATCATATCTCTTTTCAGCAGCGGTCATGCTATACACTGCCCAATCCACCATGTCCGGATCTTCCATCTGCGCAAACATGTGGCGCGCGGTTAATAATTCGTCCTTTGCCTCCTGAATTAAAACTATATCATCCAGCTTCTTTTGTTGTTTGTCTTCGCTATTCAGTAAGCAGACTTCGCGAAGAGCCGCCCACCATTTCAACCAGACCTTCATTGTCAACCCTCCATAAGTCTGTAGCAAACTATTGTCCACTGCATCTTATGTTAGTCAAAACAATTTTATACCGAGGAATTATAATTCCTTTCGGCCCTCCATTGCTCGGCGCAGAGTTATTTCGTCAGCAAATTCTATGTCTCCTCCTACCGGTAGCCCGTGGGCTAAGCGGGTAACTCTTACCTTCTGCTTGCCAATAACAGAAGCCAAATACCGCGACGTAATTTCTCCATCAATGTTAGGATTAAGCGCCAGAATTACTTCGTTCACTTCCCCCTCACCTAAAATTTTAAGCAGGGGTAACAGATTCATTTCTCCCAGGTCGTTATCATCCATCAGCTTGAAACTACGGTTCAACACAAAATATTTACCCTTATAACCAGTTCTTTCAAGCGCAATAATGTCACTCGCTTCCTCCACTATACATAAATTGCTTCTATCTCGCTCCGGATCACAACATATATGGCAGGGATCCATATCTGTCAGGTATCCGCAAACCGAACAAGGAAATACCTTTTCCCGAGCATCCAGAAGGATTTGCGACAGCTGCCGAACCTCCTCTATAGGCATCTTCAATATGTAAAGAGCCAATCGCTGGGCCGTCTTAGGACCTATCGTCGGCAGTTTCAGCAGTTGGTCAATCAATTTCTCCAGTGGTCTGGCTAATCTCATGCTTTTCCTCCTAGATGAATTTCGAAATTAAGCTTACAATCCTGGTATGTTCAGTCCCCCGGTTATCTTAGCCATCTCTGCGGATACCATGTCCTGAGACTGTTTAATGGCATCGTTTATTGCGGCCATAATCAGGTCTTCGAGCATTTCCACATCCTCCGGGTCAACTACCTCTGGCTTAATCTTAATTTCCAAGATATGCTGCTTACCATTCACCTTGGCTATAACCACTCCACCACCCGCAGAGCCCTCAATGATCCGCTCCTGTAACTCAGCCTGCGTCTTGGCCATTTCCTCCTGCATTTTTTTAGCTTGTTTCATCATCTGATTCATGTTGGATCCGCCCATGGGATTAAATTTCATTCTATTTTCCTCCTTATTCTTTTACCTCTACTATGTCCTCACCAAAATATTCAATGGCTTTTTTCACAATTATATCATTATATTGACTGTCTTCCAGAAAGATAAACTGCACCTCAACTTCGCGTTTGAATATTTCCCTTATTACTACATCTACTATTTCTCGGTTTCCTTTTTCCTCCATTCTTTCCTTATGAAATCTGTATCCCTTGCGAAAGCCGATAAAGATGGTATCCCCTTTGACACCAAGCAATTTTCCCTGGGATAGGAGAGCATGGGTGGGTATTTTCTTTTCTTTTACCCCGGCCAACAAGCGGTTCCACAATACTTCCCTGGCATCATTTCTTTCGCTTTTATCATGGCTTTCATTGCTTTCGCTTTTGCCTCGTTGTCTTGGGGCAACCCCTTTCTGAGCTATGGCAGCGGGTTCTGACCTTACTTCCTTTGGAGCAAATAAGGCTGCCATTTCTAACAATGCCATTTCCAGCAGATACTTCTGTCCTTCGCTAAACCTTAGCTTCTCACCGGTCTCCATTATCATTCGTAAAGACTGCAAAATCTGATTTTTATCTGCTTTCAGCGCTTGTTTCTTTAGGAATTCATGGCTTTGCTCACCTGCCATTACCAGCTCGGCTTCCTCTCCCGCTAGTTTGTATAATAGTAAATCGCGCAGGTAGAGTGCCGTTTCTCGAGCTAACTGCCCGGCCTCTTTACCTTGATTCAAGGCCTTATTCAGCATAGACACAGTGGAAACCAAGTCTTCGGCAATAACTTTATCAATAAGCTGGGCTATGAACAAGTCATCAACCAATCCCAGCACTTCCAGCACGTCCGCCTTACTAAGGCTGCCATCCTTATATGAATATAGCTGATCCAACATACCCAAAGCATCACGCATACCCCCATTAGCCCGACGGCCGATCAGGGACAATGCCTCCCCTTCTATTTCAATGCCATTACTGGCAGCTACGTCTCTTAATCGGGCACTGATCTGGGTTAGGGTTAACCTGCGGAAATTATATTTCTGACAGCGAGATAGTATGGTACTAGGAATCTTGTGGGCCTCAGTGGTAGCAAGTATAAATATTACCGATTCCGGGGGCTCCTCCAGGGTCTTCAAAAGGGCATTGAATGCCTCAGTGGTCAACATGTGCACTTCATCTATTATGTAGACCTTTTTCTTTCCCTGGGCAGGCATTATCCTAACTTTTTCCCTCAAATCACGAATTTCATCTATCCCCCGATTTGAGGCCGCATCTATCTCTATCACATCCATAAAATTGCCGTTATTAATATCCTGGCAGGAAAGGCATGTATTGCAGGGTTCTCCCTCAATGCGGTTCTCGCAGTTCACTGCTTTGGCCAGAATTTTAGCGATACTGGTTTTACCCGTTCCTCTGGGGCCACAAAAAAGATAGGCATGGGTCAGCCGGTCTTCCCGCACTGAATTCTGCAGGGCGATAACCGTCTGCTCTTGTCCCACCACTTCTTCAAATCTTTGGGGTCTCCAAACCCGGTATAAAGCTAGATATGCCATAAAAATCGCCTCCCCTGACCGACATCTAAGCT
>CAYWFX010000088.1:0-6984 GCA_964457945.1 uncultured Syntrophomonas sp.
GGTATTTAATTGTATTATTGTTATTTATTGTTGGGTCTTTTTCAGTGGTTTCGGACATACGTTTGCTTCCTTTACTTTAATGATATTAATTTGTCATTTATCATCGAACGGGTTGATTCTCGCTTACTGGCCTTAAATATGTACATTTGATTATCAGCTTCTGCAAATACTTTTTCTAGTAGTTGATCTGGATCAGATTTTACTGCATAACCAATGGCTATGGATAAGGGGAGGTGGGGACTGGCAGCCCTATACTCCTCGGTCGTTTCTAAAATCCGTTGGCTGGACTGTCCCAGTACTTCCTTAGATGTCTCGGCTAACAGGACGGCAAATTCGTCTCCGCCTATACGCGCCACCACATCGCCATCTCGGAAACAGCTTTTTAATACGCAGGCAGCTGCCTTAATTAGTTCGTCACCGCTTTGGTGGCCTAGGGTGTCATTGATGATTTTCAGTCCATCTATATCGGCTACAATAACACCGACTGGCAAGAAACGGTTGCTATCTAATCGTACCATTTCTTCATCGAAATAGGCACGGTTATGGAGTCCGGTTAGGGCATCATGCATACCCAGGTATTGTAGTTTTTCTTCCAGGACTTTGCTTTCCGTTATATCCCTACCTACCGCTTGGTATTCAACTATTTCCCCCATGTCGTCAAAAAGTGCCCGGTAATTCCATTGTTGCCAACAGATCTCACCATTGGGAAATTGAATGCGGTGCTCAATTCTGGCAACGGGGTTGTCTATGTCGATGGCTTGAAATTTGCGCTTAAATTGATTGCGATCCTCTTCCAAAACCCCCGGGCGGAAGCGGGAGCCAATCAACTGCCCTTTGCTTTTGTTAAAATATCGGCAGAAGGCTTCGTTGACAAAGGTAAAGACACCTCCCTTCTGGAATCGACATATTAATTCAGTTTGATCTTCTACCACCATCCGATAAAGGGCCTCACTTTGTAACAAGGCTTCTTCCAGTTTCTTGTGTCTAGTTATATCTCGAGTAATTGTTTCGTAATACTGTATCATGCCGTCTTGGTTTCTAACTGCAATACTGGTATAAGCAAGGATTATCTCATAACCGTCCTCTGCAATCAGTTTTAGAGTAATATCCTTAATTAAATCGATTCCTTGATTCATTTGATTTAAAATATATTTCAAATTATCCGTTGAATCTGGGTGGATAATTTGAAATACCAGACGAGGGTTGGTTAGCCATTCTTCCAATGAATAACCCAAGAGCTTTTCGGCGGTGGTATTGGCATAGATAATCTGGCCATTATCCGCTCTTATCCTGAAAATGACTTCTCCGACATTGCTGGTTAGACGTTCATAGCTTTCTTTTAGTGCCTTGATATGTTCTTCTTGCTGCTTCCGGCTTGTAATATCCTGGTTGATGGAACCTATCCATAGGCAATCTTCGTTGGCATCGTATATGGGCTGGCAAGTGTGACTTATCCAACGGGTTTCTCCATCCCGGGTAATTATACGCAACTCAACGCCTTGGGAAGGCTGTTCTTCTATCCAACATATATGCTTGTCCCACAATTCTCGGTCAGCAGGATGAACCATTTGCTTTATGAGATCCGGCGATTCCTGTATTTCTTGTGGTTTATACCCGGTTATCGTCTCGCCGGCCACTGAACTATATATAATATCACCATTATTACTAGCCCAGTAGACCCAGTTGCGCGACATTTCGGGCAAGCTTCTAAAATAAAGGTTATCAGCCAGGGCTTTCCTATATTTATCAATGACATCTAGGTTCTTAGATTCCAGCCGATGAATACTCTCCCGCAGTTGTTCCAGCTCATTTGATAATTCCTCTTTAGATTTGCCATGACCCTTCATTCGTATCTATCCTTTCAAAATGTATTAATTGAGAAGTTTGAAAATTCATCAGAGGGTGATATACAAAGAATAAACACTAAATAAACATGTTTGCTACAATAAGGAACTATTTACCTTTATTATAGTATAATAATACTAATATATCGTAATAAAGCATAATAAAATTGCTTATGTAGTGGAGCCACATTAATTGCTACTTCAACTTTTTTGGCGTATATTTTTAGAATACTAAAGAAAGATAAATTTTGGCTGCCCCGGTGTGCTTATCAGAATTGTGAATAATCGAAAACAAGCTTCTAGAGAGTGGGTGTTGTAAAGGTGAAGAGAGTCTTGGTAATAAATGATTGCAGGTTTGAAAGAAATATATTAAGAGATCTGCTCATTAATTTGGGTTATGAGGTGGAGACTACGGATGAGTATGCGACCCTGAGCCTTTTGGAAAGCTGCAATCCTGATATTGTAATTGCCAATATGAATATGACTGATATCAGCGGCGATCGGCTTATTCAGAACATAAAAGGGAGTAAGCCAGCCACTAAGTGCTACCTATCATCCTGCAGCGACATGAGTCCAGAATATTCGCAGAACAGGTGGATTGATGGGCTTATCAAAACCCCGATAAATACAGAACAGCTGTTGACAATCTTGGAGGAGAAAGAGAGAGAAGAAGCAATATCGTTTGAAGAGGCAACTCATCAAAGTCGCTGCGATACATTGCTTACAGATAATTTGGCTCGGCGGCCAGAACCAGGCAAGTCAGCATCGGTAAAGGAATTACCCGCAAATTACAGGCATCCTGAGACCCTTCATGACGAAAATGATGTGAAGCAGTTTACGTTCTGTCCTTATTGCGGGAATACACTGAGTGCAAGCAGTGGGAAATATGTTTTCTGTCCTTTCTGTGGGACAAAATTATAAGGTAAGGTAACCCAGCTCTACGAGTAATGTTCCCCTGTATAAAGACTTATTATTTCCTGAGGCCTTAATATAATAGAGTATAATAATATTTAGATCGATGAAAAAACAATGGACAGGATTTATTAAGGAGAGGATATGAACGATGAGCAGTTTGAAAGCAGGTTTGGCAAGTATTATGGCTAGGTTTAAGGATCCAGTGAGTGGTTTAACCCACCTTGCGGGCGCTCTGTTATCAATCATAGGGTTGGTTGTTTTGGTAAAATATGCAACACGGTACGCTACAGTTAAACATGTCGTTTCCTTCGCTATATTTGGTGCTACTCTGATCTTGCTGTATAGTGCCAGTGCGGTATACCATCTTTTAAATATCTCGGAAAAAATAGACACGATCCTGAGACGGATTGACCACATGATGATCTATGTGTTGATAGCAGGTACGTACACGCCCATCTGTGTTATTGGCCTGACTGGTGCATGGGGATTAAGTATGCTGATTATGGTTTGGGTTTTGGCAGTCATAGGAATTATTATGACTGTGGTGTGGTTTGGGGCACCACGCTGGTTAACCACTGCAGTTTACTTGCTGATGGGATGGTTGGTTGTCATTGCTTTTTATCCGCTCATACATTCCTTGCCGGTAGGAGGGATAACCTGGTTGGTAATAGGTGGTCTGCTATATACCATAGGAGCTGTTATTTATGGTTTCAAATGGCCGAAAATAACCTCGCGGTGGTTCGGTTTTCACGAGATTTTCCATCTGTTTGTAATTGGGGGAAGCCTGGGTCACTTCTGGTTGATGTTTAGATATCTGATGTATGTATAAATAGTGAGCAAATATAAAAAAAACTTGGTAATAGGGGGTTCATTATGGAGGTGAAAGAATTGACATCAGGGGCGCGAAGCATTCTTCAACGTGAAGCTTGGGTGACAGGATTATTTGCACAGGTAAAGTATCTTATTGCTAGTTATGGTAATGCAGAAGTATCTACCTGTAGTTCACTGAGTGTGACCTCGCTTAAGAATTCTTATGTCAGAGGCCGGGTTTATCCTTTTATTAATATTCCCATAAGACTACGGGAGAAGGAATTGCTGGGTCTCTATGAATATTGTGATCAGCTTCCCTTTTCTGATCAACATATCTACTGTGATTTTGTTATTCATTCCATTTATTATGCAGACAAAAAAGATTCCGCATTTATTAGAGATTTGGAGGAACGTGCTCGCCAATATTTGCAGACCAAGGGCTATGAGGTCGTACAGTTTGAAGACGGTATGGCGGCGATTACGATTGATAGAAGAATTGTGGAAGAGGAAGAGGAATTTGGCAAATTGCTTAATAGCTTGTTGGATGAGGCTATTAAAATGCAGGTGGATATTGAATAGAAAACATATATTAATCAGGGAGGATACGGACATTTATTACATATCGCGTAATGACCCATGTTGGTGTGGAAGTGCTAGGAAATATAAAAAATGCCATTTGGAGCAGGATGCCCGGCTGGAGCAAATGGAACTAGAGGGCTGCCCAGTCCCCGACCGGAAGATTATTAAAACTGAGCAACAGATCGCTGGGATTGGCCGGGCCTGTCAGTTGAGCAAGCAAATTCTGGATATGGTTGGAAAGAAAATTGAAGCTGGCATTAACACTAATGAGGTAAACCGATGGGTACATGAATATACTATCCAGCACGGTGCGATCCCAGCTCCTTTGAATTATGAGGGATTTCCCAAGAGCGTCTGTACTTCCCCCAATAATGTAATCTGTCATGGCATTCCGAATGACACTCCTTTACAGGATGGGGATATTATAAACGTGGATGTTACCTCTATATTAGATGGGTATTATGGCGATGTAAGCCAGATGTTTCTCGTCGGAGATCCTTCCCCCGAGGCACGAGAACTGGTTAGGGTAGCCAGGGAGTGCCTTTACTTGGGAATAGAACAGGTAAAACCCTTTAATCGGGTTGGGGATATAGCATATGCCATAGAGCAGCATGCCAATCGACACGGGTATTCGGTTGTTCAGGATTATGGAGGGCATGGTGTAGGTCTTGATTTTCACGAAGAGCCTTTTGTGCAACATTATGGCGACCGTGATTGTGGCATGGTATTGGTTCCCAACATGGTTTTTACCATAGAGCCAATGATTAATGCTGGCAGCTATAAGTGTAAAAAGCTTAAAGACGGCTGGACGACGGTAACGGTTGATGGTTCCCTTTCGGCCCAATGGGAGCATACCGTTCGAGTAACAGAAACCGGTGTGGAAATATTGAGCGAGTAGCAGCAAGAAAACACCATAAAATAGGGGATGGTTCTCCTGTGTGCCGCGCTGCGTGTTTGCAGGTACAAAGGATAACTGTCCCTTTGTGTTGGGATTGAGAAAGTCGTGAGAAATTGCTACAATGTAGGACAGGTAATATTTAATGTTGAAAATAGATGTTTGGAGGTTTGACTGGTGCATAAGAAGTTATTTATCCCAGGACCCGTGGAAGTTAGACCAGATGTGCTGGCGAAAATGGCTACGCCTATGATCGGGCACCGCAGTAAGGATGCATCTGAGCTGCAAAGGAAAATCAGTGATAAAATGAAAAAGCTTTTTTACACGGATGAAGCCATATTGCTATCAACCTCATCCGGAAGTGGCCTGATGGAAGGGGCGGTGCGTTCCTGTACATTGAAAAGAGCGGCAATTTTTTCCATAGGAGCGTTTGGTAATAGATGGTTTGAAATAGCTGAGAGTAATAATGTCCCGGCAGACTTGTTTCAGGTCGAATGGGGGAAGGCTACCACTCCGGCACTGGTGGATGAAGTTCTGGCCACCGGTAAGTATGACTTGATTACAATAACCCACAATGAAACCTCCACTGGATTAATGAACCCAGTGGAGGAAATAGCTGGGATTATGAAGAAATACCCAGAGGTTGTTTACTGCTTGGATGCAGTAAGCTCTGCAGCGGGAACCAAGATTGAGGTCGATAAACTGGGGGTAGATATCTGTATAACATCTACTCAGAAATCTTTGGGCCTGCCACCGGGAATGGCAATTTGCTCATTTTCCGGAAAGGCTATCGAAAGGGCTGGACAAGTACCACATCGTGGCAGCTACTTTGATTTGCTTTCTATTTACGATTACATCCAAAAAAAGGACTACCAATATCCTTCTACACCTTCACTCTCACATATGTTTGCACTAGATTATCAGTTGGATAGGATTATGGAAGAGGGACTGGATAATCGCTTCAAGCGGCATATGGAAATGGCTGAACAAGTACGGAGCTGGGCTCGTGAACACTTTGCCCTTTTTGCGGAGGAGAGATACCTTTCCAACACTCTTACGACTATAAGCAACACCCGAGGAATTGATGTAGGAGCTTTGAACAAAGAGCTAGGTGCCAGGGGATACCAGATTTCTAATGGTTATGGCAAGGTGAAGGATAAAACCTTCCGTATTGCTCACATGGCCGATTGTACCCTGGATGAAATAAAGGATTTACTAGGTAATATTAATGATATTTTAGGGATCAGTTAACAAAAATTCCACAATCGTGAGAAAAATATATACTTGGGAGGATTTTCGAATGGCAGTGATAAGACCTTTTCGGGCGGTTAGGCCGGTGCCGGAGTTGGCAGGGAAGGTAGCAGCTCTACCCTATGACGTTATGAGTAGTGAAGAAGCCCGGGAGATGGTGAAGGATAATCCCTATTCTTTCTTGCATGTAGACAAAGCGGAGATCACCCTGGACCGAGATGTAGATTTATATGATTTGAGGGTATATGAGAAAGCCCGGGATAACTTGCAGGGGATGATGGATAGCGGGGTATTGGCCGAAGAGGAAAGACCCTGTCTATACATTTACCGCCAGGTTATGGATGGGCGGGCACAGACCGGAATTGTAGCCTGCGCTTCCATAGATGACTATTTAAACAACATTATTAAGAAACATGAACTCACCAGAGCCGATAAAGAGATGGATCGCACCAGGCATGTGGACTATTGCGATGCTAATACCGGACCTATATTTCTGACCTATCAGTTCCAGACGGAGATAAATGAAATTGTGGCCGATTGGACAGGAAAGGAGCCGGTTTACGATATTCATTCTGATGATGGGATTGACCATATAGTATGGGTCATAGATGATGATAGTGCTATTAACAGGCTTATGGCCTTGTTTGAACAGGTGGGGTGCTTGTATATTGCGGATGGGCATCACCGTTC
>CAYWFX010000089.1:0-6553 GCA_964457945.1 uncultured Syntrophomonas sp.
CCAGAGTTAGAACCAGAGCTAGAACCAGTGTTAGAGCCAGAGTTAGAAGCAGAGCTAGAACCAGAGCTAGAACCAGAGTTAGAAGCAGAGTTAGAACCAGAGTTAGAACCAGAGTTAGAACAGCAGAATGAAATTAACCAATTGATAGATGCGGGCTTTGCATGTAAATTGGCAAATAAGCCTGAGGAGGCAGTTCGCAATTTTGCGGCAGCTTGGAAATTAACCGAAGATCCGGAACTGAAATATTTCTTAACCATGGAAACTGTAAATTTCTATAAGAATTTAGGGAGATACGAAGAGACGGAAGATCTTCTTGACATATATATTGGCAATAATAACCTGCGACCTGATATAATAGATAAAATAAATCGTCAGCTTTCTTATATCAGGATTTTGAGAGCGGAATTAATAAGGCTCGGCATACCGGATACGCCTATAGCAGAGGTTCCGCGCTGGGTGCAGCTGAATGTGACCGAGAAAACGCAATTAGAAGAAAGCAGATGAAGGGAGTTTGAGAAATGAAGAGAAGCCAGGAGATCATAGGCCTGCCAGTTTTCTCGATTGTTGAAGGGAGAAAGATTGGACAGGTTAAGGATCTGGTGATCAACCCCGAAGAAGGAAGGGTAGAGTTTATCCTGGTCAGCAATGGCAGTTGGTATGTGGGCGCAAGGGTTTTGCCTTACAAGGCCGTAATGGGAGTGGGGGAGCATGCGGTCACCACTGAAAGCGAGAATCTTTTGGCCACGATTAATGAAACCTCCACTGCGAACAGCCTTTTACAGAGGAATATCGAAGTAAAAGGCAATAGGGTTCTTACCAACAAAGGTAATCTAATTGGAGTCATAAGTGAGTACGAAATTGATGAAATTACAGGTAAAGTAGTCAGATTAGAGTATAAAACAGCCCAAAATGAAAGCTTGATAGATTCTGTGCAAGCCGATGATGTGCTGACTTATGGAGCAGATGTAATCGTGGTCAAGGAAAAGTCAACCAACCCGGAACCTACATGGCCACTTCAATCTAGCGATAAGGAAAGATCGACACCAGCGCCTGTAGCAAGTGCTCCTGTTGAAAGAAACACTCCGGTTCCTCAGGTAAGTGCTCCGATTGAAAGACAGGCATCAGTTTATCAACCAAGTGCTCCTATAGAAAAACCGACACCGGTTATCGAGCCAAGTGCTCCTATAGAAAAACCAACACCGGTTATCGAGCCAAGTGCTCCCATAGAAAAATCGACACCGGTTATTGAGTCAACTGCTCCTATACAAAAACAGGCGACAACTATTACACCCACAGATGGGACATCACTGTTTAAGGAGAGACAAAAGCAATTTTTGCTGGGCAAAAAAGTGATTCAGGATATCAGGGATGCCAGGGGGAGTGTAATTATCCAGGCCGGTACAATAGTAACCGAAGAAATCTTTAACCTGGCAGACAAACAAGGTAAGTTTATGGAGCTTTCTGAGTTTGCCAAATAATTGATTTGGGAGAAATGATATGACAGACGGAAAAAAGACCATCGCCAGGGTCATATCGCTTGTAATGGTAGCGGCAATTATCACTATACTTTTGTCATCACTGGCACTTGCTGCAAGGGATGACAAAATATATCCCTCCAATATTTCGGTAGATGGTATTGCCATTGCCAACCAGACTCGCCAGGAGGCCTTAAGGAGTTTGGAAGGCGGGATGAATAATTGGGAGGGTGTTTTACGTCTGAAAATCAGCAGCACCGGCGAAATTATCCCTATGCCCATCAAGGATAGTGGGATAAGTTATGATTTAGATAGGACTCTGGTAAAAGTGGATGATATTGTTGATAATTCCCAGGCAGCGGATTCGCTCTGGAAAAACGCAATGATAAGAGGTAAAGCAATCAACGTTAAACCTATCCTGCGGCTGGACGATAAGGAATTACTTTATTCAAGACTGCTGGACATCAAGCAAAGAACAGATAAACCAGCTATCGACGCACGGGTTTTATATAAAGATGGACTTTTGGAATATATAAGTCATGAAAAAGGATCAGCTATGGACATAAGCGTTGCTGTTAAGGAGATTAGCGCTGCTCTGTCTGAAGGTGATTTGGGGCCAGTAAGCCTTACGGTTAATGAGTTATCACCGAACGTCAAAAATGAAGATATTAAAAATGTTAAAGAATTAATAGGCGTTTACGTATCCCAATTGGATAAGAATTCAACAACTAAAAGAGACTTACAATTGTACATATCTCTTTTAAATGGCAATATTGTTATTCCTGGTGACACCTTTTCCATGATTAAAACCTTGAATCAAAAAGTCACCCAGATTCCAGCTATTAATATTCTAGCTGAGGCTATTTACCAAGCATGTCTGAATGCGCATATTCAAGTGGTGGATCGACCTGCTCGTACAGCGGCTTCCCAAGACGTTAAATTTGTTAATAATTTGGGTAATCCCGTTTTATTGTACTTAGCTATTGAGGAAAACAAACTGCTGGTAAAGATTTATGGTTGTCAAACTGAAGAGGGAAGAGAAGTTTCCTTGATCCGGGAACAGACGGTGTTGACTCCTGAGCTGGTAGAGAAGGTAAGCCTTGGTCTTAAACCCCAGGAGAGAATAGTGCAGCAGGAAGGGAAAAACGGTATGGAGTTAAGAACATATCGGCTGGTAAAGGAAAATGGCAGGGAAGTTGCCAAAGAACTCTTAGCCGAGGAAACCTACCCTCCCCTGAACAGCATAATACTAACGGCTCCAGGCAGTATTATCAAATAGTGGGGTCGTGTTTTTAAAGAAAAGGCGATTCTATTGGAAAACCTGTAAAGAAAGAACAATGATTGTTGTAGGATACTGTGATATAATATTTAGGATTTAGTACATAAGGATATTTATTTAATGACAAGGTTAATTATAAATTGTGTTAGAAAGGGGAAACTGTTTAATGGAGGAGTTAACAAAACAGGTTAAAAGTGAAATGCTAAGAACCGTTATATGGTTGCTGGTCTCATTGGGTACAGGGATAGGAATTTATTATATGGTTTGGAAATAAGTTTTATTTTCAAATGAAAAGGTGGAGAAACGGGGCGGTTTTGACAAACTGCTCCTTATTTTTTTGCTTCCTTATTTATTATTATGGTTCCGGTACTCTAGTGTAAATTTGGTTTCATAAGTTATACATTATATTTGACAAATATATACTAAGTGTTTTATACTTTTAACAAAGATACCCGAAGGGGGTATAAAGAGGTGAGCAAATGCAAGGAGACCCACGTAAAAGTGTAATATCAAGGCTCAGGCGCATAGAGGGACAGGTCAGAGGGGTGCAGCACATGATTGAAGAAGAGGCTGATTGCGGCGAGATTTTAAACCAGATAGCTGCAATCAAATCGGCTGTTAATCATGCAGGAATAGTAATATTTGAGAATCATGCCCGGCAATGTATTAACAAATCGCTAAATGAAACCGACCAAGATCAAAGCTTTGATGAAATCGTGAGGGTGATGAGCAGGTTCATCAAATAATGTAAGGAGGCGTTTAATGTGGCTAACGTAAAAACAATAAGCACAGACAATTTTGAGAAGGAAGTATTACAGTCAGAGCAACCTGTATTACTGGATTTTTGGGCACCCTGGTGTGGCCCATGTAAAATGGTAGGTCCCATTGTGGAAACCCTGGCCGATGAGAATGTAGGCAAAATAGTTATAGGTAAAGTCAATGTAGATGAAAATCAGTCCCTGGCTGGGCAATTTGGGGTTAGAGGCATTCCTACCCTTTTGTTTTTCAAGGCGGGCAAGGAAGCCAAACGTATAGTAGGTGCCCAGAACAAAAACCAGATACAAAAGCTTATTGATGAAGTAATTGCATAGATAAGCAGATGCTTAGATGACCATCCTCACTAAAGGCTAGAGGATGGTCATTTTTTATTGGGAAGATCCTTTAGAAATTTTTGAATGGTATTTTCGTAACCATTATGGCTGGGATGATAAAAATTTACTGGTCCTAGCTCATCCGGCAGGTAGGTCTGCTCAACATAGCCCCCAAAGTCATGGGGATATTTATAGCCTTTACCTTTTCCCAATTTCGGACCAGCCTGGGAATGCGAGGTATCGGCAATATGCGCGGGGACAGTTACCCGGTTTTTGCTGCGCACGACTGCCAGGGCTTCATCGATGGCTATCTTGCTGCTGTTGCTCTTTGGTGCGGTGCACAGGTAGATGGTGGCTTCCGCCAAGGGGATACGGGCTTCAGGAAGTCCAATATATTGAACGGCGCTGGCGGCAGAAGTAGCTATGGTTAGAGCATTAGGGTCGGCCAAACCTATGTCCTCGGCAGCATGAACGATTAGCCTGCGGGCGATATATTTAGGATCTTCCCCACCTTCCAGCATGACCGCCATCCAGTAAAGAGCTGCATCAGGATCTGAGCCGCGAATGCTTTTTATGAAGGCGGATATAGTGTCATAATGGTAATCGCCACTCCGGTCATACTTAACGATAAGCTTGCCGGTGATCTTTTTTAGCAGCCCCGCATTTACATCGAGGTGTCCATCGGGGCTGGAATAGGAATTATTGAGCGTATCCAGAATGTTAAGGGCGGTGCGGGCATCCCCCTGGGAAGCCTGGATAAGAATCGCCATGCTCTCCTCATCTATCTTAATATCGAGGTTACCCAGACCCTTCTCGCGGTCCTTTAAGGCATTGTTTACGATTTGCGCTATGTCTTGGGACTCTAGTGCCTCCAGGATATAAAGCTTCATGCGTGAAAGCAGGGCGTTATTCAGCTCATATAGAGGGTTTTCGGTCGTGGCACCGATCAGGATGAGAGTGCCATCCTCAACGAAGGGCAGTAAGACGTCCTGTTGACTCTTGTTAAAGCGGTGAATTTCATCCACAAACAGGACGGTCTGCTGTTGATAATATTTACGCAGATCCTCGGCAGCGGCAGCTACTTTGCGGATATCGCTTACCCCCGCGGTAACGGCCTGTAAGTATTCAAAATGGGAATTCGTCATCCGGGCAATAATTCGAGCTATGCTGGTCTTGCCAGTTCCCGGAGGGCCATAGAGCACAAATGAATGCAGGGAGTCTTTCTCAATAGCCCTTCTAAGCGGAGAACCAAGGCCCACGATATGTTCCTGTCCAACCACTTCATCAAGACTGCTGGGCCTCATCCTCCAGGCCAGAGGAGCATTGGCTTCTTTTCTTTGGGCATCACTGGTTGAAAATAAATCCATGTATCAAAAACCTCCTGCTAATGTTACGCAGAGAACGGTTCAATTTCTCGCATCGATATCATATTGCCATTATAGCTGATTACAACATGCTTGATAATACCTGTATTACGTGCTATAAATTTTAGAAACGAAGATGACGATTAATGTTAAATTCCTCGTCTACAAAAGGAGATTTGGCTTGAAGATAGCGGTTTTATTAAGCGGTGGTGTTGATAGCACCATAGCTGCTTTATGCTTAAAAGAACAGGGACATGAATTGCTGGGGCTTACCATGGTTAATTGGGATATGGGGGTCGGCGACAAGGCTGCTGAGGCGGCTCGCGTACTGGGCATTGAACATAAGATAGTTGATTTGAGAGGGAGATTTAAAGAAAGTGTAGTGGACTATTTTTGCTCGGCTTATGAGAAGGGGCTAACCCCTAATCCCTGTGTCGAATGTAACAAATACATAAAGTTTGGTGCTTTATTAGAGAAGGCATTGGACGAAGGTTGTGACATGGTAGCGACTGGTCATTATGCTCAGGTGGAATTTGATTCGGATCGGCAAAGATATCTTTTAAAGAAGGGTGTAGACAGCAAGAAGGATCAAAGTTATTTTCTGTATGGCTTGACCCAGGAACAACTAGCCCATATTATTTTTCCATTGGGAGGGTTGAGCAAGGATGAGGTAAGGGCTCTGGCTCGTCAGCAGGGAATGCAGGTGGCAGAGTCTCCGGAAAGCCAGGAAATATGTTTTGTACCGGGAGACTATCGCGATTTCCTGAAGGGGAAGATTGAATGTCAGAGTGGGGAGATCAAAGATACCGCGGGCAGGCTGCTGGGCAAGCACCATGGTATGGCTTTTTATACTATTGGGCAGCGCAAAGGTCTGGGCATAAGCGGGGGCAAACCTCTATATGTGGTAGATATGGACATTGAGGCGAATATTCTAATAGTAGGAGATAATGAGGATTTATTTAGGAGCAGCCTACTTGCTAGCAGCAATAATTTTGTTTACTACGATAGAGTTGAGTCGCCTATGCAAGTTCAAGTGAAAATTAGATATGCGGCTCGGCCTGCCGATGCGACCATTTATATGGAGGACGGAATGGTGAGAGTAGAGTTCGCGGAGCCTCAGCGCGCTATTACTCCAGGCCAGTCGGTGGTCTATTACCTGGGTGAATATGTGCTGGGTGGAGGAATTATCTGTTGAGGCAGTTATTCCGTGACAAGCCTTTGTAAGGGGATATACCATTAAGGTAAGGGGACACACCTCTAAAGAGGAATATCCCCTTAGAATAAAAATGTACCTGTTGAGGGTGCATTTTTTCTTTTTGGGGGAAAATATCAATAATATATTCT
>CAYWFX010000090.1:0-5827 GCA_964457945.1 uncultured Syntrophomonas sp.
TTCTATATTCCTTTAAAACCTTAAGAGAGATGAATAAAGATGATATTATAAGAGCTTGTTACCAACATTGCTGCCTAAAATATATTTCATCGGATTTCATGACCAATCAAACTCTGCGACAGCGTTTTCAGATTGAGGAAAGAAACTATTCAACTGCCTCAAGAATTATTGCCGATACTATTGGTGATGGATTGATTAAAGATTATGACCCGGTGAGCAAATCCAAAAAGTTTGCTAAATACATACCGAACTGGGCTTAGTATTATTTTATAATTCTTATGTGATGGTTATGTGATTAAACTCATGAATTTGGATTTAGGTAGGCAGACCAATCCCATGGTATAGGGTTTGTATATTTGATTTTTATGTGATGGTTATGATGCAGCATGTTTTGCTGAGGTCAGCAAAACATCAGATGCAATTGGAACGAGTCTTGAATATTCATACAATAGTAAACAATTTATTTACACAGCATATAATGTGATACGGCTGAAAAAGTTAAAAGATTGGCCAACAATGAATATAAATTGGCGTTTAAGGACATAATTCAACATATTAGCGAGTAAACATTTTGTTGACAGATTTCAATAATTATCCTAATATATAATTCTAAGATAGAAAGGGGAGAACCCAAATGGCTAACTTGTTTACTGAAATAGGAACTAAGATTGCTGAGTTCCTTGAAAGCGAAGGGATAACTCAGACGGATATGGCTGATAGAATTGGGGTTTCGAAACAAGTTATGGGTAAGATCATTCATGGTAAAAAGGCGATAAATTTAACGGAGATCGGTAAAATTGCTGACGTTATGAATGTTTCAATTGACAGTCTTATTCGGCAGCAAAAGAATATAGAGCTCGGAGATCCTATATTTCTTATGATGGGATCGGTTAAAAAGGCCAATACCGAAGATGATCTTAGATTTCTCAATCATGTTATGGATGAAATGATAGCTCTCGAAGAATTGCTAGGATAGGGGAACTTAATAATGAAATCTGTTTCCAAATCTGACATACTCTATTTAGATCTGGCTTCTAAAACCTGCCTGGAGCTAGAGGAGCAGGCCTTGGGCAAGGTGGCTGCTCTATACAAGAGCACTAGGATAATTAAGGATGAGGTTTTTAAAATACTGGCTGATAACTCTATATTGCTCCAGTATCCTATTGAGGATGACGAAATATGTGGATTTGTCTGCTGTAAAAAGGAGCGCATTTTTTCCTACGTAAATTCATATATACCTTATGAAAAACAGGTGTTTGCAGCAGCGCACGAACTGTACCATATATGGTTTGATAAAGATATCCTGACTACAGGCGAGCTTTTAAGCAGCGATGTTATTGACCTCGCTCTGGATAAGGGCTTATCTGAACGGGAAGCTCGGGCTAATAGGTTTGCTGCTATTTTACTTGTGCCTGAGCAAGTATTGAAAAATGAATTAGCCTATATGGGCATCGAATCTGGTGATAAGATTGAACTGGGCTATATTATAAAACTGATGGATCAATTCAAAGTACCTTATAAGACTATGGTGCGGAGATTATATGAAATTGCCTTCATTGATTATGAAATGTGTCTGAATTTGATCCAAATTCCAGACCGCGATGAATCTACAGGTATTAGAGCGTTACAGAAAAGGATGCAACTGGGGGAAGATTTGAACAATAGAACCAAAGAGATTAGATTCAGTGGTTTGATTCATAATGCTATTCTAGCTTACGAAAATGGAAAGAGCACAGAGGAGAAATTAATATATCTGCTATCTCTAGTAAGAATGAAACCTGAGGAGTTTGGCATAAAACTGGAAAATAAGCGTCCTACCGAAGAGGAATTACTGGAGCTGTTGGAGAATGAGTAAATTAACCAATAAATGGTACGGACGTGATGATTTGTGAGTTTAAAGGCAGAAGTGGCGATTATTGATACAAGCTTTGCCCTAGATTTAGGGGAACTTGAGAAATCTCGTATATTGGAAGAATATATTCCTAGATTTATAGGTGTGCTTTATATTCATAAATATGTATATCAAAATGAAATTCTATTTCCGGAAAAGGTTAAGATCCAGATCAACCGGTTGATTACAGCGGGTAGAGCGATGATAGTCGATGAGGACTATATTAGTGATAACAAGCCTGAGTCTGTAATAATCTATCAACAGATACGAAAACTTCTTCTCGATAATCTCGCTGATACACAAGTTGAGCAAAAGAACTGGGGGGAAGTGGTATCACTTGCTTTTGCCAAGGCAATGGGAATTAGTATTTTCTTATGTTCCGAAAAACACCTTCAAGAGGCGGTTGATGAGTACTTAAACCTTGATGAGGATGATAGCATTAGCGTCGACAGAGTACGGGTAACCAGTGTGAAGGATTTTGTTGGATGGATGAAGGAGGATAACGCTCCTAGAAAAACAGCTAAATTGGTATGGTTGCGCGGGGGTTATTCTAAAGAGGAATTTGATCAGAGATTCTGGCCAGTCTGATCCTAGCAATTCTTATTTGATGGTTATTTGATTAAAATCCCGCGATGGCAACATCATACCGGTTCGACCCCGGTCTCGGGCACCAATATCAAGCAAGTAATTACCGAAGGTTTAAGGCTTTCGGTATTTTTCTTTTTCTGTTTAATTTTGGCTTGACCCTCTTTTGACCCACATAAAAATGCAGCTATTTTACCTACACATTCTAATATCAACTGGCGGAATTGCTGTATCTGAAAATACTGGAGCACCTGCCAGGCTATAGAGGAAACGGGGGCTTAGCGAAAAAAAACAAATGATGCACGAATCGAGAATAAACGTCTAGCAGATCCTCGTTTGTATATCTGTCAATAATTTCTGCCCCCATACTATTTTCGACAATATTTTCCAACTACATAAGCTATTCTATAAATTAAGATGGATGAGCCAAAAGGAGGCAGCCGGGGTGAAGGATGAAGACAAGACCAAAGAGCAATTCATGGACGAACTGGCAAAACTGCGGCAGGAAAATATTGAATTGAAGATTGCTCTAAAATATCAAGAGCCCATTTCAAACCAGACCATAAGAGAGCGTGATGAACGACTAAGCCTGGTTTGGGAGATCAGTAATGACGGCTTCTGGGACTGGGACATTGCAACGGATTATATCTATTACAGCCCGCGCTTAGCTGAGATACTTGGATACTCCTCGGAGGAACTTAAGCTGCATTACCACACGTTGGAAAAACTCATTCATCCTGATGATATGCCTGCTGCGGTGAAGGCCCTTTCTGAACATTGGGATGGACAAAGGGCAAAATATGAAGCTGAGTACCGAATGTTGAACAAATCCGGTGAGTGGAAATGGATGATGGCGCGCGGCCAGGTAGTGGCCAGCAATAAAGCAGGACAGCCGTTGCGAATGATTGGAGTGAATATTGACATCACCGAGCGCAAGCAGGCAGAGGACGCTTTGCGGGAATCGAACGAGCGCTTGATGACGGTCATGAACAAGGTGGAGGCGTGCATATACATAGCGGACATGCAGACGTATGAACTTTTGTTTGTTAATGAATATGGCCTCAAGGAATGTGGTGATGATATAATTGGGAAGCCCTGCTGGAAAGTCCTGCAGGGATTGGACGGGCCCTGTACGTTCTGTACGAACGACAAGCTGTTGACAGCGGACGGCAGGTCTGCCGGAGTATATCAATGGGAGTTTCAGAATAAGGTCAATGACAGATGGTATTATATTCGTGATTGTGCCATTCAGTGGACAGATGGACAACTGGTGAGAATGGAAATAGCAACCGATATCAACGAGCGCAAGCAGGCAGAACAAGCTGAAAAAGATGTAAGACGGCAAATGGAACAGATTATAGAGCATTTACCAGATGCTACATTTGTTATAAATGAGCGAGGAGAAGTTGTTTTTTGGAATAAAGCCATTGAAGAAATAACCGGGATACTTAAGGAGCAAATGATTGGTCGAGATAATTTCGAATACGCTATTCCATTTTATGGAGAACGCCGCGCTATTTTGATTGACCTGCCCCTACTGCACGAAAGCGAATATGACAAATTGAAGAATAACTACGACTTCATTCGCCAGGAAGGAAATACTCTTTTAGGTGAAGTATATGTACCCAAATCTTATAGCGGTAAAGGTGCTTATTTATTGGGATCGGCATCTAAACTTTTGGATCTGCAAGGGAATACAGTTGGTGCTATTCAATCTATTCGTGATATTACCGAGCGCAAACGGATGGAAGAGCAACTACGTTTGTCGGAGGAATGCTTCTCCAAAGCTTTTAATGCCAGTCCCGTAGCTATGGCTATTAGCACATTGGAGGAGGGAAGAACGGTTAAGGTCAATGATGCCTTTTGCAGCATTGTGGGTTATAGTCCTGATGATGTAATTGGTCGAAAATCAATTGAATTTGGATTTTGGGCTGATCCTGCTGACCGTGACCTGATAAAACAGAAGCTCAGAGCAAATCAGTCCGTTAAGAACATGGAAATTGGTTTTTGCAAGTATACTGGAGAGCAAGGACTGGGTTTATATTCTGGAGAGCCTTTTGATAATCATGGCGAACGATGCATGCTCAGCACTATGGTAGATATAACTGAATTAAGACAAATAGAGGTTGAAATGACCCGCCTGTCTAGACTCAATCTGGTAGGAGAAATAGCAGCCAGCATTGGCCATGAAATCAGGAACCCGATGACATCTGTGCGTGGATTTTTACAAATGTTTAAGACTCGATATATTGAAGATAAAGAATTTTTAGATCTAATGATCGAAGAATTGGATAGAGCTAATTACATAATTACCGAGTTCCTTTCTCTGGCCAAAACTAAGATGGTGGATATGAAGCTCAGAAATTTCAACGCAATAATTAATGAAATATTGCCCCTGATTCAGGCCCAGGCTCAGAGTCGAGATCAACATATAAAGCTAGAGCTTGATGAACTGCCTGATCTGCTCCTGGATAAGGATGAAATTCGTCAGCTATTGCTTAATCTGGTCAATAACGGTCTGGAATCAATGGCTTCGACTGGAGATGTGATCATAAGAACCTTTATAGAAAAAGAGACAGTGGTATTAGGGGTTCGGGATCAAGGCTACGGGATAGACCGTGAATTACTGGATAAGCTGGGTACCCCTTTCTTCTCCACTAAAGAGCAAGGGACGGGCTTAGGGTTGGCAGTTTGCTACAGGATAGCTAGCCGGCACAATGCTAAAATAGACATAGATACCAGTCCGACCGGGACCACTTTTTACGTTAGGTTCCCATGTCCAGCAGCTACTATGGTTAGCTAAAAGACAAATCGGCCCCTCGAAATAGAAAACATAATGCTTAAGGGTGTAGGTCTTTAGAATAATATCATTTTACCGTTTTCGTCAAAATTAACTTCTTCATAATCACCT
Organism: uncultured Syntrophomonas sp.; assembly: GCA_964457945.1. Taxonomy (GTDB): domain Bacteria; phylum Bacillota; class Syntrophomonadia; order Syntrophomonadales; family Syntrophomonadaceae; genus PHAA01. The sequence continues at coordinate 5,388 of CAYWFX010000090.1, forward strand.
ATAGTCTTAATAGGCATAACTGCAGCTTCTACTGCAGCTTTAGACATGTACACTTCTTCCAAATACTTAGTACTCCTAATGATAACCATACGGATATCATCATTGTTAACCTGACCACACAACTTTACACATGCCTGAAATACACGACGATCATCATCTAGTACCATTGGCATACGTGAACTGCTGGGTTCGGTTGAAGTAAGGGTATTTACATAGGTACTTGTAAAATCTATTCTGTCATACATATGCTTGGGGATAAAATCTGCCAATCCCATTCCATTGGCATTTCCCTCCGATTTATCAGTAACATCTAAAACGCCCAGCTTAACCGTAGTTGGTCCGCCAGCAGCAGCGGGAGTATGAAAACGTCCAATAATATTTGTATCCATACCTGTACCACTGATTTCTTTTCCTATTTCGCTCACTATCAAAACATCAAT
>CAYWFX010000091.1:0-4995 GCA_964457945.1 uncultured Syntrophomonas sp.
ACCAAGCGGGCCTATGAAGAATTGGAACGCGAAGGGTTTATTGAAACAGTGGGTGGCAAAGGTACTTTCGTATCGCTTCATAATACTGAACTTTTGCGGGAAAAGAGAATGCAATTAATTGAAGAGAAACTAACCGAGGTAATTACGGAAGGAAAGATCATGGATGTCAGCCTCTCCACCCTGCATGAGATGCTGGATTTATTATACAAGGAGGTGTAACGGTGGAAAACATTTTAGAGGTAAGAAATCTGAGCAAATCATGGCCGGGCTTTAAATTGAATCAGGTCTCATTCAGCATCCCCCGGGGTAATATCATGGGCTTTATAGGGCCTAACGGCGCCGGTAAAACCACGACCATAAAATTAATTATGAACTTAATGCATAAGGATAGTGGGCAGATACAGATTTTTGGCCAGGATCATATCCGATTTCAGAAACAAATCCGCGATAGAATCGGTTTTGTGTATGATGAAGGTTATTTTTACGAGCATCTTGACATCGTACTAATTAAACAAATAATTGCCCCCTTCTATAGCCGCTGGGATGAAAAAGCGTTTCTGCACTATGTGAGAAAGTTTAACATTCCGATCAAGCCCAAATACAAAGATTTGTCGCGAGGAGAGAAGACCAAATTCTCTCTTGCTCTGGCACTCTCCCATAACGCTGAATTCATAATTATGGATGAACCTACTTCCGGCCTCGATCCGGTATTTCGCAGCGAGCTCTTGGATATACTAGCAGATTTGCTACAGGACGATAATAAATCAATCCTTTTTTCCACCCATATTACGTCTGATTTGCAGAGAATTGCCGATTATATATGTTTCATTCATCAGGGTAAAATTATCCTTCACGAGGACATTAACAGCATCCTCAATCAATACATAATTATTAAGGGGCCAAGTGAGGTTTTAAGCGAAACAACCCGCCCTTTGTTTACCGGTATCAGAGAACACTCTTTTGGATTTGAAGCCATGAGCCAGGAAACCAGAGAAGTCAGCCGTTTAATGGGTGACCGGGTAGTAATTGAAAAGGCCAACCTGGAGGACATAATGCTTTATACTGTAAGGGGGAGTAGTCATGTATAAGCTTATTCACAAAGATGTTAAGCTGTTGATTAATTATTTCGTCACAGCTGTGCCAGTTAGCATCTTTTTGGTTATAACCTTTACCAAGGTATATCCTGGCTTAGGATACGCCATGGGGGCATACGGTATTGCTGCTATTTTGGTGCTGATAGTCCCTTCTTTAGAATCCAAAAACCATACCGAAATTGTCATTAATAGTCTTCCAGTTCTTCGTTCTGAAATAATCCTGACCAAATATCTTTCAACATTTGTATATGCTGCTATTAGCCTATTGTTGGTGGCATTGACTGGCATATTGGTAAACCTAGGTATCCCTTCTTATAATTTACCGTACTTGAACTGGGAAAGTGCAGTGATCACTTTAATTTGTCTCAGCTTCTTGGTCTCAATTTACTATCCTCTTTTTTACCGTTTTCAAAATCAAGTAGTAATTCTGTTTGCAAATGTTATCCTTTTCCAATTCATTTGGTTTATGCCCGGTTTTATCAATGATTATATAAGAGATCATATAAATGAAACATTGGTGCAGCATGTGCTTCAGTTCAATCTGCATACACCCTGGGCTATACCTTTACTGGGAATAGCAATTGCACTTATACTTCTCAGTATTTCTTATCTGTTCACTGTGAAAGTTTATGCCGCTAAAGATTTTTAAACATTGTTTAAAAATAAAATGTGCATTGGAAGGAGAGGATGCTTTTGAATATTTAATTACCATCTACATTATTAGAAAGAAAAGGAGTCGAAAGTAATGAAAAGGAAGCTTATAATTCCCCTCGCTCTCCTACTGACCTTCTTATTAGTTACTCCTGTCTTCGCAGCTATTCAACTTGATGTGAACGGAAGAGCATATGACACTGCTGGAGAATTGGAAATCCAAAATGGTATTACCAGTACCCCGATTAATGTATTAGCCAACACCCTGGGCTGCTCGGTTAAAGTCGAGGGTGATGTTATCACCATGCAGGAAAATAAACACTCTTTAAAGATGACCATCGCTAACACCACTGCTTTATTCAATGGTCAAGAAAAACTGATGCCAATAGCCCCCCAAAGAATACAGGGTCAGATATATGTCCCCATACGCTTTGTCTATGAGTGTTTTGGAGCATCAGTTGGCTGGCAGGATACCAAGGAACAGGTTTCCGTCTCCTACGCTGAAATCCGCAATGGGATGACAGCCGAAGAACTACTGACTCAGGCATCTATGAAAATGGTAGAAGCCAATCGATATAAAATGATGATGGACTCAAGCTCAGACATAGATATGACCTCTCAAGAAAACGGGAAGAATCCGGAAAATGTTAAAATGCAGATGGATAGTCACAATGATTACTGGTTACAAACCGAACCAATGCTGATGTACATTAAGCAGAATACCAATGTCAAAGTTCCGGAGGGTTCAGCGGCTAAAGAAACCCCACCGAACATACAGATGGAGATGTTTTTTAACGGCAGTGGAATGTACATGACTATACCTGAACAGGGCTGGGTTAAAATGAATCTGCCGGGTATAAATATGCAGGAACTGATGAAACAAGCCAATAGCCAAGATCCGGCCTCAGCCATGAAACAGATGAAGGACCTTGGTATGTCGGTATCCTTTGCTAACGATCAAGAAAGGAACGGTCAGAAATACTGGGTTATCAACGCAGCCATGGGAGGAGATGTATTCAAGAGCGATTACTTCAAGCAGATAAGCAAGACGTTAGCAATTCCGCAAGCTAAAGACATGCAAAAGCTGTTCGAGGGAATGAATCTGGACCTTGATTATTCCACCTGGATTAACCAACAAACCTTCTACACAGATTTTATGAATATACAAAGCAACATAAAAATGGAGATGAATAATCCTGATACTGAGAAACCAGGTCATGTAAAAATGAATATGAATATGAACGGCACCTGCACCATGTCCGATTTCGGTAAAACCTTCCAAATCCCAGATGTAAGCAAGGCAGTAGACTTTGAAGCAGTAAAGCAGAAAAAATAGTATCATTCCTCATATTTGAAAATGCATGAGCCGTAGGATAATTCCCACGGCTCATTTCATATCTTGCAATGATCTTGGTTCTATTAGCCTGCTTACCTAAACGCTTGCTTTGAAGCGAACCAAAAAAGCAGTACCGGTTGAACCAGTTTTTACATCAATAATGGCATTATGACGCCTGGCAATTCCATAACAGACTGCCAATCCTAGTCCGGTACCATCTTCTTTAGTAGTGAAAAATGGAATTCCCAGGTTTTCAATATGTTCTGGCCTTATACCGGGACCCTGGTCTGCAACGGATAAAACTACCTCATTCCCCTCAGTAAAGGTTCTTATAGTTATCTTCCCCCCAATAGGTGTGGCTTCCAGACCGTTACGAGTCAGGTTTAGTATAATCTGGCGTATCTCATAATTATCTAACAAGAGATTGGGTATTGACCCTAGCTCAAATACTATATATTTATCGGACATTACCGCTTCAGCTAATATTAATGGTTTAAGATAATTCATAATATTATTAAGGGATTCCGGCTCCAGGTTTACCACTTTATTTCTAGCCAGCGAGAGATATTCTGATATTATGAAATTAGCCCTATCTATTTCTCCTATCATAAGATCTATGTTTTCCTTATCTTCAGCATACAGTTGCTTTTCTCCAAATAACTGCAAGAACCCGCGTATCGTGGTCATAGGGTTCCTAATTTCATGAGCTATACTGGCAGCCATTTCGCCCACCAGGTGAAGCTGGTCCAAGCGTCCCATTTTCTTCTCTAATAAACGGTGCTCAGTTATATCGGTTAAGATTAGCAGAATACATGGCTTACTACCTATATCTATCAGGTTAGCAGAGCAGCGTGCCAGTCTGATCTGGTTCGATTTAGTACGATACCCCATTTCAATGTTATCCAGCTTTCCATTTTCCAGGAAAACTCTTATTAATTCTTTAAATTCTGCAATGTTAACAATCAGATTTAGGTCCATCGTAGTACGCCCAATAGACTCTTCTCGGGTATAACCTGTGTACCTCACCCAGCTTTCATTTACGTTAATATATGTGCTATCCTCCAATGAAGCAATGCATATTAGGTTCTGACTGGTTTCAAAAATCTTGCGAAAGCATTCTTCTGACCAACGCAAGGCCTCTTCTGCCTCTTTGCGTGTGCTTATATCTCGTCCTACTGATTGACACTCTACAATATTCCCCTGGTGGTCAAATATTGCTCGATCAGTCCAGTTTTGCCACCGAACTTCCCCACTCGGCAGAATAATGCGATGCTCATAACTGGCCAAAGGATTTTCCATACTAATGCCAGCAATATTTTGCTCAATAATTACATGATCTTCTTCAGGTATTAAAGGCATAAAGGAGTGGCCCAGCAGTTCTTCCTGGGTCTTATTAAAATAACGACAATAGGCTTCGTTCACAAAAACGAGGGTGCCATTGGGCAAAAAACGGCAGATAAGTTCGTTCTGATCATTAACAATCGCGCGGTAGCGTTGTTCACTTTCTATCAAAGCTAACTCAGTTTGTTTACGTTTGCTTATATCAACCACAGATCCCGCTATATGTAGTGGATTTCCCTTTTCATCCCTGATAACTACTTTGCCTCTAACCAGAACCCATTTCCAATCACCGGACTTTTTCCGAATACGGTACTCGGCTTCATATTGGGGAGTATGACCTTGCAGATGTACATTAAGAACACTTAAAACTCCGGGCAGATCGTCGGGGTGAATCAAACCTTTCAAGGTCTTGAAATTAGGAATGATTTCTTCGGGGGCGTATTCAAATATTTCATACCAGTGTGAACCTAAAAAGATATCACCGGATTGAATATTCATTTCCCAAAAACCGTAGTGACCCTCCTCTAAAATACTATTCAGTCGTTCCTCATAGCTTTGAATGGTTTGCTGGTT
>CAYWFX010000092.1:0-4747 GCA_964457945.1 uncultured Syntrophomonas sp.
ATATCCTGTAAATTGTAATCCCGCTACTTTAAAAAAGCTACTTTTTCAGTGGTTTGGGAAGGTTCTCTTGCTCCCCCTGCTCCCCTACTCGTCCTTGGCAATCAGCACCAGACATTTAGCGTGTTGGAGCACATAATTGGAAACGCTGCCCATAAAAAACCTGTTTAATGCGGTACGGTTATGTGAACCGATGGTAATCAAGTCAATTTCTTGGTTCTCTGCAAATTGGCTTATCATTTTGCCGGGACTGCCATCTAAAATTTCCTTAAATACTGGGATATTCTCTTGGTGTACCTTTTCCGCAGCTTCAGCTAGGATTTTTTCTAGGTAAGTATGCGTATTTTCATAAAGATAGTTTACGATCGCAGTATTATCGGGGTATATCCCATCCGCAGTTATGGTTCCCTGGTAAACAATAGGTAACATATAAGCGGAAACAATATATATTTCTGCCTCCGTATTTCTGGCGATCTCTATAGCTGCTTCCAGAGCTTTTTGAGCCTGCTTGCCATCATCGTAAGCTACAAGTATTCTTTTTATCATAATCAAACCTCCATCACCATACTATCATCATCAACACTGATAGAGAAATCATTGTTTACTTCTACCAGCGCATTTCTGGGTAAACCTTTCATTATTCCATATGATTAGTTTAGACATCCTTGTCTATCCTGTAAAGTACGACCTTGTTTTCCTGCTATTACCTGAGCTGGAGTGGGATTCTCTGCTCTACTGAGACTGGAAAGCATTCCGCTTGTATAGGCAGAAATATTGCCTGTATTTAAGGGGTGGTTTGTAATTGTTCTTCGGCCAAGGTTAGCTTTTTAATGATGCTGTTTTCCATGGGAGTTAGCAGCACAGCTCGGAAACCAAACCCTAATAGCAAAGATACCGTACCCGCAGCTACTGATGGGCCTAAATGATTGATATTGCTAAGACTGGACAGAATCCCTATGATAGCCAGAATCATAATAGTGAGTGACCAGTAGATTAAGGATGATTCCAAATTTTTGATTACCAGTAGATCCATTCGGTAATTTCCTAGCCGGTCTAAGTCAATTCGTTCGCAAAACCCATCTTTAAAAGCGTCTTTTATTTCAGCAACGCTGTATGAGAATAAAGCTGATATGAATGAACCGACAACGATAGGAACAAGTGCCGTAGCAATCATAAGGGTTCTTAAAGAACCACCTTCCAGTATGAAGGCTCCGAGAAATAATAAAATGGATACCAAAACTATAAATGATTTTCTCATTTATCAAAACTCCTTCCATATGAGCAAATTGCTATGGTTAGGTTCATGCTTAGACTATCTACCAGACTCACAGTGTTAATCGCCAGCCTTTCTGGGGGAACCCGTTGAGGACTGCTAAGATCAAAACCAATAGTGCTAAGAATGAGAATGGCTGTAATCACGCAGGCTAGAGCATAATTAAAAATAAAATGGCGAGTCCGAAGGCCGCATTCAAATTGCTTGTTTGGGTTGTTGAGAATCCCGGATTTCTTTATTATTTCATCTGCAAGATTCCCTGGGCATTTTTCCAGGGGCAGGTTCTTAATCAAATAATTATATTTCCTATTCATAGTTAATCCCCGCTATTCAAAATTTTTCTTAGCCTTGCCCTTATGCCATGAAGGAGGGACTTTACGGTTCCGGTTGGCATTTGTAAAATCTGCCCGATATCCCTGTATTTAAGATCCAGGTAATCTTTCATAATGACCAATTCCTTGTCTTCTGGAGCCAGTTTATTTAAAGCCCGAACCAGGCAAAGTTTATCCTCCAGGAAAAGGTATGGGTCTTCAGTCTTAACGCCAATTTCAGAAAAATCACCATTAATTACTTGGTGCTGGTGTTTTTCCTTATCTCGCAAATAATTTAAACAAGTATTGCGGGTTATAGAATAAATCCAGGTGGATAGAGAAGCCTTCGTCCAATCATAATCATTTATGTTTCTATAAACCTTTAAGAAGATTTCCTGGGTTAAATCCTCGGCCACAAAGTGGTCTTCTATCATTCTCAAGCAATAACTAAAAATCCGGCTTTTGAATAAGCTTATCAACGCCTCAAAAGATTGCACATCACCTGCCTGTATTCTAATTGCAGTTAACCTATCTAGATATCTCATCAATGGCCAGCCTTTACAAATTAGGTCTTTATTGTTTATACACCAAATTAACAAAATGGTTCAATAAAATTTGACTTTGTTTTTTGACCTAAGACATTAAGAACAGCAAGACGGTATTAGCAGTGAGGCAAATATCCATACTATATCTGACTTGATATCTGGAAAAGGGGATTATATATGCAGAATATAGATAGCCGCAAATTGCATCAAACAATTACTGACATACCGAATGCTTTCAAATTGGAAAGTTTTAAGGATGAAGCGAAGTATTTAATTGATGGGAAAATACTAACCTGTGGAAATAGTGTGGAGGTTTATTCACCTATTTGTTATACAGATGGTGAATCTGATAAACGCTATAGAGTAGGGCGTTCTCCTTCATTGGATAAGGAGGAGGCCAAGAGAGCGCTTTTAGCTGCTGAAAAGGCCTATGCTTCAGGCATGGGTGAATGGCCGCAAATGTCGGTTGATGGACGTATAAAGCATGTCGAGGACTTTGCCCAGCGCATTCAGGAGCAGGAGAAAGAATTTACTCTTTTGGAAATGTGGGAAATAGCGAAGACTTACAATAGCTGCCGGGATGAGTTCAAAAGGACAGTCGTATATATACAGGATACTATTAACCGCTTGCGGGAATTGGATGATAGTTCAAATTCCATTAAGAACATTGAAGGATTTATTGCGCAAATTAGACGCTGTCCCCTGGGAATAAGCCTTATTATGGGTCCCTTTAACTACCCGCTCAATGAAACCTTTGCTATGCTCTTGCCAGCCTTAATTATGGGCAATACTGCGGTGGTTAAACTGCCGAAATATGGCTGCTTATGCCAGGAGCCGTTATTGGATTCTTTTGCAGCTTCATTCCCACCTGGAGTTGTAAATATTATTAATGGGGATGGACCGACTGTAATACCGCCTATTTTAGAACCAGGCAGCATTGCCGTACTGGGTTTTATAGGCTCAACCGCGGTGGCCAAAAAGCTGATTGCTCAGCATCCCTATAATAACCGCATGAGGACAATTTTGGGTTTGGAAGCCAAGAATCCAGCTTTTATTTTTCCTGATTGTGACATTAAGTTAGCTGTGCAGGAATGTATTACTGGGGCCTTGGAGTTTAATGGCCAGCGTTGTACCGCTATAAAACATATCTGGGTACATGAGGATATAACTGAAAAATTTCTGAGCGAGTTGAATATAGAAATTGCCAGGATAAAGTGTGGCATGCCATGGGAGGAAGGGGTAATGATTACTCCGTTGGCCGAAGATAATAAATGTGAGCAGCTATCCCGGTGGATTCAAGATGCCGAGAGTAAAGGCGCGCATATAGTAAATCCAGGTGGGGGAAAGTATAGTGGAAATATTCTTTACCCCACGGTATTATACCCGACTACCAGTGATATGGATATTTATAATGTCGAACAATTTGGTCCTGTAATCCCCGTAAGTTCCTTTTCTACTCTGGAACAAATACTATCTTATCTGCAGGCCAGCCCGGTTGGTCAGCAGGCCAGTATTTTTACCAGTTCTCCGATTAATGCCGCACCGCTAATTGATATTCTGGTTAATCAGGTTTCGCGTATTAATCTTAATGCTCAGTGCCGCCGGGGCCCTGATGAGCTTCCTTTTACCGGACGCAAGGATTCGGCAGAAGGAACCTTGTCTGTTCCTGATGCTTTGCGGGCTTTTTCGATTCGATCTTTGGTAGTTGCTAATGATCAGGGTAGGGACTTATTTCTGGAGACTATTGAAAGCAGGAAATCAAAATTTCTTAGGATATAAGAAAAATAGGTATTTATACGAATATCACATTTTACGAATTGTTAGGCTAATGCATAGTTAACTCATACATGGAAACAATATCAATAAAATTCAGAAGGAGGTTATTGTGGTGAATGAGACCTTTTACCAGGAAATGCGTCGTAAGGGTTATTCCCGGCGCGATTTCCTTAAAATGTGTGGACTTCTGACTGCAGTCCTAGGATTGGAGGCGTCTTTTACCTCTAGGATTGCCAATGCGCTGGAAACCAAGCCCCGTTTACCAGTAATTTATTTAAGTTTGCAGGAATGTACCTGCTGTGCGGAATCCTTTATTCGAACAGCCCATCCTTTATTATCAGAATTGCTTTTCAATATGATTTCCCTGGATTATATGGAAACTTTACAAGCCGCCTCCGGGTTCCAGGCTGAGGAAGCAAAAATGAAAACTATGCAGGATTACAAAGGGCATTATTTGGTAGTAGTAGAAGGAAGCATACCGCTGAAAGACGATGGCATTTATTGTACTGTCGGGGGAAGGTCAGCCAAAGATATATTGTTGGAAGCGGCTAAAGATTCAGTAGCGGTAATCGCCTATGGCTCTTGCGCAACCAATACATGCGTGCAAGGAGCATATCCAAACCCGACTGGAGCTGTACCAGTAAGAAATATTATTGCTAACGTACCGGTTATTGATGTGCCGGGTTGCCCGCCAATAGCTGAGGTTATTGCTGGAGTTATAGCTCATTATCTAACCTTTGACCGGCTCCCCGAATTAACCAACCTGGGTCGACCCAAGGCCTTTTACAATCATCGCATTCATGATAACTGCAATCGCCGGGCTTTCTTTGATGCCGGCATGTTTG
>CAYWFX010000093.1:0-4522 GCA_964457945.1 uncultured Syntrophomonas sp.
AATTCTGCGAAACACGATAATAACCGGGGATCTTACCCTGGGAGCTGGTATAGGAAATGGGAGTGTTACCCTCAAAAACGTCAAGGTCCAGGGCAACACCAATATCCTTGGCGGTGGTCCGAACAGCGTAAACATTGAAGATTGTGAACTTTATACGGTTAACGTGGATAACCAGACCAATACTGTAAGAATCGTAGCTAAAGGCACTACCACCGTGGGAGCTCTTACCTTGAACTCCGGAGCCAAGCTGGAAGAAAGCGAGCTTAGCGGAGCAGGCTTTTCTTCTGTGACCACCGGCCTTAGCTTGCCCCCCGGAGCGAATGTAATACTTATCGGCAAATTTGATGCGTTTAATATCAATGCACCTGGTATTAATCTAACCCTGGCTGATGGCACAAGTGTTGACACCTTGCAGGTAAATGCCGCCGGGGTAAATGTAGAAGGACAGGGCAGTATCAAAAACGCTTATATTAATGCCGCCGGGCTGGTCATGGCCCAGAGCCCGTTAAATATCACGGTAGCTAATGGAGTACATGCCAATGTGGGCGGTCAGGATGTAAGCAGCGACAACTCCCAGATAGTGAAAACTATTACGATAAGCGGAGCCGACAGCGTAAGCTTACCGGCCAGTGGGGAAAAAACATCACCCTATACCGCTGAAGTTAAAGACCAAAACGACAGTATCATAACAGGAGCAGGTATCACATGGAGCATTTCATCCCCGGTAAGTGGAGTAAGCATAGACCCTGTCACTGGAATCCTGAACATTGCTGGTACCGCTCAGTCTGGAACTATAAGTATAAAAGCACAGGCAAACAGCAACAGTAAAGTTTCTGCCCAGATTACCGTTAATCTGCTGCCCAGCTGGAAATACCTGGGTGAGGGCATATCTGGAACCCTGCTTGCGGGTTCAGATATTAGCCTGCTGGCAAACTCCAATAATCAGTTCATAACCGCCTATACGGAAGATGGTGCTGATGGAAAGGGCCCGGTAAAGGCAACCGTTTTTGAAAAGTTGTATGGCGCATGGAATTATAATACTTCTGTACCAGATGTGAGTAAGCCCGGCAAAGGCCCCCTGGACTTAACGGATTTAGATGGTTTTACACTCGGCTGGTGGGATGATTCTGGGCAGGGATCGCAAACTAAATATATAGTAATTAAAACCAGCGGTGACGGCTTGATATGGAATGATGCTGCTACTTGCGACGCCGGTGCAAGTGTTTCAGCACTTTCGGTGGTTGGTGAGGTCACGGCCTATCTTGATGAGAATGGAGCAGTGCAGGTGAAGGCCCCGTGGGATAGCGGATGGGAAAATGTAGGCTCTCTGAATAACCCTGCCGCCAGCGAACTGGATATGGTGGCTAAATTTGGATCAAATGGCCGACTGGGATATCTGGCTTACCGGGATGGCAATGGTATTAAAGTAATGAAGTTGCGTGGTGGTAGTTCCCCGGGGAACTCGGAATGGCAAGCCCTGGGCAGTGCAATTGCAGGCACCGGCTTGGCTCTGGACATCGCCAATGGAATACCCTACCTGGCCTATCATGATGCTCAAGGCTATGCCCAGGTAAGCCGATATGATGCAACCACCCAAACATGGATCAAAATAGGTGATAAAGCTTCCCCTGGAGCAGCTGAAAATCTTTCCCTTTGTGTGGTTCCCAACGGTACACCTTATCTGGCCTTTTCCGATTCCACCCGGGCAGGCCAGGCAAGTGTCACCAAGTGCGTCTATGAAAACGGCACCTTTAAGTGGATACCGCTCGGAGCCGGACTCAGTCCCGCCGCCGCCGGAGTTCCGCAGCTGGATATTGGTGGCGATACCCTGTACCTGGGCTTCAAGGATGGAAATGCGGGTGGAAAATTTTCCGTAATGAGCTATAATGATCCGCTGGCAGCAGTGGATTTCAACTTCTTGACTGGCAATTCAGGCAATTGGAAAATAACTGGTCTGCAGGCAGGCATGGAATACAGTCTGACTGGAGGCGCAAATGATTCAGATTATATTAAATTTAATAGCAGTAACCCTGATGTCAATTATGTAGAATCGAGCAGCCCGGTTTCGTCAGATTGCGATATTCTGGTGCGGATGCCAGGAACGGCAGCGCAGCCGTTACGCATTGACATATTACCCGCACCTCCGATGCCCAATGCTGTGGCATCTGCAGTCCATAATATGATTTCCGGTTTGCAATTCAATACGTTATACCAATTGGATTTTGCTGGAGACGAAAAGGATGGATTATACACCAGTGATGAGGCCGGAGAGATAAATCTTTCGGATTATGATTTTCAGTTGGGGCCTGGGCAGCCCTTCAAAATACGCACGATGGTTGTAGGCAAGCAAATATACTCCGAATGGAAGCGCGTGACCGCATTATTCCCTGCGACAGTAGAAGCTACAGTGATAACGGTCAGTAGTGCTGCCAGCATTCCGGATCCCCCCTTAATAAATATTCCCGAGGTAGCTGACCTCCCTGATCCCGGAGGGATCACTAGCTATAGACCAAACACATTAAATGGCTTTTATTATGGTTTTATTAAAGGCAATTATATATACTGGCCCTACGATGACAACCAAAATGCTAGCTGTCTCCGAATTGTAGCTTATGATCTGCAAACAGGCGACTATGTTAAAATATGGGACAAAATTGATGCTATTAGATACATCCAGGGAATTAGCTTTAACAGTGACGGAGTAACATTTATCGGTCAAAGTAGTACTTTATTTATGCCGTGGGACGAATTGACCTGTACTCCACTACTGCAATCGCCAAACAATTATGGTACTCTGGCGGGTGGACTAACAGCAGAAAAAACGAAGATTACCGGCCTGAATCTGCTGCCCAGCGGGGCTTCTGAGTGGCGGTACGTGCGTCTGGAGACCAGGCCTGAGACAGCCCCGGAACTTAACCAGCCAGTGGCAAATGCAGGAACCTATTATGTGACTGATGGCGTCGGTGCCGAAATCAGTGCTGTGCCCGGTAATTATATCCGCCTGCTGGCGACCGATGGGAGTGGCCAGGTCAAGGCCTATGCTGACCTGTTGGTTAAGGCCAGCCAGATTCACCAGCTTGTCAACACTACCATGAGCGAGATTACGCCTGGCAGTATTTCGCAGTGTGAAGAAAACAAACTTACCGTTACTGCAGGTGGAACCACTGCAAATCTAAAACTGGTCTTTGACGATGGCTACAATCATATCTGCCGAGGTGTGTCAATTATAGCGACGGATACTACCGCTGTAGTCGCGGCTAAGGTATACGAAGCCTTTACCTCGAACATCCCGGGCTATACCATTGACTACAGTCTGGGAAGCACCGAGGTCTTGTTTACAAATGAAGCTTCTGATGATCGCAATGTTATTTTCTATACTGAGATGACTTCATCACCTGACCAGCCGGTTATAAGCATTCACCAGGCTGGAGCATTAGGTGGAGGGGATTGTTTTATGGATATAAACACATATAATAAATCTGGCACCATATATTACGTGGTGCTAGACACCCCAGAAACGCTAACGTTTGAGGATATAAGATATGGTGCCAAAGGTATTAAGAGTGGTAGTTTCGATACTGATGATTTTGATCCAAATGATCCGGGAGATTTTAATGGGCCTAATTATCATTGTATAATTGGTGCTTCTCCAAGCTATCTAGGGAAGACTATATATGCTGTATTTGTAGATAATGCTGGAGCTGAGTCAACAACCATTGCGGTATCTGTTTTAGTGCATTTTGGAGGTTAGGTTAAGGGACCAGGCACTTAAGTTGTTAAATTATTATTTAGATCACCTCCCGTTACAATTAGTAGCGGGGGGTGATTTTTTGTGGAGAGAAGGCATCGGGACATACTTCCTATTGTTAAAACTATCATGTTCCTATATATTTTACATATTAAGTCTATTTATAGACATATTGGTTATTTAGTAACAGGATAAAAGGAGGAACTAACATGAAGCGTAAGAAGAAGCCGCTGCTGCTGACTGCTTTTATCATGTCATTGCTACTGAGCTTTATCACAGTAGCATCCGCAGCTGATAAGCCAGTGGATACATCTGCGGCAGCTAAAACAGAGCAGCTGAAACAGATTTTCTCAGACGTATCAGCTACGGACAACAACGCAATTTTCATAAACTACCTAAATAATCGGAAAATATTAAGCGGTTTTCCGGACGGGAAATTTCACCCTGAAGAAGGATTAACCCGGGCTCAGGCCGCAGTAGTATTAGTAAAGTCTGCCGGACTAAAAACCCCCGCAGTAAGCAAGACCGGATTTCCCGACGTAAAAGCTGATCACTGGGCAGCCGCCGCCATAGCAGCAGCAGCCAAAGCCGGCTACCTGAAAGGATTACCTGACGGAACCTTCAAACCCGAAGATAAACTAACCCGGGCCCAGGGAATCTCATTGATAATGAGATTATCTACCCAAAAAGAACGTCCCCCCCTGCCCGCACTTAAAGATATGGACCCAAGCCACTGGGCCGCCGGAGATATGGCAGTAGCTCTGGCAGCAGAAA
>CAYWFX010000094.1:0-4375 GCA_964457945.1 uncultured Syntrophomonas sp.
GGATGTTCCCAGTATCCATACGGAGGCATGCCATGCATAACCGGAATGCAGCCCTGATTAAAATAGCCTGCCAGCTTGGGCATATCGTCATGGCCTATCTTGATGCCACCATAAGGACTCAGTAATGTAGAGATTAACAAGGCATTCTGTTCGGAAACACTCTGCCCCAGCGTGGAGATAATTCCCGTGGGCATACCTAACTCTATGGCAATAGCGTAAATATGACGGGAACGAGTACCTCCCCCAGTCGAAATTATCATTTTGTGCTGATTAGAGTTCTCAACAATTTCATCAATAACCGGCAGGAGTCCCTTAGCTCCCATGTCGGTAATGCTCTGACCACCCACTTTGAGGACATTTACTTCGGGGAAAGATCGGAACTGCATTCTGCTTTCCAGGTTTTTATTAAAAGTCTTAGCAACCAAGGACTCACCCATTAGTTTACTTTTAACATGCAGTCGTTTGCCATCCCGGTCGCGTACAAGCGGCATAGATTATCCTACCTTTCTATTCTTCGATATCTTCTTCGTCTTTTCCAGCTTCCAGGATTATTACTTCAGCACCAATCTGTTTGGCTATCTCTTCAATCTCCATCTTTCTGACGTGCTTGGCAATTATTTCGAGATCGGTATTTGCTACCGCCACGATTGTAAAACGAGGTTTCTTTTCGCCTTCAACCACCTTGCGCCGTTCACGAATAAATATTTTTCCACCTGTCATAATCCAAACCCCTTTCTCTTTCTCTAATAATTATTATAATGTCCCTATTTCACAATTTTATGCTAAATATCGACATGATGCAATGTTACTGTTAAGCTGCTCCGGTATTATTACTGGAATGTTATGATTATTTTCATTAGATGGTTTGAGAGTATTACAGATGGGGTTTAACTCTGTTATTATTAGTAGATATTAGATATAAAGGCGGAATGTCATATCTAAGGAGGTCAGACCGGTGAAATTACGGGGAAATAATAATATAGGTGGCGATTTGTCTGGTTCAATCGGTGACCTGGGAACTTTTCTCCCCTATGTAATAGGAGCCATTACCTTTGCGCAACTTGATACAACCAGCGTCTTGGTAATGTTTGGTTTAATGTATATTTTCAGCGCCTGGTTTTATCGTATGCCAATGCCGGTTCAGCCCATGAAAGTAATCGGGGCAGCTATTATCGTGCAAAAGCTTACTGTCGGTGAAATAGCAGCATCAGGAATTTTGATGGGTTTGATTCTGCTTATCATAGCTTTCACGGGGATCATTGATAAACTAGCCAAGATAACTCCCATGAGCGTAACCATGGGTATTCAAAGCGGACTGGGCATCAGCCTGGCCATTCTGGGAATAAAAATGATAAATAACGATTGGATATTAGGAGTTGTCATTTTGCTAATCATGTTGGTTTTAATGAACAATCGCCGCTTCCCTGCTTCCATTGTGGCCCTGGTGGGTGGTACTGCGTTAGCTTTCGGCTTACATCCAGAATTAACCTTTCCCTCACTGCAATGGGGAATTAACCTCCCCCACCTGGTAGTGCCCAGCTGGCATGACTATTATCGGGGATTTTTCCTGGGTTGCCTGCCTCAATTCCCGTTAACCCTGACCAATTCAGTTCTAGTAATGACCGTTCTAGCACACGAGCTATTCCCTGATACTTCCAGCCGGGTCAGTAATAAAAACCTCTGTTTAACTCTGGGAATTGGTAATCTAATTGGGTCACCGCTGGGAATAATTCCAATATGTCATGGTAGTGGAGGGTTAGCGGCTCATTACCGCTTCGGAGCCAGAACCGAATATTCCACAGCCTTGATCGGTGTAGTGCTCCTATTTGCCGGAATATTTTTAGGCTCTTCCGGTCTACAACTCATGCAAATTATTCCCCAGGCAGTTCTGGGTGGAATGCTTTTCTACAGTGGATTAGACCTGGTAAAACCCATCAAGGGAAAAGATGCCAATGAATTATTTGTTTTTGCAGTGGTGCTTATTCTCAGTGTTGCCGTAAATCCGGCACTTGGATTTTTAGCCGGTGTTCCCCTATTCTTTATTTTGAAAAAAGGCTGGATAACAATATAACTAGTTTTATTTCTTCCTCAACCATCCTGCAGGTTGCTTGCCAGTGCCCAGATAATAATGACCGGCCTTGACTCGTAGCTTTAGGCTTTGTCTAGGTTTGTTCAGGACATTCTGCTGGATAATCTCCACTGAGTTTTCAGTGACTTCGGTAACAATGGCGACATGTCCGTACTTAGAGTCAGTAAAAACCACCATATCATCAACCTGAGGTTTTACCCCTCCCCCATTTCTATACTGCACCAGCCCTCGGCGCTGATTCAGCTTGCCCTGAAGTGTAAGAGGATCAAAGAAATCCTTCGCATTGCCCATAACATCAGGCATACGATGGTCTTTTACTTGAAAATAATAGCGTTTAACGTATTCCACACATTGCCACTTATTCCCGTAATAATAGCCATCCGAGCTGTAATATTGGCCATGACTTTGCTCATAGTCTATTCCGTTATAATAAACCGCTACACCCTTGAAGTTGTCTACTTCCTGCCCAATCCCTACTGTATTCCGGTGACATAATAATGCTGCTGCAAGTATAATTATGGTTAGCAATATTATGGTTAATCGAACAGGATGTTTTTTCTTAAACATAGGCTCCTCTCCCCCCAGGCATAGGGACGGTTCTTCTGCCTGCCCCATGAACACAGACAGTGACGGAGACGGTTCTCGCGTCGCACGCACCACCAAAATACCTATGCTATTTCTATGCAGAAGAAGGGGCAGGTTGAACTGAGAGCTATTAAAATATAGAATATAGTAGCTGGAGGTTTAAGAACGTGAAGTTAATTAGTGCCTGCCTGTGCGGCATCAACTGCAAATATAACGGTGAAAACAATCTAAACCCCTATTATTGGGAACTATTGCGGCAGGGTGATTTTATTCCTGTCTGTCCCGAACAGCTGGGTGGTCTTCCTACCCCCCGGTCAGCCTGTGAAGTGGTGGATGGTACTGGTGATGACGTTATAAATGGACAGGCGCAAATAATGACCAGTGATGGACGAGATCTTACCGACTTATTTCTCAAAGGTGCTCAGGAAACGCTCAACATAGCCATCCAGAATGGTGTCGATGGTGCTATCCTCCAGAGCCGCAGCCCCTCCTGTGGTCATGGTAAGATATATGACGGTTCTTTCACTGGTAATTTAATAGATGGTGACGGGGTAACCGCAGCCCTACTGAAAAAGAATGGCATTAAGATTTGGAATGACCAGGATTATTTGCGTGAAAAAGGAGTGTGCATCAGTATTGAAGGCAGTTAGTCTTTACTCCGGCGGTTTGGATTCACAACTGGCGGTTTGTCTTATTAAGGATCAGGGCATTGAAGTGGTGGGAGTCAATTTCGTAACCCCTTTTTTTGGAGCAGAAGATCGATTTCGCTTATCTGCACAGCAGCTAGGCATAGATTATCATGAAATTAATATTGGAAATATATATATGGATGTTTTGAATAACCCGGTTTACGGCTATGGTAAAAATTTCAACCCCTGTATTGACTGCCATGGTTTCATGCTAAAAAATGCGGGCATTTTCATGCAGGAAATAGGAGCTAGTTTTCTGGTAACCGGTGAAGTCGTGGGAGAAAGACCCATGAGCCAGAATAAATCATCTCTAAATGCGGTGGAAAAGCTCTCGGGATATAAAGGACTGATATTAAGACCCCTCTCCGCTCAGCTGCTGCCACCTACTATCCCTGAGACCGAGGGCTGGGTTGATCGGAGCAAGCTTCTAGCCATTAGCGGCAGGAGCCGTACCCCGCAGATGCAGTTGGCAGAACACTACGGAATAAAGAACTATCCAACGCCTGCGGGTGGATGTCTATTGACCCAGGAAAACTTCTCTAAACGACTTCGCATGCTCCTGGCTGTAAAGCCAGAGGCCGGGGCAGATGAACTGGAGATATTAAAGGTAGGCCGTCATTTTTACATCACTGATGACCAGCTGCTGGTAGTTGGAAGAAATCATGCTGAGAATGAGCGGCTAAATGATTTGGCTGCTGCCGATGATTATTTGCTCAAGGTAATAGATCGTCCCGGCCCGCTAGGTCTAATCCGTTCGATAAACCATTCCAAAGCAGTTGATCTGCAACTACCAGCTGCCATCGTGGCTCGCTACAGCGATGCCCGGGATTTGCCTGTGGCCCAGATAGAAGTTGCCCGGCCTGGTGTTAAGGAAAAGATTATAATGGAAGTAACTCCCCTACCGGCCTCAGCAGTACCACCCACGGTATAATAAACAGAGGGGAAACACTAGAACGATCCGAAACCACTGAAAAAGACCCAACAATAAATAACAATAATACAATTAAATACC
>CAYWFX010000095.1:0-4340 GCA_964457945.1 uncultured Syntrophomonas sp.
ACCGGAGTAAATGGTCGCTCCTTGCCATCCATGGCAACGCGACATTAGTCCATCCGTGGACGTCACTAATTTACTTTTTGATAGTCCCTCAATACTATAATAATACAAAATTTTCGAGAGGAGCAATAAGTTGAACATATCCGAATTGGAAAACAAAACCATATTGGAATTGTACCAGATTGCCAGGGATGTTAATTTGGGCGGATATTCCAAACTTCGCAAAAAGGAACTGATATTTGAAATCACGAAGGCTTTGACCCATTCCAACGAACTGCTGCAGGCCTCAGGGGTTCTGGAAATCATGAATGATGGATTTGGATTTCTGCGACCCTTTGCCTACGTTCCCAGCCGCGAGGATATTTATGTATCGCCATCGCAAATCAGGAGATTTGACCTGCGGACTGGAGACCGGGTAGGCGGCCAGGTTAGACCCCCTAAAGACAGTGAAAGATTTTTTGCACTATTAAAAGTAGAAGATGTTAACAGCTTTCCCCCGGAAGATTCAGTAAAGAGAATTCATTTCGATGCCCTTACCCCCTTGTATCCTACGGAAAGACTAACTTTGGCGACCGAGTCGCAAGAGCTTTCTACCCGTCTAATAGATCTGGTGGCTCCTATCGGAAAAGGACAGCGGGGGCTTATTGTAGCACCGCCTAAAGCCGGTAAAACCACGCTCTTGCAGAAAATGGCGCAGGGTATAACCAAAAACCATCCGGAAGTGGTGGTTATTATTCTCTTGGTGGATGAGCGACCGGAAGAGGTAACCGATATGCAGCGTTCCACGGAGGCTGAGGTAGTCGCTTCCACCTTTGATGAGCCGCCGGAAAATCATGTTAAAATTACCGACATGGTACTGGAAAGAGCTAAGCGTCTAGTCGAGCATAAACAAGACGTAGTCATACTAATGGATAGCATTACGCGCCTTGCTCGGGCTCACAATCTAGTCGTCCCTACCAGTGGCAGAACTCTGTCTGGGGGTATAGATCCTACTTCTCTTATTAAACCCAAGCGGTTTTTTGGTGCAGCCCGCAACATCGAGGAAGGCGGCAGTTTGACCATTATTGCCACGGCTTTGGTGGAAACCGGCTCCCGTATGGATGAAGTTATTTTCGAAGAATTTAAAGGCACGGGTAATATGGAACTGGTTTTAGACCGCAAACTAGCAGAGCGGAGAATTTTCCCGGCCATCGATCTAAAACGTTCAGGAACCCGCAAAGAAGAGCTGCTTTTCAATACCGAGGAAATGGAACTTATGTGGAACCTGCGCAATACCTTCAGCGACTATAACTCAGTAGAAACCATGCAAATGATGATAGATACCATGAAAAAGACTAAATCCAACGAGGATCTCCTGCGTGCCGCGCCCATCATTTTTGGAAGAAAAGAGTATTCCCGCAGTAGTCGTTAAGATAATTTGCATAAATGCCTGCTATTCTGTCAAAACTATAGGTCAGTAAGCCCTCTCGTTTTTCCTTCGGGGGCAGAATAGAGGTGAAAAAATTGGATAAAAGGTGGATAGGCTCACTTGCTGTGTGCATTTTTTTGCTGGCGTTAGGTGCCCACCCATCTGTGGCCAGGCTAAGCGAGGGGAATTTTGTCCCTTTTTCTCAGGCGGCGAGCAGCTTCGCTGATAGTCAGGCAAAATCTTATCGTATTCAAAAAGGCGATACCCTTTGCAAGATTTCTCAGATGTATAATGTCAACCTGAAAACCTTAATGCTAAATAATCAAATGGATGAAAACACTATTCTTGAAGTGGGACAAACCTTGAGGATTCCGACTGTGCAGGGGCTGACTCATGTGGTGGCCCCAGGGGACACAATATGTGATGTGGCGGACCACTACCGGGTTAGTATGGAAGCACTGGTAAGCGCCAACCTGGATATGAATCCCGACTTTTTGGAAGTAGGGGATCTTTTGAATATCCCGAATTCTAATAATCTACGAGTTGCACAATCAATGCCTGAACCATCCCGTAGTCTTTCAATGCCCAAACTGATGAAATTACCTATCGCAGGAACCATTACCTCTTCCTTCGGTTGGCGAAAAGCAGGCTTTCATCATGGAATAGACATTGCAAATAAAATAGGGACTCCGATTCAGGCAGCCGCTGCAGGTACCGTTTCTTTTACCGGCTATAAGCCCGTTTATGGTCTTACGGTGATAATTGACCATCCTGATGGAAAACAAACCTTGTACGCTCATACCCAGAAGACGTTTGTACATAAGGGTGAGCAGGTTAGCCAGGGAGAAACCATAGCAGCAGTAGGAATGACTGGGGTAAGTACTGGTCCTCACGTCCATTTTGAGGTCAGGAGTGGGAATAAAATTAGTGATCCAGTGAGTTACCTGCGACGTTAAAAGTATGACTGGGGATGGAGGTAATCCGTCCCCAGGTTTACCCCTGGTTTCCTTAGAGGGGGCTTTTTTTATGCCCCAAAATAGGATAGGCTATTGGGTGGAGAGGTGAAATAAAAGAATATGTTTCTGACTCTATATGCCAACGATAAAGGTGAAATTATAGAACGATATCAGTTAGGTATGCTGGGGCGTAGTGGTATGGATTGGGTGGTGCCAGAGCCAATGGAGATGATACCCCTTCCCAATGGAGCATCGCTGGTTAGCGTTCCCGGGCATATTCCGGTAGGGATAGATGCAAATGATCGTTTAAGCCATTTTTCTTCCGTCCCTGGAGCTCGGAAAGCCCAGGCGGTAGCAGCACTGTTGCCTCAGGGTTTTACCCGTACCTTCTTACCGGCCTGTGTAAGTCCGGATCAGGATACGCGTTTGCCCCTCATGGGTTATGCAGCGGTAGGCTTAAAGGACGAGAAAATCTGGGTAGCCGCGGTACAGAGTGATGAGCATCGCAAGTGGCATCCTCGTTATTACAATACTGAAGGGCTGCCTAACAGGATTAACCGGATGCTCAAGAAATTTCCCGAAAATCGCATATTTAGGCAACTGGCCAACTGTTCTCTTCGATACAGTTGTTATACCGCGCAGAATATTTTTTATGGTCGCTGGGAAGCCGGGATACCGACCATGACTGCCTGTAATGCAGGATGTATAGGGTGCATTTCGGAAAGCCATATAGAGGTTGATTCTCCGCAGCAACGACTGGATTTTCATCCTTCGGTTCAGGAAATCAGTGAACTGGGGATTGAACATCTAAACCATGCTCGAGAGGGAATCATCAGCTTTGGACAGGGCTGTGAAGGTGAGCCTTCTCTCAATGCGGATAATCTGGCCCAAGCCGTCGAAAAGATTCGCCAGCACAGTGAGCAGGGCACTATCAATATAAATACCAACGCTGGGTATACTGCCGGAATTAAAAAGCTCTGCCATGCGGGGCTGGATGCCATGCGGGTAACTATATTTTCCTGTGGGAAAGATAATTATAATCGTTACCATTGCCCCAAAAACTATCGACTGGATGATGTAGAGCGCTCTATTCAACATGCGAAGGAGAAGAACTTATATGTATCTTTGAATTTGCTTTGCTTTCCAGGCTTCACTGATCGAGAAGAGGAAATTGAAGTGCTCTTGGATTTTGTGCAAAGAAATGGGGTGGATATGATTCAGCTGCGAAACCTAAATATCGATCCAGCTTTGCTATTTCATCATATTCCGATCGGAGGAGAGGTTTTGGGGATCAATCAGTTTATCCATATTTTACATAAAGAATTACCAGAGCTAAAAATAGGTTCCTATTCTCACCCAGTACGATAAAATAAAGCGTGATATGGGAATGGTTTTTTGTTAGGCAAAGGATTTAAATTAGTAATTCAAGTTTCACAGTATATTGATAATGCGCAACAAACATTATGAAGTTCTGTGATATAAGGGGAACCGGGTTTTGCTGTTGACTGTAATCTGGGGCTAACAGATTTAGTAATTCTGCTTGCTCCCATCTCCGGAGGCTCGTTCTACCAGCTGCTTGCCGGTCGAGCTCCAGGGGCACCCTGTCAATCTCCCATCCGTGGTCGATGACAGGCTCGCGACGTCCTGTCGCTCGTCCCCTTACGCTCCCCCGTCTTCGCAGGGTAGAACGGCCTCCTCCGCTAGGTCGCCAGCATAATTACTAAATCTGTTACGCTATATAATCTGCGAATATACTTGCTGGAAAGGGGCGGAGTTACTGGTGTCCCCACTTCCCGTTATATAATAGTGGCTTAGATGAAAACGATTTTCGTGAAGAAGTTCAGATGTACAGGACAAATTCAGTAATTATGAATGCGACGTTGCGCAGGAGGCCGTGCTGTCCTGCGAAGACAGATGAGTGGAAGGGGGCGAGGAACAGGACGTTCCGAGCCGGTCACCGCCCACGGACGGGCGGTTGG
>CAYWFX010000096.1:0-4019 GCA_964457945.1 uncultured Syntrophomonas sp.
TTTTTGCACAAGACAGTTCAAATTCTCTCGCGGGCAGGTCTGGTAGTTACCCAGCGAGGAGTTCAAGGTGGGGTAAGACTGGGACGACCGCTTGAAGATATTACTATTGCTGATGTAATAGAAGCAATGGAGGGGCCATTTGCACTCAACGTATGCTTAAGCCCCGGCTATCAATGTCCGAACATGAAGAATTGTCAGGTTCGGAAAGTACTATCCAGTGCACAAACCGCAATGCTGCAAGAGTTAAGGAAAAAAAGCTTGGCTGATATTGTGGCAGAAGGAAAGGGGGAAGAGAGTTAAGATAGCAAATTTTTATGGCTTTAAAGTAGATATATATAATCCATAATATCTATGTTTCCGCTGGATGGAGATAAAGGCAGTGAGAAAAATATATTTAGTGACGATTACAAAAACGTTTAGGAATGGTTACTTTTATAGATTACTAAAATTTATTGAGGAGGAATTATTAATGTTTTGTAACCAATGTGAACAAACTTCCAAAGGTATCGGATGTAATACGTTTGGGGTCTGCGGTAAAAAGCCGGAGCTAGCAGCATTATTGGATCTACTCAGCTATTCGATCAGCCAACTCTCCGAGGTCGCTCAGCAGGTGCGACAAAAGGGCATAGTAGATGCTAGCGTAAACAGGTTTACTAGTGATGCTCTTTTTGTAACTTTAACCAATGTAAACTTTGATCCTATAGCGGTGGAAAAATATATACACTCGGCAGCAGAAAAGACTTCAGAACTTATTGATAAAGCAGGTCTAAATGCCAGCTTGAGTCTTAAACTGGCCTCCGATTTGAAAGGACTTATTGAGCAGGGAGAAGCTTGCGGATACCCGGGCAGCAAAGAAACTGACCCCGACCTTCGCTCTCTGCAAGAGATTTTGTTATACGGAGTTAGAGGTGTAGCCGCCTATGCATATCATGCTGCTATTTTAGGGCAGGAGGACGAGCTTGTTTATGCATTCATTCATGAGGCTATGGCCAGCTTGATTGGGGAAGCTAAGTCGATGGCAGAATGGCTGGGTCTGGTGTTAAAATGTGGCGAGATCAACCTCAGGGCTATGGAACTGTTGGATGCGGGCAACACCATTAGTTTTGGACATCCTGAGCCAAGCGAGGTTAAGCTCGGGCATCTAAAAGGTAAATGTATTCTGGTATCTGGGCATGATCTGGAGGATCTGAAAAAATTACTGGAACAGACTGAAGGCCAGGGGATTAATGTTTATACCCATGGGGAGATGCTGCCCGCGCTGGGATATCCTGGATTAAAGAAATTTGCACATCTGGTGGGCCATTACGGTACTGCCTGGCAGAATCAGAAGAAGGAATTTGCAGCTTTTCCAGGGCCGATTCTAATGACGACTAATTGCATTCAAGAGCCTAATGTAAGTTATATTTCCAGCATATTTACAACCGGGTCGGTAGGTTGGCCGGGAGTTACTCATCTAATCAATAATGATTATAGTGAATTAATCGAGAAAGCTTTGGAAATGCCTGGCTTTGCTGAGGATGAGGATAAGGGCTCGGTATTAACCGGCTTTGCTAGAAATGCAGTTCTGGGTGTAGCTGACAAGGTTATTGAGGCGGTTAAGAGCGGTGCAATTAAACGCTTTGTCCTGGTAGGTGGCTGTGATGGTGCCAAGTCAGGGCGTAACTACTTTACTGATCTGGTTGATAGGCTGCCTGATGATACCATAATTCTTACCCTGGCCTGTGGCAAATTCCGCTTCTTTGACCACAAGCTCGGTGATATCGGGGGTATCCCCCGACTGCTGGATGTTGGCCAATGCAACGACGCCTATTCTGCAGTTCAAATAGCAGTGGCCTTGGCTAATGCATTTGAATGCGGGGTTAACGACCTGCCACTTTCCATGGTCTTATCATGGTATGAGCAAAAAGCGGTTTCTATACTACTGACTCTTCTATCCCTGGGTATTAAAAACATTCGTCTGGGGCCTAGTCTTCCAGCGTTTATAACCCCCAATGTATTGCAGGTGCTGGTTGATAATTTCGATATTAAACCCATCACGACAGTGGACGAAGATTTGGCTGCTATTATAGCCTAAGGGGCTGTAAATGACTAGTATTTCTTGACAGTCCCCAATAATCAAGTTAGGAGGTTAAAATGTGATTAAACCTACAAAAATAGGACTAGATGAATACCTGGGGCATACCATCAGCCCCATAAGTTTTATTGAGTACCAAGAAGGTTCGGTTGTTAGCAAGACTCTGGTGCAACAGTCTACCGGTACTGTAACGCTATTCGCTTTCGCTAAGGGTCAGGGATTAAGTGAGCACAGTGCACCGTTTGATGCTATGGTGGTAGTACTTGAAGGTAAAGCGGAAATTACAATTTCGGGTAAGCCTAATATAGTGGATGCAGGGGAAATGATCATTATGCCCGCTAATCAGCCGCATGCAGTTAATGCCGTTGAGAACTTTAAGATGCTGCTGATTATGATTAAGTCGTAAGTATTATGGCGTTTAGGGCATGTCACTGACAAAAGAGAGCAGGGGATTATATGAGTGATTTAAACTGGAGAGAAGAAGCACTCGAAGAATTGAAAAAAGTTCCTAGTTTCGTACGGGGGATGGCTCGGAGGGCAGTTGAGAGTTATGTGAAGAGCAACGGGCAGAGTGAAGTTACAGTGGAAGATGTCAGAGCTGCTCGCGATAAACACATTAAATTTGCGGAAGACGACCAGGTAAGCGAGAAGAAAAAGACCCGGATCGCCGTAGTCAGATGTGAGATTGTCTCCGAGGTTTGCCCTGGAGTGGCTTGTTTCAAGGCCTTCAACGGCCGCCATGCACATTTCAAAGATTATAATGATGATTGTGAAGTGATAGGATACTTTACCTGTGGTGGTTGTTCCGGTCGCAGGGTTTCAAGATTGGTCGATAAATTGGTGGATCACGGTCTCGATGTGGTGCATCTCTCTTCCTGCATGATGTTGGAGGGTGAGTATCCGAAATGCCCAAACCGGAAGCAAATAAAGGCCAATATTGAAGCCAAAGGAATCCGTGTAATTGAGGGGACGCACCATTGAAAAGAGATAGAATAAATTCCAGAAATTCTTAACCAGATTACGAGGCAGAAGTGCCTGCATGAAGGAATACCATGCCGGAAAGTGGGGATTGATAGTATGATCAAGAGAAGCATTATTCATATAAACGAAGAATTGTGCAATGGCTGCGGGGTTTGTATTTCCCCCTGTGCGGAAGGGGCGCTGGAATTGGTAGATGGCAAAGCCAAAGTGATCAGAGAAGAGCTTTGCGATGGAGCTGGGTTTTGTTTGGGGGTATGTCCGGTTGGAGCCTTGACTCTGGAAGTGAGGGATGCGGATCTATTTTCGGAAAAAGCGGTAGAAGCAATGAAAATTAAGATGCCCGGTCATTATATACCACAGCTGTGCAATTTTTGCCATACCACCGAAGATGATGCCTACTTGCTGCCAATTAAGCATAAAGGGGAGGCACTATGGGCCTGTACGCGATGCCTGCCAAAACTTATCCATCAATAGCTAGGTTGATTGCAGTTTACGTAAAATTCCATGGTTATATTGAAAATAATTGTAAACGAAACCACCTCTATATGATGATTGCTAATAACGTATAGAGGTGGTTATTCATCGCCAGGGAGTTAGCATTGGCGAAGTTCATTTCTTAACTTAATGATTTTAGGCCTAAAGGCCGGATGGACTGCCTCGACTTCCGGATCATCTAAAGTAATCCACTGAAAACGGTCATGTTCATCAGATAAGACAATATCAGTATCACCTGTTTGACCCAAATAGATCACCCCAGATAGTTGGGTCAGCTCATCCTTTTGATGCATCCAAGTATCATATAATCGCAGATCACAAACTATTAAACCGGTTTCTTCGGCAATTTCTCGGATGATGGTTTCTTCGGGCGCTTCACCAAATTTCATCGTACCACCGGGCAAGTCCCATAGAAAAACAGGCATTCGGTTATTGGATTTCTTATGAAGGACCAAAATCTTATCTCCAT
>CAYWFX010000097.1:0-3669 GCA_964457945.1 uncultured Syntrophomonas sp.
GCCATGACCATCAACAATTCCAAGAGGGTAAATCCTTTATTGTTTCTTATAGTAATTGAGAACCACTTCCTTCATAAAGGCAATTGGCGGTTTGGCTCCAGTTAGAATTTCAAGTGTAAGCGCTCCCTGGTGCACCAACATGGATAATCCGTTAATGGTTTTAAGATGCCTCGCCCTAGCCATAGCAATAAAACGAGTAGTAAATGGGTTATATACCAGATCATATATCACCGCATTGTGTGAAGCCTTATGCAGAGAGCTAACCGGTACACCTTCAACATTTGGAAACATGCCCATCGGGGTACAATTGATAATCAGGTCAGCCTCCTGGCTTAGATTCGAAAACAATTCCTCGCTGATCCTATCACCTGTAGCCAAGCAGTTGTGAAACTGACCGACAAAACGAGCTATATCTTGAGCCTTGTCCAGGTAAATATCAAGAAAATCCATTTTGCTAACTCCAGATATGGCTAATTCATAGGCTAGCGATCGAGCCGCTCCCCCTGCCCCAATAAACAAAGCCCTTTTTATATAGGAAACCCCTTCATCCACCAAGCTAGCTCGGAACCCTTTGCCGTCAGTATTGTAACCGACTAAACGGCCATGTTCATTTTTGATAAGGTTGACCGCTCCGCAGGCTCGAGCTTCTGCCGATATATCGTCCAGATATGGGATTACCATTTCCTTAAAGGGTATGGTAACATTTATACCCCTCATGTTCAGAGCTCGCACAGCTACTACAGCGTCGCCCAGCCTCTCCGGGGCAACCTCAAATGGTAGGTACACATAATTCAGGCCCAACTTTTCGATGGCGCGGTTATGCATAAGAGGTGAAAGACTGTGTCCTATTGGGTTACCTATAACCCCCATCAGTATCGTATCGTTATTTATAATCACCTTACGAACCCGTCCTTTCCCGTAACCTTTCTAAGTAAATGGCGTAAAACAAAAAGCTCTAGGGTCCGGTTAATTTTGGTACCCAAAAACTCTCTGCGAGCCAGAGGTTTAACCAAGATTGTAAACATTCCTGCCCGGTTCCCTCCTAAAATATCGGTAAATATCTGATCGCCGACAACTGCTGCCTCATCAACACTGACTCCCATAAGAGAAACGGCCCGATGAAAGGAACCACGACGAGGCTTACCAGCCCGGTGAATAAACGGTATACCCAGCCTATCCGCTACCTTTTGGATTCTTTGCTCACCATTATTGGACAGAATACAGGCTTTAAAACCTTCGGCCTTGATAAGCACAAACCATTCTTCCACCTCTGAACGTAGTTCGTTACTGTTCCATTCGGTTATAGTATTGTCCAGGTCAATAATAAATGCGCTAATATTCATTTCCCTGAGCTTGTCGCGCGGAATTTCAAGTAAAGAATCAACATAGATCCGTGGATAAAACAAATTGGTCATTTAACTACCTCATCAATCCTGTTTTAGCATATAATCTCTAAACAGTTGGGCTGATAATTCTGGAGCAACCGGGTTCATATATATCCCCGTGGCAATGTCCACTCCTGCAGTTACCAGTAAGCGGGGGGTTATTTCTAAATACCAATGAAATCCAGGGATATCAGGTACGTTAACCGGTGCAGTGTTTAGCATATAATTATAAGCAGGATTTTGCAGACAATCAATCATTGCACTGGTGTATTTCTTGCAAATCATAGCCAGTTCATTAATTTCCGCTTCGCTAATGGCTCCGAAATGCTCGCAATGCTCTTTGGGTATTACCCAGGTCTCATAAGGAAATCTTGATGCATAGGGACATATGAGCAAAAAGTGCTCACTTTCATAAACCAATCTTTCTCCAGCAAGCTTTTCCTGTCTAATAATATCGCACAATAGACATGAACCGGTTTTATTATAATAATCTATGACCCCTGAATTTTCCTGGGGAACAAAGGGTAATCCCATCACCTGGCTATGGCTGTGTTCCTGTGAAGCTCCAGCGAAAATACCCCGATTCTTATATATTTGTATGTATTTAATCCTATCATCCTGAGACAAAACGTTATAACGCTGCTTGAGCACCTTAATAATCATCATTATTCTTTCTTGATCATACTTATGTAGGTCAACTCCATGTAGAGGGGTCTCGATTATAACCTCTTGTCTTCCCACACCGTTATAATGGCTGTAAATACCGTTGTGTTTTCTCTCTAGGAAACCATCAAGATGAAGTACTGAGAATTTATTGGGTATAACTCGAATTGACCAACCTGATGCGTTGGCCTCCGAATCGCCATGCCGAATTGCCATAATCTCCGGGGGAGTAAATTCCTCATGACCCTCACAAAAAGGGCAAAAAATATCGTTAGCTGTGGTCTCAATACCCCATTTGTTAATTGGAAACTCCTGAGGTTTTAAAGCCATATCGGCAGCAATCCCCACCCAATTATTCTTTACCAGATCCCTTCTAATCTCCGCCATATCTTGCTGCCTCCTTAGCCTTCCCTATATAAGATTACTACTTTATAATACCTCAAATTCGTTGCTGTAAAAACATAGTATTTCAAAATAGTTATAATCTATTGCAAGGTGCAAGCCTTTTATTGTTTATGTCATTTTTAATCTTAGTTAGATGTTCCCTTTTTATTTTCATTATATGTTTAATTATAGATACTTAGAGTTAGAGATATTTATTTATGCCTTTTTTACTAATTTACCCTGCATTGATTAATACAGACTTTGCGGGAATTATTTCCATAGTATGTTAATGTATTTGTAATTGACAGAATAGTATTCAGCATATAATATGGTAAGTGGTGAGATTGTTTCAAAAAATGCTAAATCTCTATGGAAAGGAGGTATGATTCGCCAGTTTGCTGACGTTCCCCCTGAATCAGGGCGCGGGTTTTAAACTGGTTGATATGTATTTTACTTTAACCACAGAGAATACTCTATAGTGTAAACCCAATAACTAGGAATATTGAGATTTACTAGCAATAGTTTGCTGACCGATTAGTAGAGACTTGAGGAAGTGGAGATCATTCTTGGTTAGTCCAGAAAAGCGTAATAACGTATATAGACTATTCGGACTATAAAACACACAGAATCTAGAGAGAGAAAAATAATTAGAAATAGTGTGCATATTATGAAACGTTATTTGATTCAACAATCTTATTTAAGGTATTGGAATCATAAAAAAATGTGAGGGGGATTTTTAATGTCAGCAGATACTCATCATCATTTTGCAAGTCCTGGACCCGCTGGATTGGTAGCCTTAGCTATGGCATGTTTTACTTTCGGAGCATTACACACAGGTCAGGTAGCTGGTTCCGCAGCACCGCTTCTTGGATGTTGGTTAATAGGTGGTTTTGTTGTTCAATTTACAGTTGCATTAATTGAATTAAGAGATGGCCATATGACAGGCGGAAACGTTTTCCTATTTTTCTCGGCTTTCTTTATGCTTACAACCGGCATTGAATTAATTACCAAGACTATTATGGCCAAGAATGCCATGACAGCTGATGCTCGCCTTGATGGTTGGGCTTGGTTGACCCTATCTATTGCCTTAACTCTTTGGGCACCTGCTTATTTAACCTCAGTGAAGAGTATGACCTTCCTTGTAGCTGCCATTTTACCCGCTTGCTGGATAATTACTGGTGTTGATATCGGTTATCTGCCGAAGACCTGGTCACGTATTGATGGCTATTTCCTATTT
>CAYWFX010000098.1:0-3517 GCA_964457945.1 uncultured Syntrophomonas sp.
GCCCAGGGAAAAGTTTTGTTTTTTAGTCTGTCTACTTGACAGGGAGCGGTTCACATTTCCGGGGGTTTTATTTACTTTGTTTATCCCGCTATCGAAACAAATCAGAATGGGTTCCATTTCTTTCTAAATCAACTTCCGCCGAATTACCAGCCTTATATCCTTTTCAAACTGTTTTGTGTAAACTGGCTTCAGCACGTCAGATTCCCAGTCTTTCAAACATCTCTTCAGTACTGTCGCATTGTGTAATATTTTCTCCCTTATCAGTAGCCTTAAATACTCTTTCCGTTTCCTTATTGGGTAATTCAACTGCAAAAGGTAGACCTTTACGTAGTTCGATCTGTTTAAAAAAAACGCGAATGGCCTCGGCAGATGTCATTCCCAGACTGTTCAACACATTTTCTACATTTTCTTTCAGTTGGGGTTCAATCCTTGCACGGATAATTGAAGCCTTCATTTTTTATCACTTCAGTTATATTCTGACACAAATGAAGCCCAAGTGATACACATACAAATAATACTAATCACTATCCCCGCCGCCGAGGAAGCTGCCCAGTAATCCTGCACCCAGCACAGCTCCACCAATACCACCGAGACCTCTATTTTCCTCTCTATTACTACCAAACCGGGATGCGGCTACGATTCGGTCAGCTAGACGGGAGAGCGGCAGGCTCTGCAGGTACACTAAACCTGGGCCGGTCAGCTTAGCCAAGAATAAGCCTTCTCCACCAAACAGTGAATTTTTGAAACCACCTACAAACTGGATGTCATAGTCTACTGTTGGAGCAAGGGCTGCCAGGCAGCCAGTATCAACGCGCAATGTTTCTCCAGCGGCCAGCCTTTTTTCCACCAAAGTCCCGCCGGCATGAACGAAGGCCATTCCGTTGCCTTCCAGCCGTTGCAGAATGAAGCCTTCCCCACCAAACAGACCTGCTCCAATGCGCTTGGTAAAGGCTACTTCGATTTCTATTCCCCGAGCAGAACAGAGGAATGAATCTTTCTGACAAATGAAACTACCACCCAACTGCGTCAGGTCCAGGGGAATTATTTTGCCGGGATAAGGCGCACCAAAGGCTAACCGACTTTTATTACTGCCATTATTAAGAAAGGTGGTAATAAAGAAGCTTTCTCCGGTAATGGCGCGTTTGAAGCCTTTGAAAATGCCTCCTCCGGTGGAGGTCTGCATCTCAATCCCCTGCTCCATGAACATCATGGCTCCAGCTTCAGCCCGTACTCCTTCACCGGGGTCTAGTTCAATTTCCACAATCTGCATGTCATCCCCATAAATCTGATAATCTATTACGTCAGTCATTTTTTATCCATCTCCTCTTAAATGATTTTTCGTACCAGTGAACAAATGTGATAGGTATTGCGGGCTCCTAGACCCGATTCATTTATTAGTTCTCTAGCCATCTTATGAATTCCTTGTTTTTTAACTTTTTTGTCGGAAAAATACATTGCCAAAAGGCCTTCTATGACTGTTTTCTCAAAACCAGGATGTGGTAATTGGCTGGCTTTAATATGTGCTTCCCGAATAAATATTTTAAAACGATTCATCATTACTTCCTGATTTGAATAATAGAAGGTGAAATTCAGGTCCCCTCCAGCACGATCTTCTTCCTGATCTATGAAATAATCCAACAAAATATGTAGGCCGCATATCCAGGGGAAATAGGTCTGTACCATAAGCTGGCTATCACTGCGGCAAATATTACGCTGGGTAGCCAATCCAAATAGCGCGAATAGAGCCAGAGTAGAGCCGCTGGCAGCGGCAAACTCATTCCATAGCACATCTGGATGCCCGGAAAGATGTGAGTTGGCCCAGTCTATCAAGGTCTTTTCTCTAAGCTCCCAGTCTATGTGTTTCTTTACCTGGAGGTCAATATATATTTGGGCCAGTTGGATTAGATCTGGGTAAACCACGCTATATGAGGGCATCTGTTCTATACATTGACGACATTCCTCTACCAGCTTGGCAATATATCCACCGTCATCCTGGCAGGGATAACTTCGATAATAATTGTGCAGCTCAACTTCAGGGCTAAGGGCATCCAGAAGGGATTCATGCAGCTCGCGAAAAGCCACTCCATCCAGGCAGTTAGCCCGATCACATAGGTTATCCAGGTAGTCACACAGGGTTTGATAGGCTATGATTAGTTTTAACAGAAGATCTTCACGCTCCAGATAAGGAACTGCAAATACAGCACCACCCTGGCAATGAAAGTCTTTGCCAGCTATACTGGCTAAGGCCTGCACCCGTAATTCTTCATCCACGCATTGATATGCTTCTGTTGTCCAGTATTTTAACAGCCTTTTTACCTTAGGCAGCGTATAACCAATGTAATGAAACAGGAGCCGAGCTTGGCTGCCACCGGTTTTATCTCGATATAATACCTCGGCTCGATTTTTCTCATTTTTAACTTCAAGGCTACTCATAACCGGGCCGCCTCCTGGGAGCTTGGTCGGTCATAATGACTTAGCTTCTGGTAATAGGTTTCCAGCAAATAGCCAGCCATTAGCTTAAGTTCTTTAATAGCTGAACTAACGGGAAGTAGATCCAGATAAGCTATCCCCCTGGCAATAAACTGGCGTGATAAATGGAGTGAATATTCAACTGCCTTGCTGTCAATAAGGACCTCGATCACCTCAGCCATCTGCTGGGCATTTAGCTGGCGAGTTTCCAGAAGTGAACGCAGCCAGGGTCCGTATTCTTTACTTCTCAGGGCATAAATGACTGGCAGGGTGATATTTCCCTCCAGGAGGTCAGTTCCAACTGGTTTACCCAGCAAACTGCTTTCAGAGAGGAAGTCCAAGAGGTCGTCTAGTATCTGGTAGGCATATCCGAGACAGAGGCCAAATTGTCCTAAGGCATTAACTGACTCGGGGGGCATAGATCCAGCCAATGCTCCTACTTTACAACTAGAGGCAAACAAGCAGGCGGTTTTACCATAAGTTTTCTCGAGATATTGATCTTCCGTAACATTAAGATCACCGGCCAGGGACATTTGCTTAATTTCCCCGGAGCACATAATGCGGATGGTCGTGGTGACATTCTCCATTATATCCTGCATGCCATGCATATTGATGAGATTGAACGCGCTGGCAAATAAATAATCACCTGTGAGAACACTGGCGTGATTCCCCCAGATGCTGTTTATGCTCTCCCGCCCCCGCCTCATCATGGCATGGTCAATTACATCATCGTGTACTAGAGAAGCTAAATGGATGAGTTCGACGGCTACGGCTATGTCTCTGACCACTAAAGGGTCATGGGCAGACATGGATGCGGTCAGAAATACCATCCGTGGCCGGATCATCTTACCGCTATTTTCAGTTAGATAATCGATGATGCTATCTATTCCTGGATTGTCTGCTGTTAGAACTTCTTTCATCCGAGTGCGAATCAGTTCAGCAGGAAAAGGATATAAGGTACGAGCGTTTGTATCGGCGTTAATAGCTATCCACCCCTTTATGGTACATTTTGCTAATAGCTTTCCCGCTTAGATACAATCTATACTTT
>CAYWFX010000099.1:0-3253 GCA_964457945.1 uncultured Syntrophomonas sp.
AGGACTGATGTACTAAGCATCGAAGACCTGGCTGCAGGTATGTCCCTGACCGGGACAGTAAGAAACGTAGTGGACTTTGGAGCCTTCGTGGATATCGGAGTAAAGAATGATGGATTAGTTCACCTGTCTGAGTTAGCTGACCGTTATATTCGCCATCCTATGGAAATAGTATCGGTTGGGGATGTGGTTACAGTAAGGGTCTTGTCGATTGATAGGGAGCGGGGAAAAGTATCCCTATCCATGAAATCCATCTAGAACCAGAAAGAAGCCTGGAAGCAGTAGTATAGTTCGCAACCGAATTTAGGCAAGAAAAAAGCAGGTAGTTGCTACCTGCTCCAGGGTGTCGAAAAAGTCGGCTACCTGCCAGAGCGAGCAAAAAAGGTTAAGAGCAAGGCAATCGGAAGGCCCGTGATTGAGGCGTACATGAGGTACGTCGATTGAACGGACCTTCCGAATTAACGCAGCTATTAGCCTTTTTTGACGGTCTGAAGCAGGTAGTCGCTACCTGCTCAGGTGATTCTAAACTAATCGTTTAGCCCAAAACGCTTTACATGTTCAGCACGATCCTCTTTTTGCACATCCCGTCTTTCATAACTCATGCATAGGGTCTCGTCTTCTGCTATACCAGTAGAAGCATTGGTACTGGCACCCACCTGGATATTAGAAAGAGTACATTTACTGTCATTAAAATGCTTGCAACTGCTGACGTTACATCCAATAGCTTGAATCCCACTAATTTCACTCATTCAGAAACCTCCCTACATTTTTTATAGTTTGCGAGCTTTTCTGAAATTTATTCTGGTGAGGGGCTATCAGGGAATAAATAAGGCAGAATACTCCGAGGATTTTTCACGCTAGACAAGGCGTCAAAGTGCAGTCATACTGCAACATTATTGGCGACCGCAAGGGAGCACCAGTGGTACCCGAAGGGTGGACGTATGCCAAGCTTTGATAACGAAGTATAGTGTGAAAAATACCGGAGTAAATGATCGCTCCTTGCCATCCATGGCAACGCGACATTAGTCCATCCTTGGACGTCACTGGTTTATTTCTTGATAGTCCCTAACTCCCTGCTACTCCTCCGGAGACAATGAAGGTCATCATGTCAGCGCTGTTACACTCCAATGGCTGTACATGACCAGTAGGAAAAACCAGCAACTGTCCGGCAAAATTATAGGATTGCGGAACATAGACGGCTACATAA
This sequence comes from uncultured Syntrophomonas sp., assembly GCA_964457945.1. GTDB lineage: Bacteria > Bacillota > Syntrophomonadia > Syntrophomonadales > Syntrophomonadaceae > PHAA01. Next base: position 1,205 of record CAYWFX010000099.1, read on the forward strand.
TCATCCAGGCCGAAGTTGCTGAGGGATTCACAGGTGATAAAGCCCATGACATGAGCGTGGCTCTCATCTGAAAGCTTAACCAGCACCGGTTTGTTAAAGCTTTTCTTATCACCGACAAAGGCGTTCAGTAGATCCTTTACTGATCCGTACAGAAGTTTCACTAGAGGCAGCCGGTTGAGCAGACTATCTAAAAATATAAAAAGCTTCTTGGTAAGGAAGTTGGATACCAGAAATCCTACCAGGATCAATAGGAGAATGGTGGCAATAAAGCCCACACCAGGCACCACGCCCAGTCCAGGAAGGGGTATTTTTAAAAGCCCATCAATTTTTACAAATATAATGTAGAAAATATAAAGGGTCAGAACGATGGGGACCATGAAGAGCAATCCCCCAGAGAAATAATTGATTAGTTTTTTCATAAAAAGCCTCCGTTCAATTTATTCAGTTTATAGATTCAAATAGATTATGTTTAACATTCATATACCAATTATATCCTACAACATCTGTCGGGAGACAGGAAATGGAATGGCATGGTGATATTATTTTATACGATTCATGTATACAATAATTTGCCAATATGAAATAATAGATAAGTATGTTTGCAATAAGCTATAAAAATAGCAATATTGGGTAAATATAATAATAAAAGAAATACAAGTATAAAGGAGAAATAGTAGTATTGAAAAAATTTGACGAACTGAACATTGCACCTCTTATCCTGCAGGCAATAAGCAATATGGGATTTGAGGAACCCACACCTATACAGGAAATGACGATCCCCATAGCCATGATGGGCCGAGACCTGATCGGCAGGGCCCAAACCGGAACGGGGAAAACGGCAGCCTATGGGATACCCCTGGTGGACAAATGCGAACTTGACTATGAACAAATCCAGGGAATTGTGATTACACCCACTCGTGAGCTGGCTATGCAGGTAGCTGAGGAGCTCAATAAGATTGGGCAGTATAAAAGGATCAGGTCTATACCTATCTATGGTGGGCAGGATATAGATCGACAGATAAGAGCACTAAAAAACAGGCCCCATATTATAGTTGGGACCCCAGGCCGACTGATGGATCACATGCGCAGAAGAACCATCAAGCTACAGCAGATTAAGATGGTGGTTCTGGATGAAGCTGATGAAATGCTCAATATGGGCTTTAAAGAGGATATTGAGGAGATACTTAAACAAGCTCCACAGGCACGGCAAAATTTGCTTTTCTCGGCTACCATGCCTCCACACATTCAGGCTCTGGCCCGGGAGTTTATGAACAACCCGGAAATAATTCATATTGATCCTCGAGAGGTAACGGTATCAGCGACTGAACAACAATACATTGAAACCCCAGAAAATCAAAAATTAGACGTTTTATGCCGTTTACTAGATATTCAGAATCCAGATCTGGCTATTGTTTTTGGCCGCACCAAGCGCCGGGTTGATGAAATTGCTGAAGCTCTAAGCAAACGTGGTTATTCATCGGAAGGCATTCATGGTGATTTGAGCCAGAACATGCGAGATACGGTAATGCGCAAGTTTAAGACCGGAACTATTGATATTCTGGTGGCAACCGATGTAGCGGCTCGGGGACTGGATATCACTGGAGTTACCCATATCTACAACTTTGATGTCCCCCAGGATCCGGAGGGCTATGTACACCGCATTGGTAGGACAGGGCGCGCGGGAGAAACCGGTTTGGCTACCACTTTTGTTAATTCGCGCGAAATAAATCATCTGAAATATATAGAGTCGCTAATCAAACATAAGATAACCCGCAAACCTATGCCTACTGCCAATGATGCTTTGGCTGGTTTACAGCGGGTAGTTGTTGATAACCTCCTTGGAACTGCAGCAAAGGAAGATATTGGGCAATATAAAGGACTGGCTGAAAGTTTATTGGACGAACACGATTCTGTTACCTTACTAGCAGCAGCTTTAAAAATGTTGACTCGGGAACCCATAGATAATCCCATGCAGATATTATCTAGTGCTCCCCCCATGCCATTAAAAAGTCTGGATAATATTAAAGACCCGAAAAAAGGCTTCCGGAG
>CAYWFX010000100.1:0-3246 GCA_964457945.1 uncultured Syntrophomonas sp.
CCATACCTGTACCACTGATTTCTTTTCCTATTTCGCTCACTATCAAAACATCAATCTTATCCAAGGCAATGCGTGGCATTTTTGACCAAGCACTTTCTAAATATTCTGGTTCCTTAGCAAAGATCTCATCTTTACAAGAGACATGTACTTCAGCAACTTGGTTATACCCATTTTCAATAGTAGAAACACCACATACAATATTTAAGCTATTTAGTGCAATCTTACCAACAGAAACAATGTTTTCAGCCATATTTTCATACTTCAAAAAATGGGTTGCATCAGCACCTTTTTGATTGGCAAGCCCAATCGCCAGCATTTTAATTAATCCACTCTCGATTTTTCCCCGGAAGGAGGTATGGGGTTTTACACGATTATACAAAATAATTCCATCAGCTTCACAAGCATTTTTGTCAATATAAACACCCAGCCCTTTATCCGTTACACCAAGCTTTATAACTTCCATAGAAGAAAAGACCGGAGCACCGACAGCTTCCTCAGTAATGCCATACTGAGTCAAAACTTTCTTCTGACCTTCAGCGGTAGCACCACCGTGACTACCCATAGCTGGCACAAGGAATGGAATACCACCTTTGGATTTTACAAACTTCACTATCGTTCTTACTACTGGAATATACTGATCAAGACCACGGCTGCCACAAGTTATAGCGATACGATTGCCAGGTGCAATAGGTATATCCTTTGCAGTTAACCCTGCCATAAGTGCGTCTTCAACGTTTTCCTCAACGTCATTATTAAAAAAATGTTTAACTTTTACAACCTTTGGTATTTGGTATTCGTCGAGTAATCTATTAATTTGATTCATCTAATACGCATCTCCTCTTTGTTACTTTGACTAGATTTAGAATACCGCCACAGTACATTCTATTTCCCTGTACCGTGGCGGTAAAATAATGGCTTCGTATTAGTCCTGATAGCGCGTATCTTTTTAACAATAACTTCTTATTCGCCGGTGAAATTAGGCTCGCGTCGTTCTAAAAAGGCCTGCAGACCTTCCTGGCAATCCTTGCTCCTCATCAAAGGTAGAATTTCCTCGTTAAGACTGCTCAGAGCAGCTTTGGTACCATGAACACGCGCTCTGCGCGAGGAAGCTAAGGCAGCCTGAACGGCCATGGGAGCAGCCTTGGCAATTTTTTCGGCCATTTCCAAGGCCCGGTCAAATTGCTGTCCGGGTTCTACCAATTCCTGAACTAGACCGAGGCGGTAAGCTTCTGGTCCGCTCATTTCATCACCGGTCAAAATATACCGCATGGCATTGCCCCAGCCAATCTCCTGAAACATGCGAACTGTTCCTCCGGCCAAGGGGAATATAGCCCGTTTAACTTCTAGTTGAGCCAGTCGAAGGTCTTTGGTGGCAATCCTAACATCAGCTGCAAGCATCAACTCGAAGCCAATCGTGTAGCATATCCCCTGGCATGCCATAACCATAGGTTTCATGCAGCGCTTATCCTCATCTACACCAAAGGGATCGATCATATCATCTTCCAATGGCACCCATTTTCCTGATTCAAAGATTGGCCCCCATTGGGGAAGGTCTAATCCGGCAGAAAAGTGATCACCGACTGCGTACAGCAAGCCGCAGCGGAGGTTCTTGTTCCGGTTTAACTCCCCGTAAGCTCTAGCCAGGTCATAATACATGTCAAGGGTAAATGCATTGCGTTTTTCCGGTCGATTGAAACCCATCAGCAAGACGTGACCGCGAGTTTCGATGATCATGTGCTTAGTGCTCATAATAATTCCCCCTATATGATTCTAGTTATTTTATATGGAAATTATAGCATATTTTTCATGTCGATATATTAGGTATCGATCTACTTTGGATGCTATGAGCCCATCTGTATACTATACGAAGTAGGAAGGTACGTGAATTATCTTTGTGAACTGCATTAAAACGGTTAAAATTGAATAGGATATTTAACCGACTTTCAGGAGGATTGCAAATGAACATTCAATTATTGAAAGCCAAATCTCAGGAAATGAAAGCCAACTTAGGCGTATTATATTTAGCGTTTAAGCATAATCGTACCCCTTGGTATGCTAAGGCATTAATTGGTTTAGTCGTGTCATATGCTTTAAGTCCAATTGATTTGATACCAGATTTTATTCCTATCCTGGGATATCTTGATGATTTAATTCTTGTTCCTGCGGGTATCGCTTTGGCAATAAAACTTATACCTGTTGACATAATTCTAGAATGTAGAGAAAGACAGGAAAAGCAACCTGATTTAAATATAAATGGAATATATGCTGGACTTTTCGTCATTGCAATATGGTTGATTCTCCTTTATTCAATAGTGAAACACTTATTTTATACAGATTAATCATACCATCTTACATGCGGTGTAAATTGCAACCTTGCTCAACCAAGGGTTTAAAAGGCATAGTTCTCAATTATGTGATAGTTCAGAAAAAAGCTCTTTATTTTACTATACGATAGTGAAAGATCACTTTAGCATAGTAACCAGTAGGCTCCACATTGGTTGATATGCTTTTTCGATTGGATGAAGCCCATCATTGGAATAATCGCTTTTTAACATTCCGGTATTCGGGTCAACTACAATGGACCAGAGATCAACGTATATAATCCCTTCCACCTTAGTCATGGATTCCAGTTTTTCGTTCAATTGAATGACTATATTATTAATATCCTGGGTAGGTAAACGATATTTGTCGTTGACGGGGAGAACAGAGCAAACTATAGGCGCAATTCCTTTTTCTTTGGCATTCTCGGCCATTAATCTGATATTGCTGACAATTTTTTGGATTTGTAAATCTATACCATCAGGGTCTGCTTCATACATGGTTGTAGCATCATTGATTCCACACAGAATAACTACATATTGGGGCTTGATTTTAATTGCATCATTGGTGAATCTGCCAATTAATCCGTCAGTTGTTTCGCCGCTAATGCCACGATTAACCAACATGTATCCATTTATTGCGTTCGGAAATTTCCAACCATAAACAATAGAATCCCCAACCACTACAATCTTCTTGTTTTGTTGCTTTAATAGATTTATATTTGCCTCTGCATATTGTTTCGTATGGTATGGGTCACCCTGTACAGGTAGGGGTGCAAACTGATATTGGTATGCTTTATTCCCTGCAAACGCCAATGATAATATCATAAATAGGATTATTACTAGTTTTCTTTTGGAATTATCCATAAAGTCACTCTCCATTTAGTTTTTCACTAAGGGGCTATCAAGGAATAAATAAGGCAGAATA
>CAYWFX010000101.1:0-2843 GCA_964457945.1 uncultured Syntrophomonas sp.
GAGCAGTATGCGGCCCGCACCAAATACCGATTGATCCCGGGATTATGGTAACTCCCCGGTGACGACCGGAATGGTTTCTCTTGAGGTTATTCAAGCTCCTCGGGTATATGATAGGGTTTAACCATTTCCAGGAAGTCCTGAGGCATGGCGGTCGGTCTGCCATTTTTAATACAGGCACAGGTAACAGCCGCCGTCGCGACCAACTCCCCGCAACCCGCCAGCCTTATTTCCTGTTGAAATTTCACCTGCGCCCTTTTTATGACCGGGATCCAGATAAATACGTCCAGGCGGTCCCCCGTCACGGCTGGTTTCCGGTACTTGATATGAATTTCAGTCACCGTGATGTACAGCCCTTGCTTAAGGTAGTTTTCCAGCGGACAACCAAGGTCGTCCATAAACTGGGTACGGGCTTCCTCCAGCAGGATTAAATATTGGGCATTATTCACGTGAGCATAAGAGTCACAATGATAATTACGGACCTTCAGCGGGACCATGTATTTTTCAGCCATAGATATTGAGCCCTCTCTTTCAAGGTTTAACGACGATTGGCGACACGTGCTGAGGGAATGTGAACCAGCAAGACTAGCTAATTTGACTAAATATTAAAAAAGCCTACCGAATAACGGTAGGCGAATTTTCGAGATCAAGAGCAGTGCCGGAAAAGCCCCACTCCTTAGCCAGAACCAGATAAGCCCTGACCTATGATCAATTATAGTTTATGTTATTTGTAGTTTATCGTCAAATAATATTTTTTCCTAATATAGAGTAACAGTAAAGAATTTTTTTTGAATTCATGTATTATGTTTTATTTTTAGAATTTATCAAAAACCTTACGGGCATTATACCATAGTCGTATCCCCCACGTTGACTAAATAATCTCAGCAACATTCGTATTACGCATTTTCAAAGCGTGACAATTTGTCACGCTCAGACTGTCAAAGAACCCCTGTTAAAACCATGTTTTAACAGGGGTTTAGTGTTAAATATGATAAAATAATACAGGGTGATAAAATTGCTTGAGCGAGCAAAGAATTTAAGAAACAATATGCAGATTGTGGACTTGGAAGGAATGGTTCCCCAGGACCATTTATTAAGAAAGATAGACAGGGCGGTGGATTTTACCCATATCTATGATTTAGTGGAGCATTTGTATTGCGAAGATAACGGGAGACCAGCAGTAGACCCGGTGGTTCTAGTGAAAATGGTACTAATTCAGCATTTATATGGGATCAAATCACTTAGACAAACCGTAAAAGAAATTGATATGAATATTGCCTATCGGTGGTTCCTAGGCTTCGATCTAAACGTAAGAATACCTCATTTTGCAACAGTCAGTTATGCATTTGCCCATCGGTTTCCCAGTGAGATCTTCGAAGACATCTTTGCATGGATACTGGAGGAAGCAGTAGCAAAGGGCTATGTAGATGCAAGCACCATTTTTATCGATGCAACCCACATTAAGGCGAATGCAAACAGAAATAAGAAGCGTAAAATACTGGCACGGAAGACAGCCCGAAATTATGATAAGCAACTGCGGAAAGAAATTGACCAAGATCGTATCGAAAACGGCAAAAAGCCTTTAAAAGATAAAGATGATGACGATAAAGGGAAAAAGCAGATAACGGTATCTACAACCGACCCCGAATGTGGCCTTTTCCACAAGGGAGAACATAAGGTGGAGTTCGCTTATACAGCTCATGTAGCCTGCGACAGGAAAAATTTCATACTGGGATTTGAAGTTACCCCAGGCAACATTCATGACAGCATCGTATTTGATACCGTGTACGATAAAGTAGTGGAGGGGTTCCCCGAAGTAACAACGGTTGCGGTAGATGCGGGATACAAGACGCCATGGATATGCAAAAAAATCATCGATAATGGTCGCAAGCCATCCACCCCCTACAAACGGCCCATGAACAAGCGAGGATTTTTCTACTCCTATGAATATGTCTACGATGAATACTACAATTGCGTAATCTGCCCCAATAATCAAGTATTGCCGTATACAACGACCAACAAAGAAGGCTATCGTGAATTTAAAAGCAATCCCGCAGTATGTAAGGACTGTCCATATCTCAGTAAATGTACCAATAGCAAGACCCATCAAAAGGTGGTAACCAAGCATATTTGGGATAAATATATCGATCAGGCAGAGGACTTCAGGCATTCACTTCCTGGGCAAGCGAGCTACAAGTTGCGAAGCCAAACCATTGAGAGAGTATTTGCCGATGCCAAAGAAAAGTATGCAATGCGATATACATTGTTTAAAGGCTTAACCAGGGTGAAAAACTGGGTTAAGCTTAAGTTTGCTGCCATGAATCTTAAAAAGTTGGCAATGTGGGCTTATTAAACCCCATTGCTTTTCTTTTTCAACAGAAATACACTGGCATATGATTACAGCCAATAAATTTGCATGAATTTATATAAAAAGGCCACGTTTCGAATTTTGAAACATGGCCTTTTTTGACGGTCTGAGCGTGACAATTTGTCACGCTTTCATTACCTTCCTTCTTCAGGCGCTTATTTAATTTGCGCCAATATGTTTCAGGGTTAACGCTGGATGTTAAAACGGCATCGGTTATGCTTCAAGCTGCTAAATAGCATAAGAAAAGCCATCCCATTCCGTTCACCACGGTTGGTATGGCTCTTAGTTGATAAAGTTTCGTGCTTACATGTTTTGTGTAAAATCAGACAATCCTTTGCGCTCCTGCTTCACATGATTTACATGAGCTATTTCTTTTTAGTGTGAGAAACGAAAAGGTCAACTCATTGATACTTCGATACATTTACTCAGGTTTCTTATCAGTAATTATACGAATAAATTGGTTTAATGCGTCTATCTG
>CAYWFX010000102.1:0-2500 GCA_964457945.1 uncultured Syntrophomonas sp.
TTAGTCCTATACCATAATATGGTTGCTGAGTAGTATTGGTACCAACGCATCCTAACTTTGTACTACTCACCAACAGAAATAGAGAAAAAACTCCAATCAATGCTCCCCTCTCAACCCAAAACTAAAGCCGCCCATTTCTGAGCGGCCGTACGTATTAGTCTACTGTGAGATATAATTAATTGATTGAATGCTATATTGACCTTGACTAGGCGGCCCGCCTGGCATATCTTATTGGTTTGGAGATATTATCCGACTGTGAAAGCCCTCATGAGGATGTTAATTTGGATTTGGTGAGTTGCAGTATTAGGCCTGTCGTCCGCTTACGGCCGATTAGCTTGATCTGCTCCTATTTCCGCCTGTTTTATATTCCATCCGGTTCATTAGTTCGTCCAATTTAGCGTTAATTTTTCCATAAACCTGCTCAAAGGCTTGTTCAAAATGAAGGTCATCTGCTACACGTATATCAAACGTATGTATTGGCTGCACATCTTTCCAAGCCGCGTATATAATGCCCTTATTCTTTAATTGATTTGTTTCAAAAACGTCAGAAATAATATCTTTATCATCTAGTTTATATTGTGGGACAATTATATCCAAGGTGTTTTTCTGTTCGCATTCTACTCGCGGATAAGTAATCAGATTGAGGATATGATCGGTGGGGAAATCAATAAGCTCTGCTTTAGCAGGAAGAAGAGTTTCTTCATAGAAAGGCTGTACTATTTTTGCATCATTTTCTGGGGAAATGGGTGCTTCCTCATTTTTGGGGAATAGATTTTGTTGGCTTTCATCTACCATAAGTATACTTGACTCCGTATTGGCTTCAGCGATTATTTGCTTGCTTTTATTTATTTCTTTTATCAAGGTATCAATAAACAAGAGACCTTCCGTTCTCTGTAGAAAAGTACGATTGTTTTTTTTATCTTTATCCAGTACTTCTTCTTTACTAATAGATTCCTTTGATGAATTAGCCTTTAGTTGGTTGATAAAACAAGTGATATTATCATTCAGATTATCTTTGCTGCTGCTGAAAACATGAACATTACGCGATGCTAACATCTTCGCATTATGTTGATAATAAATCCCGTAATCTTTCCTGGGCGGATCCAAGACAATTGCGATTTGTCCCTCCCCACTCAAAAATTGTTTATAAATAGATAAATCCTGGCGAGATAGATATACTCCCTGACCAGAATGAACATGAAACGATCCCACACATTTTTTGGCGATATTATTAGAAAAAACTTGTTTATCCATATTCGCCCAACTGCGGTTAAGAAAGGTCAAACGATGTGATTTATCGTTGCTGTACTGAGCTTCCATGAAACCGGTTACTACTATATAGGCGCCATTCTCATCATTATTAAGCCCGCCGGTTAGAATTCCAGCGTTTGTACCATTGGGTTTTGCTAAAGCAGATTCCCATAAATGTATCCAGGTAGGGAAATATATTAATATGGGCAAATCACATGATTTTTCACGATACAAAGGTTTCATCCAGGTATCTGCTAAGTGAAAACTATGGGCAGGACTAAGCACGCTTGTTGACTCTATTTCGATGCCCTGATCTTTGCTATCATCATAATCGTTAAACATCGGCTGTCCTCCCTGATGTCAAAGCTATTAATCTGATAATTTCTACAGCGTTTTTGTTTTACCTGCATATTAAGCTAAAATATTCATGCTCGGTATTTTAACGAGTGTAAATTTCTCTTAGTCTTTTTCTCACTTTACTTCTTTTACCCTTCCGACAACACCACTCTCAAGCATAACCTTTCTACCATGATGATGTTCCGGTGAATTGGTGAGAATCCTATTAACCGCACCTTCAGTGAGCTTGCACCCTGCGGGTACTACTGATGCTCCCTCCAGTCGCGATTAATGTTGCTGGTGTTTGCATCAGCTCACTATTAAGGTTGCTGGTGCTCCCTAGCGGTCGCTAATAAGGTTGCCGCTGCGTTGATCCTGCTTTTGTACAATCATTACAGTATCCCCGATTTTAATGTTACTTCTTTTAGTTCCGTCCATTTTAGGCCTTTCGATAGACATTCAAACCAATTTTAATATCCTCTTTCCCGGGTACAGATACGTTTCCTTCAGTAGAGCCAATAATAATGCTCTTTCCTGAAGATGATGTACCAAATTCCTTTGAAATATCAACCGTTATGGTCAAAATATTGCCGTCCAACTTCATTTCACAATTCTTCATATAAAATGTCCTCCTTCGTGATTTTTTATTCTAATATGGCAAGCTCTGCAGATAAAACTGGAAATTGACTTCACTTACCTCCTTAGCTTCTTGCTGATCCACCACTTGAGATAGTTTTTCTTTGTAAGAAGGATAATAATCAACCTCCAGCATCACCATATATTATTATACCATGGATAACCCTTTTATCATTCGGGCCTAATTCGAGTTTTTCTGTTTCCGAAGCAAATAAAAGCCTCCCAGAAAATAATTAAGGGAGGCTTAAACCTCCCGAATTATCTATGGTGCGGTAGA
>CAYWFX010000103.1:0-2426 GCA_964457945.1 uncultured Syntrophomonas sp.
GGACAAAACCGCTAGCGCGGTGGTAACTCGATAAAATCTATAGATCTCATAATAACCTGTTAAGCTTTCTAAAATGTCTGCAAGTGCCTTAAAATTGCTATGCAGTGCTACTGCTAATAAATTTTAAGGAGAACGCAACATGGAAAGCCAGGAACAAATTCTACTGCGAATGAAAGAAGATATCTTGCTACGGGGACTGTCAATAAGAACAATGGAGAGCTATAGCTCAAATGCCAGAGTTTTTCTTGAGTATTGTAACCGCCCGTCAGAGCAGCTAAATGAGTACGATATCCGTAATTTTTTATTGTATTTGATTAATGAGAAAAAAGTTTCTCCAGGAACTGTCAATGCTTACAGTGCCGCCATTCGTTTTCTCTTCGCCGTAACATTTAATAGAACTCTGAATTATCTTCAAATACCGCGTCAAAAAAAGCGCAAAACACTTCCGGAAGTTTTATCCAGAGAAGAAGTTTCCTCAATTATTGAGAGTTGTCATAACATTAAGCACAAGGCCATGCTGGCTGTGATATATAGCTCGGGTCTACGCATAAGTGAAGCCGCCGCCTTAAAAATTGCGCATATTGATTCCAAAAATATGCGTTTGTTTGTAGAATCCGGCAAAGGCGGCAAGGATCGCTACACCCTTCTTTCAGAAACTTGCCTTCATGTTTTACGCGAATACTTCAGAATATACCGCCCGAAACATCCTGAAGGGTGGCTTTTTCTTGGAACAAACAATGTATCCCATATCACATACCGAGGTATAGAGCTTGCCTTCGATAAAGCTGTAAAAAAAACCAACATCACCAAACATGTGTCAGTGCATACTCTTCGGCATGCTTTTGCTACCCATTTGCTTGAAGACGGTGCCACTCTATTACAGATTAAGGAATTACTCGGTCATAGCAGTATCCAGTCCACTACTGTTTATTTGCACCTTGCTAATTTAACCTCAGACATTAAAAGCCCGCTTGACAACTCGCCTGCGTATAGTGGCTTAGAGATTCCTGCCAATGGCTGAGTTACAGGATATTTTTGTCCAACATGGGAAGGCATATCAGCTCAATCACAAACTTTTAGCAAATCAATTAAAAGTTATGCGTGCTATTGAAAATTGCAGAACTTCCGCATTAGGCAGTCATATTGATGCTTGTGATGAATGCGGGTTTATACATGTTTCTTACAATTCCTGTCGTAACCGCAATTGCCCCAAGTGCCAGACTTTAAGTAAGGAACGCTGGATTGAGGCCAGGAAAGATGAATTGCTTAATGTAGGGTATTTTCATGTGGTTTTCACTATTCCTGATACCCTAAATCCAGTGGCCTACCAAAATCAAAGGCTTGTTTATGATATTTTATTTAAGGCTGCAGCCGAAACCTTGGCAGAGCTTTCGGCTGACAAAAAGTATTTGGGAGCACAAATAGGCTTTACCGAAATACTTCATACCTGGGGACAAAATTTGATGCACCATCCTCATATTCACTGTATTGTTCCCGGTGGCGGGTTAAACTCTTGCGGCAAATGGGTTAACTCCAGGAAAAACTTTTTTATCCCGGTTAAGGTTTTATCAAGAAAATTCCGGGGTAAATTTCTGTATTTTTTCAAACAGGCTAAGCTTGAATTTCATGGCTCAATTTCTTATTTGCAAGATACTGGTGTCTTTAATGACTTTATATCCTCGCTTTATCAAAAAGAATGGATTGTCTACTGTAAGCCACCCTTTAAGAATGCTGGCTATGTAGTTGAATATCTCGGGCGTTATACGCATCGGGTTGCTATTTCCAATAACCGTATTTTAAAGCTTGAAAACGGTCTGGTTACTTTCAAATGGCGTGACTACAGGGACGACAACAAACAAAAAACAATGACTTTAACCGCCGATGAATTTATCCGTCGTTTTCTTATTCATGTGTTGCCCAGGGGATTTACTAAAATACGGCATTATGGCTTTTTAAGCCCGAGAAACAAATCTACCAAACTCAAACTTTGCAAAAAGCTTACGCATACCCTTATGGGGGATAAACCAAAAGTAAAGTTGTCCACGCTTGATTTATTGAAAAAGCTAACCGGTAAAGATTTCACCATCTGTCCACACTGCGGTATTGGTCATCTTAGTAGAGCTTCACCTGAAAAAATGTAATTGAATAGTGCCTTTAAATACCCTTCAGTGGGGAGGGGGAAGCTGTACCTATTTTTATCATTTTATTATAGCTTTTGGGCATGCTTTTGTCCGTTAATTGTCTCATTTGTAATAACTCGGTTAATAATGTACAGATTCAATAAAAGGGATAATTTTTATTTCCCCATAATCGCTAAACTACTTTCTAACCAACCGCGGTTTCGTCCAATGAAATTATCCAAAGTCAGCTCTCTTGGTTTTCAGAGAGCTTTTTTTGTGACCGACTTCGGATAATTTTCTATTCAT
>CAYWFX010000104.1:0-2161 GCA_964457945.1 uncultured Syntrophomonas sp.
ACCCTGTAATCTCAGTATGGCCCCGATTATTATTGCCTATGTCGGAGGTATGGAGGTCGGACACAGGAGAAGTCTGGCCTTATCAGTGGCTTTTACACTGGGAACGGCTACCACTTTCATGCTGTTAGGTCTGTTTATTGCTACGGTAGGCGGCATCTTCGGTACCAGCAAGAGCATCCTGTATTATCTGGTGGCAGCAGTCTGTATCACTCTGGGTTTAAACCTCTTAGGAGTCCTCAAACTCAACATCAATTTCGGCGGAAATCTTCTTAACCGAGTAGGTGAAGCCCGGGGTCTGGGAGGAAGCTATCTTCTGGGTTTAGTTATGGGCTTGGTGGGTTCACAGTGTGGTACCCCCATCCTGTTGGTGATACTATCCTTAGCCATGGCCAGTGGCAACTGGTTATATGGCGCCACCCTCTTATTCGTTTATGCTCTCGGCAGAGGCATTCCAATTATATTAGTCGGAACCTTTACCGGGCTAATTACCCGCATGGACAGCTTCGCGAAATGGAATAGTATAATGGAGAAGGCAGCGGGTATTATTATTATTGCTGTCGGAGCTTATTTTGCATATATCGCTTAGAGAACTAAACAATAGCATTAGAAGAATAGTCTCATATGCAATTGGGGTTCAACCCCAGGGAAATTAAACAAATATTCTAATTGCATATTATATGACTATAAGCGAATATAATCATAAAGGGGAAGTGAATTTAGTGGAAATTGTACAATTATTTAAAGCCCTGGCAGATGAAACCAGGATAAGAATTCTAAACTTATTAAGAAATGGTGAATTATGCGTATGCGATATTGAGGAAGTTCTTGATATTCAACAATCCAATGCATCTCGGCACTTAAATAAACTGAAGTTGGCAGGGCTAATTATTTCTGCCAAAAAATCTCAATGGGTTTATTACCGCTTAAATAATGAAATTGTTATCAAGTACCCATTTATTCTAGAGATCATAAATAATGAATTAGGGAAAATCAATATTTGCGAAAGCGATATTGAGAGATTAACACAACACAAAGCCAGCGGATCATTCTGTGAACAACGTAATAAAAGGCCTTGAAGACAATAAATAAGTTTATTGAGATTGGAGGGACTCAATTAGAAGAATAAACAAGCAGGTTTAGAGTTAATAGTTATTTTGATAGGAGGTTAATGTAATGAGTGAATCTATCACCAAAAAGTTATCTTTCCTAGATCGTTATCTTACCCTATGGATTATTCTGGCTATGGTCGTGGGAGTAGGAACGGGTTATTTCTACCCGCAGATTTCTGCATTCTGGGGTCAGTTTCAAGTAGGAACCACCAATATTCCAATTGCTATTGGTCTTATTCTAATGATGTATCCTCCGCTGGCTAAGGTTCGTTATGAAGAACTGCCCACGGTCTTTAAAGACTGGAAATTGCTGGTGCTTTCTCTGGTCCAGAACTGGATAGTAGGACCGATCGTTATGTTTGCCCTGGCGGTTTGGCTATTGCCTGACAAGCCTGAGCTAATGGCTGGAGTAATATTAGTGGGACTGGCACGCTGTATAGCAATGGTTCTGGTATGGAATGACCTGGCCGAAGGCAGTCCGGAATATGTTGCGGGATTGGTGGCTTTTAACGCTATTTTCCAGGTCTTAACTTACTCCATTTACGCCTATATATTTCTTACCATCATTCCCCGGTGGTTAGGTATGCCCAGCATGGCGGTTAATGTATCGATGCTTGACATAGCCAAAAGTGTTTTCGTTTACCTTGGCATTCCTTTTATAGCAGCTATTATCACCCGTTCAATCATGCTTAAGTCAAGGGGACGTGACTGGTATGAGGCTAATTTTATACCTCGCATTGGCAAGCTAACCCTTATTGCTCTCTTGTTCACCATTCTGGTCATGTTCTCCCTGAAAGGAAACGTTATTGTAAGCCTTCCTATGGATGTGTTACGGGTTGTAATCCCTCTGACTATATACTTTTTATTTATGTGGTTTGTAACCTTTTTTATCGGTAAATGGATGGGGGCAGACTATCCAAGAACTACTACTATTGCATTTACAGCCTCCAGCAACGATTTTGAGCTGGCTATAGCAGTGGCAGTGGCGGTTTTCGGCATTCATTCCACCCAGGCTTTTGCAACAGTAATTGGTCCTCTGGTGGAGGTGCCGG